>NZ_CP087587.1:0-30000 GCF_020985325.1 Croceicoccus sp. Ery5
ATCTCGACAATGACGATATGCCCCTTGGCATCCACGCCCATCAGATCGGCGCGGCGGCCGCCGGGCAGCATCATTTCGGGAATGCACCAGATATCGTTGCGCGCGAACAGCCGGCAAATCCCCGCGCGACATCGCCCGACAGATGCGGAGAATTTACGGCAGCAACGGTAGCGAGCGGCGAATCAACCATGCCCGCAGCGTAGTGAACATAAAGAGAACGGGCAAGCGGCTTAGTGCGTGTTTCCGGTCAAACGTCCACGTTCGCGTTCGAACCGGGCGAGCAGGGCGGGGCCGCGATCTTGCCGTCGGCGCCATGTTCGCGGGCCTGCAACACGGCATAAAGGCCGGTTTCCAGCATGGAGCACAGATCGCCCAGAACCGCCTCCATCGCGGCGCTGCGCCCTTCGGGCATGGCGACGGGGTACAGATTGGCATGACGCTCGGTCCCCGGAACGCTGGAGCCTGTCAGCGCGGCCAGGGCCCCCGCCGCCCGATGCATCGCCGCCCAGCGCGGGGCAAGCGGATCGGTCCCGCCGTCACGGGCAGGTGCCGTCGGGACTGGCCGTCCGGACCGGCATGGTCGAAGTCATGGGCGAATTCGGGCATTGCGTTCATGACCGAATCCCATGCGGCAGGAACGGTTTAATTCCTCTTAATTCCGGCCCTGCGGGCTACCCCTGTATCAGAACAGGGCAGAATCGCGGGGTACCGTTCGGCGGGCTTTACCGCCACACCATCAAAAGGGGCTGGCGCCGTGCTGGGGCTGCTGCTAAGCGCCTGCCACCCGGCACATCAAGCACCCATAGCTCAGCTGGATAGAGCGCTGCCCTCCGAAGGCAGGTGTCAAGCTAGTTCGTGCGGGATATTTTGAAGGAATTGGTTGGAAATTTAGAGACTTAAGCAATCGCGAGGAATAGGTTCACATCTCAACGCATTCCGCGTAAGCATCGCGTAAGCACAGGCACCCGTAGCTCAGCTGGATAGAGTGTCGCCCTCCGAAGGCGAAGGTCACAGGTTCGAATCCTGTCGGGTGCGCCATCCCTCCCCAAATCAAGGTAGTCTGCTTGCCAGAACTACTTCGCAGACCGATTTGCGGGGTTGGGTCCAGACTTCTGAATTCCGGCTCACAAGATGAGCCTTGGTGTCCTTCGCTGGACATCCCTATTTTACGCGTAGGCGCAGGGGTTAGCTTCGCCAACGATATAGCCCAAGCGTGTTTCCGGTCACTCCTGATGGCTGATATTGGAAAAAAACCGGGCTTAGGGGTCGCTCTTATGGAGAGCGGCCCCTTTTGATTTGGGTATGCGAATTAGAAGGAACCGTTGTTTGCCGAGGTTGCAACGGTTTGACGCCATCGCCTAACGAAGTGCGCTGAACGGGATAGAGCCAAGGGGCCTTCGCTGGCATTTTTGGAAACGCTGTGTATCCGGGCCGCTGGATATTCCGCCTGGTCTGGTCGTAATAGACTGACAGAATTCCTGACAGAAGAATTGAAAGCTGTGGTGTAGCTGGTGTTCCGCTAAACTCAGAAAAAGGTACTTCGCCTTCATATTCTTAGGTGTCAGCTTTTCGGGGGGACGGTCCTTGAACACGTACCATCCCGAAAGATCGCCGATAAATCCGATCATTCCGTCGAAAGTCACAGGTGGCGTGTACAAATCAGAAAGCTTTTTGAAGATTTGTTTTTCTTTTGGTGCAGCGCTGTCGGCTAATTGAGATCCTGCGCCCACTAAAGCGATGAAGGGACCTCGGCGACGTTGAGTAGGGTCGTTTCGATCGCAGCGACAAACATGTGAAGCATTCAGCAACGTTCGACACTCGGCTTCGATGTCGGCGTCTCTCAGGGTCTTCTTGACCGACAAAATCGCGACGACGCCTTCAGGGGGTACGATCACCGTCTCACCCATTCGCTGAAACACTGGATAGGTGCCAGTATCATATACGATTATATCGAGCTGGGTTGAGTGTGTATCCTGTTCACCCGACCTAAAGCGGTCATTCTGGCCGGTTTTCACTGCTGGCCGGAGAACGAAGCCAGTGAGGACCTCTAGATCCTTTGGCAGGTACTTTTGAAGGTAACTTCGCAACAGAGCTTCGACATAACGTCCGTCTTCACCTCGATGCTCAGCTCCTTCGGTGGTCGGATGCGGAAGCAAAGTCTCAAATTGCCGGTACACGGCCAGCAGCGCACCAACCTCTTGATTCCAGAATTCTCTTAGTCTTGCACCGTCCATACTTGCCCTTTGTGGCCTACGATACTTCGATCAGCAACCAGCTAGAAGCGATTTGGGAACTGCTGACACGATAGCACCGGCGTCATCTTGTAAACCCAGATTATCTAAGTTTCCCGACCCGCACATGAAATGCTCGCTTGCGATGGGCAGACTACCTATACCGTTGGCGCGCATGGCTCCGCCATGCCGCCTGCCATCCGGCGAGGATGGGAGGGGGAGGGAAAACCGCAAATCGATGCCCTGGCGCGGGCCAGCGGGCGTCAGCCCGCAACCCGGGGGCGTCTATTTGCGGTTTCGGGAACGAGAGGGCGAAGCCCTTGGCGTTCCCGCGCAAGGATCGCAGCCGCGATCCGCAAAACAACGGCACCCTTGCACGGCGCGAAGCTGCCGGACGCCCTGCGCGCGCGATCAGTGCGTCAGCGGGCGTCCGGCAATGAGAGAGGCAAGTGTGCCTGCGGGTTAGCTCAAAAACGCCGCGCCCTCAGGAGCGCGCAGCGCGGGACAGAGCGCGTCATCCAGAAATTCCCGCTCAACATCAAACTGCTCCTGATCGTCACCCGAATGGGCCGGGACTACAGGCCCGGTCCGCGAAGCGGATAGAGCAGGTCGCCCGAAGGGCAGCCGCGTGATTACCCCGATGATTTCTTGCCCGCAAATCCTTGTGCCATCTTGTGATTCAGTTGTCCCTCTGCCTTAGATGCACGCCATGAATGCAGTCGAAATCGAAGAAGCAATTTCAGAACTGGCCGCCCAGCCATTTGACCGGGCGGAGTTTCCATTCGCGTTTCTCGAAGCATTCGGGCGCAAGGCGAACACGCTTAAGCAATTGCGGGCTGGGACAACCAATGCCTCGGACCTTCCGGCGGTGTCCTCCAGCGCAACAATATCCATATCGCCACTTGCAAACCCCGGGGACGGTCGACGAGACTCTGAAGTCTCTCCGCGATAGCCCCAAGACAGGCGCGGCGAAGGCCAAGTTCATCCTCGCCACGGACGGGCGTCGACTTGCAGGCGGAGGATCTGGTCAACGGTGAATCCGTCGCCTGCGCCTACAGCGATTTCCCGAACCACTTCGGGGCTTTCCTGCCGCTCGCTGGCATCACCACTGTCAAGCAAATCCGCGAGAACAGCTTTGACATCCGCGCCACAAGCAAGCTCAACAAGCTCTATGTCGAGCTGCTGAAAGAGAACCCAGACTGGGCCTCAGCGGAGCGCCGGCCCGACATGAACCACTTCATGGCGCGGCTAATCTTCTGTTTTTTCGCGGAAGACACTGACATCTTCAAAAAAGAAGGCCTATTCACTTCAACCGTCGAGCAGTTCAGCAACCGCGATAGCTCCAACACGCACGATATCATCGCCAACATATTTCGCGCGATGGACACGCCTACTCTACATGAGGGCAGGCCTGACGATCGCTACCGCAAAGCCGCCAACATTCCGGGCCATGCTAACGCTTTTCCATATGTAAATGGCGCGCTGTTTTCGGGCAACTTAGAGGTTCCACGCTTCAGCCGAATGGCGCGCATTTACCTTCTGCATATCGGCGGCTTGAACTGGAAACAGATCAATCCTGATATCTTCGGCAGCATGATCCAGGCGGTCGCCGATGATGAGGAGCGCGGTGCTCTCGGCATGCACTACACTAGCGTGCCGAACATCCTCAAGGTGCTCAACCCGCTGTTCCTTGACGACCTACGCCAGCAGTTGAAAGAAGCGGGCGAAAATGGCCGCAAGCTGCTCAACTTGCGCAACCGGATGGCGAAAATCAGGGTGTTCGATCCGGCCTGCGGATCGGGCAATTTCCTTGTTATCGCCTACAAGCAGATGCGCCAGATCGAGGCCGAGATAAACAAGCTGCGCGGCGAGAGTGAGCGCGACAGCGACATACCGCTCACCAACTTTCGCGGCATCGAATTGCGCGACTTCCCGGCAGAGATTGCACGCCTCGCGCTGATCATCGCGGAGTTCCAATGCGACGTGCTTTATCGTGGTCAAAAGGAAGCCCTTGCCGACTTCCTGCCGCTCGATAGCCAGAACTGGATCACCTGCGGAAATGCATTGCAACTTGACTGGATCGACCTGTGGGGAGCCAGCGGCTCACCTGTAAAAGTGAAAAGCGACGACCTTTTCGGGACCCCTCTCGAACAAGCCGAGATCGATTTCGAGCATGAGGGGGGCGAAACCTACATATGCGGCAATCCGCCATTTAAGGGGACGCGGAAACAGGAGCAGCAAGAAAAGGCAGACTTGGAGCTAGTGTTTTCCGGCCTGACTTCAAAGTGGAAAAACGTCGATTACGTAGGTGCCTGGCTAATGAAGGCCGCGATGTACAATGAGGTTTGCCATGCACCCTTCGCCTTCGTTACGACCAATAGCCTTTGCCAAGGACAGCAAGTCCCCATCACTTGGAAAATTCTGCTCGACCGAGGCTTCCGGATCAGGTTCGCTCACACTTCCTTCAAATGGTCTAACCTCGCAACACACAAGGCAGGGGTAACGGTTATCGTAACCGGAGTGGATCGAGCGCCTGGTGGCGCTCGGCATATTTACACTGGCGAGAACGTCCGTGAGGTCGCCAACATCAACCCGTATCTGACCGAACACCAAGTCACCGTCGTCCCCGCTTCCAAGAAGCCAAAATGGACTAAGGTTCCCATGGAATATGGGGTCTACTATTCGAAGTCAGCTGGTCTGATGCTCGATGGTGATGAGAAGGCGATGATGCTGGATGATGGCGTTCCAGAGACGATGATTAGGCAGTTCATCGGATCGACCGAGTTCATCAACGGGAAGTTGCGATATTGCCTCTGGATAGATGATGCGGAGGTAGAGAAAGCGGAGCGGTTCCCTGCCGTAAAAACCAGGATTCAAGAGGTAAGGACAGACAGGCTCGAAACGACCGACGCTGCGGTCAACAAACTGGCTGCAAGACCGCATCAGTTCAGAGAGCGAAAGGGAGATGATGCAAGGAAGATATTCGTTCCGATCGTATCGTCCGAGAACCGCGAGTTTTTTCCGGCAGGTCTTGCCGACACTTCTGTTATCCCTACTAACAAAGCCTTCTATATCCCGAATGGGCCGCTTTGGGCTCTTGCCGTTATCTCATCGAGGTTGCACCTAACTTGGATAGATACAATCTGCGGTCGGCTAAGGACCGACTTCTCCTATTCTAACACCCTGGGATGGAATACATTTCCGTTACCCATCTCTGGCTTCACGAACCAACACAAAGATGACCTGTCCCGCTGTGCCGAGGATATCCTCCTCGCCCGCGAAACGCATTTCCCCAAGACCATCGCCGAACTCTACGATCCAGAGAAGATGCCCGAAAACTTACGCCACGCGCACGATCGCAACGACGAGGTCCTGGAACGCATCTACATCGGCCGCCGCTTCAAAAACGACACCGAGCGCCTCGAAAAGCTCTTCGAACTCTACACCAAAATGACCAGCGCAAAGGCTGCTTGATGGCAGAGCGGACTCATTCCTCGGGAGCGTTCCCGGAATGACAGTCTGCGCCAAATGCGGTCAACCAGTAGAATTTCGCTTCATGGATGGTCGACCTATCCCCCTTCATTTCGAGGGTGGATGTTCAGGCAGTCAAGGCGCCACCGGCGGCGAACGCGTGCGAAAGAGTGATGAAAGTAGCTGCATCCGCACGAAATGCCCGAAGTGCTCCGACGCAGTGTTCTTCATTCGCCACAACGGAGGTAAGGTGTGGATCGATCCGCCGCTTGGACCGCCCTGGTACCGGCACGGCTGCATGGACATGGCTGGCCAATCAGCTTCAAGCGGTCCTGGTCAGCGAACTTCGATTGTCGATGCCGGACTGATTGATGAGCTTGGGGAACGCGAGGGTATCATCACCGGTGTCGTCAAGATTTCTGAGATAAGCGAAGATCGGCGGCGCACTCTTCTCACAATCGAAGTGGGCGAAGCGGACGATCTGGTCATACTTGTCAAAGGAGGTGCAGACTCGTTCGTTGGCAAGATTGTTATCGTGGACGGGCCAAAACGTCTGATATTTTGTGCAAATGAAAGGCGTTTTGCCTTCTCGATCCCCAATACCCTTTCCGTTCCGAAAGCCTTCATCGATGCTGGAATCGATCTGCCCGAACCGCTTGGTTCGTCAAAGGCAAGGAAACTCCGATCTTCCATCGAACCTTCCCTGCCCGGAGAACTGACCGATAAGCAGCGCCAGCTGTTGGTTAAGTACAAATCACAGGGAGGCGGCGGGAAATGGAAACTACCAAGTCTCTTGCAGTTGATCGCAATCCTGAAGGGAAACGAGAAGGACGAAGCCGCTCACTTGGCTGCGGTGATGATCCTCGAAAAGGCTGAGAAGCATGGAGATTGCTCTCATGCAGCCGAACTCGCCAAGCTGCTTTCTCCAGCCAGGAGAGAGAATTTGCGAGCATGGTTTGCCCGCTTTTCGCCAATCTCGGTCGACATCAGCAGAAAGCAGCACAAAGCACATTTCTTCAAATCGGCGAAAGGGGAACGAAAAATCCTTTGATCTCCCTGCCGCTCGCCGGACCCCGTTCTACAAACTCGCTTCCCGCTGAGATTTCTTGACTTCAAAGCCTTGAGGGGCATATATCTCATTTGAGATACAGGAGGTGTTATGAACGCTCACAGCTCTATGATCCATGTCCGTATGGACAATGATCTGAAAGACCGCGCGACCGAGGCGCTAGCGGCGATGGGTCTGTCGACCGCCGATGCCGTGCGTCTGCTGTTTCATCGCATCGCCACCGATCAGGCCTTCCCGCTCGAGCTCAAGGTTCCCAATGCGGAAACCCGCGCGGCGATGGAAGAGGCGGACGAGTTCTTCAAAAATGGCGGCACGCCGGGCTTCGACAATGCTGACGAAATGTTCGCCGAGCTTGATAAAGAGTGCAAAGCCTTGCGCGAGGCCGGAAAACCAAAGTCTTGAAAAAAGCGACTGCGAGCAAGCGCGTCGCGCTGCCCCGGACGATTGGCTATGCAAAGTCGTTCCTGAAAGACTTCGAGCGGCTATCACGTTCGGGCCGATACGATATGAAAAAGCTCAAGCAGGTCATGCTGCTGCTCATCGCCAATGACGCGCCGCTTGGCCCCGAATGGAAGGACCACGCGCTAAAGGGTGAATGGCAGGGTCACCGCGAATGCCATGTTGGTGGCGATTTCCTGCTGATCTACCGCGTGGAAGACATTCCGCCAGCCGGCGGCGGCATATTCTTCACCCGCACCGGAACACACAGCGAGCTTTTCAAATGAGCGCCAAGGATCAGATCATTCCCGCCGTATCGTTCACTACCGCCCAGACCGGCGCGTCGGCCAAGTCGGACGAGCTAGGCATGCGCCCGATGCAGGCGCAAGCCTATGAGAAGCGCGGCGAACAATATCTGCTGATCAAATCGCCACCTGCCTCTGGCAAATCACGCGCGCTCATGTTCATCGCGCTCGACAAGCTGGCGAACCAGAATGTCCGCCAAGCCATCATATGCGTGCCAGAACGCTCGATCGGTGCAAGTTTTAACAGCGAACCACTGAGCAAGTACGGTTTCTTCACCGACTGGAACGTCGCCCCGCAATGGAACCTGTGCAACACGCCGGGAGCCGATGACCCCAAGGTCGCGAAGTCGAAGGTCAAGGCGGTCGGCGAATTCCTTGCGAGCGACGAAAAGGTGCTCGTCTGCACCCATGCGACATTCCGCTTCGCATTCGACGAGCTTGGCCCGGAAGCATTCGACAACCGCCTGGTAGCTATCGACGAATTCCACCACGTCTCCGCAGATGCGGGCAACCGTCTCGGCGCGCAGCTTGCGCAGTTGATCGGACGCGACAAGGCGGATGTCGTGGCGATGACGGGCAGCTATTTTCGGGGTGATGCGATTCCCGTCCTTGCGCCGGAAGACGAAGCCAAGTTCGAGACGGTTACCTACACCTACTACCAGCAGCTCAATGGCTACGAGTATCTGAAGACCCTCGATATCGGCTACAGCTTCTACACCGGGCCTTACACCGAGAAGATTTCGGCGCTGCTCGATCCGACGGTAAAGACCATCGTCCACATCCCCTCGGTCAATTCGCGCGAGAGCCTGAAAGACAAGCATCGCGAGGCCGAGGACATCATGAACCACCTCGGTGATTGGCAGGGCATCGATCCGGAAACAGGGTTCCACCTGATCAAGACGGCTGCAGGAACCGTGATCAAGGTGGCCGACCTGGTCGACGACGATCCCGCTAAACGCGATCGCGTGGCCGCAGCCCTGAAATCGCCCGATGCGCGGTCAGATCGCGACTTCGTCGACATCATCATCGCGCTGGGCATGGCGAAGGAAGGGTTCGACTGGATCTGGTGCGAACACGCGCTGACGGTCGGCTATCGCTCCAGCCTGACTGAAATCATCCAGATCATTGGCCGGGCAACCCGTGATGCGCCCGGAAAGACCCGCGCTCGCTTTACCAATCTAATCGCCGAACCGGCTGCGGACAGCCCGCTCGTGGTCGACGCGATCAACGACTACCTCAAGGCGATTGCGGCGAGCTTGCTCATGGAGCAGGTGCTCGCGCCACGCTTCGACTTCACGCCAAAGGACGCTGGTCCGAAGCCGGACTTCGACTACGGGCCGGGCGGATACAAGGAAGGTGAGACCAATTTTGGCGTGAACGATCACGGCCAGATGCATTTCGAGATCAAGGGTCTCAAACTACCAAAGAGCGTAGAGGCAACTCGTATCTGCCGTGAGGATCTTAACGAGGTCATTGCGACTTTTGTGCAGGACAAGGCAGTCGTCGAACGCGGCGTATTCGATCCCGACGTGGTTCCAGAAGAGCTGACCCAGCTCAAGATGGGCAAGATCATTCGGGAAAAGTACCCCGAACTGAGCGAACACGATCAGGAAGCGGTCCGCCAACAGGCGGTTGCTGCGATGACTCTGACCCAGCAAGCCAAGGCTATGCTGACAAGCGATGGTGACGGCGAGATCAAAGCAAATACCGCCTTCATCGAAGGTGTGCGCAGGTTTGCGCTCAGCGTAACGGAGCTCGACATCGACCTCATCGATCGGGTCAATCCGTTCGAGGCAACGATTGCGGTCTTGGCCAAATCTATGGATGCAAAGACCCTGTTGCAGGTTCAGGCGGTCATCAACGCAAAGAAGGACAAACTGACCTACGAAGAAGCGCGCGCCCTTGCCGAGCGCGCATTGGAATTCAAACGCGAACGCGGACGGCTTCCGTCACTGACTTCTCAAGATGCGTGGGAACGCAAGATGGCCGAGGGCATCGCTTTCCTCCAACGCCACGCCACCAACGAGGCCAGCAATGGCTGAATTGAGTGACCTCGAACTGCTGGCCGAGCTTGGTGTCGAAACATCTCCCGAGCCGGTTCGAAAGCTGACCCCGCTTCAGGAACGCATCATAGCGGGCTTCGAGGACATACAGCGTTTCGTCAAAGAGCATGGACGGCTCCCTAGGCATGGGGAAGATCATGACATTTTTGAGCGACTCTATGCTGTCCGCGTTGAGAGGCTTCGCGCTCTTCCCGAAGCGCAAGAACTCCTTGCGAACATGGACCCGGACGACATTCTGCATGCAGCCGAGGCGTTAGGGAAACCATCGGAGGAACTCGACGACACTGCACTTCTGGCAGAACTTGGCATCCAACCGGGCTCCGAAGATGACATTACGAAGCTGCGGCATGTGAGTTCTCGGGCCGAGAAGAAAGCGGCTGAAGAAATCGCCAACCGTGAGAGGTGCGAGGATTTCGAAGAGTTCAAGCCGCTGTTCGAGGCGGTGCAGGTCGATCTGAAGGCCAGTAGCAGACAGGCCAAGGCGCTCGGCAATTCTGAGGTCACGCTGGCCGAAATCCAGCCGGGGAACTTCTTCATAGTCGGCGGGCAACTCGCATACATCGCCGCCTCGACCGAGGCTTTCACGACTCAGTATGAGCGGGCTGATCGCCGTGTCCGGGTGATTTATGACAACGCAACCGAGGCGACGGTCCTTTCACGCTCATTCCAGAAGTCGCTCTATCGGGACGAGTCCGCCAGGCGCGTGAGCGAGCAAAGCGCAGGACCGCTTTTTGGAGACACCGCTGAGCCCGACGACCTGGAGAGCGGCACGATCTATGTACTCCGCAGCAAATCGTCGCATCCCTATGTCGACGAACATCGCGAGCTGATCCACAAGATCGGCGTTACAGGGCAGCCGGTTCTGAGCCGGATTGCCAACGCGCGTAACGATCCGACTTTTCTGCTCGCAGATGTCGAAGTCGTAGCCGAATACAAGCTCTTCAACATCAACCGGACCAAGCTCGAACGGCTGATCCATCGTGCCCTTGGGCCCGCCCGCCTTGATTTGTCTGCAGGCGACCGTTTCGGAAAGACCGTTCAGCCACGCGAATGGTTCTTTGTTCCGCTTTCGATAATCCACGAGCTGGTCTCGCGGATTAGTGACGGATCCATCACGGAGCTAAGTTACAACCCCAAAACTGTGAGTTTCGAGAAGATATCCTGAGCACTGATTAGTTGGCCGCAGTTGGGGCCGGAAGCAGATTGTCAGGGTCTAGGCAGCGAACCGCAGATAGCTGACCTTCTTGGCGACGCCGCCGGTGCGACAACTGTCGACCAAAGTCGGTCGCTGAGATTAGCCATCGAGGGCGTCCACTTCTGCCAGAGCCTGCCAATACGCCTATCTAAACGTTGACAAAGGCGCCCTACAAGTTGTCGGTCTCAATACGAGAGATCTCGCCTTTGGCGGCGAAGGGATCCGCCGCTAGTATGGAGCGGTAAAATGCTAGCTGTTCATGGGCCGTCAGGAGCGATTCAGGGGTGTCAATCAATAACAGGGTAGAGAAGGACTATGTGCTGAGCTCCACATTTTGGGAGAAGGGTCAGGCGCTAGGCTTCCCGATAAATTTCGACCTGGTTCTCCGGCATCTTCGTCAAGACATGCGCGACGACTGGTATTTCGACTGCCTGCAATACGACGATCTGTTCAATGACCCCGATGAGGCAAAGCGGATCATCATAGCGATGCTCCAAGAGTGGAACGGGGTATACGCTGGAACACGCAGTGTCGTTCGCAACATCCCCAAAAAGGGCTTCGGCGAGCGCTATGGACTGGAGACTGACTTCTTCGATCGCTTCGTCTACCAGTCGATCTGCAGTTTCCTAATACCCTACTATGACAAACTGCTCGGTCATCGGGTCCTCAGCTACCGGTATGAGCCCAATCCCCAAAATAAAAAGTATCTTTTCAAGAATAAGATAGATCGCTGGTTCACGTTCGAAGGTGTGACGCTGACGTTCGTTCGCTCCGGAAAGTTCCTGTTGGTTACCGACCTCAGCAATTTTTTTGAGAATATTGCCCGCGAGCAGATTGTCGCAGGACTCGAGAAAAGAATTCCGGAAATCGCGGCGACCGGACCAGAGAAGCTACAAATCAGGAATGCGATCGCCACGCTTGACCGGCTTCTCTCAAGATGGACGTTTAGCGGAAGCCATGGCCTGCCGCAGAACCGGGACGCATCATCGTTCCTCTCGAATATGCTCTTGTCTCGCGTCGATAAAGCGATGGCGGGAAAGGGGTATGACTATTACCGCTACGTCGACGACATCCGGGTCATTGCTGATAGCGAAGTCCACGCCCGACGCGCCCTGCAGGACCTCATCCGCCTCCTCCGGACGGTGGGATTGAACATCAACGCCAACAAAACGGCAATCTTGTCCCCCGAGACGTCGCCGGATGATCTGTCCAAATTCTTCCCGTCGCAGGACAGCACAACAACGGCGATCAACCAGATGTGGCAGTCGCGGAGCCGGCGGATCGTCACGCGGTCCGTTACCTACATCTTCGAGATTCTGACCAAGTGCATCGAAGCTGGGGAGACGCAGACGCGCTCTTTCAGGTTCGCGGTCAACCGTGTCGCCCAAATCGTGGAATCCGGCCTGTTCGACGTGAGCGACGCGCTCTCGATCTCGCTTCTCGATACCCTCTCGGCGTCACTCTCGGAGCATGCAGCGACAACGGATCAATACTGCCGTCTCATATCCATCCTAGATCGCGACGGGAGGTGCCTGCCAGCACTGGAGGCGTTCCTGCTAGCCGAAGACGGAGCCATCCATGAGTGGCAGAACTACAACATCTGGCTGCTCCTCGCCATGCGTAAGCACCGATCCGACGACCTGGTTGCCCTTGCCGACCGCAAACTTCAGAATGACCTGAAGTCAGGGGAGGCGGCAGCCATTTTCATCTGGCTGAGATGTGTTGGTGAGAAGGGCCTGATTGAGAGAAGCATAGGCGAATTCGAAAGCCTTCCATATCAGAACGCCAGGTATCTGCTCATCTCGTCCGCAGTGCTGGACGACGACAAGTTGCGTCCGCTTTATGGAAAGGTGCCTACCGGACTAAAGGCGACTAGGGCCAGGGCGAGCCGCTACGAGAACGAAGAAGGTTTGCCATTCGCCATCCGCGAGCGGCCGGACATCCTGAACCTCGTTGACGAGATCAGCGAATATGATTGATCTCGCATCCAAGCTGCTCATCTTCATCAAGGATTTCACGGGTAGAGGCGCCGACTGCTTCTACTGGTTCGTCCACGATCAACTCGAGGAGACGAACCCAGCCGAGATCGTAGCCTACCCCGGTCCGGTCGTCTGTCACGACTTCTGGATGATTCGCGACCTGCTTTACGATAAGACCGGCGGCCTTCCAGAAGTCGTGCTGGACATAGACGAATTTCGAATCTCGATCGGAGGCAATCCCGATGACCGGCGCAATCGCGAGAAAATCGACATAAGCGCCCATCTCGGTCCCTGCGGAGCATCCGAGGAGGTCTGCTCGGCATACAAACGCATGTTCAATCGGGCTATCCCGTTCGATGCCGAGATCGCCACGAAGGCGGCGGGAGCGATCGCGAAACTTTACCTGGCACTTTGCGCGCAGGCCGCCGCGAACGGCGAGATGGAGCGTTTCTTCAGTGTTGAAATGCCCGTTTACCGTTTGCTCCAGAAGGCAATGTCTGCGGGGATTATGATCGAAGCGGCGGAATTGACGGCCAAGCGCCGCGAGGCGGAGCACGACTACTTTTACTGCCTCAAGAATTATTCAGCCAAGCACGATATGCCGCTCGAGACCCCGTCGCGGACATCGATCGAGCGGAAACTTCACGCCTTGGGATTCGAGTTCGAGGGCGTTTCTACGAGATACGTTCTGGAGTTCGTGCCGCACCCTGACGACTTCGGAGGCGACACGCTGGCCCTTGAGGAGTTCGAGGCCGCCAGGCGCGTGCTCTCCTCCCTGACACTTGCTAACGGGTGCACGCGACCCATCGTGGATGTATTCGGCTCCAGGACATCGCGAATACTTGTGCGCAACCCGCCACTCCAGAGCATCTCCAAGAAATACCGCTCCATCATCCGTGCTCGCCAAGGGGCGGAGCTAAGCTATGTTGACTTCGATCAGTTCGAAGTAGGGATAATGGCCGCTCTCTCAGGTGATAAACAGCTCGCCGCACTCTATTCCGCCGGAGACATGTATGAGCTGTTCGCTGGGGACCATCTCGGACTCACCGGCAATCGAAAAGCCGCCAAGCAGCTCTTTCTGTCATACGCCTACGGAATGAGCCGCAAGGCGCTTGTGGACGCCGCCGTCGAGCTAGGGGCCGAGCGCACCAAGGCGAAAGACGCCTTCCGGGTCTTCGCCCGATACGAGGAGTGGAAAACGGAGATTTGCGCAGAATTCCAGCGCACGGGACGTATCGCCACCGAAATGGGCAATCATTACGCGCGGAGCCACTCAGGAGTGCTGACGGCTAAGGAGCGGCGTTCCGCGGTCAGCCAAGTCGTGCAGGGAACAGGATCGCTCATCTTCAAGAAGGCACTCTTGGAAGTGGAGAGGTTGGACGACGTCACCGTTCTGCTTCCCATGCACGACGCGCTGCTTTTCGAGCACCGTCTCCCTGACACGCCATCGACGGTAATTACCGCCTTCGAGCAGATCATGACGACAGCCTTGGGAGGCCGGGTCACCGGAAAGGCCTCGACCGGGAACTTTGCACCAGCCTAAACAAGGATTTCGATCGACGCCAATGCATGTGGGCCTTTTCAAAATACCGCCTCCGAAGCTTAGCAAACTCGACCACCATTCACGCTGAATACTGATATCATATCCAAGGGATCTATTATGCTAACTGATCCGACGATAGAGGCGCTCGCAGCCCGACTCGAGGCGACCGGCGACTACCGTGTCCTTCGCCGGCTGCAGGTGCCCGGCGGAAACTTCATCCCGATGCCCCACATGAAGCGGGCCGTGTTTCTGGACGTTGAGACCACGGGATTGGATCCGAACGTGGACGAGATCATCGAACTCGCGATGGTGCCCTTCTGGTATGAGGACTCGGGCCGCATAGCGGGGATGGGGATCGGACGATCCGAACTTCGCCAGCCACAGAAGCCGATCCCCGCCGAAGTAGCGCGGTTGACGGGCATTACGCCCGATATGGTTGCTGGCAAGACGATCGACTTCATGGCGGCGGCCCAGTTTGCCGGGGACGGTCTCATTGTCGCACACAATGCTGCGTTCGATCGGCGCTTCGTCGAACGCTTTTGTCCGCAGCTGGCGAACAACCGGTGGGCCTGCTCCTTGTCTGAGATCCCTTGGGCGGCGCATGGTTTTGAGAGCGCTAAGCTCAGCCTGATCGGACAGGCACACGGTTTTTTCTACGATGGCCACCGTGCCGTGAACGACTGCTACGCAGGAATTGAGGTATTGAGCCGCAGCGTCCCGGTCGGAGGGACTGAAAGCGCGATGAAGATACTACTGTCATCGTCCAATTCGCGCAGTTGGCGGTGCTGGGCCGAAGGCGCGCCATTCGAGAAGAAGGATCTCCTCAAGAGCCGCGGCTATCGCTGGGCCGATGGCAGTGACGGAAGACCCAGAGCTTGGTGGATCGATCTGGACGAAGCGGGTTTTCATGGAGAGATGGCCTATCTGCGGAGCAACATCTACGGTTGGTCCGCCCAGATCCACATCTGCGAGCTGAATGCACTAAACCGCTACAGCGATCGCCTAAATCTAATGCCCTACGCCTTACCGGCAAATTGAGCCCGAGCACATGGCCGGCTAAGACGGCTGCGCAGCGCCAAGGGATCGATGGAATCGTTCTTCGCTCCCGAACAGATCAGATGCCAGTATCCTCTCTGTCTTTCTGCCGCGCAAAAAATACACACGTCGTGCGTCGGCTTCTTGACAGTAACTTTTTGTATTAGGCGTAGCCAGAGAACGGCAAGCCAGTCCCAGACCGGGTCGCCCATGCCGACTGCGAGGGACGTCCGCTTTCAGGCGATCGGCTGGCGACTCGCAATGACCGAGATTAGGGCGCAAAGCCGACGCCGATTTCGCTCACTAGGATCGCCGCGAAAGCTCGACAACAATGCTCGCCGCAAGCGCCTCCTCTGCGCGTTCGCGTCGCTCTCGAACCGTTGAGGCCAATTGACGCTTGGTATTGTTTGGCATTCTAGCGATCGCCGCGAGCACGATGGCTTTCAAGAGGTCGGGATGCATGGTCAATATTTGTCATCCGCCGTGTGGGCATCGGTTGGATTGCGCCTTCGTTCGACAAGCGATCTCAGACTCTCGGTCAGCACCAGTGTCGAATTGCCGAGCTTGATGATTTCGATCTCGCCTTCATTGATCAGCACATACAGGGTACTGCGACCAATCCCGAGATAGCGGCAGGCTTCAGGAACGCGCATCGCGATCGGCTCAATCGCGGACTGGTTTTTCCGCTCGGTCCGCTGATCATTTGTTTCTGCTTTCGCCATGCCGGTCGGTCCTTTTCATCTTTGGGGTGATGACGGACCGACCTCAGGGACATGGAGGGGAAGCCGGTCAGGCCCGCCATCGACACCGATTATCGGTCGAGAAGGTCAGATAGCGCCACATGACGTTTCTACGCTGGCGTTGCCGTTTTCACGCCTTTGCACCGATCCGTCGTAGCGGTCGGACTGAAAGCATCCCCACGGATCTATAGGGATCAGGGCGGCCATGCCATTTGTGGCGTTTGAGAACCAGTTTGCGCGCAGTTCGACTGACCGCCGTCGCCAAGCATATTGAAAAGAAACGTAATCCTCAAGGAAGCGCCGCCGAGCCGTTATCGGCGCCGTCGCATATTGCTCAACGAAACCAACCACATGCGCCCCGACCGACGGCGGCGCTTTTATCTCGCCATCCTAATACAACACATCTACCAGACACTCCTGGACGATCTTTTACGAGCGCTAATCCCTGCAACAAATTTGCACGCGCGCTGCAATGCGAAGCGTTTCATTTGCAAACCTGCTGCTTAGTGCCTGCAGCTAGCGCGGGTTGCGAACACCGCCTTTGAATGTCGGTTTGAAGCTCTTCGGGCGCATTGAAAGTCGCGCCGTGACGAACTCCAGCCAGATCAGATCGCATCCGGTGGGTGCTCGATTGGCCCGCTTTTGGTTGCACCGCTGGTGCTTCAGGAGACCATTGCCGAGTGTTCTGCCACCGCCCGTGCTGCGCGTGGTGACATGATCAAATTGGACTTGTAACGGTTTTGCGCCGGTCACCTGAGCGATTTAAGCTCGCAAGAGGAGACCGTCGAGATGATGAAGCATTCAGAAGAGTTCAAGCAGGAGGCGGTGCGGATTGCGCTGACCAGCGGGTTGTCGCGCGAACGGGTCGCAGCGGATTTAGGGATCGGCAAATCGACGCTCGGCAAATGGATTGCACGATATCGGCCGGGAGAATTGGTGGCCGCGCCGCAGGCTGATCTGGCGCGGGAGAATGAACGGCTTCGCCTGGAGAACCGCGTGCTGCGGGAGGAGAGGGAAGTGCTAAAAAAGGCCACGCAGTTCTTCGCGAGCCAAAAGCCGTGAGGTTCGCTTTCGTGCACAGCTGGCGGCACCGTTGGCCAGTGGAATTGATGTGCCGTGTCCTGCAGATCAGCGAGCGCGGCTATCGGTCTTGGCGCTCGCGTCCGATCAGCCGGCGGGAACGAACGGATATGAAGGTGCTGGCGCATATCCGCGAGCAGTACAGCCTGAGCTTGGGCAGCTATGGCCGCCCCCGGATGACAATGGAATTGAAGGAGGCCGGCCTCGATGTCGGCGAGCGCCGGGTAGGACGGTTGATGCGGATCAACGCCATCAAGCCGGTTCGTACCCGCAAGCACAAGGTCACGACCGACAGCCATCATCGCCTGGGTGTCGCCGCGAACTGGCTTGATGGCGACTTCGTCGCCGATAAACCCAACCGTAAATGGGCTGGCGACATTACCTATGTGTGGACGCAGGAAGGCTGGCTCTACCTTGCCGTCATCCTCGATCTGCACAGCCGCCGCGTTGTGGGCTGGGCGGTCAGTGATCGGATGAAGAAGGATCTGGCGATCCGGGCGCTGGACATGGCGGTGCGGCTGCGCAATCCGCCGCTAGGCTGCTTTTTCCATTCCGATCGCGGCAGCCAATATTGCTCGTATGATTATCAGAAGAAACTGCAGGCCTATGGCTTGCGACCATCGATGAGCGACAAAGGAAACTGCTACGACAATTCCGCTGTCGAGACATTCTTCAAATCGCTGAAGGCAGAGCTGATCTGGCGGCAGAACTGGCCAACGCGGCGCCAGGCTGAAGCCGCGATCTTCCAATACATCAACGGGTTCTACAACACCCGTAGACGCCATTCATATCTGGGCGGCATCAGCCCGCTCGCGTTCGAAGCCAAGGTGGCATAGTGAAATAGGTGACCGGCACAAAACCGTTACAAGTCCAAATGTTGGATAGGATGGGTCGTATCGCTTGAGCCGGGAACTGCTCGGCACATGCTGGCCGCACGCCGCGCACAGCGACCCCTGAGCCCAACGAAGGGCTCGGAGTTGTCCGGCGCGTTGTTTGGTAGCGGCCACGGTGTTGGATCTAGTCTGCCCCAATGGAGACAAGGTTAAGCGGAGACGAGTTGTGTTGGAACGCAATCAGCTGACATCGCGCTCCCCGAACGCTCCGAGCGCGCACATTACTATGCTTTGTCAGGGCGCGCCTCCGCATCTGCTTTGAGCTTCTCGAGACGCTCCGAACATACCTCGTGAACAACCCGACCCAGCTCCTCGACCTGTTCGCCGAGCCATTCGAGCTCTTCCTTAGAAATGCGATAGTGTTTGGAGTAGCGAGCCTTGACGTAGGCTTCCTTGAGCTTCTCGAAGCGGGCGCGATCTTTCCGAGTGTCGCGTGGCCAGACATATGTAAGGCGAGCATCGATGCGCTCAGCCTGAGTGCGGAGGAAACCAAGATTATGCACGTGCGGGGTGTAGAAGGTGCAGACCAGTAGGACACAGTGATACAGACTCTCTGAAGCTTGATGCATCAAGAACGCAGCTCGCTTGTACCTTCCTTTGCTCATTAGGTGAGTGGCACCGTCCACAAAGTCGTTCGCGCCGGGCATCCACTCGTCGAAATACTCTTGCGCCATGGCGAGCGCCTGCGTGGGCGTCTTAGGCTTCGGTGTGTGCAGTTCAGTGTCATCCGACTGGTACACAGCGATCCCGTCATCCTTCACGTCCATGAAGAAGTAGCGACCGTGGGCGAGCCCATCGTTCACTTCCTGCAGTGTATGTACGATGAAGTTGACCGGGGTCTTAAGCGTCTGCGTGACACCGTATTCGCGCATAAGACGATCATCGAGCTTGGACCAGTACTTCACTCGGTCAACCAGGCGCTTATCGTTCACAATGATAAGCAGATCATAGTCCGACTGGTAGCCCTTGGCGGTATGCGGCTCATCCACCCAGGTGCCGCGCGCGTAGCTTCCGTAGAGGATCACCTTTAGGATGCGCCCGGCCTTTTTCCACTCGTGTTTGGCGAGCGCAAAAGCATCGTCGAATTCCTCGAAGATAAGCTGCACCACGCGTTCCAGTTCGCGCTGCTTTTGCGGGGGCAGATGATCGAGGTCGGTCTTCATCATCCGACACCTAGCAAGGTGCTGGAATGGTTGCACCTGTCGAGTGCAAAGGCGCGCGGTGACGGCGCCCCCCAAAGCGCTGAGGAGCCGCGCGCTGGCGCGCCGCGCGTTAGCAACAATCCGATGAGGATTGTCGTTAGGATTGTTAAGGGACGCTGTGTCCCAGCATTCCGGCGGGTTTGAGGCCTTTCTCGGTTCCCGATAGTCCGAGTTTCCGGTTCCTGTTCGTCCGAACAATCGGGTTCCCGATAGTCCGAGCGGACCAGCGCCTTATCCACAGAGTAGGCCATCCCCATTTCTGGGGATAGGGCTTGATCCAAGAAGCGCGTAAGCGGCAGGTTGCAGGACTCAAGTCCAATTCGAGCCATCCTGATCATCTGGAAGTTCTGGCCTCACGGCCAGCCAGGAATTCGCTCATTGTGTTCTTTCGTGTCACGCGATCGAGCGAGTAGGCGCTCTCTTGAAATCGCGCTCCCTTGAGGAGAGCATCGACATAGCCAGCGATCATGTCGGCGGCCGTGATCAGCGTAGCATCGAGGACATGAATATATTTGCTGGTGATCGACCCCTTTGCATGCCCCAAGAGCGCGGCGATCGTTATTTCCGTGAACCCAAGATCGTTGCCGATGCTGGCGAAACTGTGTCGCAGGACATGAGCCGTAACGCCTTCCAGCGGCGTGCCATTTAGCAACTGGTTCCACTGCCTCGGGAAGCCGCCAAAGGCGGTGTCTGCCCCATAGCCCGGGAATACGTAGCTGCCTGTTGCCGTTTTGTGCTCCGCCTCCAGGAACTCGATCACCGGCAGGCCAACAGGTCGGATCGACCTGCCTTCCTTGCTATCGGAAAGTCGAAGACAACTGCCGCTGAGATCGACATCGCACCATTTGAGATTGATGATCTCGCTTCGCCTGCAGCCGGTGAGCGCGATCTGGCGAATGATATCGGTTGATGGCCAGAACTGTTCGTTTTTCTTCGCTTCGATGAGCAACTGACCCAAAATGCCATATTCGGCCTCGGTTAGCCTCCGCTCACGAACCTCGTATTTCGGCTTCTTGATGCCGTGCGCTGGATTTCGGTCGATGACCCCCAAGTCAATTGCGTAGGTGAGGATGCCGCCGATCAGGCCTAGTGTGCGTGTGGCGGTTCCTGGACCACCCTTCACAATCGACTTGCCCCGTAGCTTTTTGGTTTTGACGACAATACTCGACCGGCCTGCGATAATATCGCGCATGATCTTGACCATGTCGGCCCGGGTGAGATCCTTGACACGCCGACTGCCCATCAAGGGAATGACATGACGCTTGATCCGCCCGATGTCGGTATCGATCGTGGATTGCTTCTTGGGTTGCCCGCCTTTGCCGAGGATAAGCCCGTCTTCAAGGTCTTGAATGTAGCGTTCGCAAAGCTGCTTCATCGTCATCGCCCGATGATCTTCCTGTCGCTCCTCTGCGGGATCATCGCCGGTTGCGACGCGACCCAGCTGGGCCTTGGCTTCGCGCCGGGCAAGCTCGGCAGTCCAGATTCCGTGCAGCCCAATCGCCATGCGCCGCGATCGTCCGCACTGGCGGTATTGAACGATGTAGCTTCGTTTGCCTGAGGGGAAGACACGCAACCCAAAACCGGGTAGTTCTTCGTCCCACAAGATGTAGTCCTTGGTCTTGGCTTCGGCTGCTTCGACAGCGCGTTTGGTCAATTTGACCATGGCGATCTCCGTCTCGGGACCTCGAATTCGCGTAAGCGTGAAGGAAGCACGCGGCGGCAAGTCGAGGCGTAAACGCGGTTACGCCAGCGCAAACTGCAATCAATCTAAATCACTTAATAACAGTAGTTTAGAGTAGAATTTCGTAGTCTGGCGTACCGGATTTGTACCGGCTCCGAAGGCAGAGGCCAGAGGTTCGAATCCTCTTGGGTGCGCCATTGCCCGTCATTCCGCCGGAAATGCGCCGCGCGTGCGGTTGGCAAGGGCGACCAGCGACAGCATGACGGGCACTTCGACCAGAACGCCGACCACCGTGGCCAGCGCTGCCCCGCTCGACAGGCTGAACAGGCCGATGGCGACCGCGACGGCCAGTTCGAAGAAGTTCGACGTGCCGATCAGGGCGCAGGGCGCGGCGATGTTGTGCGGGATCCTCCATGCCTTGGCCGCGGCATAGGCGATGGCGAAAATGCCATAGGATTGCAGGATGATCGGTATCGCGATCAGCACGATCAGCAGCGGGTTCGACACGATGGTCCCCGCCTGAAACGCGAACAGCAGGATCACCGTGGCCAGCAGGCCGACGATCGACCATGGCTTCAACCGCGCGGTGAACGCATCGACCGATGCGATATCGCCGCCGTGGCGCGCGATCACCCGCCGCCGGGTCAGCGCGCCCGCCGCCAGCGGGATCACGACATACAGCACGACGGAGAGCAGCAGGGTTTCCCAAGGCACGACAATATCGGTCACACCCAGCAGCAGCGCGACGATGGGCGCAAAGGCGACGATCATCACCAGATCGTTCACCGATACCTGCACCAGCGTATAGGCGGGGTCGCCGCGCACCAGTTGGGACCAGACGAACACCATGGCCGTGCATGGCGCTGCCCCCAGAATGACAAGGCCCGCGATATACTGGTCGGCCGCGCTGTCGGACATCAGTCCTGCATAAAGATAGTCGAAGAACAGCACCGCCAGCGCCGCCATGGTGAAGGGCTTGACCAGCCAGTTCACCACCAGGGTCACGATCAGCCCCTTGGGCTTGCGGCCGATATGTTTCACGCTGGCAAAATCGACGCCCACCATCATCGGATAGATCATCGCCCAGATCAGCACAGCGACCGCGAAATTGACCGAGGCATATTCCAGCCCGGCCAGAACGCCGACCAGATCGGGCGCGACCAGCCCCAGCGCCAGCCCTGCCAGAATGGCGGCCAGCACCCAGACCGACAGATATCTTTCGAATGTGCCCAGCGGAGAGGGCTGCGCGGCGGTGTCGTTCATGGCGATATCCTGAAAGCGAAAGAGGTCAGCCGATGCGCAGGCCGTTGTCGTCGACGATGTGTTCGCCGTCTTCCTTGGTAAAAGCGCCGCGCTGGCGGGCCGGAATGATGTCGAGCACTTCTTCGGACGGGCGGCAGAGCTTTACCCCCATGGGCGAGACGACCAGCGGGCGGTTGATCAGGATCGGGTGTTCCATCATCGCATCGATCAGCGCGCTGTCGGGCAGGGCGGCATCGTCCAGACCAAGCCCGGCATAAGGGGTGCCCTTTTGCCGCAGCAATGCGCGCGGCGCGATGCCTGCCCGTTCGATCAGGCTTTCCAGCATCGCACGCGACGGCGGGGTTTTCAGATATTCGATCACATGCGGCTCGATCCCGGCATTGCGGATCAGGGCCAGCGCATTGCGCGACGTGCCGCAATCCGGGTTGTGATAGATGACGATATCGACGTTCATGCCTGTGTTCCCGTTTCGCATTGAACCGGCGGCTGGACGCAATCCGCACCGCCGCAGCAATTTTCCAGAAGGAAGCCGACCAGACCGTTCATTGCCGCATAATTGGCGCGATAGATGATCGAACGGTGCTGCCGCTCCTGATCGACCAGACCGGCGGCGTGCAATTGGGAAAGGTGGAAGGACAGCGAGCTGTTCGGCACGCCCAGCGCATCGGCGATGGCCCCTGCCGCCATGCCGTCCTGCCCGGCCTGCACCAGCAGACGGAACAGCGCGAGCCGGTGTTCCTGTGCCAGAGCGGTCAAAGCCGTCAGTGCGTTATCGGCATTCATCGTGCGGGTCGTGGCCTCTTATTTCGAATATGGTCGAAATGAACATCTGCGGGGTGAGAGTCAATCGTTGTTTCGAGTATTATCGAAATGAGTGTGCATCGAATAAAAAGGGGCGGCGCTGCCCGTTGGCTGCGCCGCCCTCCGATTGGCCGTTACGGCGCGGGATTTACCACACGATGCGCATGTTCCCGCGCAGCGCGATGGCAGTGTTGTCGAACCGTTCCTCTGCCGACAATTCGCCGCCCATGATGACGCCGCCGGGGCCGCCCATCACGCGCAGGCGGCCATACCACCCGCTGGTCGATGTCTCACCCTGCAGCGTGAAATCGTCGCCGTCGGCAAAGCGGGCCGTGGTTTCGCCCAGATCGCCCGCCAGCACTTCGCGCCAGCCGCCTTCGGTCTCGATCCGCAGCCAGCCATTGTCGCGCGAACCCATGCCCATCAGATCCGCGCCCAGCACCATGCCCGCGCTCAGGCCCAGCTCGTCGCTGCTGCGCTTGTCGACGGTCAGGTCGAGCGCTTCGTCGCCGCCCCTCTCGCTATAGCCGTCTTCGTCCAGCTTGACGTAATCGACCATCACTTGCGGGCGGAAGAAGATATACCGCCAGCCGCCCTCTGCCGAGGCGCCCGCCGCAAAGCTGACGAAATCGCCGTCCCACTTGCCCTTGATCGTGCGTTTCACGCTCTCACCGTCGGATGTGCCGGTAAACACGCGCTCGCTCTTGATGTCCGACCGGCCGATCGCGCCGCGCAGGAAGCCGGCAGCCGGTCCCCAATTGCCGCGCCAGTGCGCCGCCACTTCGTAAGAGCTGTTCTTGACGTCGCTGGCCATGCCGTTGGTATGCTGGTTCCACAGGCTGGCGATGGTCGCGCCGACATGGCCGAAGCCGGTGTCATATTCGCCGGTAAGCGAAAATCCGTGGCCCTGCAGATCATAGGCGCCGCTGTCGCCCAGCCCCTTGTCGCTGTTCCACAGCGCAAGATTGAGCGTGGCGGTAAACGCGCCATCGTCGATGATCGGGCTGACCGGGTCCTGCATCTGGCGGATCAGCGTGCGTTCGCCTTGTGCGATCCCTTCGAACACGCCGCCCGCATGGTCGGGCAGCATGCTGGCGACGGTCTGGCGGAACGCATCGCCATCGGTGATCGACAGGAAGCTGCCTTCGATATCCTCGTCCTGCGACAAGGCGGCGAACACCGCGTCATAGGCCGCCGCGCCCGAACGGTTGAGCCCCAGTTCGGCGACCGTGCGCCGCGCGACATCGACCGTCAGCGTATTGGCGGGCGCATCCTCGCTGATTTCGGCCTTGAACATATAGGGGACCAGCGTGTCGACCGTTTCCAGATCGTCGAGCCCCGTGATCGACGCGGCGGTCAGCACATTATAGCTGCCCTCTGCCGTGGCGACATCGGCCAGCCGCAGGGCCAGCTTTGCGCCATCGGCAAAGCTGGCGGTGCCCGCGACGGTAATCGCCGTGCCGCTGCCCGCCGCGCTGTCGAGCGTGGCGATCAGCATGCCGGTTTCCCCGACCGACAGCGATGCGATGCTGGCGGGCTTGTTGATGTCCAGCGTGCCGCTGGCAACGCTGACGGCCAGATTGCCGCTGTTCGCCAGTTCGCCGGAAAAGAACGAATTGCCCGACAGTGCCAGCGTGCCCGCACCGCCGCCGAAATCGGCGCTGCCGATAAAGCTGGAGGTTCCGGCCAGCGTCATCTCCGAAGTGCCGGTGCCGAAGGACACCTTGCCCGTCTGGACCGCATCGCCGCTCAGCCGCAGTGCATCGTCGCCTGCGCCAAAGTGGACGTCGCCGGTCAGCGTGCCGTCTGCCAGATCGAGCACGTCGTCGCCGCCCGCGAACAGTACATCGCCCGTGATGGCAGGCGCGGCATGGCCCGATGCAACCTGCGTCTGGCGCACGATCGTATCGCCATTGGCAGCGGACAGGTCGATGGCGATGTTGCGTCCCGTGCCCGCCTTGGCGCCGGTGGCCGAAATGCTGCCCGCATTCTCGATCAGGGACAGCGTGCCGCTGGCGTCGCGGATGGCGACGGCGGTGCCGTCCTCTGCCGTGGCGACGGCCTTGATCGATCCGCTATTCTTTACCGTCGGCAGGCTGGCACCCTGTTCGACCAGCACGGCGACGGCGCGCGTATTGGCGGCAGAGGAGTCGCGCGCCTCTATCGTGCCGGAATTCTGCAGCAGCGGCGTGCTGGCCCCCGCGCCAAGGCGCAGCGCGGTGGCATTCGCGCCGTTCGACAATGCGCCGACGCCGCCCGAAATGCCGATGCCATTGGCGATGGTGACGCCATGCCCCTGTCCGCCGATGGCGATGCCGTTCGCGTCCACGCCGGTATAGACGCCGCGCCCCTCGGCGACGCCGTCGACGATCAGGCCGAATTTGCTGGCCGTGCCTGCCACCTCGCCGATCGCGATATCGCGGTCCGCCGATCCGATGGAGATCGCCGCCGCCTTGCCAAAGGATGTCACCTTGGCCGAACCTTCCTTGGAATCCTCGATCCCGTCGGAATCCTCGTCATTATTGGCCGGATCGCTGTCCTTGGGCGCGATGGCCAGGATGATGCCGCCGCCGACATTGCCCTCGATGCTGATGGCGGGGCCGCCTTGCAGCAGATCGTCGGCGTCCAGCTTGGTCGCATTGGCCGGTGCGCTGGTATAGCGATAGCCGCTGGCGCTGATCGTGCCCTGCACCACCATCGCGCCCGACACATCGCCGCCAAAGCGCGCGCCGATGGCGTCCTCGCCCCTGGCCTCGACCGTGCCGGCCAGCCGGACCTTGCCGTTAATGGCCTGCGCGTCCACGCCAATGCTGCGGTCGCCCAGCACGCTGGTCTTGCCGTCATGCACCAGATCGCCGGTCAGCGTGCCGCCCAGCGCGATGCCGGCCGAATCGTTGCCCTCGATGGTAATGGTGCCGCTGTTGACGATCTTGCCGTCATGCGCGCCCATGGTGCGAATGCCATAGCGGTTGCTGCCCAGCGCGAAAGGACCGTCGAGGTCGCCGTCATTATCGTCGTCCTTGGGCGTATAGGGTTCGTCGATCGTGATCGTGCCGGTATTGACGATATCGCCGCCGGTGCCTGCCGCCGCGCCGATGCCGGTCGCGCCGTCGGCGTTGGAAATGGCGATCTTGCCGCCATTGGTGACCTTATGGTTGCTGTCCATCGTCACTGCCGTGCCGCCATTCACGGTGACGGAGCCATTGCTGGTGATATTGATCGCATCCGCCGCCCCGTTATTGACGGTCGAGGTGGCAATCGGCGCGGTGCGCGCATCGGTGACATCCTTGGCGCCGGCCGTTGTCGAGGCGATGGCGATGGCGGCAAAGGCGGTAGAGCAAAGCAGGTTACGCACGGTTCTGGGCATCCTTCAGATCGGTTACGATCCGTCAGACGGAGCCGGCGCGGCGCTGCCTTGAAAAAACCTGAGCTTAAAAACCCTGACCTGAAAGACCCGAACCGGAAAATTTCAGAACCTGCGGTCGATGCCCAGCCTGATCGTGCGCGGGCGCAGCGGCGTCACCTGATCGCGGCTGTCGCTGAACGGCGTGCCGAGCGAGAAGCGGTTGCCGCGCATGTCGGCCAGGTTCGAAATGCCCAGCGTGATACCCAAATCGTCACTGCCGATCCGCACGTCGATCCCGCTGTCGAGGTAATCGCCCTGCCGCTCGCCCAGCTCGGGCCCGATGCCAAGGCGCGAAGGGCCGACATAGCTGGCCCAGCCATCCGCCGTCAGCCACCAGTCGCGGCCGACCGGCGCGCTGTAGTTCACGCCCAACCGCCCCGCGAATTCCGCGATATTGGGTATCTGCCTCGTGCGCGAACGCAGTTCGGGCTGCGGCTCGTCGATGCGGCTATGGTTCCATGTCGCGCCTGCCTCTATCCGCAGGCCCCGCGCCACTTCCGCCGCGCCCGACAGGCTGGCCGACCAGATGCGACCGTCGCCGATATTGGCGGTGCTGGGCAGGCCGCTGCCATCGACATAGTCAGCCTGGATATCGCGCCAGTCGGTATAGGAAAGGCTGACCGCCATGCTGAACGGATCGCCGCTGGCAGGGCTGCTTGCCCCCGCGCCGGAGCCCGCCCGCCCGTAGCGCGCACCGATTTCCCATGTGGAGGTGCGGTCGTTCCGGAAACGGCGGACGAATTCGCTTTCGATGGCCAGCCCGCCCGGACGGAACCCCTGCTGGTAACGCGAATAGAGCAAGGCGCGGTCCGACAATTCGGCATGCAGCGCAAGCGAGGGGAGGAAATCGACCTCGGTCCGCCGCGCGGTGATCTCGGCCCGCGCAAGGACAAGGGCGGGGGCGATGACGGGCGCGACATCGTCGGCCCCGCCGCCCAGCCGCGCCCATGTCAGCCGCCCGCCCGCCGTGGCGACGATGACCGGCGCAATCCGGTAGCTGGCTTCGCCATACAGCGTCGCCTCGTCCACGATATTGGTAACGCCGGGCGTATTGGCGCGCATCGCGACGATCAGCTCGGAAAACGGCTCGACCGGCGGTTCATAGCGGATGAATTCGCGGCGGATATCGCTTTCGCTATGGGTCAGGCTGGTGCCGACCAGCCAGCTGAAACCATGGCTTTCGGGCGACCACAGCCGCGTTTCATTGGCCACCATGCGCGCGCGGTTCGACTGGACGAACAGCCGGTCGGTCGACATTGCGGTGGCGGCGTCGTACCGCTCCTCAAGATCCTGATGCACGATGCCGGTGGTAGATCGGAAGCGGATACCCCCGAACGCGCCGTCCACGACCACGCTGCCAAGCGCGTAATCGATGTCCGCCCCCTCGGTCACGGCGGCAGTGCTGGTCAGCGGCGGATCGCCGCGATCGGCATATTGGGCATCGCGCGCGTCGATGGTCTGGCCAAGGGCGGTCAGCTCGACCGCCCAGACGGGCGACACTTCGATCCGCCCCGTCAGCCGCCCGCCCGCGATCCGCGTCCGGTTCACGTCGTCGCGTCCCGCATCGGGCTTGTCGATATAGCCGCCCAGCGACGCCGCATCGACCGTTGCGCGAAAGGCGATATTGTCGGTGGCGGGGATATTCGCGGTCAGGCTGGCATCGCCGCCGGGCGACCCGTGCTGGGTCAGCGATCCCCCGATCTGGCCCGACAGGCTGGCATCGCCCATGCGCGGCGCATTGGGCACCAGCCGGATGATGCCGCCCAGCGCCCCCGCGCCGTAAAGCGTGCCCTGCGGCCCTTCCAGCACTTCGACACGGTCAAGGTCCGACAGGCGCAGATCGGGATCGGGCGCGTTATAGCTCAGCCGCAGATCGCCCCAATATTGCCCCACGGTCGATTGGGTGGGGCCGGTAAAGCTGGAATCCGCGATGCCGCGAATGAACAGCTTGTTGCGCCCGCTGCCCAGATAGGTCGAGGATACGCTGGCAATGCGGCGCGTGATCTCTTCGCTGCCGCCGCTGCCGCCCAGTTCGATCAGCCCGCCATCCAGTACCGAGACTTGCGCCGGGATCTGTTGCGGCGACAGATCGCGCTTGCTGGCCTGTACCACGATTGGCGGCGGTGGAGGCGGTTCTGGTGGCGGCGCAGCGGCTTTGCCCGCCGCAGCGGGGCGGGAGGGGCGCGGCGCGGCGCGGGGCGGAGCCGGTTCGATCCGCCACGACCGCGCGCCGGTCGGCACCGCGCGGGCGCCAAGCGCGGCGGCAAGGCGGCGGACCGCTTCGGGTGCGGCCATGCGTCCGCGGATCGCGGGCACGTTGCGACGGGCAAGGCGCGGGTCGGTGATTATAATGCTGCTGCCGGTCTGCCGCGCCAGATTGATCGCCACTGCCCCTGCGCGCCCGCCATTGGCCGACACGTCATTGGCCGATACCTCTTTGGCCGGAACTTCGGCTTCGCGGGCATGAACGGCCAGCGGTGCGGCCAGCAGGGCCGCGGCAAGGCTCAGGCGCGACAATCGCATTACCGCGTGCCGATCACCCATGTGCCCGATTGCTGCGTGATGCCGACATCCAGCATCGGGCCAAGGCTGGCCGGATCGTCGCGCACCGGTTCGACCAGTATCGATCCGGTGACCGGCCGGTTCGCACTGGCCGGATCGACGGCAAAGGACAATCCGGTCGCGCGCTCCAGCTCCATCGCCACCGCGCCAAGGCTTTCGCCATCGAAACTGAGCCGACCTGCGCGCCAGTCCCCCACCTGCGCGATATCGACGCTGCCAAGGCGATAGCCGTCAGCGCCGCGCGACAATATCTGTCCCGCGGCCACATGGACGTTCTGCCTGTCGGGATTGAACTGTACCGCCCCTTCGGAAACGGCGACGCTGAATGCCGCATCGTCGAGGCGCACGTCGAACACCGTACCGACATCGACGATCCGGTCCTGCCCGACCGTTACGCGGAAGGGCGCGTTTTCGTCATGGCGCACGGTAAACAGGGCGCGTCCCTGTTCCAGGCTGGCATAGCGCGCATCCCTGCGATCGAACGCCACGCGCGATCCGCCCGCGATCTCGACCTTCGTCCCTTCGCCCAGATCGACCAGTTGCATCGTGCCGGGCGCGGTTTCCACCGTATAAAGGTCGGGCGCGGTCTGCCGCCACAGGGCAAGGCTGACCACCGCGACCAGCGCCATGGCCAGAACGCCCCCCATCCAGCGGCGCCGGCTTGGCGGTGCGGGCACGAAATCGTCGTTCGCCGGCTGGGTCGCGGCCAGTATTGCGCCCGCTTCTTCCGTGGCGGCCGCGATCCGGTCATACGCATCGGCATGCGCGGGATCGCGTTCCAGCCACAGCGTGAACGATTCCCAATCGTCGAACGCGGGGTCGCCCGTCCGCACTGCCCAATCCAGCGCCTGTTCGCGGATGGTTTCGTCAATCGCCATGGCACGCTCCTTTGCCCAAGGAGACGGAGACATTTGCCTTATGCCTCATCGCGCCGCTCCTTCCATTCGAGCAGCGCCCGATAGGCGGTTCGCAAATCGCTCTCAACCGTGCTGATGCTGATGCCCATTTCGGCGGCCACTTCGCGCTGCGACAGGCCATCGATT
>NZ_CP087587.1:32500-1002500 GCF_020985325.1 Croceicoccus sp. Ery5
GGCTGGATCACCTCCTTTCTAAGGATTGATGCGAAAGCGTCCGGACTTGTGTCGGAAAGAGCTTCGCAGCTTCCAAAGAACATGCCGTCGTCCTCATATCCCTTCATCGTCGGAATATAGTGTGCGCAGGGTTTCCTGTGCGCGTTGTATGCCTGAGCTGGCCTCAGCCCTATGCGGCCTTTTGGTCTGCAAGGAATTGGGGGCCGGTAGCTCAGGTGGTTAGAGCGTACGCCTGATAAGCGTAAGGTCGGAGGTTCGAGTCCTCCTCGGCCCACCATGACTTGGTCATTTAACGGGCCAGCTAATCAGGAATGGTGCGGGGCCTTAGCTCAGCTGGGAGAGCACCTGCTTTGCAAGCAGGGGGTCATCGGTTCGATCCCGATAGGCTCCACCAGTTCTGATATCCGACGAAGAAGCAACGAAATCCGGTTTTACCGGTTAGGCGGCGATTTGCGCTGCCGATCTTTGACATTGTGAATGGGTTTTTAAATCGATGCCGTGGCGGTATCGTGAGAGGCGTGGGGAAACTCGCGTCATCATGGTATCATCACAAGATCAATCAAAATTGATTATCTGGCTGAGATATCGTCCGCACCTAGTGACGACACAGGCGTTATGCAGGCCTGTTGTTGATGGTGTGGATTCTCAAGCGTGAGGTAAGAGCATTTGGTGGATGCCTTGGCATGTACAGGCGATGAAGGACGTGGCACGCTGCGATAAGCGTCGGGGAGTTGTGAGCAAACTTTGATCCGGCGATTTCCGAATGGGGAAACCCACCTTCACCATTTCTCTCGATTGGCGGTTTTACCGGTAATTGAGTGAGGTGGATAAGGTATCCCAAGCTGAATAAAATAGGCTTGGTGAAGCGAACCCGGGGAACTGAAACATCTCAGTACCTGGAGGAAAAGACATCAACCGAGATTCCGTTAGTAGTGGCGAGCGAACGCGGACCAGGCCAGTGCTTCATCTTCAACTAGCAGAACACTTTGGAAAGAGTGGCCATAGCGGGTGACAGCCCCGTATGCGAAAGCGATGGATGAAGACTCGAGTAGGGCGGGACACGTGAAATCCTGTCTGAACATGGGGGGACCACCCTCCAAGCCTAAATACTCGTACATGACCGATAGCGAACTAGTACCGTGAGGGAAAGGTGAAAAGCACCCCGATTAGGGGAGTGAAACAGTACCTGAAACCGAATGCTTACAAGCAGTTGGAGCTCCATAGGGAGTGACAGCGTACCTCTTGCATAATGGGTCAGTGACTTAATGTACCATGCAAGCTTAAGCCGATAGGTGTAGGCGCAGCGAAAGCGAGTCTGAATAGGGCGACAGAGTATGGTGTATTAGACCCGAAACCCGGCGATCTATGCATGACCAGGTTGAAGGTGCGGTAACACGCACTGGAGGACCGAACCGGTGAATGTTGAAAAATTCTCGGATGAGTTGTGTTTAGGGGTGAAAGGCCAATCAAGCCGGGAAATAGCTGGTTCTCCGCGAAATCTATTGAGGTAGAGCGTCGGATGATTGCCGATGGGGGTAGAGCACTGGATGGGCTAGGGCGGCGCGAGCTGTACCAAACCTAACCAAACTCCGAATACCATCGAGTCTAGTCCGGCAGACAGACGGCGGGTGCTAAGGTCCGTCGTCAAAAGGGAAACAGCCCTAACCTACAGCTAAGGTCCCCAAGTCATCACTAAGTGGGAAAGCATGTGGGAATCCCAAAACAACCAGGAGGTTGGCTTAGAAGCAGCCATCCTTTAAAGAAAGCGTAACAGCTCACTGGTCTAAATAAGGGTTCCTGCGGCGAAGATGTAACGGGGCTAAAGTGATGCACCGAAGCTTAGGGTTCGTAGTTTACTACGAGCGGTAGCGGAGCGTTCCGTAAGCGAGTGAAGCGGGAGGGTAACCGACCGTGGACGTATCGGAAGTGCGAATGCTGACATGAGTAGCGACAAAGAGGGTGAGATGCCCTCTCGCCGAAAGACCAAGGGTTCCTGCGCAATGCTAATCAGCGCAGGGTGAGCCGGCCCCTAAGACGAGCCCGAAGGGGGTAGTCGATGGGAACCACGTTAATATTCGTGGGCCTGGAGATGTGTGACGGATTGCGGACGTTGTTCTTCCTTATCGGATTGGAAGGGCAGCCAAGTGGTCCCAGGAAATAGCCTCTCCGTATAGACCGTACCCGAAACCGACACAGGTGGTCAGGTAGAGTATACCAAGGCGCTTGAGAGAAGTATCCTGAAGGAACTCGGCAAATTGCCTCCGTACCTTCGGAAGAAGGAGGCCCTCTTTCTGCGCAAGCAGTAGGAGGGGGCACAGGCCAGGGGGTAGCGACTGTTTAGCAAAAACACAGGACTCTGCTAAGTCGGCTTCAAGACGACGTATAGGGTCTGACGCCTGCCCGGTGCTCGAAGGTTAAGAGGAGGAGTGCAAGCTCCGAATTGAAGCCCGAGTAAACGGCGGCCGTAACTATAACGGTCCTAAGGTAGCGAAATTCCTTGTCGGGTAAGTTCCGACCTGCACGAATGGCGTAACGACTTCCCCACTGTCTCCAGGATATGCTCAGCGAAATTGAATTCTCCGTGAAGATGCGGAGTACCCGCGGTTAGACGGAAAGACCCCGTGCACCTTTACTGCAGCTTCAGAGTGGCATTAGGAAAGAGTTGTGTAGCATAGGTGGGAGGCTTTGAAACGTTGGCGCCAGCTGACGTGGAGCCATAGGTGAAATACCACCCTGCTGTTTTCTGATGTCTAACCTCGCGCCGTTAGCCGGCGTAGGGACCCTCTGTGGCGGGTAGTTTGACTGGGGCGGTCGCCTCCTAAAGAGTAACGGAGGCGCGCGATGGTAGGCTCAGGCCGGTTGGAAACCGGCTGCAAGAGTGCAATGGCATAAGCCTGCCTGACTGCGAGACTGACGAGTCGAGCAGAGACGAAAGTCGGTCATAGTGATCCGGTGGTCCCTCGTGGAAGGGCCATCGCTCAACGGATAAAAGGTACGCCGGGGATAACAGGCTGATGATTCCCAAGAGCTCATATCGACGGAATCGTTTGGCACCTCGATGTCGGCTCATCACATCCTGGGGCTGGAGCAGGTCCCAAGGGTTTGGCTGTTCGCCAATTAAAGTGGTACGTGAGCTGGGTTCAGAACGTCGCGAGACAGTTTGGTCCCTATCTGCCGTGGGCGTCGATACTTGAAAGGAGTTGCCCCTAGTACGAGAGGACCGGGGTGAACATACCTCTGGTGTACCTGTCATCCTGCCAAGGGTGCCGCAGGGTAGCTATGTATGGACGGGATAACCGCTGAAAGCATCTAAGCGGGAAGCCTCCCTTAAGATTAGGTATCTTCGAACCGTCGTAGACCACGACGTTGATAGGCCGGGTGTGGAAGTGCGGTAACGCATGGAGCTAACCGGTCCTAATAGTTCTGTTCGCGCTTGAGAATTCCACATCATCAATGACAGTCCTGCCAGTCAGGCCGTCTTTGATGAGGACGATCCTCATCCAGATATATCTTCACCCAACAGGGTGCGCATCGATTTAAAACCGCTGATACGCCGGCTTCATTGCTTGGTGACCATGGCGTCTGTGACCCACCCGATCCCATCTCGAACTCGGCCGTGAAACCAGACTGCGCCGATGGTACTAATGCCTAAGCATTGGAAGAGTAGGTCGTCGCCAGGCATTGCAGCCGACGTCATCAGCTAAAACCCATTCACAAACACCAAAAAGCCGCTGCCGGTTCAACCGAGCGGCGGCTTTTTAGTCTCTACGCTGCGCTCAGCAGCAAAGGTGACGCGGGGTGGAGCAGTCCGGTAGCTCGTCAGGCTCATAACCTGAAGGTCGTTGGTTCAAATCCAACCCCCGCAACCACCGCTATCAAACCCCTCAATGCTCCAAGATCATGCGCCGGCCAAAGCGGACGCGACTTTGACGCGCGTAAGCCCCGCGTCAGTGTCTAAAGCGGTCGAGCACCCGTTCCCGCTGTAAAAAAATGATCGCCATGTCACATCGCGACCCGCTCTCTCGTCAAGGCTCTGTCACCTTTTTGATGGAGCAAGACCATGACCCAGCGTATCGATCATCTCAAACAGCAACCCGAACTCGCAGCCAAGCTGACAGCCCTGACACTGGCTGTGAAAAAGAGCGGCCTACCGAAACCGCTGCTTTCCCTTGTCGAGATCCGTGCGTCACAGCTTAACGGCTGTGCCTTCTGCCTCGACATGCATGTGAAGGATGCGACCATTCAGGGCGAGCGTCCGCTGCGATTGCATCATATTGCGATCTGGCGCGAGTCCACCTTGTTCGACGAACGCGAGCGTGCCGCGCTGGCATGGACCGAAGCGCTCACGCAGCTTGGGCCGGACGGAGTATCGGATCAGACCTATAATCGGGCCAGTGAGCAATTTTCGCAGGAAGAACTGGTCGCACTTACCTATATGGTCATGGTCATCAACGCATGGACCCGTGCGTCGATTGCCTTTCGCAGTGTGCCGGGCTCTGCCGATGCGCTGTTCGGGCTTGGCAAGGCAGGCCTTGCCTGACGCAGAACCCGTAGCCAGGAAGCGAGCGTATGGGTGACAATCGTCCCGACAATCCCGCCGCGATATTCCACCCGCTTCGGCCCTGGCTGACGCGGGTCGCCTATCGCATGCTCGGATCGGTCGCCGATGCCGAAGATGTGGTGCAAGACGCCTTCATCCGCTGGCTTCGCACCGAACGTGATTCTGTCCGCGAGCCCGAGGCGTTTCTGCGCCGTATTGTCACGCGGCTCTGCCTCGACCAGTTAAAGTCCGCCCGCTCTCGGCGCGAGACCTATATCGGCCCGTGGCTGCCCGAACCGGTGCTGGACGCAGAAGAAGAGACCGAGGACGTGACCCTCCCGCTGATGCTCGCTTTGGAGCGTCTGTCGCCGCTGGAACGTGCGGCCTTCCTGCTGCACGACATATTCGGCACGAGTTTCGAAGAGGTCGCAGCCGCGATCGGCCGCGATGTCGCCGCATGCCGCCAGCTTGCATCCCGCGCGCGCAGCCATGTGCGTGAGGCGCGGCCCCGCTTCGCGGTGGAAAAGCAGCGAGGGCTGGCCATTGCGCAGGCATTCTTCGATGCCTCGCGCAGCGGGGACCTCGTGGAACTGGGGGCCATGCTTGCCAGCGATGTCGAAATGCATTCGGATGGCGGCGGCAAAAGGCCTGCAGCGGTGCGCCCGTTGTTCGGCAGCAGGCAGGTGTTGCAATGGCACAAGGCGCTTGGCGTATTGTTCCGCAAGCATGGATCGAAACTCATTGCGATAGGCTCGATCAATGGCTTGCCCGGATTTGTCACGCGCGAGGCAGATGGCGAACTCCAGACGACCGCCCTGTTGATCGAGGAGGGCCGGATCGCGGCCATTTATGTCATGCGCAATCCCGATAAGCTGAAGCATCTCCACTGACAGGGCCTGACCTGACAGGTCATTGGCCCGGCACCACCGCGCGACGCGGCGCCCGGCTTCTGCCGAACGCTTGGCCGGTGACGTCTGGACTCGCGCATGCGCGTCACTATATACCGGTCAGTATGAAATGCCCTGAAGCCCAGACCCCTGAAACCCAGACCAAGGCACGCGGGCGCCCGCGGGAGTTCGATCCCGATTGCGCGCTGGGCGCGGCGCTGACCGTGTTCTGGCAGCACGGGTACGAAGGCGCGTCCATGGCCCTGCTGACCGAGGCGATGGGCATTACCAAGCCCAGCCTTTATGCCTGTTTCGGGAACAAGGAAGCGCTCTTCAAACAGGCGCTCGACCTGTATGAGCGTGACAAGCTTGCCTATATCAACTGGGCGCTGGAGGCCGAGACGGCGCGCGGCGTTGCCGAACGGCTGCTGCGCGGCGCGGTCGAAACCCATTGCGGCGCACAGGACCCGCATGGCTGCATGGGCGTGATCAGCATGATCGGCAGCAAGGCCGAAGACGCGTCGATCCGCGAACATGTCATCGAACGGCGCAAATCGTCGGAAGCGGCCATGATCGCGCGATTCGAACGCGCCAAGGCCGAGGGCGACCTGCCCGCGCATATCGAACCCGCCACCTTGGTCCATTATATCTCCACCGTGATCGGCGGCATGCAGGTGAGGGCGCAGGCCGGTGCGACGCGCGAAGAACTCAATGCAATCATCGACATGCTGCTGACCGTCTGGGCAGAGCCACAGCCCGCCTAATTCCCCTGCAATAAAAAAATTACCGACCGGTACAGAAAGCCGGTTGACTTTCTGCTGCGCCGCAATATTTACCGCTTGGTACAGAAAGCTGATGTTCAGCTTTCGCAGCGCCTTTGCAGGAGGCTTCGATGACAAGACCCGTTCCGACCGCCGTCATCTGCTGACGGTTCAGGGCCACGGCCATGCGCCGGGCCCGTCCTCTACATTCCGGCGAGAGGCTGCGCCCGGCGCGTTCCGGGCGGCGGTTCTGTGCGCCCAATGCCCATTTCCCGCCCGAAGCCGCGCGCTTTCGGGATCGGACAAGCGCGCCCATGTGCGGCGCGACAGGAGCCGAAGGCCATGTCCTTTTACGAACCGTTGAATACCGCCCATGCCGTTCCGGTCGCGAGAACCGCCGGCGACACCCATTCCGACTATCTGGCCCCCCGCGCGGAATTGGCGGAGCCGGTGCTCACCCGGCTTGAACGCCGCGTGGTCGACATTGTCCGCAAGGACAGCCTCAAGACGTTGAAGCCCCGCAGGGGGCGTGGGCGTCTGGCCCGCATGTTGCTCGGCCCCGAACCTGTCTCGCCCAGCTTCGCCAACCCCCGTCTGGAGGCCATCCGCCGCCTTGCGGTCCACGGCTGGCAGCAGGGCATTGCCCTTCCCGCACGCGCGCTGGGTGAGGCCCGCGCCGCCGGACTGACCCGCGGCGAGATCGACGCCGTTCTCGACATCATCTGGCTGGACAATGCCGGCATCCGAAAGACCGCGCCATGAATATGCAGACCACGATCGACACTTTCTTCGCCCGCGAAGAGGGAGAGGGCGACGCGACCTCCCCTCGCAAGCCGCGCCCGCGCACATGGGCGGCCGGCGGGCTGGCGCTGGCCCTGATCGCAGGGCTGGGCTGGCATTTCCTGTCCGACAATCCGGCAGAGGCCATGGCCCCCGCCATGCCGCCCGTCGCCGCCGCGCAGCCCCTGGTGCGCGAAGTGACCGAATGGGACGATTATATCGGCCAGTTCGCCCCCAGCCAGATGGTCGAGGTGCGACCGCGCGTATCGGGCGCGGTGACCGCGATCCATTTCCGCGACGGCGACTATGTGCGCAAGGGGCAGGTGCTATTCACTGTCGACCCCCGCCCCTATCGCGCCGCATTGGAAGAAGCCCGCGCCGATGTCGCCGCGGCCAGCAGCGCGCTGGCGCTGGCGCGATCCGATTACGACCGCGTAGCCGGATTGTCGGGTGACGAGGCGATGGCCGCCAGCGAGGTCGAACAGCTGCAAACCCGCGTCCGGTCGGCCAGCGCGGCGCTGAATGCCGCGCGCGCACGCGCCGACCGGCGCGCGCTCGATGTCGAATTCGCGACCGTGCGCGCCCCGATTTCGGGCCGCATTTCGGACCGGCGGGTCGATATCGGCAATCTGGTGTCCGGCGATAACGGAGCTGGCGCGACCTTGCTGACCACGATCAACGCGCTCGACCCGATCTATTTCAACTTCGACGTTTCGGAATCGCTGTTCCTGAAAGCGCAGCGCAACATGGCAGAAACCGGCGATGCACGGGTTCAGGTCCGCCTGCAGGACGAGGCGGATTACCGCTGGGACGGCACGCTGGACTTTACCGACAACGGGCTGGACCCGCATTCGGGCACGATCCGCGTGCGCGCCGTATTGCGCAATCCCGACGGCTTTCTGCGCCCCGGCATGTTCGGCAATATGCGACTGGCCGACGGCGGCAAGGTAGAGGCATTGCTGGTCCCCGACGATGCCGTGCAATCGGATCAGGCGCGCAAGATCGTGCTGACGGTCGATAGCCAGGGCACGATTGTCGCCAAGCCCGTCGAACCGGGCCCGATGGTACAGGGGCTGCGCGTGATCCGCGCCGGTCTTTCGCCCGACGACCGCGTCGTCATATCGAATTACCAGATGGCGGTGACCGGCGCGAAGGTCGATACCAAGCGCGGGCAGATCGCGTTCCCGCAAGCCGCTGCCACTACCCAAGCACAACCCGCTGGCCCCGTCGCGTCGCAGGCAACGCTGGCCAACTGAACCGATCAGGTCTGGCGCGCGCCCAATCCGCGCCGGACCGAAAGGGATATCGCCCCATGCGCTTTTCACGCTTTTTCATCGACCGCCCGATCTTTGCGGGCGTGATCGCGGTGCTGATCACCGTCGTCGGCCTGCTCGCCTATCTCGGCCTGCCGGTCACCCAATATCCCGATGTCGTGCCGCCGACCGTAACCGTGACCGCCCAATATCCGGGCGCGTCGGCGGAAACCGTGGCCGACACCGTCGCCGCCCCGATCGAGCAGGAGATCAATGGCGTCGACGACATGCTGTATATGGATTCGCAGTCCACCGGCGACGGCAAGGTCACGATTACGGTGACATTCGCGATCGGCACCGACCTCGATGCCGCGCAAGTGCTGGTCCAGAACCGCGTGGCGATTGCCGAACCGCGCCTGCCGGAATCGGTGCGCGCGATGGGCGTGGTCACCAAAAAGAGCAGCCCCGACTTTCTGATGGTCGTCAATCTCCAATCGCCCGACGGAACCTATGACCGGTCCTATCTGTCGAACTATGCGCTGACGCAGGTAAAGGACCGTCTGGCACGGCTGGACGGTGTGGGCGATGTGCAGCTTTTCGGTGCGCGCGATTACGGCATGCGGATATGGATCGATCCGGGCAAGGCCGCCGCGCGCGACCTGACCGCCGACGAAATCGTATCGGCCCTGCGCGCGCAAAACGTGCAGGTGTCGGCGGGCGCATTGGGCCAGCCACCCTATGACCGGGCCGCCCCGCAGGCGGGCGCCTATCAGGTGGGGGTCGAGCTTCAGGGCCGCCTGTCCACGCCGGAGGAATTCGGCAATGTGATCGTCCGCACCGATGCCGATGGCGGACAGGTGCGCGTGCGCGATGTCGCCCGTATCGAACTGGGCGCGCAGGATTACACGCTTAATACCTATCTGTCGGGCAAGCCGACCGTGGTGATCGCGGTGCTGCAACGTCCCGGTTCCAACGCGCTGGACGCGGCAAAGGCGGTGCGCGCCGAAATGGACGATCTGCAGGCCAGCTTTCCCGAAGGTCTGGAATATTCGGTAATCTATAACCCCACCGAGTTCATCGGCCAGTCCATCGACGCAGTGTATGATACGCTGTTCGAGGCCGCGATCCTCGTCGTCCTTGTCATCCTTGTCTTTCTGCAGAACTGGCGCGCGGCGGTGATCCCCATCGTCGCCATTCCCGTGTCGCTCGTGGGAACGGCGGTGATGCTGGCGGCTCTGGGCTATTCGCTCAATAATCTGTCGCTGTTCGGGCTGGTGCTCGCCATCGGGATCGTGGTCGACGATGCGATCGTGGTGGTCGAAAACGTCGAACGCTATATCGAGGAAGGCCTGAAACCGCTGGATGCCGCGCGCCGTTCGATGGACGAGGTTTCGGGCGCGCTGATCGCCATCGTGCTGGTGCTGTGCGCCGTGTTCGTGCCGACCGTGTTCATCGACGGCATCTCGGGCCAGTTCTACAAGCAGTTCGCCGTGACGATCGCGACCGCGACGGTCATCTCGCTGATCGTATCGCTGACCCTGTCGCCTGCGCTGGCCGCCATCCTTCTGCGCGAGCGGGAGCGCGCGGGCGGCGATGCGCCGCGCTGGAAACGCATGCTGGAACAGGCGGGCGACCGCTTTAACCGCGGGTTCGAGCGGATGAGCGATGCCTATGCAAGGCTGACCTTTACGCTGGTCAAACGCCCGCTGCGCATGATGGCAGGCTATGCCGCGCTGATCGTGGCGACCGTCGGACTGTTCTGGTCCACCCCTGCCGGTTTCATCCCGCAGCAGGATCAGGGCTATTTCCTGGCCGCGATCTTCCTGCCGCCCGGATCGTCGCTGGCGCGTACGGACGAGGCAACGCGCGAGGTGGCGCAGCGCATCCTGCCGACAAAGGGGATCAAGGGCGCGGTGATGTTTGCCGGTTTTAACGGCCCGTCGCGCACCGCAGCCCCCGATTCCGCCGCGATCTACTTCCCCTATGACAGCTTCGAGGACCGTGCCGGGATGGGCGTGACCGAAGCCGACATCATGGCCAAGGCGCAGGAAGCGATGGCCGGGTTCGACAAGGGCACCGTCATCCTTGTCCCGCCGCCGACCATCAACGGCATCGTGCCGCCCGGCGGCTATCGCATGATCGTCGAGGACAAGGAGGGTCGCGGCTATGCCGAGCTGGCCAAGGCGACCCAGCAACTGGTGGCACAGGCCAACCGGCAACCCGAATTGCAGCAGGTCTATACGCTGTTCAACATGGCCAGCCCGCGCGTTCATGCCGATATCGACCGGCGCAAGGCGGATATGCTGGGCGTGGCGCCCGAACGGGTGTTCGCGACGCTGCAGACCTATCTGGGATCGACCTTCATCAACGATTTCAACCTGCTGGGCCGCACCTATCGCGTAACGGCACAGGCCGATGCGCAATTCCGCGGATCGACGGCGGATATCGCCAATCTGAAAACCCGGTCGGATTCGGGTGCCATGGTGCCGATCGGTTCGGTCGCCACGTTTCAGGATGTGACCGGCCCCTATCGCGTCACGCGCTATAATCTGCAGCGCGCGATAGAGGTGGACGGCAGCGTCGCACCCGGTTTCTCGACCGGCCAGGCGCTGAGCACGATGGAGCGGATCGCGGATGAAACGCTGCCAGCCGGTTACGATACCGAATGGACGGGCATCGCGTATCAGCAGTCCATGGCGGGCAATACGGCGGGTGTCGTGTTCGGCATGGCAGTGCTGTTCGTGTTCCTTGTGCTGGCCGCGCAATATGAAAGCCTGACCTTGCCGCTGGCGATCATCCTGATCGTGCCCATGTGCCTGTTCGCGGCCATGCTGGGCGTGAACCTGCGGGGCATGGATAATAACATCCTGACGCAGATCGGTCTGGTGGTGCTGATCGCTCTGGCGGCGAAGAATGCGATCCTTGTGGTCGAATTCGCCAGACAGGCCGAGGACGAGCGCGGTTTGTCCATCGTGGATGCAGCGGTCCATGCCGCCCGCACCCGCCTGCGCCCGATCCTGATGACGTCGCTGGCCTTTATCCTTGGCACCGTGCCGCTGGTGATCGCCAGCGGAGCAGGCGCGGAATTGCGGCAGGCGCTGGGCACGGCGGTGTTCTTCGGCATGACCGGCGTTACCGTTTTCGGCCTGCTGTTCACCCCGACCTTCTATGTGGTGTGCCGCACGCTGGCCGAACATTTGCGCCGCCGCAAGGACGGACCTGCCCGCGACGCGCAGGGCCCCGATCCCGTCCTGCTTCCCGCCGAATGAAAGGAGATGTGACGATGCGTTTCAGATCGAAACCGCTGGCGGCGTTGCTGGCCGCCACCGCGCTGACCGCCTGCACCGTCGGGCCGGACCATGTGTCCCCCGCCGTGCCTCCTGCGGCGCAGGCCGGTTTTATCGGCGCACAGGGCGACCGGATCAGCGATGCCGCGCCGGTGGCGAACTGGTGGCAGCTGTATGACGATCCGGTGCTGGATGCGCTGGTTGCCGACGGGCTGGCTGCCAATACCGATGTGCGCGTGGCCATTGCGCGGATCGAACGCGCGCGGGCATCGCTGCGCGGATCGCGGGCAGAGGCCTTGCCGCAGACCGGCGTGAGCGCGTCGGGAAGCTATGGCCGGGTGTCCAAAAGCGAGGTGTTGCCCGGCATGGACCGCGAAGGGCGCCGTGTCGCGGGTGAATTCGCGGTCGGATATGAAGTCGATCTGTTCGGCCGCGTGGCACGCGGGATAGAGGCATCGCAAGCCGATTACGAAGCCGCGCGGCAGGATGCCGATGCCGTGCGCGTGACGGTGGTGGCCGATATCGTTCAGGCCTATGTCGATGCCGCCAGCAGTGCCGAGCAGATCGCGGTTGCCACGCGTTCGCTCGACTTGCTCAGCCGGTCCGAACGGATCACCAATGCGCGGTTCGAACGGGGGCTGAATCAAAAGCTCGACGTGATCCGGCTGACCCAGTTGCGCGAAGAACAGGCCGCATCGATCCCGGCCATGGTCGCGCAGCGTGACGCGGCGCTGTTCCGGCTGGCGACATTGACGGGCCGCGCGCCGCAGGACTTGCCCGATGCTGTGCGGGCACGGGGCGATACGCCCGATGTGGGGCAAGTGATACCGGTAGGCGACGGGCAGATCCTGCTGGCGCGCCGCCCCGACGTAAATGCGGCGGAACGGCGGCTGGCGGCCGATACGGCGCGCATCGGCGTGGCGACGGCGGATCTGTATCCGCGCATCACGCTGGGCGGGGCGGTCAGCACCAATTCGGTGGGCGATACGGCCGTGCTGGGTTCTGGCCCGCTGGGCTGGCTGGTCGGCCCGATGCTGTCATGGGCCTTTCCCAATCAGGAAGCGGTGCGATCGCGCATCGAACAAAGCCGCGCCGATGCCAGTGCCGATCTGGCGCTGTTCGACGGCACCGTTCTGCGCGCTTTGGAAGAGACCGAGACCGCGCTGTCGGCCTATCGCAACGCGCTGCTGCGCAAGGAGCGGCTGGAAGCGTCGCGCGATGCGGCCCGCCGCGCCGCCGATGTCAGCCTTGCGCGCCAGAGCCGCGGCCAGATCGACGCGCTGGATGCGCTGGATGCGCAGCGCACTCTGGCCCAGTCCGACGCGCAATATGCCGAGGCGACGCGTTCGGTGGCGTTCGCGCAGGTCGATCTGTTCCGCGCATTGGGCGGAAGCTGGAGCGAAAGCTGACGGCCGGATAATGGCCGGATGACGGCCGGATGACGAAAAAGGGGGCGAACCGAAATTCGCCCCCTTTTGCTTACTTGCCGCTGGCGGTGGAGAACCGGTCGACCAGACCCTGCACCGCCGACTGGATCAGCGCGTCGCTGGGGCTGTCGGTCGAACCGATGCGGGCCGATGCGACCCCGTGCCAGATCGGGTGGTTGGTCTTGGCATCGAACACGTCGAGCGCCATCGACCCTTCGGTCACATTGCGCACATCGACCTGATTATACTGATAGGCCCAGCCATAGCGGTAATTCATGCCATAGCCGGGGTAATACGGGCCGACCGGACCCCAGTTGGTCACGTCCACCTTGTCGCGCGCGCCAAGGGTAAAGGCCAGTTCCATGTCGCCCTGCCCCTCGGCGACAAGCTTGTAACCGGCCTGCGCAAGGCTGGCGTCCATTGCGTTCTGGACGCGTTCGTAGACGAACGGATTGCCGCCACCGCGCTTGGGGAAGGCCCAGCTATAGGTGGTGTAACCGGCCAGATTGATATCGGGCGCCGCCTCGGTGCTGAAGCTGGGCTTGGGAGTGGTCGAACATGCAGCCAGCGATGCCAGCGCGATCGAAGCCATGATGCCGCGATAGAGAGTTTTCATCAGACGCCCTTTCCATTGATTGCCACGGACGGCCCCTAGCCTGCCGCCATCTTGCATCAGAAATCACGGAAAACCCTGTGATTGCCCATAAGGGCTGACCCTAGTTTTGCGAAAGTTGCGACCCGATGCCGGTGTCCGCCCCCCCTGCATTCCTGCAAATTTGAAGTGGCTTTTCCGCGCATGCAGATCGATTTTATCGCTTACCGGCCCCGTTGGCGCTCGCAGTTGCACCATCTATATTGCGCTGCAACATGAATGATCATTCCCCCACTCCGTCCGCCACACGCTCCCCCGGTCCCGCATGGGTGCTGTTCGCGCTTGCCATGGGCGCATTCGCCATCGGCACCGCCGAATTCGCGGCGATGAGCCTTGTGCCCTTTTTCGCCCGCGATCTCGGCATCACCGAGGTGGAGGCAGGCCATGCGATCAGCGCCTATGCGCTGGGCGTGGTGGTGGGCGCGCCGCTGATCGCGATGTTCGGCGCGCGTTTCCGGCGCAAGTTGCTGCTGATCGCGCTGATGGCGGTGTTCGCCGTCGGGAACGCGCTGAGCGCCGTGGCGCCCGATTATCACTGGCTGCTGCTGTTCCGCTTTCTGTCGGGCCTGCCGCATGGCGCCTATTTCGGCGTGGCGGCGCTGGTCGCCGCTTCGCTGGTGCCGGTGAACAAGCGTGCGCAATCGGTAGCGCTGGTGATGTCGGGACTGACCGTGGCGACGATCATCGGCGTGCCGGTGGCGAACGGGCTGGGGCAGGCGCTGGGCTGGCAGAGCGGCTTTCTGGTGGTGGCCGTGCTGGCGCTGCTGACGGTGACGCTGGTGGGCTTTCTGGCGCCCGACCAGCCTGCCGACCGCACGGCCAGCCCGCTGCGCGAACTGGGCGCATTGCGCCGTCCGCAGGTCCTGCTGACGCTGGCGTCGGGGGCGATCGGTTTCGGGGGGCTGTTCGCGGTCTATACCTATGTCGCCTCTACCATGATCGAGGTGACCGGCCTGTCCGAGGCGTCCGTGCCGCTGGTGCTGGGCATTTTCGGCGTGGGTATGACCTTGGGCAATCTGGCAGGCGCCCGCGCGGCGGATCGTGCGCGCGACACCACCGCCATGGCGATGCTGGCGTGGAGCGCGGTGATGCTGGCGATCTATCCGTTCGTGGCGCATAATGCGGTGGCGCTGGGCGTGATCATCTTCCTGATCGGCATGGGCGGCGGCGTCGGCAGCGTGATGCAGGTGCGGCTGATGGATGTGGCGGGCGACGCGCAGACGCTGGCCGCTGCCGCGCATCACAGCGCGTTCAACACTGCCAATGCGCTGGGTCCGTGGCTGGCCGGCATGGCCATCGCGGCCGGTTACGGCCTGACATCGGCGGGCTTTATCGGATCGGTGCTCGCGCTATGCGGCCTTGCGATCTATGTGCTGGCCGTCGTGCTGGAGCGCGGGGAAAAGGCGCGGCTGGCGGCAACGCCCTGCTGACGGCAACGTCCTGCTGACGGCAGGCGACAGGGCCGGATGACAAGGATCCGGCCCCTGCCCGGTTGATCTTATCAGGCCGTGAGCCTGCCGACCATTTCGATCAACGCATCCTTGCGCCATGCCTGTGCGGCATCGACGCTGGCGGCATCCAGCGGCGCGGCGGCGGTTTTCACCTCTGCCTTGCTGCCCGACCCCGCCTTCATCCCGGTCAGCGCGGCGGCCAGCGGATCGAGCAGGCCCGCATCCACCCCGCCGCGGCGCAGCTGGTCGACATAGGCGAGCGCCACCACCGGATCTTCGGGCCAGCTGACAGGGAATTGCTGCTGCGGGTTGAACGTGCCGTTCACTTCCTGCGCCAGCGCGGCGGCGTCGATCTCGTTCTGCGTCAGGAACTCGCTCGGCTCCAGCTTCAGAACGTCGATTCCGCGCACGATTTCCGTGCCATAGATATAGCCCTTGTAGAAATAGGTGGACCAGTATCCGCCCAGAATCTGGTGCTCGTCCGACAAGGCGCCGCGGTCGAAATGGGCGATTTCCACCGGATTGGCGCTGTCGGTGAAATCCATGATCGACAAGCCGCCCTGATACCATGCCTGCGCAAAGATATCGCGGCCCGGCACCGGCACGATCGATCCGTTATGCGCGACGCAGTTCTCCTTCTCTCCCTGCGCGGCGGGCAGCTTGTAATGGCTGCGATAGGTGAGCTTTCCGTCCTTGATGTCGTAAACCGCGTCGGCGCCCCAGTCCTTGGGGTCGAACACGCGGCAGCGCGGGCGCATGCCGCCGCCCCATTCGTCGGTGAACACCACCTTGTCGCCGCGATTGTTGAACGTGGCCGAATGCCAATAGGCAAAGCCCTTGTCGGTCACCGCGTCGATCCGCTTTGGCTTTAGCGGGTCCGAAATGTCGAGGATGATGCCATTGCCCGAACAGGCCCCCGCCGCCAGGTTGAGCGAGGGGAACACGGTGATGTCGTGGCACTGGTCGGTGCGGTTCGTTTCCTGCGTGCCGTCGCCGTGATTGCCGCCGCGCCACAATCCCGCAATCTCGCCCGATGCCTCGTCGGCGAACACGCGCGGACTGTCGACGATGCGGGCCTTCGACGGGTCGGCAACGGGGATTTCGACGACATCGATGCTGAACAGGGCCGAATTTTCATCTCCCGGCAATCCGGCGACGCAGCCCTTCAGCTCCTTCTCGTCCCGCACGCGGCCGGTGCCCGAAACATAGACGATGATCTTGCCGTCCTTGTCCGGACCGCTGACCACCGAATGGGTGTGCGATCCGCGGCAGTTCTGCACGATGCCCGTCTGGCGCGGCAAGGCGGGGTTCGAAATGTCGAAAATGCGCAGGCCCAGCATGCGGTCGGCGCTGACGTCGCCATCGATGCCCTGCAGCCCGCAATCGACGCGGGCGCTGCGCTGTTCGACCGACATGATCAGCGTATCGCCGACGACCGACACATCGCCCTGACCGCCGGGACAAACGACCGAGCTGACGAGCGAGGGCACTCCGTCCGTGCCGATGCGATAGATATTGAAGCCGTGGTAATTGCCCGCGATCATCAGATCGTCCCTGAACGCCATATCGGTGTTCGCAAAGCTGAGGTGCGACCCGCGCTTGCCATATGACGGCTCGGCGTCCTCTCCTTCGGCGGGAATGGCGGGGGGCAGGTTCGACGGGTTCCCGGGATCGAAGAAGCCTGCCGGTTTGCGCAGTTCCCTGACCAGAACCATATTCGCCGCCGACATGCCCGCATCGGCAAAGCCCGCCGACAGGCCGGTGCGCGGATCGCTGGACAGGCCCGCCAGCACGCCCACCATGGCGTCGATCTCGGCCTGTTGTTCGGTCGTGACATCGGTCGTGAAATTGAACAGCACCGGATCATAGGCCGTGCCCGACTGGTCGAGAAGGTGATCCACCATGGTGATCGCGCCATTGTGATGCGCAATCATCAGCGTCAGGAACTGGCGGTCGAACTCCACCCCGCTGGCAGCGGCGAGTGCGGCCATCTGTTCGGGGCTGGCCATCCCTTCCATGGTGGACGCTGCGCCCGCCGTGCCGTGATGGCTGCCATGATCCATGGCGGCGTGGCCCATTGCCGCATGCGCCGCCGGATCGGGTGCGGGCTGGCCGCGATCCTTCAGCCAGCCCTGCATGAACGCGATCTCGTCGTCCTGGCTGGCCCTGATGCGCGAGGCGAGGGCGACGACATCGTCGTTATTGGTCCGGTCCCCGACCAGCGCGACCATTTCCACGGCCTGGTAATGGTGGTGGATCATGTCGGACATGAATTTCACGTCGGCAGGCGAATAGCCGGCTTGCGCCACTTCGATCGCCTGATCGGCGGACAGGGCGGTCGATGCCTGACCGGGAGCGCCCGGGCGGACCAGCGGCGCATCCTGCGCGGCGGCAATGGTGGGAATCATCGCGGGGGCCATGGCAAGCGCGCCCGACAGGGCAAGCAGCGAAACGCGAACCGACCGGCTGGAATATGCGATCATGAAAGCTCCGATTTCTGGCGGGAAAGGAAAGGAAAGGTGATTTCAGGCGTTACTTGTTTGCGAGACTGCCGAAATGCCGCATCCCGTCAAGCCCCATCCCGTAAACGACAGGCGGCAATCTGCGCACGACATGGCTGACCGCTGTTCAAGCCTTGCAAATTCTGCTCAAAACACGGGCATGACCCGCCATTACCCCGTTGCATGACCCGCGTTTCATGACCGGCACCGCACATTCCCGGCCCTTTCCCGCACCGCGCCGTGGCGCGAAACTGTTGCACTGGCTGAAGGCGCAGCCGCGCTGGGTGCTGGCGCTGGGCGCGGCATTGCTGATTCTGGTCGGTTGGCAGACATGGATGGCGCCGCCGTGGCGCGTTGGCGCGCCTCCGGGGCCGGCGGGTGTCGATTTTCTGGCGGCGGACGGCACATTGCTGGCCCATCGCGGCGACAGGCCGGTGGCAGAGGTCGACGCATCGGCACTGCCCGATCATGTGCGCCATGCATTTCTGGCGATCGAGGACCGGCGGTTCTATGACCACAAGGGCGTCGATTTTCGCGGTCTGGCGCGCGCGACATTCGATAATCTGCGCGCGGGCGGCGTGGTGGCGGGCGGGTCCACCATTACCCAGCAATATGTGAAGAACGCCTTTTTCACGCAGGACCGCACCTTTACCCGCAAGGTTCAGGAAATGCTGCTGGCCGACTGGGTCGAGGGGTGGACGACCAAGAACACGATCCTCTCGCGCTATCTGGAAAACTGCTATTTCGGTGAAGGGCAGACGGGGCTGACGGCGGCGGCGCATCATTATTTCAGCAAGGCTCCGCAAGATCTGTCGCTGGGCGAGGCGGCGATGCTGGCGGGCATGGTCAAGGCCCCTTCGCGGCTGGCCCCGACGGTCGATTACGATGCCTCTACCGACCGGATGCGCGTGGTGCTGGCGGCGATGGTCGAAGCGGGGTTCATCGACGGGGAAGAGGCAGAGGCCGTCGCCGATCCGCGGCTGAAAATCGGCAAGGTGGAAAAGCCGGTCGAACAGGCGGGCTGGTTCGTGGACTGGCTGGCCTCCGACTTGCCCGACAGCTTCAGGGGTGAGGTGCAGACCACGCTGGTGCCCGATATTCAGGCCCGCGCCGAACGCGCGGTGCGGCGGGCGGGGCTGGGCTCGTCGCAAGTGGCCCTGCTGGCGATCCGGCCCGACGGGCGCGTCGTCGCCATGGTCGGCGGCAAGGAATGGACGCCAGAGGCATTCAACCGCGCCACCACGGCAGAGCGGCAGCCGGGCTCTACCTTCAAGCTGTTCGATTATTTCGCCGCGATCCGCGAAGGCATGGGCCCTGACGATACGATCACCGACGCGCCCGTGCGCATCGGCCAGTGGCAGCCGCGCAACGGCTATCGCGGCTATCGCGGGGAAATGAGCCTGCGCGAAGCCTTCGCGATTTCCAGCAATACCGCCGCGATCCGCGTGGCCGACCGCGCTGGGCTGAAAAACGTGCGCGCAGCGGCAGAGGATCTGGGGGTCACTGCCGATCTGCCCGGCGATGCCAGTATCGCGCTGGGCACGGCGTCGATCACGCTTAAGGAAATGGTCGGCGCCTATGCCGCCTTTGCGGGCGGGCGCTATCCGGTAAAGGTGCACGGGATCGTGGGGCGTCGCAAACGCCCCGCGCGCGCGCTGGACCCGCAGACCGAATGGGCCCCGATGCTCGATCTGTTGTGGCATGCGGCCAATAACGGCACCGGCAAGGCGGCCGCGCTGCGCACGCCGACATTCGGCAAGACCGGCACGTCGCAGGAAGGGCGCGACGCGCTGTTCATCGGTTTTGCGGGCGATCTGGTGACGGCGGTCTGGGTCGGGCGCGACGATAATGCGCCCGTTCCCGGCAATAGCGGCGGGGGCCTGCCCGCGCGCATCTGGCGCGACTTCATGCGCGGCGTCGATCTGGGCGAGGCGAAACTGCCCATCGATACCGCCCGCCTGCGCCGCGCGCCTCCCCCTGCCGCGCCCATCGCGCCCGAGGAAGAGGACGTGCCCCTGATCGAGATGATCGGCGAGGACGGATTGCTGATCGATCCGGGCATGGAAGGGTTGGTGCCGCTGGAACTGGACCTGCTGCCCCCGCCCGATGCCGCTTTGCCCGATGGCGTTGCGCCCGAGGACGCGGACCGGTCGCTCATCGAGCCGGATGGAGGGCCTGAAGCACCGGCCGAACCGGCCGACCCCGAACAGGGTGCTGCCGAAGAATCGCCTGCGATCTGACGATCAACCGCTTTTCTGCCCTTTGACGCGCGGTCGGATATGGATTCCGCCCTGAAATTTATGACAGTTGCAGCGCCCCTTTACGGTTCCGGGCTTGCGGTGCGCGGCCATCCCGCGCAAGATAGCGACAGGCAGGCCATCCGCCTGCCGCCATTCGCCGGAACAGGCGCCCGCCGCGGCGCCGCAATGAAAAGACAAAGACGAAACCGCCAGCCGTGGCCTGCGTATCGCATGGACCGCACCGGCCCGGTCGGGTTCGAAAGACGGAGACGGGACTTTTCGCGATATGAAGAAACTCTATCCTGATGCCGCTGCCGCGCTGGACGGATTGCTGAAAGACGGGCTGCTGATTGCCAGCGGCGGTTTCGGCCTGTGCGGCATTCCCGAACGGCTGCTGGATGCCGTGCGCGACAGCGGGGTCAGGAACCTGACGTTCGCGTCGAACAATGCCGGTATCGACAATGAAGGCATCGGCAAGCTGCTGCGCACCAAGCAGGTATCGAAAATGATCTCGTCCTATGTGGGGGAGAACAAGGAATTCGAACGCCAGTTTCTGGCCGGAGAGCTTGAGGTAGAGTTCTGCCCGCAAGGCACGCTGGCCGAACGCATGCGCGCGGGCGGTGCGGGCATCCCCGGTTTCTACACCAAGACCGGCGTCGGCACGCAGGTGGCCGAGGGCAAGGAAGTCAAAAGCTTCAACGGGGAGGATTACATCCTCGAACGCGGGATATTTGCCGATCTGGCGCTGGTGAAGGCGTGGAAGGCGGATGAAAGCGGCAATGTCGTGTTCCGCAAGACCGCGCGCAATTTCAACGTGCCCGCCGCGACTTGCGGGAAGGTCTGCGTGGTCGAGGTGGAGGAAGTAGTGCCGACCGGCAGCCTCGACCCCGATTGCATCCATCTGCCCGGCGTTTACGTGCAGCGCATGATCGTCGGCGCGCCCTATGACAAGAAGATCGAATTCGTGACGACCCGCCCGCGGGAGGCTGCCTGATGTTCGGCCGCAAACCGGCGGTCCATGCCGGTGCGATCGACATTGCGGGCATGGATTTCCTGAATAATTCGCAGGAAGTCGCCCGCCTGTGGGTGGAACCCGATGGCCCCGCCACCTGCCTGATCCAGCCCGACCGGCTGGAGATGCCCGAGATGTTCGGCATGCTGCTGGTCGATTCGATCCGCCACGGCGCGCGCGCCTATGCCCAGTGCCATGGCCTGAGCGAAGAGGAAGCGCTGCGGCGCATCTGGGCAGGCGTCGATATGGAGCGTGAGACCAACACCACCGGTCTCGACACCGTACAAGATTACGAAAGGCCGCAATAATGGCTTGGAACCGCGATGAAATGGCCGCCCGCGCGGCAAAGGAACTGCAAGACGGATTTTACGTGAACCTTGGCATCGGCATCCCGACGCTGGTCGCCAATCACATTCCCGCCGGTGTCGAGGTAACTCTGCAATCGGAAAACGGCATGCTGGGCATCGGTCCCTTTCCCTATGAGGGAGAGGAAGATGCCGATCTGATCAATGCGGGCAAGCAGACGATCAGCGAGCTGGACCGCAGCGCCTATTTCGACAGTGCGACCAGTTTCGGCATGATCCGCGGCGGGCATATCGACCTGACCGTGCTGGGCGCGATGGAAGTGGCCGAGAACGGCGATATCGCCAACTGGATGATCCCCGGCAAGATGATCAAGGGCATGGGCGGCGCGATGGATCTGGTCGCGGGCGTCAAGAAGATCATCGTGGTGATGGAGCATTGTTCCAAATCGGGCGCGCCGAAATTCATCCCGTCGTGCACCTTGCCGCTGACGGGCAAGAACGTGGTCGACATGATCATCACCGACCTTTGCGTGTTCCAGCGGCCCGACCATGACAGCCCGTTCAGGCTGATCGAACTGGCCGACGGAGTCACGGCGGACGAGGTGAAAGCCAAGACGACGGCGCATTATACGGATTGATACCGGATCACTTGGGGGGAGGCGGTCTCCGGAACTGGAGAGCGACAGGCCGCTGACCAAAAATAAAAGAGGGAACGACAGGCATGGCCAATGCCAATGATGTTGCCGGCGGTGCGACAGGCCCCGTCATCGCCACGCTGAAAGAGCGTGCCGATGGCGAGACACGGGTCGCGCTGAGCCCGGAAACGGCAAAGAAACTGATCGCGCTGGGCGCGACGGTCAGGGTGGAAAGCGGGGCGGGGCTGAATGCCGCGATTACCGACGAAGCCTATCGGGAAGCGGGGGCGCAGGTCGGCGATCTGGCTGCGACCATCGCAGGGGCGGACTGGGTATTCGGTGTGCAGGCGCCCGATGTGGCGCTGCTGTCGGGCGCGAAGGCGGGGGCCAGGGTCGCTGCCGTGTTCGATCCGTTCCGCGACCGTGCGCTGACCGATGCCTATGCGGCGGCCGGCTATGAAGCGCTGGCCATGGAACTGATGCCGCGCATTACACGTGCGCAATCGATGGATGTGCTGTCCAGCCAGTCTAACCTGTCCGGTTACAAGGCGGTGATCGCAAGTGCCAATACATATGGCCGGGCATTCCCGATGATGATGACGGCGGCAGGCACGGTTCAGGCCGCGCGCGTCTTCGTGATGGGCGTGGGCGTGGCCGGTTTGCAGGCGATCGCCACGGCCAAGCGCCTTGGCGCGCAGGTATCGGCCACCGATGTGCGCAGCGCCACGAAAGAGCAGATCAAGTCGCTGGGTGCCAAGCCGATCTTCGTCGAGAAAGTGGCGGGGATCGAGGGCGAAGGCAGCGGCGGCTATGCCACCGAGATGAGCGACGAATACAAGGCTGCGCAGGCGGAACTGGTATCGAGCCATATCGCGAAGCAGGACATCGTGATCACCACCGCGCTGATCCCGGGCCGCGCCGCGCCCCGCCTGATCACCGATACGCAGATCGCCACGATGAAACCGGGCAGCGTGATCTTTGACCTTGCCGTCGCGCAGGGCGGCAATGTCGAGGGTTCGGTCCCCGACCAGACCGTCGAGAAGCATGGCGTGAAGATCATCGGCTTTTCCAACACCCCCGCGCATCTGGCGGCCGACGCATCGGCCCTGTTCGCGCGCAATTTGTTCAATTTCGTCTCCGCCTTCTGGGACAAGGAAGCGGGCGGGCCGGTTCTGGATGAGGAAATCGGCAATGCCATCCGGCTGACGCAGGGCGGCAAGATCGTCCACGAACGGCTTTTGGGCTAAGGGGGAGAACGAACATGGACTTTATCGCGATCCTGTCGATTTTCGTGCTGGCGTGCTTCGTCGGCTATTACGTGGTGTGGTCGGTAACGCCCGCGCTGCACACGCCGCTGATGGCGGTGACCAATGCCATTTCGTCGGTCATCATCGTCGGTGCGCTGATCGCCTCGGCAGAGGCGGGCAGCGTTGTCGCCAAATGGCTGGGTCTGGTCGGCGTGGTGCTGGCCAGCGTCAATATCTTCGGCGGCTTTGCGGTCACCGAACGCATGCTGGCGATGTATAAAAAGAAAGAGCCGCGTGCCCCCAAAAAGGCCGAAGGAGGTGAGGCATGAACCTCATGAACTTCCTTGCCGCCGCGGGCGCGGATACGCATGGCGTGAACCCGTGGGTCGCGCTGGCCTATCTGGTCGCGGGCGTCTGCTTCATTCTGGCGCTGCGCGGGCTTTCCAGCCCTGCAACCAGCCGTGCGGGCAACCGTTACGGCATGGTCGGCATGCTGATCGCCGTGGTCACCACGCTGGTCACGCATGACATTGCCAGCCTGCCCGAAATCGGCATCGCCATCTTTTTCGGCGGCACGATCGGTTTCATCATCGCGCGCAGGATCGCGATGACCGCCATGCCGCAACTGGTGGCGGCGTTCCACTCGCTGGTCGGCCTTGCCGCCGTGCTGGTGGCGGGCGCAGCCTATGCCAATCCGGGTGCGTTCGGGATTCTGGTGCCGCATTGGGATGCCAGCGGCCTTGAAACGCTGGTCATCAGTCCGGTCAGCCGGGTCGAGATGGCGCTGGGCGCGGCGATCGGTGCGATCACCTTCTCCGGCTCGGTCATCGCCTTCCTGAAGCTGAACGGGAATATGAGCGGGGCGCCGATCATGCTGCCCCTGCGGCACGTGATCAATCTGGGCACTCTTGCGGCGATCCTGATCCTGACGGCGATGTTCGCGCATGCCAATCCGGCGCCGGATTGGGTATTCCCCGTTATCCTGCTGCTCGCCTTCATCATCGGCTTCCTGCTGATCATCCCGATCGGCGGGGCGGATATGCCGGTGGTCGTCTCGATGCTCAATTCCTATTCGGGCTGGGCGGCGGCGGCGATGGGCTTTACGCTGCATAATACGGCCATGATCATCACCGGCGCGCTGGTCGGCGCATCGGGTGCGATCCTGTCCTATATCATGTGCCGTGCGATGAACCGCAGCTTCATCTCCGTCATCGCGGGCGGTTTCGGTGCCGACGACAGCGGCGGCAGTGCGGGCGGCGGTGCCAAGGTCGACCGGCCGTGGAAGCGCGGCAGCGCCGAGGATGCGGCCTTTATGATGAGCCAGGCCGAGCAGGTCATCATCATCCCCGGCTATGGCATGGCGGTCGCACAAGCCCAGCACGTGCTGCGCGAGATGAGCGACTTGCTGAAAGAAAAGGGCGTCACGGTCAAATATGCGATCCACCCAGTGGCGGGCCGCATGCCGGGCCACATGAACGTGCTGCTTGCCGAAGCCAATGTCCCCTATGACGAAGTGTTCGAGCTGGAGGACATCAATGGCGAGTTCGCGCAGACCGATGTGGCCTTTGTCATCGGCGCGAACGACGTGGTCAATCCGGCGGCCAAGACCGACAAGTCCTCGCCCATCTTCGGCATGCCCGTGTTCGACGTGGGCAAGGCGAAACAGGTCTTTTTCCTGAAGCGTTCCATGGGCGGCGTCGGCTATGCCGGTGTCGACAATGACGTGTTCTATATGGACCAGACCATGATGCTGCTTTCCGACGCCAAGAAGATGGTGGAGGAGATCAACAAGTCCCTCGCGGACTAAGGATTCAGTCCATGGAGGGTTGCAAATGGCGGTTTCCTGCGCTTCCGGTGCTCACGTACTTTTAGTACGCTGCGCGCCGGTTCTCAGAAACCACCATTTTCTCTCCACCCTGGACTGAATCAGGTTCGAGTTGTCGGGCAAACATCGGCAGCGGGATAAAATGCCCGCTGCCGGTGGCCCTTGCGGGTCAGCTTTGATAGGTCGGTTGCGGAAGTCAGGGAAACGGAGCAAGCCGGATCGCAGAACGCAGGGCATCTATCGTGACACGCGCCGCCCGCGCAGGGTTGGTGCCGCTGGCCGCATCCCTGCTCGTTCCCGCCGCCACGGCGCAACCTGTTTTTACCGGCGACGATCCCCTTGCCAGCGATACCGGTCAGGCCAGCCTGACATGGCAGGCGGACGGGCCCGTCGAAATCGCCATCACCGGACCGAAGGGCAACACCCGCCCGCTGTTCGGCGGACGCGGAGAGACGCTGTTTCTGTCCGGCCTTGCCGATGGCGATTACACGGTCAGCATCGCGCCCGAACATGGCGTCGTAACGGACGAGCTGGTGCTGGAAGTGCGCCATCAGTCGCTGTCGCGCGCGCTTTTGCTGACCTTGCTGGGTGGTGTCGTGTTCCTGACCGTTCTGGCAGTGATCCTGCGGGGTAGCCGCGGTGACTGAACGCACGATTTTCCTCGACCCCACGCTCGGCTGGATCCTGCTCGCGCTGTTCAGCGTGCTGTGGGTGGGGCTGGGCATTTACTGGGGCCGCCGCAACAAGAGCTTTGAGGATCACGCGCTGGCGGGCCGCAATGTCGGGCTGGCGCTGGGGTCGGCGACGGCGGCGGCCACATGGATTACGTCGAACACCACCATGCTCGCCCCGCAATTCGCGCTGGAACTGGGCGTGTGGGGCATGATCGCCTATTCCACCGCTTCTTTGGGCCTGATCCTGTTCGCGCCGCTGGCGGTGCGCATCCGCACATTGATGCCCCATGGCTATACCAGCGGCGATTTCTTCCGCCTGCGATACGGCCGGGCGGCATGGGCAGTGTTTCTGGTCTTTACCCTGTTCTATTCGCTGACATGGCTGGTCAGCATGGCGATGGCAGGCGGCATATTGCTGGAGGCGCTGGCCGGCATCGATTACGTCTGGGGAATGACGGTCATTCTGGGCGTGTGCGTGCTTTACACCATGCGCGGCGGACTGGGCGCGGTGATCGGGACCGATTTCATCCAGACGCTGATCATCATCATCGGCATCGTCATCGTGGGCGTCGCGGTCCTGTCGCAAGTGTCGGTCGGTGAAATCCACGCCGAGCTTTCCGCGAACAAGCCTGCCCTGCTGGACGTCTTGTTCCCCGCCGCGATCATGGCGATCTTCAACAATCTGCTGTTCGGATTGGGAGAGGTTTTTCACAATAATGTGTGGTGGAGCCGCGCCTTTGCCTTTCGCCAGGGGGTTGGCGGCAAGGCGTTTCTGATCGGCGGGCTGATCTGGCTGCCCATTCCGGTTGCCGCCGGTTTCATCGCGCTGGCATCGGGCTCGCTGGGCGTGGCCGTACCGTCCAGCGACATGGTCGCGCCGCTGGTGATCGCGCAAGTGCTGGGCACGGCGGGGGCAGTGGGCATTTTCATCATCGTGTTCTGCTCGCTCGCCTCCAGTATCGACAGCCTGCTGGCGGCAACCAGCGATCTGGTCACCGAAGATATCTGGCGCCGCCTGATCCGGCCCGATGCCTCGCCCGCGGCGCTGAAATCTGCGGCACAATGGATCACGCTGGCGCTGGGCGTGCTGACATGGGCGTTGTGCGCGCCGCGCATCGGCACATTGGCCAGCGTATTGTTTTTCGCCGGTCCGCTGGTGGGGGCGATGATCTTTCCGATCATCACCGGACTGTACTGGCGGCGCGCGAATACGGCGGGCGCGCTGGGCGGCATGGTGCTGGGCGCGGGCGCGGGGCTGATATGCTATTTCACCATCGGCTGGTTCGTCGCGACCACGATTGCCACCGCCGTGTCCATGGTCTGGGTGCTGGCGGCCAGTGCGATGGGCCGGAACCGGTTCGATTGGGCGCGGTTGAGGGAGGACGCATGAGTTTTTCTGCAGGATTCCTTGAAGTCGCGGTCTGGGCCGCATTGGGCTGGTGCGCCATATCGGCCACCGCGCTGGCGGCGATGCTGGTCAGGGATGCGAAATCGGGGTCGATCTGGTGAACGATATCCAATCCGCCAGCCAGCTTGACCATCGCGCCGATCCCGCGCGCAAGGCGGGGGTGCTGGGCAATTGCCCCGACCCCGGCGACCTGCTGGAAATGTCGCCCAAGCTCGATCTGGATGTGCTGGACCGGCTGCACCATTGTTCGATCCTGTCGGCCGCGCAATTCGATCTGCCGCTGATGCAGGAATTGTCCAAGCTGGCGGCCTATCTGCAGTTGCGCAAGTTTCCGGCGGGCCATGCGCTGGACGACAAGATCATGGCGGCCGCCTTTTTCGAACCGTCCACGCGCACGCGCCTGTCGTTCGAAAGCGCCATGCTGCATGTCGGCGGCAAGACATTGTCCGTTGCCGATGCCAAGACCACCGGCGTCGCCAAGGGCGAATCGATGCGCGACATCGGGCAGATGTTCAATTCCTATGCCGATGTGGTGGTGGTGCGGCACACGCAGCAGGAAGCGCTGCAACAGCTGACCGAATATATGCGCATCCCGCTGATCAACGGCGGCAACGGGTCAGACGAACATCCGACACAGGCGCTGGCCGACTGGTTTGCACTGATGAAATGGCGACCCGAGCTGGCCTTTGGGGAGTTGCCCGAACAGTTCCGGCTGAACATCGGGATCATTGGCACGCCCGGAAACATGCGCACGGTGAAAAGCTTTCTCACCCTGGCGCTGCTGTTTCACAGGAATATCAACCATATCACGATCTTTTCGGAAATGGCGGACCCGCTGGGCGATGAATTGCGCGCGCTGACCAATGCCAGCCCGATCACCATCGATTTCAGCCGCAATCTGAAGCAAAGCCTCGAATATCTCGACGTCATATATATGAATGCGATCGCTTTTCTGGGCGACGGCTACCGCTTTTTCGGGGACGAATTCTCGCTGTCGGCGGACAGCCAGATGAAGCCCGACACGGTCATTCTGCACCCGCTGGCGCGCGGGGAGGAGCTGGGTGTGTGCCTCGATAACACCGATCACAACCTCTATTTCAATCAGGCGGATGGCGCGGTCTGGCTGCGTCAGGCGCTGCTGCTCGCCATATTCGGACGGGTGCGGAATATCGTACCCAGAGAACTCATCCAGTAACGCGAGCTATCAAGTAAAGGATCGCCCATGTGCGGAATTGCCGGGCTTTGGGCCCGCGACCATCATCCCGAAACCATGGCCCGGGCCGAGAAAATGGCCGATGCGCTGTATCATCGCGGGCCGGACGGGCGCGGTTTCCATGTCGATGAGGGGCATGGCCTTGCCATGATCCACACGCGGCTTTCGATCATCGGGCTGAATTCAGGCGACCAGCCGATCTTCGGGCGCGACGACGACGGCACCGGCGATCTGGTGCTGACCGCCAATGGCGAATTCTATGATTACAAGCGCATCCGCGGCCTGCTGCGCACCGACGGCTATTGCTTTAACACCAAGTCCGACAGCGAGCTGGCGATCAAGCTGTATGACAAGCATTGCCTTGATTTCGTGCACGAATTGCGCGGCGAATTCGCCTTTGCCTTGTTCGACAAGACGAAAGATCAGCTTATTCTGGTGCGCGACCGGTTCGGCATCAGGCCGCTGTTTTACCATGTGGGTGAAAATGGCGTGTTCTGGGGCAGCGAGATCAAGGCGATGCTGGCCCATCCCGATGTGCCGCGCGAACTGGATCCCAAGGCGCAATTGCACCAGATGATGCAGGTCATGGTGCCGGGCATGACATTGTGGAAGGGCATCAGGGCGGTCAAGCCCGGCCATATGCTGGTCATCAAAAAGACCGGCGACGGGTTCACAGTGGACGAGCGCCGCTATTGGGATGCCGACTTCCCGCTTGATGGCCAGCATGACGATCTGCCCGATGAGGAGCATATCGAGAATGTCCGCCGCGCGCTGGTCGAATCCATCGCCCTGCGGCTGGAGGCCGATGTGCCCGTTGCCTGCTATTTGTCGGGCGGGATCGACTCCTGCTCCATCCTCGGCATGGCGGCGGCGATCCAGCAATCGCCGGTGAAGGCGTTCACCATCGGCTTTGACGACGCGCGATACGACGAAACCTCGATCGCGACCGAAATGGCCCGAATGGTCGGCGCCGATCAGGACATATTGCGCGTGTCCGCCACCGATCTTTACGGCAAGAATTTCGAGGATGCGGTCTATTACTCGGAACGCACCTTCTACAACACGCTGGGCGTCGCCAAGATGCTGATGTCGAAGCATGTGACCGAAAACGGCTATAAGGTGGTGATCACAGGCGAAGGCAGCGACGAATTGTTCGGCGGCTATGCCCAGTTCAAGGCCGATTATTTCCTGCACGATCCCGCCTATGCCGAAACGGCCGCAGGCGCCGAGATGAAGGAGCGGAACAAGATCTTCTCCGGCTCCGTGCTGGCCGAACAGACGATCAGCCACCCCGCATTTGAAGAGGTGATGGGCTTTACCCCCAGCTGGATCCAGCCATGGATGCTGGTTTACGAACGGGTCAAGCCGCTGTTGTCGGATGAATTCCTTGCAAAGCTCGACGGTTACGATCCGGTCGCGGCGATTGCCTATTCGCTCGACAAGGACATGCTCGACGGGCGGCACGTGCTGGACAAGGTGCAATACAGCTGGATCAAGACCATGCTGGAGGGGCAGATTTTGAACTGGGGCGGCGACCGTGTGGATATGGCCAACAGCCTTGAATCGCGCCCCGCCTTCCTCGACCATCATGTCGCCGAACTGGCCATGCGCATCCCGCCCGGCGTCCGCATCCGCGACGGGATCGAGAAATGGGTGGTGCGCGAGGCGATGAAGCACGTGCTGCCCGAAGTGCTCTACAAGCGCGAGAAATTCGCCTTCATGGCGCCGCCCGCGCATACCAGCGAGGAAAAGGGGCGCGAGATCGACATGCTGCTCGACAAATGGCTGTCGTCCGAAAAAATCGCCCGGCACGGCATTTTCGACGAGGAAAAGCTGCGCGCCTCGATTGCCGAATACAAGCAATCGGACGATCACACTGCGAATACGCGCAAGGATATCATCCTGAACCATGCGATCGCCCTGCACGCGATCGAGGAGCTGATCTGAAACTTCGTTTATGAGCGCGCAACCGTCGGGCAGTATCTGGCGCCACATCGGCCCCGGCATCGTCGTGGCCGCAACCGGCGTGGGGGCGGGCGATCTGGTCGCGACGCTGATCGCGGGGTCGCGTTTCGGCTATGCGCTGCTGTGGGCGGCCATCGTCGGCTGTATCGTCAAGATCGCGCTGTCCGAAGGGTCGGCGCGCTATCACCTTGCCACCGGATCGACCATTCTGGCGGGCTGGCAATCGCTGGGCCGGTGGACCGGCTGGTATTTCGGTATTTACGTGGTGATCTGGGGCTTCATCTATGGCGCCACCGCGATGAGCGCGACCGCCCTGCCGCTGGCTGCCCTGTTTCCGGTGCTGCCGTTGACGGGCTGGGCGATCTTGACGGGGCTGGCGGGTTTCACATTCGTCTTCTTCAACCGATATGACCGGCTGGAGGGGCTGATCAAGATCCTGGTCGGCGTGATGTTCGTCGTGATCGTCAGCCTTGCCGCACTGGCGGCGCCCGACGTGCCCCGATTATTGTCGGGGCTGGCCTTTGCGCTGCCCGAAAACGCGCTGTTCTATACGCTGGGCCTGATCGGCGGGGTCGGGGGCACGGTGACCACCGCGGCCTATGGCTATTGGGCGCAGGCCAAGGGCTGGAACGGCACCGGCTGGCTGCCGCTGATGCGGGTGGACAATGCCATCGCCTATATTCTGACCGGTGTGTTCGTGGTGGCCATGATGATTGTCGGCGCCGAATTGCTCTATGCCGCCAGCATCGCCTTGCAGAGCGGGGACAGGGGTCTGCTCGACCTGTCGAATGTGCTGGAAGACCGCTTTGGCAGGCCGATTGCCACGGCCTTTCTTGTCGGTTTCGCCGCCACGGCCTTTTCGTCGGTGCTGGGCGTGTGGCACGGGATGAGCCTGTTTTTCACCGACTGGTACGCGCAATTCTTCGACCGGCCGCAGGGCGATGGTCCGCCCGAACGCAGCGCACCGTTCCGCGCCTATGCCGCATGGCTGACCTTTCCGCCGATGGTGCTGTTGTACGCGCAGCAACCGTTTCTGCTGGCGGTGATCTATGGCGCGTTCGGGGCACTGTTCATGCCATTTCTGGCGATCACCCTGTTGTTGCTGCTGAACCGCAAGACCCTGCCGGCAGAAGCGCGCAACGGCTGGCTGTCAAACGCGATGCTGGCGGGTTCGGCCCTGCTGTTCGTCGTACTGGCGGGGCAGCAATTATGGGGCCTGTTCGTCGCCGCCTAGCCCGACGCAAGCTGGCCCACCGGCAATGGCTGTTCTGCAGCGCATGCCAGCTCCATCACGCAGTTGCACAAAAGTTGGGCTCCGCGCTCGATATCGGACCAATGCGTCCACTCATCGGGAGCGTGGCTGATGCCGCCCACGCTGGGCACGAAAATCAGGCCGGTGCGGGTCAGCGCCGTGAAGAACTGCACGTCGTGCCCGGCACCCGACGGCATGACCTTATAGCTATAGCCCAGCGCCTTGGTATTCCGCTCGATCATGGCGACGATCCCCTCGTCGCAATAGGCGGGGGCAAGCCAGCTCATCTGTTCGTAATCGAATTTCAGCCCGTGGCGGCGCGAGATCGATTCCAGCACCTTGCGACAGGCATCGGCAAGGCGCTTCATCACGTCCTCGTCCAGATCGCGGCCGACGATGGTGAAATCGGCTTCGCCCGGCACGGTATGCGGAAATCCGGGTTTCAGCGCGACATGGCCGATGGTGATGCGGCTTTTGTCGGTTCCCTCCTCGTCGATGATGCGCGGGATTTCATGCGCGAAATCGACCATGCCCATCAGCGCGTCGGATCGCAGGTGCATCGGCGCGGTGCCCGCATGGTCGGCCTTGCCCTTCAGCTTGACCATCCATTTGAACACGCCCGAAATCCCCTCGACCACGCCGATGGTGGTTTTTTCGGTATCCAGAACCGGCCCCTGTTCGACATGCAGCTCCAGAAAGGCATGCAATGTTTCGGGCCGGCGATAGGCGTGCAGGGCCTGCAGGTAATCCAGCCCCGCCTCTGCCATGGCGTCTTTCAGGGCAAGACCATGTTCGTCCGCCGCGTTTTCCAGCCATTCGCGGGTGAGATTGCCGGTCAGCGCCTGCGCGCCCAGCATGCCGCCGAACCGGCCTTCCTCCTCGCTGGTGGCGATCACTTCGATCGGATGGTTCGGGGTAATGCCCGCGTCCTGCATGGTGCGGATCACTTCCAGCCCCGCGACCACGCCCAGCACACCGTCGAAAATGCCGCCCGCGGGCACGGAATCGAGGTGCGAGGCGATGACGATGGCGGGTTTGGCGTCTTTATCGTCCCACGATCCGCCGCCGAAACGCCCGATCACATTGCCCGCGCCATCCATGCGATGCGCCAGCCCCAACTCTTCCATCCGATCGCGCAGCCATTGGCGCGCGGCCATGTCTTCCGCCGAAAAACCCTGCCGGTACACGCCGCGATCCTCTTCGTTAAAGCCGAAGCGGGCGATGGCGTTGATGTCGGATTCGATCCGGCCGATGTCGATCCGGGGCAGGTTCGATCCGTCGGGGGTGGTCATGTGGAAAGGCCTTTCTGCAAAACCTCCAGCCCCAGCGCGGCCAGCAGCGCCGCGCCGCGCGGCAGCGCGGTTTCGTCCATATGCATGCGCGGCGAATGCAGGCCGCAGCATTGCGTCCAGTCATCCCCTTCGCGGGCGACGCCAAGGAACAGCATCGCACCGGGCGCATGGTTCAAAACATAGCTGAAATCCTCTGCCGTCATCAGCGGCCGGTCCAGCACCTGAAAGCTTTCCGCCCCGAATTCGCGCGTGGCAACCTGCTGCGCGAGGGCAAAGGCGCGCGGGTCGTTGGCCGTGACGGGAAAGCCGGATCTGACCGTCACTTCGGCCGACAGCCCGTGGGCGGCGGCGATATGCGTCGCCAGACGTTCGATCGCTTGCGGCAGGCGGCTGCGGGTTTCTTCCGACAGGGTGCGCAATGTGCCGCGCATGATGCAGCTGTCGGCGATGACATTGTCGGCATGCCCAGCCTCGATCCTCGTGACGGTGACGACGACAGGCTCGCCCGCGTCGAACTGGCGCGTGACCATGGATTGCAGCGCGGTTACGATTTCGGCCGCGACGGGCATCGGATCGGCAGCGCCATGGGGCAGAGAGGCGTGGCCCCCCGCGCCCTTCACCACGATCTGCAGCGTATCGGACGCTGCCATCAGCGGCCCTGCGCGGCAGGCGATCTGGCCGTGGCGGGCATTGGGCATGACATGCAGGGCGAAACCGGCATCGGGCGGCCCGTTTTCGTCGGTCAGCAGCCCGTCCTCGACCATCATGCGCCCGCCGCCAAAACCTTCCTCGCCCGGCTGGAACATGAACCAGACCTCTCCGTCAAAGTCCTGCGCGCGCGCTGCCAGCAGCCGCGCCGCACCTGCCAGCATGGCGGTGTGCCCGTCATGTCCGCAGGCATGCATCCGTCCGTCGATCCGCGACGCAAAGGGCAGGCCGGTTTCCTCGGCCAGGGGCAGCGCGTCCATATCGCCGCGCAGGACGACGCGCCGGCCTGAGTTGCGCCCTTTCAGCACGGCGACCGCGCCGGTCGTTTGCGGCCCCTCGCGCCATTCCAGCGGCAGATCGGCCAGCGCCTCTTTCACCTTGGCCAATGTGCGCGGGGTTTCCAGACCCAGTTCGGGATCGGCATGGATCGCACGGCGCAGCGCCACGATCTCCCCGCCCAGCGCCTCTGCCGCCTCTGCCAGAGAGGGGGCGGCGCCATGCGATGGAGTCGTGTGAATGTTCATGCAAACAGGGCTAACATTTCCCCGCCTGACAGGCAAAGCCCGCCCGGAACCGCGCGCGAAACCGGCAGGTTACGGGTATTTCACCGTCACCCGCGTGGCGAGGCCGGGGCGGGAAATGCGGATCGCGGTTTCTTTCCAGCTGGGGCGGCGGATGCTGCCCATATCGGGATTGTTCGAAAAGCCGCCACCCTCGGTCGGGCGCATTTTCAGGAAGTTGAAGTTGAGCTTCTTGTCCATATCCTCGTCATGATAGACGAAGAACGCATAGGTGCCGTTTTCGGGCAGCTTCATGCAGATGCGCTGGTTGCCGGGCTTTGCGGGTACGCGGATCACGTCCATCGAACCGCCGCTGCCCAGAAAATCGTCGGCGTTGTTATAGATTTTCACCGTCAGCCAGCCCTTGGCATTGCGCATGTTCTGCGCTTCCAGAAAGACCCAGCTTGCGCCGCTTGTGTCGCCTTCGCAGCCTGCGGGGGCGGCCATGGCGGGCGCAGGGACCAGCGCGGCCGCGCCCAAAGTCAGGGCGGCGATGCCGCTGGCAGCCAGCGAACGGCGGTGCTTGATAACAGGGGTCGGGGTCATGCGGAAATGGCTCTGCTGTGAAAGGGAAAAAGGGGGTGGGCGGCCAGATGGTGGTGCGCGAAAAATCGTCAAGTCCGGTCGCATATTGCGTGTTTTTTGCCGCAAATGCCGTGAATAGGCGCTGAATTTGCCGTTTAGCTGGCAGAAGGCTTGCGGTCCGCGATCCGCCCGCCCTCTATCGTCACGATACGGTCGGCCAGACCGGTCAGCGCCCCGCGATGGCCGATGACCAGCACGGTGCATTGCCCTTTTAGCGCTGCGATGGCGCGGGCGATGGCGGCATCCAGCGCGCTGGTCGCCTCGTCCAGGATCAGCAGCGCCGGATCGCCCAGCAAGGCGCGGGCAAGGGCAATGCGCTGCCGCTCTCCGCCCGACAGGCGCCGCCCCGCATCGCCGACCATCGTGTCCAGCCCGTCGGGCAGGTCGAGCACGAAGCGGGCCGAGGCCTTGTCGAGCGCTTCTGACAGCGCCGCATCGTCCGCGTCGGGGCGGGCCCATGTCAGGTTTTGCCGGATCGTCGCATGGAACAGCACCGGTTCCTGATGCAGATAGGCGACGCGGCGCCGCCATCCGACCAGCGATGCGCCGTCCAGCATCACCCCGTCGAGGGACAGCCCGCCCGAATCGGGTGCGAACATCGCGCCGAACAGGTCGGCCAGCGTGCTTTTCCCCGCGCCGGACGGGCCGACCAGCGCGGTCATCGACCCGACGGGCAGGGTGAGCGAAACATCGTCCAGCGCGGGCAAATCGCGCCCCGCATGGCGCACAGTCGCGCCGGTCACCGCAATCTCGCGCGTCGGGCGCGCAACCGGAGTGGCGGGCAAATCGGGCTCGCGCGCGGCCTGCGCCCCGGCCAGCAGGGTTTCGGCGCGTTCGATGGCGGGCAGGGCATGCGACCAGTGCTGCAACCCCGTCTGCAACGCGTCGAGCAGCGGCACCGACCGCGCGAACAGCGCGACCAGCGGCAACAGCACCGCCAGCGACACGCCCTGCGCGAATGCGACCCAGACGACCAGTGCCATCACCACGGCCCCGCCCGTCAGCAACAGGGCGCGGCTGCCCGCCGTCGTGCCGATCATCGCCAGCTGGGCGCGGCGCAAGGCGCCCACATTTTCGGCAAGGCGCCGCGCGGCTATATCCTCTTGCCCGTGAGACTTGATGAGGCGCAGCGCGCCGAGCGATTCCTGCGCTTCGTCCTGCAACGCGCCGATTTCGCGCACCACATCGGCGCCCAATGCGCGGGCGCGGCGGCGAAAGCGCGCGAACAGCATCACCACCACCAGCCCGCCCGCGGCCCCCACCAGCGCCGTCACGGGCGACAGGGCAAAGGCCGCCAGCCAGACGACTGCCAGTGTCGCCACGCTGGTCGCCAGCACCAGCAGGCGGAAGATGCCATCGCCGATCGTATCAACCAGCTGGATCAGCAGGCTGGTATTGTCCGCTTGGCGCATGGCCGACAAATGCGGCCATCCCGCTGCCAGCAACGCGCGATAGATGCGGCTGCGCCACGCGTCGACCACCGCATACTGGCTGCGCGCCTGCACCAGCGCGAGGCGGAAGTTGAGCATGGCCCGCGCCGCCACCAGCGCGACGAACAGCGCCAGCAGTCCGGCAAGGCCCAGCCGCGCTGCCAATGCGCCCGATGCCGCCGCCGCCCAATCGGGCAACCCCGCCGCTAGTGTCCCGCCCGACAGCGCCGACAGCATCGGCACCAGCATCAGCAGGCCCACACCCTCTGTCAGCGCCGAAGCGAGAATCAGCGCGACCAGCAGGGCCATCTGCCACGGCGGAATCGCACGCAAAAGTTGGGGCACATGGCGGAAAAGCGATCGGATCATCGCCCCTTTCCTAACCGCATTTGCACCGCTTGGCACGGGTGGTCGCGATTGAAGACCGGCCCAGCCAGTGAAACTGTCTCCATAAGGGACGAACCGGGGGGAGCGTGTGGAAAAAAACGGCTATGTTGCTTGTGACGCTTCGCCCCTGTGGACTAATCGTGATTCATGCCGAAACCACTCATCTCGCCCTCGATCCTGTCCGCCGATTTCGCCCGTTTGGGAGAGGAAGTGCGCGCCATCGACGCTGCCGGTGCGGACTGGATCCATGTCGATGTGATGGACGGGCATTTCGTACCCAACATCACCATCGGCCCCGCCGTGGTAAAGGCGCTGCGCCCGCATTCGGACAAGGTTTTCGACGTCCATCTGATGATCAGCCCGATCGACCAGTATCTGGAAGAATTCGCGGCGGCCGGTGCCGATATCATCACCGTCCACCCTGAGGCGGGGCCGCATATCCACCGCACCGTGCAGGCGATCAAGGGGCTGGGCAAACAGGCGGGCATTTCGCTCAATCCCGCCACGCCCGCCAAAATGCTCGATTATCTGATCGACGATATCGATCTGGTACTGGTGATGAGCGTCAATCCCGGTTTCGGCGGGCAAAGTTTCATCCATTCGCAACTGAAAAAGATCGAAGCGGTGCGCCGCATGATCGACAAGACGGGCCGCGACATCAGGCTGGAGGTCGATGGCGGCGTCAATGCCGAAACCGCGCGGCTGTGCGTCGATGCGGGCGCCGATGTGCTGGTCGCGGGCAGCGCCACGTTCAAGGGCGGGCCTTCGCAATATGCGGCCAATATCGCCGCGCTGAAGGGCGGAGACTGATCACCCGATGGCATTCCATCCATCCCATTTGCGCGACGGGCCCGATGCACAATCGGGATCGGCCGGTCGGCGCGGCATTCCGCTTGCCCGCACCGGCGGCGATGGCGGCTGGGTGGAGGATGATGCGGGCGAACCGGCTTCGGGTCCGTCCGCGCGGATGAATGCAGAGGGTTCATCCGCGCCGCCTCCGCCGCGAGACGGAGAGCTGGGGCTGGCCGATCTGTCGCCGCCGACATTGGGGCCGATCGACCGCACGATGCGGTTCCTTTATGCGCGCGGCATTTCGGCGCGCAATCTGGTGCGGCCGTTTCACAAGCCTTCGAAAATGCGCCTGCTGGCGACGGTGGCCGAACCGCTGCCGGGGGAACGGCCCGCCGGCATGGCGCTGCGCGCGGGCCATTTCCTGATCGCGGGCAAAAGGCTGAGCATCGAGAACCTTGATTTCAGCTCGGCCAAGCTGGCCCCGCCGATTGCGCGCGCGATCCACGGCTTCAGTTGGCTTCCCGATCTGGAGGCTGCCGGCACGCGCGACAAGCTGGCCCCCGTGGCCGAAGACATCATGCGCCGCTGGCTGCTGGCCAATCCGGTCGTGGGCGAGGGGCCTGCGTGGCAGGCGGGGGTCGCGGGTCAACGGCTGCTGGGCTGGCTGGTGCATGCGCCGCTGATCCTGTCGGGCGGGGATCGTGCGTTCCGCGCCGCGCTGCTGCGCCATATGTCCGATACCGCGCTCTGGCTTGACCGGCAGGCGCGCCGCCGCAACCTGCCGCAGGACGCGATTTTCGCATGGGCAGGGGTAACCGCCGCTGGGCTTCTGATGCCTGATGGCAAGCCGCGCCGCCTGTATGGAGAGGCCGGGCTGATCGCCACGCTGGGCGATGCGGTGGGCGAGGATGGCGGCATGCTGTCGCGCAGCCCCGACGACCAGATCGATACCATCGCGGCCTTGCTGCGGCTGGTCGCGTGTTATCGCGCATGCCGCCGCGAACCGCCCTCGCAGATCGAAACGATGCTGCGGCTGATGACACCGCCCCTGCTGGCGCTGGCGCATGCCGACGGGTCGCTGGGCAGCTGGCAGGGCTGTGCCCCGATGGGTGCGCGCCGTTTGCTGACCCTGTGCGAAGCGGCGGACCCGCATGCGCGCCCGTTGCGAGAGGCAGGGCATTGGGGTTTCCAGCGGTTGGCCGCGAAACAGGCTGTCCTGCAATTCGATGCCGCGCCCCCGCCGTCGGGGCGCGAGGCGCATGGCGGCTGCGCATCGACCCTTGCCATCGAATTCAGCCACGGGACCGAGCGTATCTTCGTCAATTGCGGCGGCGCGTCCATGGCGGGCGGTGCCGTTCCGCGCCGGATCGAGGAAGGGCTGCGCTCTACCGCCGCGCATAGCACGCTGATGCTGGGCGAAGGCGATTCGACGGCGGTCGAGGCCGACGGCAGGCTGGGCAGCGGCGTCAAATCGGTCACGTTCGACCGCGAACGGGCGCAAGGCGCGCATATCATGATCGCCAGTCACGACGGCTATGTCGCGCGGCACGGGCTGTATCACGAACGGCGGCTGGCGCTGGCCGATGACGGGTCCATCCTGGAAGGGCAGGACGCGTTGATGCCGCGCGGCAAGCGGGCGCGGCGCGGCAGTCATAATTTCGCGATCCGGTTCCACCTTGGCCCCAATGTCGCGGCCGATCACGTCGTGCAGACAGAGGATGGCGGCAGCGGCGCGATGCTGGCGCTCCCCGATGGCACATACTGGCAGTTCCGCGTCGACGAACCGGGTCTGGCGATAGAGGACAGCCTGTGGGTCGATGGCGGGGGACAGCCGCGCCAGACGCTGCAACTGGTCGTCACCGGCGATGTCGGGCGCGAGGGCGACATGGTCCACTGGTCGCTGCGCAAGATGGGCTGATGCGAAAGCTGGCCCAAACGGGCCGGATTCGTGTCCCCGTCCCCGAAACGTCACAATCGGCGGTTGATGATTGGCGCCTCCGCGCCTAAGCGCACGCGCACATATGGCGCACAGGCGCCGCTGTCACGAAAGCCACGAACCCATGGAAAACCCCGTCACCGTCCGCCGCGCCCTGCTGTCCGTTTCGGACAAGACCGGGCTGGTCGATCTGGGCAAGGCGCTGGCTGCCCGCAATGTCGAGCTGGTGTCCACCGGCGGCACGGCCAAAGCGCTGCGCGATGCGGGGCTGGCGGTCAAGGATATCTCGGAGCTGACCGGCTTTCCCGAAATGATGGACGGCCGCGTCAAGACGCTACACCCCAAGGTGCACGGCGGACTGCTGGCGGTGCGCGACGATGCCGCCCATGCCAAGGCGATGGAAGATCACGGCATCGGCGCGATCGATCTGGTCGTCGTCAACCTGTATCCCTTTGTCGAAACCGTCGCCAAGGGGTCCGACCGCGACGAGATTATCGAGAATATCGACATCGGCGGCCCTTCGATGGTGCGCTCTTCCGCCAAGAACCATGCCTATGTCTCGATCGTGACCGATCCCGCCGATTACGGCGCGCTGATTACCGAAATGGACGCGGGCGACGGCTCCACCGGCTATGCGTTTCGCAAGATGCTGGCGGCCAAGGCGTTTGCCGCCACCGCAGCCTATGACGCGGCGATCAGCCAATGGTTCGCCTATGCCGACCAGCAGATGAAGTTCCCGCCGCGCCGCGCCATGGCGTCGAAACTGGTGACCACGCTGCGCTATGGCGAAAATCCGCATCAGGAAGCCGCGCTTTATGTGCCCGAGGGGTCGCATGTCGTCGGCCTGCCGCAGGCCGAGCAGCTTCAGGGCAAGGAACTGTCCTACAACAATTATAACGACGCCAATGCCGCGCTGGAACTGGTGGCCGAATTCGCGGACGGCCCGCCGACCGTGGTGATCGTCAAGCACGCCAATCCCTGCGGCGTCGCCGTGGGCGAAAATCTGGCCGAGGCGTGGGACAAGGCGCTGGCGTGCGATTCGGTGTCGGCATTCGGCGGTATCGTCGCCGTGAACCGCCCGCTGGATGCGGCGACGGCGGAAAAGATCACGCAGATTTTCACCGAAGTCGTCGTCGCCCCGGGTGCCGACGATGCGGCCAAGGCGATCTTTGCCAAGAAAAAGAATCTGCGCCTGCTGGTCGTGCCTTCACTGCCCGATCCGCGCCGCCGCGGGGTTTCGCAAGTGGTGATCGCAGGCGGCTTGCTGGTGCAGGATCGCGATTTCGCCCATGTCGATCCCAAGGATCTGAAAGTCGTCACCAAGCGTGCGCCAACGGATCAGGAGCTGAAGGATTGCCTGTTCGCATGGACCGTGGCGCGCCATGTGAAGTCGAACGCCATCGTCTATGTAAAGGACGGCCAGACGGCAGGCATCGGCGCAGGCCAGATGAACCGCCGCGATTCGGCGCGGATCGCCGCGGTCAAGGCGAAGGAAGCCGCCGACACCTATGGCTGGACCGAGCCCAAGACCGTGGGCAGCGCGGTTGCGTCGGATGCGTTCTTTCCCTTTGCCGACGGCCTGCTGTCGGCGGCAGAGGCGGGTGCGACCGCAGTGATTCAGCCCGGCGGTTCGATCCGCGATGACGAGGTGATCGCCGCTGCCGACGAAGCCGGCCTTGCCATGGTGTTCACCGGCATGCGCCATTTCCGTCACTGATCGCGGCGGTTTCCCGCGACAATCGGTTACGTTGATGAACGGCGCACGACAGCGCCGTTCACCCTTTTTTCAGTGGACCGCCGGTAGAAGCGGTAACCATATTTCAGACTGAAGCGAAAGCATCGCCATGAGCATTCTCGACAAGCACATGATCCGCCATCTCTCGATCGGCTTTGCCATCGGCGCGGCGGGCCTGTTCGCGACGACGGGCTTCCCCTTTGCATCGGATGCCATCGCCTCCGTTTTCCTGTAATGTGCCGGGCGTGATCATTCGCACGCCCTTTCTGTTGCTGGGCGCCGCATGGCTTGCGGCCTGCCAGATTCCGGCCTCTGCCGAAGAGGCGGTGCGGACGCCCCCTGCCAAGATACAGGCCCGCGAATCGGGCGGCACGCGCACCGCGATCTTCGCGGGCGGCTGTTTCTGGGGCGTGGAAGCGGTGTTCAGCCATGTCGATGGCGTGACCAGCGCGGTATCGGGCTATCACGGCGGAACGAGCGCCGATGCCGATTACAAAAAAGTCAGCGCAGGCCTGACCGATCATGCCGAGGCTGTGCGCATCACCTATGATCCGGACAAGGTGCGGTATGACGAATTGCTGCGCATCTTTTTTGCCGTTGTCGCCGATCCCACACAGCTGAACCGTCAGGGGCCCGACACCGGCCGCCAATACCGCAGCGCCATCGTGCCGACGACCGACGTGCAGGCCAAGGTCGCCCGCGCCTATATCGCGCAGCTGAAACAGGCCGCATTGTGGGACAGGCCGATCGTCACGCGGATCGAGGCGGAAAAGCGGTTTTATCCTGCCGAAACCTATCATCAGGACTTTGCGCAAAAGAACCCGCGCCACCCCTATATCATGCGGTGGGACGCGCCCAAGGTGCGGGCATTGCAGGCTCTGTTTCCCGACGATTACCGCGCATCGTTCCGGCGGGGTTGATCCGCCACGCCGCCGCCAAAGCTTGCCAGCGGGCCCCGCAGTAAATATCTCGGTGCCCGCAATGTCTCATGAAACCCTGGCTCCGCACGACCATTCGGGTCACGACCACGAGGAACACTCGGGCAAATCGCTGCAGCGCGCGGCGCGTTCGGCGTTGACCGATGCGGGCGAGCAATGGACCGATATGCGCAGCGCCGTGTTCGGCCAGCTGATGAAAAGCGCCGCGCCCGTATCGGCCTATGACATTGCCGAGGAGCTGACGCGCGAGCGGGACAAGCGGGTCGCACCCAATAGCGTGTATCGCATCCTCGACCTGTTCGTGCGCACCAATCTGGCCAACCGGATCGAAAGCGCGAATGCCTATCTGGTCAACCGCCATCCCGGCTGCCGCCACGATTGCATCTTCGTGATCTGCGACCAATGCGGGCGCGCCGAACATATCGATGACGACCGGCTGACGGACGGGTTGCGGCAGGCAGCCGGTTCGGCCGGTTTCGGGGATTTGCGCACGGTGGTGGAATTGCGCGGCACATGCGCCGCCTGCGCGGCCTGACTTACCCGATAACCCGCCAAACCAGCACACCCCGATCGCCGTCGTGGGTGATCGGCATCAGCCAGTCGGGCGCTTTGCCGGTGGCCAGCCGATCGGCCAGATTATCGTCCCCCATGCTGCGATAAAGGCGCACTTCGGCGGCATCGGGGCATAGCATGACGAAGCCGATCCGGCGTTTCATCAGGATTGCATGCGCATCGCTTGCCGGTCCGCTGAAACTGCGGATCGTGTCGCCAATGCCGCGATGCGCGCGGTGGTGCGCGGTTGCGACCACGCGATGCGGGCTGTCGATCAGGATCGCGGGCCCCATATCGATGGGCGCCATGATATTGGCCGCATCTTCGCCAAGCGCCGGCAGCACGCCGGACACGTCGCAGGCCGACGCAATGGCGGGCGCTGGCTTTGCGGGAGAGGCGTGACTGGGGGTAGCATGCATCAGCACGGTCAACGGCATGGCGGGCAGCAGCGATGCGGTCATCCCCGCGACCGCCATCGCCTGCTTGCCGGGACGGCCAAGGCTTCGCAGCTGGCGCAGCCATTGCTTCATCTGCATGCCGATGGGCACGGCGGCCAGACCCGCGACCAATCCGCTGGAACGCGGCAGAAAGACCGCCAGCGCCAGCGCGGCCAGCAGCAGCACGGTATATTCCAGATGCCAGCGGTGCAGCCAGTCGGCACTGCGCGCAGCCAGCCGAAGCGATACGACAATGGCAATCGCGGTCGGGACCAGCACCTGCGCGATCAGCGTGACCGGATGATGCCACAGCGGCTTGCTTTCGATCACATTGGCCAGCCACACATCATGGGCGACCGGATCCATCCCCGCAAAGCTGCCGCCCGCGCATTGCGGCGCCATTTGCAGCAGCACGATAACGCCTGCCAATGCGCCTGATCCCAGCACCAGCACCATCAACAGCCACGGACGCGGCACTTCGATCCGGCCCAGCCCGGTGGCGGCGATAGCCACGATGGACAGGGCGGCAATATGCGCAGGTGCCATCGCATCGCACATCGGTAGCGACGGGGTAGCCCCCCGCGTCAGCAGGTAAAGTCCCGCCGAACAGGCCGCCAGCGATTGCAGCATCGCGACCAGCCACTGGCGGTCACCCCAGCAGCGCAGCCAGCGCGCGAACAGGATCGCGCCGAACACCGCGACCATCGGCAGCGCTTCCATCGAGACATTGAGCCATAGCGCCAGCGCGCCGCCCAGAATCCACCCGCCGCGCCGCGCATCGCGCGCCATCAGCGCATTGACCGCCAGCATGAACAGCACGATCTGCCAGCCGTGATGGTCGATCCGCATCGGCCGCATCTGGTGCAGCAGCGGCGCGGCGATGGCGGCGGCAAGGCAGGCAAGGCCCGTCGCTTCCTCGTCGCACAGGCGCCATGCGATCCGCCCGATCAGCAGCACCGCCAGCCATAAGGTGCCCAGCGGTACGATGACCGATGCGACATGCTCGGCCAGAGCCTGCCCGAACAAAGGCGACAGCACGACGATCACTGCCGCCAGCGGCACATCGACCAGCCGCGACCAGTGCATTCCGGCACCGAACGGCGCATCGATCCGGTATTGGGAGACATCGAACCAGCTTTGTCCAGCCAGCCAGTCGCGAACCTCCAGCAGGCGCATGATATCGTCGCCTTCGCTGAATTGGCGGCCCATGATCGCGGGCAATCCGGCGATCACCAGCAGCGCGGCCATCAACAGCCATGCCAGCGTGGCGCGAACGACCAGATCGCGGTCGATCACCGGACGGCGACGTTCCCCGATCATGCTGTCCGGCCCCGCTGGATCATGGCGTCAGCGCCCCTCATCCGCAGGTGCGCCAACGCCGCCCAGGGTAAAGACAAAGCGCGCGCGCAGCAGGAATGTGGCGACGAAGCTGGTGGCGACCGCGCTCAGCTTGGCAAGGCGCGGGTCGATGCCGCTGGCGACACCCATGCTGACGATCACCCATGTCAGCGACAGGCCGACCAGCGCAGAGGCAACGAACAGCCCCATCTGCACCGAACGGCCAAGCCCTTTTTCGGCGACCCGTCCGGCAAAAACCACGCGGCTGGATGCCAGCCAGTGAATCACGATGCCCAGCGAATAGCCCGATACCGCTGCCAGAGGCGCGGCCATGCCTGCGCCGATCAGCAGCAGATAGGAACCCATGTCGAAGCCCAGCGCGACCGCGCTGGCGAAGCCATAGGCGATCATGCGCCGTGCTTCGCGGATCAGGCTCATGCCGCGTCGCGCCCCCGGGTTTCGCCGGTGCTGTCTGCGGCAGGGCTGTCAACGGCGAGCGGCATCGGCACTGCGCGCATCGACGACAGCGCGGCGGCGCGGTCCTGCGCATTGCCGGCATGCTGCGGAAAGGCGGGAGCCTCGCCCTCGCGGCCCGCTTCGTGATATTCGGCGTCTTCGTTTACGCACCATGTGTCGTAAATGCGGGCTCCGGCGATGATATTCTCGACCGTCAGCATGGCGGTCATCATCGCGTGATCCTGATTATTATAGCGGTGCATGCCGTTGCGGCCCACCAGATGCAGCGTAGGGTGCTTATCCTCAAGCTCTTCGCGCATCACGGCAACGCGGGCGGCGTAATCCTCGTCATAGACGGGATAGGCCTTTTCCTGCCGCACGACCGAACCGCCGATCACGTCTTCGCGGCTGGCAAGGCCAAGGATTTCCATTTCCCTTGTCGCCAGTGCGATCAGATCGTCATCCGACGATGCCCACAGCCCGTCACCTTCAAAGCAGAAATATTCCAGCCCCACGCAGGCCACCGTGCTGTCGGGCACCATTTCGGGCGACCATGAACGGAAGTTCTGGATGCGGCCGACCTGTACCTTGGAATCGTGGATATAGATCCAGTTGTCGGGGAACAGGTCCTTGCTGCGGATCTTCAGCGCGACGGTCAGGAAATCGCGATATTTCAGGCCGCTGGCATCCAGCACCGCATCGGGCACAGGCGACAGGCGCGCCGCAAGCTCGCGCATCGGGGCCGAGCTGATCGCGTGTTTTGCGCGGATGATCCGTTCCGATCCGTCGACGGTAACCGCGTCCAGCCGCCAGCCGCCTTCGCCGTCGCTGGCCAGCTGTTTCAGCGCATGGCCCATCAGCACGCGGTTGCCGCCAGCCTCCACATGGTCGCGCGCGGCTTCCCACATCATGCCCGGGCCAAGGCGCGGATAGCGGAATTCCTCCAGCAGCGTCTTGGCCTGCATGCCGTTATTGGGTTTCCTGTTCAGGCCCAGCGAACGCTTTAGCCCGTCGACCACCGCGCCCCACAGCGACAGGCCCTTGATGCGCTGGGCGGCCCAGTCGGCGCTCATTTCGTCGCAAGGCATGCCCCACACCTTCTCGGTATAGGTCTTGAAGAAGATAGAATAGAGCTTCTCGCCGAACTGGTTCACGGTCCAGTCCTCAAAGCTTTTGACCTGCTTGCGTGGGAACATCTGCACTTTGGCAAAACTGGCCATGCACATGGCCGAGCGCCACAGGCCCAGATTGCGCAACGCCTCGAACGCGCGCAGGGGATAGGAGTAGAACTTGCCTTCGTAATAGATGCGGCTCATCCGCGGGCGGCTGATGAAATCGTCGGGCAGAATCTCGCTCCACAGATCGACGACGGCCTGCGATTTCGAAAAGAAGCGGTGACCGCCGATGTCGAAGCGATAGCCTTCGTGTTCGACCGTGCGGCTGATGCCGCCGACATAGGTCTCGTCTTTCTCGATAATCGCGACAGACTGGCCCGCCTTGGTCAGCAGATAGCCCGCGGTCAGTCCTGCCGGACCCGCGCCGATGATGACGACATCGACGGCCAGATCGTTGTTTTCCGGTGTTTGTCCCGACCCGATGGAATTCTGCGAGAAAGCCACGTTACCCCCTGATTTGACCGTCGGACCGGAGCTTCCGGTCTGACCTTGATCAAAATCTGACCGAAAATGGCTAAGGGGTCGTTAACGCGGCGGGTTTGGCCGGGTTTTATCGTTAATTTCCGTCAGGGAAGGGCGGTTGCCCGATCCGGTCAGAAATTAACGGCGCGTTTGAGCGGAGCGGGGCGGACCACCGGCTTGCGCGGATGATCCCGGCGCCACACGCGCGAGATCGCCTGCAGATTGCCGGCCATATGGGCCACATCCTCGAAGCGGAAGGTTTCGATGAAGGCCAGACCATAGACCGGCTGCTCGCGCCAGCGCACCACGGCATAGATTTCGCCCAGCGAAGGCACGGCAATGCGCACTTGCTGACCGATGGAAAGCGGATGATCGCAGCGGATGCGGGCACCCTGATGCGAGACATCCTCGATCTTGACCTCGTGCCTGGTGCCAAGGGCTGTGACCGACGAGGGCAGGTCGACGCCGATCCGGATGGCGCGTTTGCGGAAAGGACCTTTCTCTCCGACCAGCGAACGCAGATCGGCAAACTGGGGAAAGCGCAGGCCTGCATGGCCATCGCGCTGCCACACCAGATCTACCGAATGACGGTCGCCGTCGCCGAATTCCAGCTCGATCCCCTGCATGTCGTCGGGGATCGGTTCATAGATGCGAACGCGCAGCGCGCTGTTCGAAATATCGCGCAATACGCAGGGCATCTCGACATCGCCGTAAACCAGCTTTGCCGTGCGAATGATCGGAAAACGCTCTTCACTGCGTCGTTCCGCACGGTTGGCGATTGCCTCGCCGAACATTGCATGCTGCCCCAGATCGCTCACGCCTGTTTCCCTTGTATGCCCTAGCGTTTGCAGCGGGCGCATCATGCGAACCCGCTCTTCCACACATCCGGTTTACAGGGGCAATGGTTAAAGGACCGTTTGCTAAATCGCGAAATTATGCTGATTTTTCGGTTAGATAATCTTAACCATCGCCGTGTGGGCTGTAAGATATGGCAGGGGGAAAATGGTGCGGGCGGCGGGACTCGAACCCGCACGATCGAGGATCAGGGGATTTTAAGTCCCCGGCGTCTACCATTCCGCCACGCCCGCAACGCGCGCTTTGACTAGGCGTAGGCCGCGCGCCGCGCAACGCCGATTGCCGCGCAATGCGCGGGAGAATTAAAATGTGACGATGAAGGCGTTCGGGCGCGTATTCAGCCGTTCAGCCGTTCGCGCATTTCCTTGCCCGCCTTGAAATAGGGCACTTTCTTGCCCGGCACTTCGACGGTTTCGCCCGTGCGCGGGTTGCGCCCTGCGCGGGCCGAACGTTCGCGAGTCGAAAATGCGCCGAAACCGCGCAATTCCACGCGCCCGCCCTGGGCCAGCCGGTCGGTGATGGCGTCGAAGAACGTACTGACCACGGCCTCCACCTCTTCGGGACGAAGCTCGGGATTTTCCCGTGCGATTGTCTGGATGAGTTCGGACCTGATCATGCGCTTACACCCCGTTTGCCGTGGCTGCGACCCCGTCGGCATCCGCCTGTCGAACCTCCCGATCCGGCCGGGCCCCTCCCAGTCCAGAAATTGAGTGCAATGAGCGGAATGCGCAGGAACATGCCATTCGCAGGCGCAACATTCAAGGGCGAAACTATCCGGCGGACAGGCCGGATGTTACGAAAAAGGATAGGAAAATCACCGATCGGGGTTAGTTCGCGTCCGTGGCATCCAATTCGCCGGCCCATAGGGAAGCATCCAGTTCCAGCAATTCCATGCGAGTCCGGATGGCAGGCCAGTCCTCGGCCAGGAACTGCGCGCGTTCCGATTCCAGCAACCGCGCCCGCGCGCCCGCCAGCAGTTCAACGCCGATCCCGCGCCGCACCGCGATCAGCCCGTCGTCCTGAAACTGTTGATAGGCCTTGGCCACGGTGAGCGGATTCGCGCCATGCTGCGCTGCGAAAGCGCGGACCGAGGGGAGAAGCGCACCTTCGGCAAAACGGCCCGTCAGGATCGCGGCGACAATCTCGTCGCGCAGCTTCAGATAGACGGGGCGCGTCTTGTGGATTCCGGTCTCGCGGGGCATGGCGTCATAGTGGCATAATACACCCATGCAGACAAGCCGGACCGGTAACGCAAACTGGCGGCGGATGCGCGCGACAGGGATGCGCGCCCGCACCGCGCGGCGTTGCCGTTGCGCAACGCCACCGGTTTCAGATGCAACAATCGGGCTTTACCCGCGCCAGCGATGCGTTAGGGTGCGCGCTTTCGAGCCCGATGCGAGACAAGGAAAGCAAGTCCCCCGATGGCAACCAGTTACGAGCAAGGCGGCGATGCCCGCGGCACGATCCTCGGCCACCCGAAGGGCCTGTTCATCCTGTTCTTTGCCGAGATGTGGGAGCGTTTCTCGTTCTACGGGATGCGCGCGCTGCTCATCTTCTATCTCACCAAGCACTGGCTGTTTTCCGATAGCGACGCGTCGCTGATCTATGGTGCCTATACCTCGCTGGTCTATATCACGCCGGTGCTGGGCGGATGGCTGGCCGACCGCTATCTGGGACAGCGCAAGGCAACGCTGTTCGGCGCGGTCGTGCTGACCCTGGGCCATTTCCTGATGGCGTTCGAAGGGGGTGGGGGTCAAAGCGATCCGGCGATCAATATCTTCTGGCTGGCACTGGCCTTCATCATCGTCGGGTCGGGATTCCTGAAGGGGAACATCTCGGTCATCGTCGGGCAGCTTTATCCCAAGACCGACGTGCGCCGCGATGGCGCCTATACGATCTTCTACATGGGCATCAATCTCGGCTCGCTGCTGGGCGTGCTGATCGCGGGCTATCTGGGCGAGACCTATGGCTGGTCCTATGGCTTTGGCGCGGCGGGCATCGGCATGCTGCTGGGCCTGATCGTCTTTATGCTGGGCAAGCCGCTGCTGCTGGGCCGGGGCGAGCCGCATGATCCCGCACTGCTGAAACAGCGCAAGGCAGGCCTGCCGCTGGAATACTGGCTGTATGCCACCGGCCTTGGCGCGATCGCGGTGCTGTGGGTGCTGATCCAGTATCAGGCGCTGGTCGGCTGGATGCTGGGCGTGTCTGGCCTCGGCCTGCTTGGCTATATCGCCTATATCGCGTTCACGCGGCTGACCCCGCACGAGCGTGACCGGATTCTGGTGATTATCTTCCTGCTGATCCTGCAGCCGGTGTTCTGGGGCCTGTTCGAACAGGCGGGCGCATCGGTCAATCTGTTCACCGACCGCTATGTCGATCGTAATTTCTTCGGCTTCGAAGTGCCGACGACATGGTTCCAGTCGATCAATTCGGCCTTTATCCTGCTGCTGGGGCCCGTATTCGCATGGCTGTGGACCACGCTGGGCCGCAAGGGGTTCGAACCCTCGACTCCCGCCAAGTTCGGACTTGCCATCGTGCAGGTCGGGCTGGGCTTCCTCGTCCTTACCTGGGGTGCGCGGGCGATGGGGGTCGATGCGATGACCTCGATGTGGCTGATCGTGTTCCTTTATCTGTTGCACACCATGGGCGAGCTTTGCCTGTCGCCCGTCGGCCTGTCGGCGATGAACCGGCTTGCGCCGTGGCACATGGCAGGGCTGATCATGGGCGGCTGGTTCTTTGCAACGGCAGGCGGCAATTTTGTCGCGGGCCAGATTTCCGCGATGGCCGGTGCCGAAGGGGCCGAGGGCGGCAACGCGGCCAAGGCGCTGTACCTCGACGTCTGGGCGACGACCGGCTGGGTGGCGTTCGGTATCGGTGTGGTGGTGCTGCTGCTGTCGCCTTTCGTTAAGCGGCTGATGCATCTCGACACGCTGAAGGACGAGGATGTGGGCGACGACCTTCTGGGACAGAGCGAGGCAGGCGAACCGCAGGCCGGCGGTGTACATCCCGAGCTGAAGGGGTAAAACCCGCGCATATTCGCCACGATCCCGCCGCATAGCAAGGATAGGAAACCCGCATGGACCTGAGGCTTTCCTTCCTGCTGTCGGCGGCGATCGTATTCGTGGGCACCCACATCATCCTGACGCACCAGCTGCGCAAGCCGTTGATATCGCTGCTGGGGCAGGCGGGTTTTATCGCTGCCTATTCGCTGGTCGCCTTCGTCACGCTGGGCTGGACGGTCTATGCCTTTGCCGCGGCACCGCGGGGCCCCTATGCGTGGCCTGCCTATGCCGACTGGGCATGGATCGCGGCGATGGTCATCAGCTTTTTCGCCCTGTTGCTGCTGATCGGCAGTTTCGCGGGCAATCCCGCCGCTCCTTCGCCCAAAGCCGCCGAACTGGCCGCCAGCAAGGAGCCGACGGGAGCCTTCGCGGTTACCCGCCATCCGATGATGTGGGGCATCTCGCTCTGGGCGTTTTCGCATATTCTGCTGGTGCCCGAACCGCGCACATTGTTCTTGATGGGCGCGTTTATCGTGCTGGGACTGGGCGGTTCCGCGATGCAGGACCGCAAGAAACAGGGGCAGCTGGGCGATGCGTGGACCGGCTGGCAGGCCCGGACAAGCTTTATCCCGAAACTGTCCGGCCTTGCGCGCATATCGCCGGTGATGTGGCTGGGCGCGCTGGCCTTATGGCTGGGGATCAGCTGGCTGCATCTGCCGCTGGGCGGTGTGGCTGCGGGCGTATGGCGGTGGTTGGGGTGATCGGCACCCCACGGCCCTAGGCCCGCGCTTCCTCGACCCCCGCGCTGTTGTGGCGCAGCGCTTTCAGGACCGTATCGACGATATTGGCGGCATTCAGCCCCGCTTCGTCATATTGCCTGTCGGGCGCATCGTGGTCCTGGAAAATGTCGGGCAGGCGCATGGTGCGGATCTTCAGGCCGTTGTCCAGCAGCCCCTCGTCGCTGGCCATCGTCAGCACATGGGCGCCAAGTCCGCCGATGGCGCCTTCCTCGACCGTGACGACGACTTCGTGGCTGGCGATCAGGCGGCGGATCATCGCCTCGTCCAGCGGCTTGGCAAAGCGCAAGTCCGCCACGGTCGTGGACAGGCCCTTTGCCTCAAGCTGGTCGGCAGCCTTCAGCCCCTCGGCAAGGCGGGTGCCCAGCGACAGGATCGCGATCTTGCTCCCCTCGCGCACGATACGCCCCTTGCCGATTTCAAGCCGTTCGGGCTGTTCGGGCATGGGCACGCCGGTCCCTTCGCCGCGCGGATAGCGGAAGGCGATCGGCCCGCTGTCATGGCAAGCGGCGGTATAGGTCATATGCGCTAGCTCCGCCTCGTCAGCCGCGGCCATCACCACCATGTTCGGCAGCGTCGCCAGATAGGTCACGTCGAAACTGCCCGCATGGGTCGCCCCGTCCGCGCCGACCAGACCGGCGCGGTCGATGGCAAAGCGCACCGGCAGGTTCTGGATCGCCACGTCATGCACCACCTGATCGAAGGCGCGCTGCAAAAAGGTGGAATAGATCGCGCAGAACGGGCGCATGCCTTCGGCCGCAAGGCCGGCGGCAAAGGTCACCGCATGCTGTTCCGCAATGCCGACGTCGAAGCTGCGCGCGGGATGGGCCTTGTTGAAAATATCGACGCCGGTGCCGCTGGGCATGGCGGCAGTGATGGCGCAGATGCGGTCGTCGGTTTCGGCCAGCTTCGCCAGGGTTTCGCCGAACACGTCCTGATATTTGGGCGGTCCGCCCTTGGACTTCTTCTGCTCGCCCGTGACGACGTTGAACTTCTGCACGCCGTGATATTTGTCGGCGCTCTGTTCCGCAGGGGCATAGCCCTTGCCCTTTTGGGTGACGACATGGATCAGGCACGGGCCCTCGGCGGCATCGCGCACGTTTTCCAGCACGGGAACCAGCGCTTCCAGATCGTGCCCGTCGATGGGGCCGACGTAATAAAAGCCAAGCTCTTCGAACAAGGTGCCGCCCATCGCCATGCCGCGGGCGAATTCATCGGTCTTGCGCGCGGCGACATGCAGCGGGCGGGGCAGCTTGCGCGCGAATTTGCGCGCCAGTTCGCGCAGGCCAAGGAAGCGGCCCGAAGACACGAGGCGGGCAAGATAGCTCGACAATCCGCCTACGGGCGGGGCGATCGACATGTCATTGTCGTTCAGGATCACGACCAGACGGTTGCCCGCCTGTTCGGCGTTGTTCATGGCTTCATACGCCATGCCCGCGCTCATCGCGCCGTCGCCGATGACGGCGATGCCCTTGCCGGGCCTGCCCGACAGCTTGTTGGCCACTGCAAAGCCCAGCGCCGCGCTGATCGAGGTAGAGCTGTGCGCCGCGCCGAACGGGTCGTATTCGCTCTCGCTCCGCTTGGTAAAGCCCGACAGCCCGCCGCCCTGACGCAGGGTGCGGATGCGGTCGCGCCGGCCCGTCAGGATCTTGTGGGGATAGGCCTGATGGCCCACGTCCCAGATCAGCCGATCTTCGGGCGTGTTGAACACGTAATGGATCGCGGTGGTCAGTTCGACCACGCCAAGGCCGGACCCCAGATGGCCGCCGGTCTGCCCGACGGCATCGATCATCTCCAGCCGCAGCTCGTCGGCCAGCTGGCGCAATTGCGACGGGGCCAGCCTGCGCAGATCGTCGGGCGTGTCGACCGTATCCAGCAGCGGCGTCAGCGGTTTGTTATGGGCCTGTTCGGCAGTCATTATTGTGCTCTAGCCGTGAAAATCGTCGGAGTCGAATAGGCAGCGTTTCCTCTGCCCTGTCGGCGGCGCGTTTTGGCCGCGCCTGTTGCCCTTAGGCAGCGCCGGGAATGAAATCCAGTGCCAGCCCGTTCATGCAGTAACGCTTGCCGGTGGGCTTGGGTCCGTCATCGAACACATGGCCCAGATGGCCACCGCAATTGGCGCAGTGCACTTCGGTGCGGGGATAGCCGATCTTGTAATCGGTGCTGGTGCCGATGGCGCCTTGCAGCGGACGATAGAAACTGGGCCAGCCGGTGTGGCTGTCATATTTGGTGCGCGACGAGAACAGCCGGTGGCCGCAGCCCGCGCAGGCGAAGATGCCCGCGCGCTTTTCCTTGTCGAGCGGGGAGGAGAACGCCCGTTCGGTGCCCGCTTCGCGCAGGATGCGATATTCCGCCGCAGTCAGCCGCTTGCGCCATTGCGCGTCGCTAAGCGTAAAGGGGAATGCCTGCTTCGCCTCGGCGCTTTGACCGCAGGCCGTTGCCAGCGGGGTCAGCGCGCCTGCAAGAAGCAATCCGACAAAACTGCGGCGATCGTGGGTCATGCCGCCCCTGTTACCCCGCCCCGCCTTAGGCGCGCCTGAACGAGCGGACCGATTGCGACAGCAATGCGCCCAGTCCGCGCCTGCCCTTGGCCGGGCCCGATTTCATCACCGTCTTGCGGAACAGCGCCGCGCCCGCGCGCACGATCAGGAATACCCACAGGGCCTGCCACGCGATGGCGACGAAATGGGGCCAGATTTCGGGCTGCATCGCTGCGCGCGCCAGCATCGCAAAGGGCGAGGAGAAGGGGAAAATCGCTGCCGCCATTTCGACGGGCTGCCCCTGATGGCCCAGCGCATAGGACGCAAGGAAGAACACCAGCAATTGCGCCATGGTGACGGGCATGGACAAAGTCTGCACCTCGCGCACCGTGGCCGCCAGACCGCCGATCGACAGGAACAGCGATCCCAGCAACAGATAGGCGCAGGCGAAATAGGCGATGCACAGCAGGATGAACACCGGCCAGCCGACTGCCGGCGTCGCCAGCATCGAAAGCCCGCTGCCGCCCGCCACCAGCACCAGCGCCGCCGCACTGCCCCATACGGCAATGCCGACAAAGCTGACGCCCAGCATGGCCAGCAGCTTGCCGAAAAACACCGCGTCCATCGGCACGGCCGCAGCCAGCACTTCGATGATCTTGTTCGCCTTTTCCTCGACAAGGTTCGACAGCACCATGCCTGCCAGCAGCATGGTCAGCAGGAACAGCAGCGTCTGTCCTGCCTGCGCGGTGCGGATGCGGCCGCCCGCTTCGTCCACCTGGCTGGGCTGGGCCATGGGTTGCAGGGTGATCGCGGGCCATTCGCGCTGCCGTGCGCCCGCCCGCAAATCGCGCAGCCGCCGCGCTTCGTCGACCAGCAGGCTGACATCGCCCTGCCATGCCGCGATGCGGTTCGACGGGCCCGACAGGCTGGGTTCGTCCAATGTGCCCGCCAGCACGGCGGCGACATTGCGCTCGCCCGGACCGTCGGCCATCACGGCCCTGATCTCGCCCGTGCCGTTGCGGTCGCCTTGCAGCATTTCCAGACCGGGCAGCCTGGGCAGGGCATGGTGCAGCGACTGGCGCGCATCGCTGATCAGCGCGCTTTCGGTCTCGCTCATCGCAATGCCCAGCCTCGCCTCGCCCGCAGCGCCCTGAACGCTGGCGCCGATGCCGCCCGCCATCCACGCGACGATGACCGGAAACAGCGGGCCAAGGATGAAGAACAGGAACGACCGGCTGAACAGGATCGCGCGGAAGTCGCGGCGCGCGATGACCATGATCTTGGACAGGAAATGCTTCATTTCGCGCTCTCCGCACCCTTGCCGTCGTCTTCCAGCGCCTTGGCCGCGGCCTCGCCCGCGATGGCTACGAACGCATCGTGAAGCCCCGCCCGTTCTATGGAAAGCGCCTGTATCCCCGCCTTGCCTTCTACCAGCGCAGTCAGCAGCGGTTCGACGCCGTCGTCGGGCAGCGAAAATGCCCATAGCGCCCCGCCGGTCGCCTTGATCTGCGGCTGCGCATCGGCGGGCAGTGCCGCGCGCCATGGCCCGTCGATGGTGCGGGTTTCCAGATGCACCTGCGGCGGCAGCCGGTCGCGCGCGGTAGAGACAAGGCCGTGGAACGGCACCCGCCCGCCTGCGATGATCGCGATGCGTTCGCACAGACGTTCCGCATGGGCGAGCACATGGGTGGAAAAGATCACCGTCGTGCCCTTTTCGGCAAGGCCGCGAATGGTCCGTTCCAGCCGCCCCTGGCTGATCGCGTCGAGGCCCGAGAACGGTTCGTCCAGCACGACCAGCGCCGGATCGTGCACCAATGTGGCCAAAAGCTGCACCGTTTGGGCCTGTCCCTTGGACATCTGGCGTATCTGGCGGTCGGCAATATGCGCGAAACCGTGCTCTTCCAGCAGGCGATAGCCGCGCTTGCGCCCCTCTGCCGTGGGCAGGCCGCGCAGCGCGCCGACAAAGGCGATGGCATCCACGGCCTTCATCGCGGGATACAGCCCCCGCTCTTCCGGCAGATAGCCGATGCGATTGGCCAGCGCATGCGGATCCTCGCTCCCCAAGACGCGGCGGGTGCCCTGATCGGGGTCGATAATGCCCAGCAGCATGCGCAATGTCGTCGTCTTGCCCGCGCCATTGGGGCCGAGTATGCCGAAGATCGACCCTTCGGGCACGGCGATATCCACGCCGTCCACCGCCAGAACCCCGTCGAAACGCTTGACCAGCCCGTTGGCTTCGATCGCCAGAGGGCGGTTGCTGTCGTCAAGGGGCGTGAACCGTGTTTGATCGAACGCTTGTGTCATCGCCTGCTGCAAGTAGAATTCCCGTAAGAGAGAGCGGCTTTGCCCCGCAAACTCGCAAAATAAGGTTAAGGCATTTGAACGGGTCAAGCGCTGACAGGCTTGAACTTCTAAGGCAAGCGCTTCTGGAACAGGCGCAAAAGGAAGGTTTCGTCGCCGCGGGGATCGCAGGCGCGGGCGCCGACCCGCGCCGGATCGCACGGCTGCGCGACTGGCTGGCGCAGGACCGCCACGGATCGATGGGCTGGATGGAGGACCGCGCCGACCAGCGCGGCGCGCCGCAGACCCTTTGGCCCGAAGCGCAAAGCGTGATCGCCCTGGGCATGAGCTATGCCCCCGCGCATGACCCGCTGGCGCTGGCCGATGCGGGGGATCGCGCCCGCATCTCGGTCTATGCGCAGGGGCGCGATTATCACGATACGGTGAAAAAGGCGCTGAAGCGGCTGGCGCGCTGGCTGGTCGGTGAATCGGCGAAACAGGGGGTCGAGGCGGGGGTGAAGGTATTCGTCGATACCGCCCCCGTGATGGAAAAACCGCTGGGCGAGGCGGCGGGCATCGGGTGGCAGGGCAAGCATACCAATATGGTCAGCCGCCAGCATGGCAGCTGGCTGTTTCTGGGCGCGATCTATACCACTCTGGCGTTCCGGCCCGACGATCCGCATCAGGACCGCTGCGGTTCGTGCACGGCCTGCCTGAATGCCTGCCCCACCCATGCCTTTCCCGCGCCCCGCCAGATCGATGCGCGGCGCTGCATTTCCTATCTCACCATCGAGCATAAGGGCCCGATCCCGCATGAATTCCGCGCCGCGATGGGCAATCGCATCTATGGTTGCGACGATTGCCTTGCGGTGTGCCCGTGGAACAGCTTTGCGCAAAGCGCGGCGGCGAACCGCGCCTTCTTGCCGCGCGCCGAACTGGTCGCGCCGCGACTGCGCGAATTGCTCGCGCTGGACGATGCGGGGTTCCGGGCGCTGTTCTCCGGCTCTCCCATAAAGCGGATCGGGCGCGACCGGTTCGTGCGCAATTGCCTGATCGCGGCGGGAAACAGCGGCGATGCCGCGCTGGCGGAACCGGTCAGCGCCTTGCTGACCGATCCCGATCCCGTTGTCGCAGAAGCGGCCGGCTGGGCACTGGCGCGGCTGGCGGAAACGCGCCAGCCCGCGACCTAACCCTCTGCCATTTCCTTTAACGGCACGTCATTATCAGCCAGCAGGGCCGGATCGATCACCGCATGGCGTTCGACCAGCTTCTTGCCCTGAACATAGTCCTTGACCTTGTTCACGCAGTCCAGCGCCACGAACTTGCCGTCGCGCAGATAGATAACGGAAAAGCTGCGCGTGGCCGGATCGCCGCGCACCACGAAATGGTCGAAACCGATCGACAGGCCCACGGTCTGCAATTTCAGATCATACTGGTTCGACCAGAACCATGGCGTCGCCTTGTATGGCTGCTTGTCGCCGCAGATCGCCATGGCGGCGGTCTTGGCCATATCGTTCGCGTTCTGCACCGATTCCAGCCGGATCACCGCGCCATCGGCGTAATCGTTGGCATGGGCCGCGCAATCGCCGATGGCGTAGATGTCGTCGAGCGATGTGCGGCAATATTCGTCGACATCCACACCGTTCGCGCCCGTCGCGCCCGCCACGATCAGCGGTCCGATCGACGGCACGATGCCGATGCCCACGATCACCATATCGGCCCCGACCTCGCTGCCATCGGCCAGTTTCACGCCGGTCACCTTGTCGCCGTCGCCCAGAATGCAATCGACGCCGGTTTCCAGCATGATGTTCACGCCGTGATCGCGGTGTTCCTGTTCATAGAAACGCGACAGCGTCTCGCCCGCAACGCGCGCCAGCACGCGGTCGAGCATTTCGATCAGCACAACCTCGATATCCAGCTTGCGCAGCACGGCGGCCGCTTCCAGCCCGATATAGCCGCCGCCGATGACGACACAGCGTTTCGCGCCCGCGTCGATTTCGGCCATCATGCGATCCGCATCGGCGCGGGTGCGCACTGCATGCACGCCGCGCAGGTCCGCGCCCGAACACGACAGGCGCCGCGCATCGCCGCCCGCTGCCCAGATCAGATGGGTATATCCCATCTGCTCGCCGTTAGAGAGCTTCACGCTTTTGCCGCGCGGCTCGATCTCGGTCACGCTGGTGCCGAGGATGAGGCGGATATCCTTGTCCTCCCAGAACTGGGGAGGGCGGATATAAAGCCGTTCGAATTCCTTTTCGCGCGCCAGATATTCCTTGGACAGCGGCGGACGTTCGTAGGGGGCTTCCTTTTCGCGCCCGATCATGGCGATCGACCCTTCGAAACCGGCCTGCCGAAGGGCCAGTGCGGCGGCCGCGCCGCCATGGCCCGCGCCAACGATGATGACGTCTGCTTGGTTCATTCCGTTCCTTCTCCCCCCGGCATTCGCGCGCCGGGCCAGCGGCGCGTAGGGCTAGGGCAAAGAGGCTGCGGATGGCAAGCGGCTTCCCGCCGGATCAGGCGGGACAGGCGGCTTTCATCGCCTGCATGGTAAGCGAAAGCGACCTCTCGCGCGCGGCGGGATCAAAGGTGTTGCCCGCCAGAACAAGCTCGTCCGCGCCGGTGCGGCGGATCAGCGCGGTCAGGCTTTCGGCCACTTCCCCGCGCGTGCCGATGGCGCTGACCGACCGCATCGCCTGTAATGTCGCAGCCGCCTGCGGGGGCAGGCTGTCGCGATAGCCGGGAACCGGCGGAGGCAGCTTGCCCGGATGGCCGGTGCGCAACGCGACAAAGCTCTGGTCCATGCTGGATGCCATCAGATAGGCTTCTTCGGTGGTGTCGGCGGCATAGGCATTGGTGCCCACCATCACATGCGGCTTTTCGCACGCCTCGGACGGCTGGAAATATTCGCGATAGACCTGCAGCGCATCGTCAAGCTGCGACGGCGCGAAATGGGCGGCGAAAGCATAGGGCAGGCCCAGCCGCGCGGCCAGTTGCGCGCCGAACAGGCTGGAGCCCAGTAGCCAGAGTTCCGGATTGGCCCCTGCGCCCGGCGTGGCCTGCAGCGGCAGGCGTTCGTCGCCCGCAAAAATTGCCTGCAATTCGGCCACGTCCTGCGGGAACTGTTCCGCCGCGCCATGCAGATCCTTGCGCAGCATGCGCGCGATGCGTCCGTCGGCCCCCGGTGCGCGGCCAAGCCCCAGATCGATCCGCCCGGGAAACAGCGCGTCCAGCGTGCCGAATTGTTCGGCGATCACGAAAGGATTGTGATTGGGCAGCATGATCCCGCCCGCGCCGATGCGGATGGTGCTGGTCGCATGGCCGATATGGGCAAGGCATACGGCCACCGCACTGCTGGCGATGCCGGGCATGGCGTGATGTTCGGCCAGCCAGAACCGCTTGTATCCCTCTGCCTCGGCATGGGCGGCAAGGCGGGCGCTGGCGTTCAGGGCATCGGTAGCGGTGCCGCCTTCGACGATGGGCGCGAAATCGAGTACGGAAAGTGTCGTCATGCGACCGATATGGGGAGGCGGGGCGCAGCCTCAATGGCTGGCGGTCAGCAGTTCTTCCAGTGTGGACAGCAGCAAAGCGATATCCTGCGGGCGCGACAGGCGGTGGTCGCCGTCCTTGACCAGCGCAATGCGCACATCCTCTCCGGCCAGTGCATGCGCCAGCCGGATTGAGGTTTCCCACGGCACGTCGGCGTCGCGCTGCCCGTGCAACAGGCGCACCGGCGCGTGGATCGCCAGCGGGTCGGACAATAGCAATTGCGCCTCGGCATCGGCGAAGAACCCGGGATGCGTCGGCGTGGGTTCGGGCCCATAGGGATTGTCTTCGTACAGCACCTTGCCGCCCGCCAGCACGGCGCGCTGCTTCTCGTCATAGCCCCAGCTGGTGAAATCCGGCGCGGCGGCAATGCCGATCATGCCCGCCAGCGCCTCGTCGCCCTCGGCCTGAACCAGCGCGCCTGCGACCAGCAGCATCAGCCAGCCGCCCATCGACGATCCGATCAGCAGGACAGGGGTTTCCGCCGTGCCCGCACCGGCCTGTTCGATCAGATGCAGCACTTCCCCGCGCCAGCGCGACAATGTGCCATCGGCAAACCGCCCCGCGCTTTTCCCGCAGCCCGAATAATCGAGCAGCAGGCACCCGCGCCCGTTGTCCACTGCCCATTGCAGCACAGCCTCTGCCTTGGACCCGGCCATGTTCGACATGTAACCGGGCAGGAACACGATCAGCGGGCCGGCCCCCGCGGCATGGCGATAGGCGAGCGACAAGCCATCGGGGCCGGAGGCAAAGGCGATATCGGGAAGCGCGGTTTCGGCCATGCTCTGTCGTTCTCCGTTCGGCGGATCAGAAATAGAACTCTTCGACGTCCGCGTCTTCCTTGCAACTGGCTTTCAGCGCGGCAAAGTCGGCATCCGGCAGGGCAGGCCGGTAATCCGCACCCTGCAACGCCGCATCCTCGAACTGTTTCTGCCGTTCGGACGGCACCGGATGGGTGGCGACCCATGCGGCCCATTCGGGTCCGTCGCCGTGATCGTCCTTCAGCCGTTCGAAAAACGCCGCCGCACCCAAAGGGGAGATATCCGCCGCCGCCAGCCTTTCGCGGGCGTAATCATCCGCCTCGCGCTCTGCCGCGCGGGTATAGCTGGTCGACGCGATGCCGAAAATGCCGCTGCCGACATCGGAATTGAACCCGCCCAGCAGGATCGACAGGCCGAATTGCCGCAACAGGGCCTGCATCACATGGCGTTCGCGCACATGGCCGATTTCATGCGCCACCACGCCCGCCAGCTCGTCCGCGCTTTCCGCTTCCTGTACCAGCCCGTCGAACACCACCACGCGCCCGCCGGGCAGGGCGACGGCATTGACCATGCCGATATTGGCGATGTCGACGCGGGTGACGGGGCGATCGGGATCGATTTCCTGCGCCAGACGCAGCAGGGCGCGATCGCCCGCGGGCGAATGGCACAATGTATTGCCCATATCGCCGATGATCGCGTCGCCCGCGCGCCGTTCCCACGATGCGGGAATCATCGGGCCCAGCCAGCTGGGTGCAGTCATCACCACCGCCAGCGCCACCGCGCTGATCCCGGCGAACAGCACGGCCGCCTTGGGCAGGCCCAGCCCGTCGATCCAGTGGCCATAGCGGCTCTCACCCGGCAGGCGGGCCGCCAGATCGTCGGGAATCGCCCCTAGCAAACGCAGGCGGAACCCGCGATTGTCGTTCAGCGTCAGCACCGGCCCTTCGGGACGCGTTTCGACGAAACGCAAATCCTGAAGCGGCAGTGCCGTTCGGGTGCCGTCATCCTCTGTCAACAGCAGCTCGCTGCCAGCCAGAGCGGCATGGCCGTCGCGCTTCTTCGCCGTCAGCCCGTCATACCAGCTGGCTTCGACCGTATCGTCCATCGGTCAGATCGCGCCCATGTCGAATGCATCCAGCAGCCCTTCGCCATGTTTCGCCATCGGCGTATCCGACTGCATCAGCGCGTCGGGATCGATCACGCCATAGGCTTCCAGATGGGTGATGAAGAATTTCCAGTGACGATAGGACAGGAAGATCCAGCCGATCCCCAATGTCACCACGACCAGCCCGACATCGCCCATGATCAGCTTGAACCAGTCTTTCGTGCTGGCCGAAAATCCGAAGCTGATATCGTCGCCCAGCCGCATCTCGCCAATGACGACGCGGATATATTTGGCATAGAACAGCAGATAGGCGAGGCCCCAGAGCAGATAGAACGCCAGCATGCCCAGTATGAACAACCACATGAAACTGGCCGCGCTGGCCGGATTGTCCGGCTCGTACTCCTCCATCATGCCAAGACCCAGCGCTGCCGCCACGCCCGCGACGAACACCAGCGCAAGGATGATGAACGGCGCCAGATAGGCAACCAGATAACGTTTCATCAGCGGCGAGAAATCGGCCTGTCCCGAAAAGCGCATCTGGCCGAATGTCATATGGCCCCAGCGCTCGTTCCACAAAGACACCATCGCCCATGGCACCATCAGGCCCATCGCCAGATAGCCGACGGTGTATTTCCACATATAGGACAGGCCATATTTGAAGCCCGGTTCGTAACTGCCGCCGCGAATCCCGCGCCAGTGCGTGCGGCCCAGCCGGTATCGCAGCGCGCGGAACCGCGCCACGCCCGACAGGTAAAAGATCAGCAGGAACATCGAGATCATCACCGCCGCGCCCGCGCCGGGATAGCCCTGCAGCATCAGCGCCTCGACCACGAATTGCAGGACGAGGAAGGGAATGCCGAACAGCACCGCCACCATCAGGAAGCCGAAGAACAATTCCTTGCCCACGCCCGTCCATTCCAGATGTTCGTCGATGAACCGGCTGCGGCTCCACAAATAGCGCCGTTCGCGGGTGGTGGCCCAGAACCGGTAAATGCCCAGCGTGACGATGGTCAGCAACAGGTTGGTAAAGGCGATGGGGGCGAATTCGCGCCAAGTGCCTTCGAAATTGAACGCCGACAGCGGCGCTTCTGCCTGCTCCTGTGGATCATCGCCATCCGGCATGCCGCCCCCTGCGCCAAAGCCCGCACCCGTTCCGTCCATCGATAAACCCCCGTGACCCTTGCCCCGAAAGGTCACGCCATAGGGGGCAAGTGTCAAGCAAAGGGTTACCAAGGCAGGGAAAAATCAATCCGGCGCAAAAATATCCTCGATCGGCAGGGCGAACAGCGCCGCGATGCGAAAGGCCAGCGGCAGCGAGGGATCGTATTTTCCCGTCTCGATCGCATTGACCGACTGGCGCGACACGCCCAGCTGGTCGGCCAGATGCTGCTGGCTCCAGTCCCGTTCGGCGCGCAGGACTTTCAGGCGGTTTTTCACCCGCATTCTCCCCATGCGCCCATGGTGACACGGTTGACCGCGCCGCCAATGCCGAAACCGAAAAACCAGATTACCGCCCACCAGAAAGCCTCGACATGGGCGACCAGTCCGAATTCCTCGAAAAAGCCCCAGACAGTGGCGGCAGACAGGGCGATGCCGGTGGCGATCAGCGTTTGCCGCACGATCAGCAGGCGCAGGAATTCATCCTCCTCCTCGACGATCAGCAGGCCGATGGCGGCGATAAAACCCAGCACGCCCAGCCCCGGCAACAGCGCCAGCAACCAGACGACGGGGCCGGTCACGCCTGCATGATCGATCAGGTAATTGCCCCCGAACAGCGTGGCGACATAGAACGCAGCCGCCACCGCCATGCGCCGCAGATAGCGGCGCTGCGCCATGCTGCGCGCACCCGTCACGCGCAGCACCTCCGGCGCGAGCTTACGGCCAGTGCGGGCAGGGTGGAGATGGCGACGAATGTGGTCCAGTCGGGCAGCACGCCCGCGATATTGAGCAGCGCCACCCCGATGATGCCCGCGCCCCACAGAACTGCCTTGCGATTGGTCATGGTCAAGCCTCCTTGAATTGATGTAAAGCCTGCTTGTCATAATGGCGCCACTTTGTCAAGCGAGCTTGTCAAAATGACGTGCAGCCATGACACGATCTGCACAGGTGCTTTTGCGGGATGACTTTTGCGCGTGCCGTCACTATCTAACCGGCATCATGATGCAGCAGCGCAAATCCACGACAACGACTACCACCGGCTTTGCCCGGGCATGGTCGGTCGCGCGCTGAACGCTGCCGCCGTGGCCCGCAGGTTCGGGCAGATGGCGTCTCTTCCCGAAATTGCCCGTTTTTCGCTGACGCCGCCCCTTCCGGCTTGGCCGCGCTTGTGCCATGGCGCGCCTCTGCCCTTTTGATCGGCCCGAGAGATTATGAGCGAACTTCTGAAGATCAGCCTGCCCGACGGTTCGGTGCGCGAAATGCCGGCGGGCTCCAGCCCCGCCGATGTGGCCGCCGCCATCGGCCCCGGCCTTGCCAAGGCGGCGATTGCCGCGCGCGTCGACGGCGAATTGCGCGATATCGGGCGCCCCTTTGAAGGCGATGCGCAGCTGGCTCTGGTGACCGCAAAGGACGAGGAAGATGCCCTCGAACTCGTGCGCCACGATTACGCCCATGTTCTGGCAGAGGCGGTGCAGGCATTGTGGCCCGGCACGCAGATCACCTTTGGCCCCGCGACCGACGACGGGTTCTATTACGACGTGATGGCCCCCGCGACCCGCGAGCCGTTCGGCATGGAGGATCTTCCCGCGATCGAGGAAAAGATGCGCGAGATCATCAAGGCCGACAAGCCGCTGGTGCGCGAAGTCTGGTCGCGCCAGCAGCTGATCGACCGCTGGAATGCCGAGGGCGAAAAGTTCAAGGCCGAATGGGCCGCCGAGCTTCCTGAAGGCGAGGAGCTGACCGTATACTGGTCGGGCCAGCCGAACAGCGAGGGCGCATGGCTCGACATGTGCCGCGGGCCGCATCTGCCCTCGACCGGCAAGCTGGACCCGCAGGCGTTCAAGCTGATGCGGGTTGCCGGCGCATATTGGCGCGGCGACCAGAAAAACGCGCAGCTGACGCGCATCTATGGCACCGGCTGGCTCAACAAGAAGCAGCTGAACGCGCATCTGATGCGTCTGGAAGAAGCCGCCAAGCGCGACCACCGCAAGCTGGCGCGCGAGATGGACCTGTTCCACTTGCAGGAAGAGGCGCATGGCAGCGTTTTCTGGCATCCCAACGGCTATAAGGTCTGGCGCGAGCTTGAGGCCTATATGCGGCGCGCCATCGACGCGGCGGGCTATCAGGAGATCAAGACCCCGCAGGTGATGGACGCGCGCCAGTGGGAAAAATCGGGCCATTGGGGCAAGTATCGCGAAAACATGTTCGTCGTGCCCGACGAGGTGCCGAACGTGGAAGACGAAGGCCCCGTCGTCAGCCACGATGCCGACTGGATGGCGCTGAAGCCGATGAACTGTCCGGCCCATGTGCTGGTGTTCAAGCAGGGCATCACCAGCTATCGCGAATTGCCGATCCGGCTGTATGAAAACGGCTGCTGCCACCGGAACGAGCCGCATGGCGCGCTTCACGGGCTGATGCGCGTGCGCCAGTTCACGCAGGACGATGCGCATATTTTCTGCCGCGAAGACCAGATCGTCGAAGAAGTCCGCGCCTTCTGCGAACTGGCCGACCGCGTCTACAAGGATTTCGGCTTTACCTATTCGATCAAGCTGGCGCTGCGCCCCGAACAGCGTTTCGGCAGCGAGGCCGACTGGGACAAGGCCGAGGACGAGCTGCGCAACGCAGTGATCGAGGCGGGGCTCGCCACCGAGGAATATGGCTGGGAAGAGCTGCCGGGCGAAGGCGCGTTCTATGCGCCCAAGCTGGAATGGCACCTGACCGACGCCATTGGCCGCACCTGGCAGGTGGGCACGATCCAGTCCGACCGTGTTCTGCCCGAGCGGCTTGATGCCACCTATGTGGGTGAGGATGGCGAGAAACACCGCCCGGTCATGCTGCACCGCGCGATTTTCGGCTCCTACGAACGGTTCATCGGCATTCTGATCGAACATTTCGCCGGCAAGCTGCCCGTGTGGCTAGCGCCGGTGCAGGCGGTGGTGGCGACCATCGTGTCCGACGCCGACGATTACGCGCACGAGGTGGTAGCGAAATTGCAGGCCGCCGGTATCCGCGTGGAAAGCGATCTGCGGAACGAGAAGATCAACTACAAGGTCCGCGAACACTCGGTCGCCAAGGTTCCGCATCTGCTCGTCGTAGGCAAGCGCGAGGCGGAGGAAGGCACGGTCGCGATCCGCACGCTGGGCGAACAGCAGCAGAAATTCTGCTCGCTGGACGAGGCGATCGCCATGCTGAGGGCAGAGACGACCGCGCCCGATCTGCGGTGATTACCAGAGGAAAAATCCGACCAGCAGGCCCGCCTGTATGACGGCGATGACTTGCAGATAGGTTGAAAACGGCTCCTTGCGCGTCTTGTGACGGAACAGATGGCGCGCAAGGAAAGCCCCGGGCGATCCGCCGATGGCGGCAAGGTTCAGCAGCGTAGCCTCGGGCGTGCGCCTGCGCCCTGCAATGGCGCATTGCTTGTCTTCCCAAAAGGCGATCATCGTCCAGACGTTGATCATCACCAAAGCAAGCATTCCTAAATAAAGGCCATATTCCTGAAGCAAGACACGTCGACTCCCAAAACGATCGACCGTGATCTGCGCGGAAATATATTGCAAATCCGTCAACGGACCCCATGCTTTCGCTATCGGGCCTCATAACTATAGGGCAGCATAGAACTGCGATCATGATACGCTGTCGTCATAAATTTCCGGCCCGTCACTCGTGAACCCGCGCAGTTTCCTGCTGCTGGTCGCGATTTGCCTTGTCTGGGCGTTGAATGTCGTGGTGTCGAAGCTGGCGGTCAGCGATCTTGTCATGCCGCCGATGTTCTATGCGGCGGTGCGGTCGGCCATCGTGGCGCTGGCGCTCGCGCCCTGGCTGCGGCCCTTGCCCGACCGGTTCCTGTTCATCGCCGCCGTCGCGCTGGCGGTGAGCGGGGGGTCCTTTGCGCTGATGTTCATCGGGCTGACCGATGCGAGCCCTTCCGCCGCCGGTATCGTCAACCTGTCGGGCGCGCCCCTAACGGTGCTGTTCGCGATCCTGCTGCTGCGCGAAAAGGTGCACTGGCGCCGCGCCATGGGCATTGCGCTGACCTTTCTGGGCGTAGGGATCGCGGTTGCCTCGCCATCGGGTTGGCAGAGCAGTATCGGCCTTTTGTTCGTGGGCGCGTCTGCGGTGGTCGGCGCGCTGGGCAATGTCGGGCTGAAGCGTGTGACGCTGGAGCCATTGCGCATGCAGGCATGGGCAGGCGCGGTGTCAGCCATCGTTCTGCTACCCCTGTCGCTGGCGCTGGAGGAAGGGCAGATTGTTGCCGTCAGGATGGAGCCGTGGGGGGCCTTGGCGGCAGTGCTGTTTTCGGGGCTGATCGTATCGGTCGGGGCGCATACGCTGTATTTCCGGATGATCACCCAGCACGACGTAAACCTGATTGCGCCGCTGACCCTGATGACGCCGGTGTTCACCGTGCTGCTAGGCGTGTGGCTGACGGGGGACCATGTCGGGCCCGAACTGATCGCGGGCGCATTGGTCGCGGCAGCGGGCGTGCTGATGATCGTGCTGCGGCCGGGGCGGAACTATCTGAAGGCGATGCTGGTACGGACGAGGTTGTAGTCAGCTTCAAACCATACGGCCGATGCTGAACTTGGCCCTGTATTGGAGAAATACATGCCTAGCGACGACGATTCACCTCAGCGGACCGGCCACTGCCTTTGCGGCATCGTTATAGTAAGCGTTCCGGCAAGGGCGAATGATATAGGCGTCTGCCACTGTGCCATGTGCAGACGCTGGAACAGCGGGCCATGGATGTCCCTTCAGGTGCCCGAAGCAAAGGTTTCAGGTGCCACGCTGAAAATATTCCGTTCCTCCGGTTTTGCCGAAAGGGGGTTTTGCAGCAACTGCGGAACGCATATTTTCCATCGGCCTGTCGACGGTCCGGAACTTGCCATTTCGGCGGGTTTGTTCAAAGCGCGCGACTTCTACATCGCCCGTGAAATCTTTTCCGACGTCAATCCGGCCTTCTATCACTTTGTGGCAAATAGTGAGAAACAAAGCTCGGCAAGCATGATCCACGAATGGCTTCCCCGGCTGGCATGGCGGCGCATCAAGGGATTGTTAGGGCGAAGTAAGAGTTGATGCCGCACAAAAAAGGGCCGGAAGCGCAAAGCCTCCGGCCCTTTCCCTATCCGTCCAAACCGGACGCGCGGATCAGTAAACGCGCTTCTTCGGTTTGATATAGTCCACATCGTCGGTCAGCGTGAATTCGTGCACCGGACGATAGTCCAGCTTCACGGCGCCGCCCTTGCCGCCCCAGCCGTCGAACCAGCTGGCGGTGTGCTTCATCCATTCGGCATCGTTGCGCTCGGGGAAATCCTCGTGCGCATGGGCGCCGCGGCTTTCCTTGCGGTTGAAGGCCGAATGCATGGTGACGGTGGCCTGCGAGATGAGGTTGTCCAGCTCCAGCGTCTCGATCAGATCGCTGTTCCAGATCAGCGACCTGTCGGCCACGGAAACATCTTCCATCCGCTTATAGGTGCCGGCCAGCTTTTCCTTGCCCTCGGCCATGGACTCGTCGGTGCGGAACACGGCGGCGTGGGCCGACATGGTGCGCTGCATTTCGTCGCGGATGACAGCAGTGGGCGAACCGCCCTTGGAATGGCGGAAATGGTCGAGCCGCGACAGGGCGAAATCCGCGCTGTCCTTGGGCAGGTTGGCATGCGCCGTGCCGGGCTTGATCGTTTCTTTCAGGTGATGGCCGGTCGCGCGGCCGAACACGACAAGGTCGATCAGCGAGTTGGAGCCGAGGCGGTTCGCGCCATGGACCGACACGCAGGCCGCTTCGCCCACGGCGTAAAGACCGGGGACCACGGTTTCCGGATCGCCGTCCGCGCCGATGGTCACGACCTGTCCGTGATAGTTACACGGAATGCCGCCCATATTGTAATGCACCGTCGGCACCACCGGCAGCGGCTGACGGGTCAGGTCGACGCCTGCAAAGATCTTGCCGCTTTCGGTAATGCCCGGAAGCCGTTCGGCCAGCACCTTGGGATCGATATGATCGAGGTGGAGGAAGATGTGGTCCTTGTCATTGCCGACGCCGCGACCTTCACGGATTTCCAGCGCCATCGACCGGCTGACCACGTCGCGCGACGCAAGATCCTTGGCCGAAGGGGCATAGCGTTCCATGAACCGCTCGCCTTCGCTGTTCGTCAGATAACCGCCTTCGCCGCGCGCGCCTTCGGTGATCAGAACGCCCGCGCCGTAAATGCCGGTGGGGTGGAACTGCACGAATTCCATGTCCTGCAGCGGAAGGCCCGCGCGCAGGACCATGCCGCCGCCATCGCCGGTGCAGGTGTGCGCCGAGGTTGCGGTGTAATAGCAACGGCCATAGCCACCGGTGGCGAGGACGACCGCATGGGCGCGGAAGCGGTGGATCGAACCGTCGTCGAGGCAGATGGCGATCACGCCCTTGCACTCGCCGTTCACCATGATCAGGTCGATGGCGAAATATTCGATGTAGAAATCCGCGTCATATTTCAGCGACTGCTGATACAGCGCGTGCAGCATGGCGTGACCGGTACGGTCGGCGGCGGCGCAGGTGCGCTGCACCGGCGGGCCTTCGCCCATGTTCTGCATGTGGCCGCCGAACGGGCGCTGATAGATCGTGCCTTCGGGGTTACGCGAAAACGGCACGCCCGCATGCTCGAGCTCGATCACCGCCTGCGGCGCTTCGCGGACCATATATTCGATGGCGTCCTGGTCGCCCAGCCAGTCCGACCCCTTGACGGTGTCGTACATGTGCCACGTCCAGTGGTCGGGCGTGTTGTTGCCCAAAGATGCAGCAATGCCGCCCTGCGCCGCCACGGTATGCGAGCGCGTGGGGAACACCTTGGTAATGCAGGCGGTCTTCAGACCGGCCTCGGCGCTGCCCATGGTGGCGCGCAGGCCCGAACCGCCCGCACCCACGACGACAGTGTCATAGGTGTGGTCGATGATCTTGTAGGCGGGGGTATTGGTATCGGCCATCTTACGCGCCTCCCAGCGCGATGCGGATCACGCTGATGACGCCAAAGACGCCCAGCGCGACAAACACGAGATTGAGGAGCAGCAGCACGGCAAAGCGGTTCGCGCCATGCAGGTAATCTTCCATCATCACCTGCATGCCCAGACGCGCATGCCAGAAGGTAGAAACGATCAGCAGCACCATGGCGGTGGCGGCAAACGGGCTGGAAAGCCAGCCATAGACCGTGCCGTAGGAATAATCGGGCATGGTGGCGAGGCTGAACACCAGCCACAGCACCAGCACCAGATTGCCGACGGCGGTAAAGCGCTGCAGCAGCCAGTGATGCGCACCGTGATGCGAGGAGCCAAGCCCGCGAACGCGGCCGATACGAGTTCCGTTACCCATTTATCTAATCCCCGTCCCTTGAATCACTTGGCGAACAGGATCACCGCCCAGAACAGGACGGTCAGCAGAATGCCCAGCAGCATGCTGATGATGGACCAGCGATTGTTGCGATCGACTTCGTAACCCGCGCCCACGTCCAGCACGAGGTGGCGGATGCCGCTGCACAGATGGTTGAAAAACGCCCAACTGATGCCGACCAGAACGATCATGCCGATCGGGCTGCCCATCACGCCGGTAAAGGTTTCATACGCCGCAGGGCCAGCCGCGAGCGAGCCCACGAACCAGAGCAGCACCAGAACACCCGCGACCGCCAGACCGTTGCCCGACACGCGATGCAGGATCGAGGCGGCCATCGCCGGACCCCATTTCCAGATCGACAGATGCGGCGAAAGCGGGCGGGCAATGCTGCCTTTGGGATGCGCCATGGATTTCAATCCCCTGCGATGGGCAGCGCAGGAAGGACACCGCCTGTTCGGAATCCGCGCCGCAAATTGAATAGTGCTGCGGGCGCGAATGGCAGGACAGCGCGCCCTAGGCAAGGATTTATCGCGCATTTCCGGCCTTTGCGAAGCGTTCGCATTTCCTGCGGTGCAGTCCGCCGCCACGGGGCTTGTCGGGTGAAGCGGCGCGCATTACCGCTTGCCCGATGGAAAACGCAGCCCGCCCCACCGCTCTTGTCACCGGTTCCTCGCGCGGGATCGGTGCGGCCATCGCCAGCGCGATCGAGGCGCGCGGCTTTCGCGTGATCCGCCACGGCACAAGGATCGAGGGCACGGATGGCGTCGCCGCCGATCTGGGCGACGCGGGCGAAACGGCGCTGTTGTGGGATCGCGCCGTCGATATGGCGGGCGGGCGCATCGACGTGCTGGTCAATAATGCCGGCGTGTTCGAGGCAAGTCCCATCGACAATACCGATGCCTATTGGCTGGCCGAGTGGGAGCGGTGCCTGCGCATCAACCTGACCAGCGCGGCGCAATTGTCGCGGCTGGCGGTGCGCCAATGGCTGAAGGAACCGCGGGACCCCGTGGCGGGCAGGCTGGTCAATATCGCCAGCCGCGCCGCCTATCGCGGCGATTCGCCCGATCACTGGCACTATGCCGCGGCCAAGGCGGGCGAAGTGGCGATGACCAAGACGATCGCGCGCGCCTATGCGGGGCACGGCATTCTGGCCTTTGCGATCTGCCCGGGTTTTACCGACTCGTCACAAGAAGGGTCGGGCGATTATCTCGCATCGCGGGGCGGGCCCGGATTGCTGGCCGATATTCCGCTGGGCCGCGTGGCGGAACCGGCGGAAATCGCCGCCATCGCCGCATTTTGCGCCACTGACGCGCCGCCCAGCATGACAGGGTCCGTGCTGGATGCGAACGGGGCAAGCTATGTCCGTTAGGGTCGCCGCCGTATTACTGGCATTGTTTGCCGCCCTGCCTGCCGCCGCGCAGGATCGTCCCGACCATGAACCGGCGGGCGTATTGGGCGATTGCAACGGGCGCGGGTGGGACGATCCGGCACCGCCCGTCCACATATTCGGCAATGTCTATGACGTGGGCACCTGCGGCATTACCGCGCTGCTGATCGCATCGCCCGAAGGACATGTGGTGATCGACGCGGCGGATGCGGCGGGCGTGCCGGTCATTGCCGCCAATATCGCGGCCCTTGGCTTTGCGCTGACCGATGTGAAGCAGATCCTTGTCAGCCACGAACATTTCGATCACGCGGGCGGCCTGTCGGCGCTGTCGCAGCTGACGGGGGCGCCGGTTGCCGCGCTTGCGCGGGCTGCGACGGTGCTGGAAAGCGGCCAGCCCGATCCCGACGATCCGCAGGCGGCCGAATTGCCCGCAATGGCGCCGGTTGCGGTGTCGCGCATCCTGTCTGACGGAGACGTGGTCGAGGTTGGACCGATTGCGATTACCGTCCATGCCACGCCCGCCCATGCGCCGGGTTCGGCCAGTTACACGTGGGAAAGCTGCGCGAACGGCATATGCGCCAGAATCGCCTATGTCGATTCGCTGACGACCTTCGGGCTGGGGGGATATCGTTTTACCGATCATCCCGATCGCGTGGCGGATGCACGCGCCGCCTTTGCCACGGTCGCGGCCCTGCCCTGCGATATCGTGATGAGCCCGCATCCGCAGGCGACCTTCATGGCCGAGCGGATCAGGGGCGATCAGCCGCTGGTCGATGCGTCGGCTTGCAGCGCCTATGCCGGACGGGCAGGGGCAGGGCTTGACCGGCTGTTGGCGGAAGAGGCCGCGCAATGAGCTGGAAGATCGTCGCCCATGCCCCGCGCGACGTGGTGCAGGCTGCCCTTGTCGCGCATGAGGATGTGTGGGACTGGGATCCCGAAATCGTTATCGCGGGCAGCGAGATTGCCGAGGACAAGCCGCTTGAATGGAAGCTTGAGGCATGGCTGCCGCGAAAGCCGACCAAGGCCGACAAGGCGGCGGTGACGGGTCTGTTCGCCTATGGCGCGCCCGCGCTGGAGGTCGAGAAGCTGCCCGATACCGACTGGCTGGTCGTCAGCCAGAACCTGACGCAGCCGATCCGCGCGGGGCGGTTCCATGTGCACACGCCCGATTTTCCGCCTGCGGAGCAGGAAGGGGTGCGCGATTTGCTGATCCCCGCCAGCCAGGCATTCGGCACCGGCCAGCACGAGACGACGGCGGGCTGCCTTGAAATGCTGTCGCTGATGAAGCGTGAGGGCGCGGTGGTGCGCAATATCGCCGATATCGGCACGGGCACGGGGCTGCTGGCCTTTGCCGCGATGGATATGTGGCCTCGCGCGCTGGCGCTGGCATCGGATATCGATGCTGTCTGCACGCAAGTGGTGGAACATAACGCGCAGGCCAACGGCTTTGCCATGGGCGGCGGCGCGGGCCAGCTGGTGATGACAGTGGCGGCAGGCTGCGATTCGCCGCTGATACAGGCACGCGCGCCCTATGATCTGGTAATCGCCAATATTCTGGCGGGGCCGCTGATCGAATTGTCAGGCGATTTTGCCAAAATCTGCGCGCCGGGCGGCCATCTGGTGCTGGCAGGTCTGCTGACGACGCAGGAACAGGCCGTGCGGCGCGCGGCGTTTCGGGCGGGCTTTCGGCTGGCGCGGCGGGCGGTGAATGGCGATTGGTCGATCCTGTGGCTCCGGCGGCGCAGCGCGCGTTAAGGCTCCTTCGCGGGGCATCGGGCTGGGCCGCGCTGGCCATCGGCGCCTATTTCCTGTGCGGATGGATCGGGTCGTCCTTTCCCGCCCATCGGCAATTTGCCGCTTCTGAAGACGGCATCGATATCATGATCGCCACCAATGGCGTGCATACGTCGGTGGTGGTGCCCGTCCGCGCCGATGGCCTCGACTGGCACCGCGTCTTCCCTGTCACCGATCTGGCCGAACCGGCGCGCCCCTATACGCATATCGGTATCAGCTGGGGCCAGCGCGAGGTGTTTCTCGACACGCCGACATGGGCCGATCTGTCGCCGCTGCTGGTGTTGCGCGTGGCGGGTTTCGGGGGTGAGGGGCTGATGCATGTCGAGCATTGGGTGAACCCGCAGCCGTCGGAGCATTACCGGCCGCTGCGCATCAGCCCCGCGCAATATCGCGCGCTGGTCCGTGCCCTGCTGCGCGATCTGCCGCTGCGGGGGCAGCGGCGGCATTATGCTGGCTATGGCCCGCAGGACGTGTTCTATGACGCGCGCGGGACCTATACGCTGTACCGCACCTGCAATGAATGGACGGGCGAAAGCCTGCGCCGCGCCGGTATCCCGACGGGCGCGTGGACGCCCTTTGCCGGATCGGTGATGAAATGGGTGGAGCGGCCTTTATGAGCGTGTGGCCTGACCCGCCTCTGCCACGATCGCGGCCCAACCGGCTTCGTCGATGACCTCGATGCCCAGTTCCTCGGCCTTTTTCAGCTTTGAACCCGCGCCGGGGCCCGCGACCAGCAGGTCGGTCTTGGCGCTGACTGATCCGGCGGCCTTGGCGCCCAGACGTTCGGCCTGTGCCTTGGCTTCGTCGCGGCTCATGGTTTCCAGCTTGCCGGTGAACACCACGGTCATGCCCGATACGCGGCTGGCGGTGGTTTCGACCACATAGGACGGGGGATCGACCACGCCTTCGCCCGCCTTTGCGCCGATCAGATCGTTCCAGACGTCGCGGTTGTGATCCTCGTGAAAGAAATCGGCCAGCGCCTCGCCCACGGCCCAGCCGATGCCGTCCGCGCCGCCCAGCACGTTCTTGGCCTTGTCCGCCATGCGCGTCTTGAACGGGCTGATCGCTTCGGCGGGACCGCGCGGGTTGTTCTGGCGATAATCGAACAGTTCCCGCGCCTTGGCAGGCAGCAGGCGGATATCGCCGATGCCTTTCAGAATATCGCGGGCCGTAACGGCGCCGATGTGGCGGATGCCCAGCCCGAACAGCAGGCGTGCCGCATCGGGCTGGCGCTTGTTTTCCACCGCTGCCAACAGATTATCGACAGACTTGTCCTGCCACCCCTCCAGCGCAAGAATCTCGGCGCGCCGGTCTTTCAGGCGGAAGATATCGGCGGGGCTTTCCAGCCAGCCGAGCGCGAAAAATTCGTCGATGGTCTTCTCGCCCAGCCCCTCGATATCAAGCGCGCCGCGCGAGACGAAATGCTTCAGCCGTTCGGTCCGCTGGGCAGGGCAGATCAGCCCGCCGGTGCAGCGCACATCGACCTCGCCTTCCTCGGCCACCGCCTCGCTGCCGCATTCGGGACAATGGTCGGGGAAGGGGAAGGCGGGGCGGTCCTCATCCCGTGTCAGGTTTTCGACCACTTGCGGGATCACGTCGCCCGCGCGCTGGATCACCACGCGGTCGCCGGGGCGCACGCCCAGCCGCGCAATCTCGTCCCGGTTGTGCAAGGTGACATTGGTGACGGTCACCCCGCCCACCAGCACGGGGGCAAGGCGGCCCACGGGGGTCAGCTTGCCGGTGCGGCCGACCTGAATGTCGATGGCTTCCACCACGGTCTCGGCCCGCTCGGCCGGAAACTTGCGCGCCAGTGCCCAGCGCGGCGCCTTGGCCACAAAGCCCAGCCGTTGCTGCCAGTCCAGCCGGTCGACCTTATAGACCACGCCGTCGATCTCATACGGCAGGTCGGGCCGCCCCCCGGCGATCGAACGATAGGCGGCATACATCTCCTCCAGCGAATGGCAGATGCGGAAATCGGGCGATACGGGCAGGCCCCAGCCTTGCAGCATGCGGACCATATCGTGCTGGGTGGCGGCGGGAACATCGCTGGCGGCGCCCCAGCCATGCGCCCAGAAGCGCAAGGGGCGTTTCGCGGTGACATTCGCGTCCTTCTGCCGCAGCGATCCGGCGGCGGCATTGCGCGGATTGGCGAACTGGCGGACGCTTTCGGGGTCGAAACCCTCTCCTTTTGCCTCGGCCTTCGCGCGGGCTTCGTCCATCAGCGCGGTATTCAGCGCGGCAAAGGCGGCGCGTTCCATATAGACTTCGCCGCGCACCTCGAACACATCGGGCACGTCGCCGTCCAGCGCTTGCGGAATATCCGCGATATGGGCGACATTGGCGGTCACATCCTCGCCCACCTGCCCGTCGCCGCGTGTCGCCGCGCGCACCAGCCTGCCGCCTTCATAACGGAGCGAGCAGGACAGCCCGTCGATTTTGTCCTCGGCCGTGAAGGCCACCGGTTCGTCCGCGCCCAGTGCCAGAAAGCGCCGCACGCGGGCCACGAAATCGGCAACCTCTTCGTCGTCGAACGCATTGTCGAGGCTCATCATCCGAACCTCGTGCGTCACCTTTGACAAGGGCGAGGCGGCGATTTCGTGGCCCACGTCCTGCGAAGGGCTGTCGGGCCGCACCAGATGGGGAAATGCCGCTTCCAGCTCGGCATTGCGGCGGACCAGCGCGTCATATTCCGCATCCGGAATCTCGGGCGCGTCATCGGCGTGATACAGCCGGTTGTGATGGCGGATCTGCCGCGCCAGCCGCATCAGCTCGTTCGCGGCATCCGCTTCCGATATTCCGTCCAGCGCCGCTTTATCACCGGTCACGCGTTTCGCCCTTTCGTCCAGCCTGTGGTAACCCCCGCCATCAGGGGCGCATCGATCAGGGGGGACTGTTAGCATGGTCGACCGGATTCTGAAGGCGCTGATCAGCGCAATCGTCGGACTTATCGCGCTGCTGTACGTCGCGCATAATCTGGCGAATATCGGCGAGGCATTTGCCTTTTTCACCTATACCACCAGCCATGCCGACCAGACGGCCTATCCCGTGACCCTGCTGCCGGTGCCGCCGCCCTTCCTGATCGTTGTGGCCATGGTGCTGGTCTTTGCGCTGGAGGCGGCGGCGGGCGTGCTGTGCCTGTATGGCGGATGGCGCCTGTTCGCGCTGCGCGGTGCCGATGCGGGCGCGTTCGAACGCGGCAAGGCAATCAGCAAGATCGGGCTGGGCTGCGCGGTGCTGAACTGGTGGGGCCTGTTTCAGGGGATTGCGGTCGCAGGCTATCAGCTATGGCAGATGCCATTGGGCGAAGGGCCGATGATGGGATCGTGGATCTATGGCGGGATCGCGATGGCCAGCCTGATCTATATCAGCCAGCGCGGGGATTGACGCCTATTGCGCCGCGACCTCGAACGCTTCGATCCGCCAGTCCTCTTCCTCGGCTCCGGCGATCCATTCCTGCATCCAGTCATGTTCCCAGACCGCTTCCATATAGGCCTGCGCGAATTTGGGAACGCCGATGCCATAGGTCATGAACCGGCTGACGACGGGGGCATAGAAGATGTCGGCGGCAGAATAGCTGCCGAACAGGAACGGCCCGCCCGAACCGAAACGCGACCGCGCCTCTGCCCAAAGCGAAAGGATGCGCACGATATTGCCCTTGGCCTCGTCCGACAGATCGATCCCTTCGACCCGGCGGCGCACATTCATCGGCAGTTCGCGGCGAAGCGCCTGATAGGCGCTGTGCATTTCGGCGACCATCGAACGGCACAAGCCGCGCGCGACGGGGTCCTTGGGCCAGAACCGGCTGCCCGCCAAAATGTCCTTTCGGGCGTGCTGGGCTTCCTCGCAGATCCTGTCGTCGAGATATTCGAGGATGGCCAGGCTGTCCCAGATAACGACTTCGCCATCCCACAGGATCGGCACCTTGCCGCTGGACGGCTGGACATCGCCCCAGTTCTTCTTGGCATCCTCCCACTCCTCACCGCTGATATTGACGGTGATCTCTTCGAACGAGAGGCCGGACTGTTTCGCAGCAAGCCATCCGCGCAGGGACCAGCTGGAATAGTTCTTGTTGCCGATGATCAGTTTCATGGGGCGCGGGATTAGACCTGCACGACCGTGAAGTCGAGCGATCTAATCCCGCATTGCATTTCGGCGCCGGATCAGGCGGGCTTGATGAAATAGCCGACCACGGCCCAGCCCGATGCTTCCTTGACCAGAGTAACGGTTTCGACCGTGTTCTTCATATCGGTAAAGTCGGTGCGGAACTGCAGCACGGCATATTCGCCCTTGGGCACGCCGGGCAGGCTGTCGGTAAGGTTCGTGCTGGCCAGCTGGCGCGATACCAGCGCGCCCAGCGGCTGGCGGACGGGCTGGACCGTTTCGGTCCATTGCGCCGCGGTCAGCTGCGATTTGAACATGGTGCCCGCGGTTTCCCAGCTCTGTTCCCACTGGCTGCTGTCGACCAGGGCCAGCCAGCCACGCGCGGCGACGGCGCTGGCGCCTTCGGTCTCGGCAGCGGCCTGCATTTGTACGGGGGCGGTCTGCGCGGCGTTTCCGGCGGGTGCGCCGGTCGTTCCGGTGATCGACGAAAGCGCGATGGCAGCGATGATAAGCGACATGATGATCATTCCTCCTGAAAGCCACATAAGGGGATGTCCTTTCTTGCGGCCGGTTGTTGACTGATCCTCTTGTGCCTGTTCCCCGTTTGCGGATTCGACCCCGAATGCGTTGTGCGCCAGCGATTCGGGCGCGGCTTGCGGTGTGTGCGCAGAAAATTCGGGTGCCCCTGAAAATTGGGGGTCGCCCTCGATCTCGGCCAGCCTGCGGGCGGCTTCGCGGCTGCTGTTCACGCCCAGCTTGGCGCGGGCATTGCGCAGCCGGTCGTTCACCGTATGGACCGACAGATCCAGCTCTCGCGCGATCGATTTCGCCTCGTGCCCTGCCAGCAACAGGCGCAGCGTTTCCTTTTCCCGCTCTGTCAGGGCCGGATATTCCGCGCTCATTCGATTGCCCCTCTTTGCCGGTATTGCCCCATCACCGGCACCCAGCATAGGGTGGAGTGCGCGCGCTTTCCAGTCGCCTTTCCATATATTGCGCAGCCGCAATCGGGGCTTGCGCATGGCCATGCGAATGCGCAAAAGCGCCTCTTCCCGCAGCACGCCGCCAAGGCTGTGCGAGGGGGATGACAAGAGGATGCCTGGCCGTTTCGTTTTTCGAAGGACGCCATGCAGCAGCGAACCGACATATCGCCAGCCATCGACGGGTGCGCCACCGACGAGTGCGCCACCGCTGAACGCGCCGCCGAACATGCGCCGGTGCGCGACCTGATGCGCCATTCGCTGGCCGAGGACTGCTATGCCATCGTGATCGGCAGCAGCATGATCGCCTTTGCCGTGGTGCTGCTGCACAAGGCGGGGCTGGTTACGGGCGGCATGGCGGGCGTGGCGCTGCTGGCCAGCTATCTGGTGCCGCTGCCCGCGACGACCCTGTTCATCGTCATCAATATCCCGTTCTTCTTTCTGGCCGCGCGCTTCATGGGGCGGTCCTTTGCGTTCAAGACCCTGCTTGCCAATGTGGCGATCATGGTGCTGGGCATGGTGGTGCCGTGGGGCATCGTGACCGATAGCGTGAATCCCCTGTTCGCGGCGCTGATCGGCGGCTGGATGGCGGGGCTGGGCATATTGTCGCTGGCCCGCCACGGCGCGGGTGTGGGCGGTTCGGGTATCGTCGCGCTGGCGCTGATGAAGACGAAGGGGTGGAACGCGGGCCGCACGCAAATGATCGGCGATGCCGCGATCCTGACCGCGTCACTCGTCACTCTGGACTGGCTGCCGTTCCTGATCTCGGTCCTGTCGGCGCTGGCGATCAATTCGATCCTGATGGTGAACCACCGGCCGGGGAGATATGTGGGTTATTGAGCGGGGGGGGCGCTCAAATCTCCGCACTCTCCAGCACAAAGCCGCGCAGTTCGGCGATGCCCATGCCCTTTTCCGAGGACGTCACAGAAATTTCGGGATAGGCCCCTGCATGTTTGCGGGCCTCTGCCAGCGTGCGGGCGGTGACGTCTTCCAGCTCGCTTGCCTTGATCTTGTCGGATTTGGTCAGGACGATGCGATAGGACACCGCCGCCGCGTCGAGCATTTCCATGATTTCGTGGTCCACCGGCTTGATGCCGTGGCGCGCATCGATCAGCAGCAGGGTGCGTTTCAGCACCTGCCGCCCGCGCAGATAATCATTCACGAGGAAGCGCCATTTCTTCACCACGGCCAGCGGCGCCTTGGCAAAACCGTATCCGGGCATGTCGACCAGCCGGAACTGCACCGGAGTATCCTCGCCCCCGCCGACGTCGAAATAGTTCAGCTCCTGCGTGCGCCCCGGCGTGACCGAGGTGCGCGCGATCGCCTTGCGCCCCGTCAGCGCGTTCAGCAGCGAGGATTTGCCCACGTTCGACCGGCCCGCAAAGGCGATTTCCGGCACCGTCGGTTCGGGCAGGAATTTCAGCTGCGGCGCGCTGAGCAGAAATGTGACGGGGCCCGAGAACAGTTTGCGCGCGCGCTCTTCGTATTCAGCGCGGCGATCTGCTTCCTCGGGCGTCAGGTCCTCGCTCACGCTTTCGCCTTTGCTTCTTCCGCCTTGCGCTTTTTCTCTTCGGCTTCGCGCGCGGCGATTTCCTTAAGCTGCGGGTGGCGCGAATAGAGATATTTCTGCTGGGCGATGGTCAGCGTGTTCGAGGTGATCCAGTAGATCAGCAGACCCGCCGCGAAGGGCGCCATCACGAACATCAGCACCCATGGCATGATCATGAAGATCTGCTGCTGCGCCGGGTCCATCTGCGCGGGATTCAGGCGGAACTGCAGGAACATGGTCAGCCCCAGCAGCAGCGCCAGCACGCCGATGGCAAGGAAGCCCGGCGGGTTGAAATCGAGCAGGCCGAACAGGTTCAGAATATGCAGCGGATCGGGCGCGGACAGATCCTTGATCCACAGGATAAAGGGCTGGTGCCGCATGTCGATGGCGATCAGCAACACCTTGTACAGCGCGAAAAAGACGGGAATCTGCAGGAACATCGGCAGGCAGCCCGCCAGCGGGTTCACCTTCTCTTCCTTGTACAGCTTCATCATTTCCTGCTGAAGCGTTTGCTTGTCGTCCTTGTACCGTTCCTGCAGGCCCTTCAGCTTGGGCTGAAGCGCGCGCATCGCGGCCATGCTGGCGAATTGTTTCTGCGCGACGGGGAACATGATCCCGCGCACGATGACGGTGAGCAGGATGATCGCCACGCCGAAATTGCCGACTGCATTGGCCAGCGATTTCAGCAGCCACAGGATCGGCTTTTCGAACCAGCGGAACCAGCCCCAGTCGATCGACAGGCTGAAACGGTCGATCCCGGCCTCGTCATACGCTTCGAGTACGTCGCTTTCCTTGGCGCCGGCGAACAGGCGCGTGGTGCGCGATATTTGTTTGCCGGGCTGCACGGTGACGGCGTCATAAATCAGATCGGCGCGGTAATGCTGGTCGCCCAGCGCGCGGAACGAACCGTCGGCGGCGTCGCCATTGTCGGGGATCAGCGCCGACAGCCAGTAGATATCGGTAAAGCCCAGCCATTCCGACCGGCCTTGCAGATTGACCACCCTGGCATCGTCCACATCGTCGTAATCGGTGCCGAAATCGACCGATCCGTCCACATCGGCCAGCGGGCCTGACTGCACGTTCCAGATATCGCTGCTGGCGGTGCGGCTGGTGCGGTTGATAAAGCCATAGGGCTGCACCACCACGGGGCCGCTGCCGGTGTTGGCGACGGTCTGGGTTGCGGTGATCAGATAATTGTCATCAACCTCGAGGCGGATGGTGAAACGTTGCCCTTGGCCGTTGTCCCAGCGCAGGGTGACGGGCGTTTCGGGGGTCAGCGCCTCGCCCTCGGTCTGCCAGACGGTATCGGCGGCGGGAACGGCTACGCCTTCGCCGACCCAGCCGAACTGGGTGAAATATTGCGCGGGCGTGCCATTGGGAGAAAACAGGCGGACGGGGGGCGAATCCTTGTCCACCGTCTGGCGGTGGCGGTTCAGCGTCAGATCGTCGATCCGCGCGCCGACGGGGTTGATCGACCCTTCGATGGACGGCGCGGCGATGGCCACGCGCCCTGCATCGGCCAGCTGCGTTTCAAGATCGCGGGCCTCTTCCTCTATATCGGCGGCATTGGTCAGCCCGCCCTCGCGGTTGCGGCCCGAAGATGTCGCATCGTCGGCGGCCGCGGCCTGCTGGGCTTCTACCGCGGGTTGCGGATAGAAATACTGCATGGCCGAATCCCAGCCGAACAGCAGCACGGCCACAAGGACCAGTGCGACCAAGATATTGCGCTGGTTTTCCAAAATCCCAATCCAGTCGATCTAAAATTCAGGCGCCGCGAAAACGGTCGCACGTCCAAAAAACTGAGTTGCCACTATTGCCGGTTACGGAACCGGATCATGGCCACACCCGCCCCAAGGGTGGCAGCGCAATAGTCGCTTCGTCGCCAGCCATCCACCCTTAATCGTGCCATGCCTGCGAAGCGCCTGAATCGCATATTCCGAACAGGACGGCGTAAACCGGCAAGAAGGTGGCAAAATGCGCGAGGGACCCAGCTGCCAGAGGCGGGCGATGGCGATGAAGATATATTTCATCGTTTCGGGCCCTTGCGTGCCGGGTTCCTCCGGCGCGGCGGATCGCCCTTACCCTCGCGGGCACGCGAAAGGGCGGCGCGCAATTCCTCGCGCAGCAGGGTGAAATCGCGCTCTATCCCGCCGTCCCGGCCGATCAGCACATGGTCGTGACCGGCCAGCCCGTGCAGCGGCAATTCGGCCCGCAGCAATTCGCGGAAACGCCGCTTCATCCGGTTGCGCACGACGGCATTGCCGATCTTTTTGGTGACGGTAATCCCGAACCGCATCGAATCCGGCTCCAGCCCATTGGGCCGCGCCAGCAACACGAAACCGGGCCGCGCCACGCGCAAACCCTTGTTCGCGGCAAGGAAATCGCTGCGCTTGCGGATCACGCCGGGGGCGGGGGTGGTGGTCATAAGGTCAGGCTAAGCCGTCAGCGAGGGGATTGGGAGATTTATCGCTGCCCTCGATGGAACGGTCCGCTCCCCCTCCCGGCCACCCCGACGGGATAGTGCCATGGGTGGTCGGGAGGGGGAGTGGGCCGGTGCCGCGCGCAGGCAGCGCGTAGCGTGGCCGATCAGACGCATTCCCAAAACAAAACGCCGGCACGGGCGAACCCGGCCGGCGCTTTGATAATCTCGCGAATCGCGTGAACGTAAGGCTGAAAAGCCTCAGGCGCTCAGCTTCTTGCGGCCGCGGGCGCGACGGGCGCGCAGCACGTTGCGGCCACCAACGGTGGCGGTGCGGGCGCGGAAACCGTGGCGACGCTTACGCACGAGATTGCTCGGCTGAAAAGTGCGCTTCATGGTGAAATTCCCAAAGTCTGACTGCGTTTCCGACACCGCAGCAGTGTAACCGCGCAGTGCCAACAAAAAGGGCCGCCCGATCAAGAGGCAGCCTCTGCTGGGGGCGCGGTTACTGATGTTACAGCTGTGAGTCAAGCGGCAAGCGGGCTGGACAGTGCCCTCGATGCTGATTCATAGCCGATGGCAACAGGGTCGCAAGGATATGTCTCAAACATGGTCGCGCTGGTGCAGACGGTGGCCTATCTTGGCCTCGAGGTTCGCCGCGTGGAAGTTCAATGCCAGCTGGCATCCGGGCTTCCCGCGTTTCAGATTGTCGGCCTGCCCGACAAGGCCGTGAGCGAAAGCCGCGAACGCGTGCGCGCGGCGCTGGCCGCGATGGGTCTGGCCCTGCCGCCCAAGCGCATCACCGTGAACATGTCGCCCGCCGACCTGCCCAAGGAAGGATCGCATTTCGACCTGCCCATCGCGCTGGCCCTGCTGGCTGCCATGGGCGTGACCGATGGCGAGCAATTGTCGGATTATGTCGCGGTGGGCGAACTGGCGCTGGACGGGCGAATCGTCGCATCCTCGGGCGTGTTGCCCGCCGCGATCCATGCCGCGGCCGAGGACAAGGCGCTGATCTGCCCCGCCGCGCAAGGGTCCGAAGCGCGCTGGGCGAGCGAGACCGCCGTCGTTGCCGCCCCCGATCTGGTCAGCCTGCTCAACCATCTGAAAGGCGTCCAGCAATTGCCTGTTCCCGAAAAGGGCGAGCTGGCCGATCGCGCCCTTGGCCCCGACCTGAAACAGGTGAAGGGGCAGGAAACCGCCAAGCGCGCGCTGGAGATCGCGGCGGCGGGCGGGCATAACCTGCTGATGGTCGGGCCGCCGGGCGCGGGCAAATCGCTGATGGCCAGTTGCCTGCCGGGAATCCTGCCCGACCTTACGACCGAGGAAGTGCTGGAAACATCGATGGTGCAATCGGTAGCGGGGTTGCTGCAGGATGGCCGCATCAGCCGCGCGCGCCCGTTTCGCGCGCCCCATCATTCGGCCAGCATCGCGGCGCTGACGGGCGGCGGGCTGAAAATCAGGCCCAGAGAAGTAAGCCTTGCCCATCTGGGCGTGCTGTTCCTCGACGAATTGCCTGAATTTCACGGCATTATGTAGCAAGCGCACCAATGCGTAGATGGTTATCTATCTGCGCGATGCTGCTTGTCATCGTTTGCGGTGCGAACTCTGCGCGGGCGCTAGGTAGCGTTGTTATGGAACGGGGCCATGTACCAACGCATCTCGACAGGATCGTTGACCTTGGGACTGGAGGGCGGGACTTCATAGGCGCGGAAACAAAATTCGGTGACGCGCTTTTTCCCGAACGCGTCTTCGTACCAAACATATCCGAAGACGTAGAGGGCCTTTTCTCCCCTAACGCCAGCGTCAATCTGCTCTTGAGTGAGCGGTTCGTTAGAGTAGATGGTGGCGTTCGCGGGTCGGCCATTGGAGACGGCAGTTTCTGTTGGCCTACCGATACCTTGAGCCTGCTCTCGGCTTGTAACCGCCAAATCGCGTTCAATTTGGCCATCATCCGCAATTCGGATATTCCCTGCCCATACTGTGTGAAAAGCTGGTGTCTGACCGGTGTTATTGATTTGCAGATCCGCGACAGCCTCGCCAGTCTCGGGGTTGAGGTAAAGCGTCACCGCGTCGACCGCTATATAGGCTCGGAGTTGGGCCCTGGAGGTCCGCCTTTGCTCCAGAAAAGTCCAGATGAGCATAGCAGTGCCAACTATACCGACGAGCAAGCCCGCCCACGCATAGCTAGCAGCTTCGCGAGCCGAGTCCGCAGCCTTCCATTGAGCGCAAAGGTCGGAATTGCGATTATCTTCGCCGGGATCGCAAGCTGGATTTTCGTCCGTTGGTATCTCGATATTGGAGATCGCTCGCTCAATGCGCCCAAGCGCTTCCGAAATCTCGTTCTCAGTTTGGCTGTTTTCGGCGTTCTGATCGCTTTCTGGTGGAGCGCTAGCCCCGGATAAGATTAATCCTGCAACTGCAATGAAGAACAGCCGATAGCGTTTAGACATTGAACGAGAAACACCGCCGTAAATTTGCCCCGGCTGATCTTGTTCCTGATATTCGGCTCAGAGTCCATCACGCCAATATCCGCCAGCTTACCGACAAGTTCGGCATAGGTGACGTTCCGACGCTTCAATTCGGCTTTCAGAAGACCCTTCACCCGGTCCTCCCATTCCTTTTCCTGCACGGGCATTGCTATCTCCAATGATGCTTTATGCCATCATAGGCGATACGTTTATCATTGACAACATGGCTTATTGCCATCATATACAGTGCATAAGCACTGGAAACGATGATATGGCACAGCACTTTCTTCTCTCGGCACAGGCCCGCAGCCTCTCACTCAAGAAGGTTTTCCGCATGGGTGAGGATGCGGCCTATCGCACGTTTTGCGAACTGCGCTGGCCGGAGACGGAAGGCGAAGCGGTTTGCCCGCGTTGCGGCTGTGTCGAATCCTACAACATTGCCACCCGCCGCAAGTTCAAGTGCGTTGCCTGCCATCACCAGTTCAGCGTCACCAGCGGCACGATCTTTGCCTCGCGCAAGCTGTCGTTCACCGATCTTCTGGCGGCTATCGTGATCTTCGTGAACGGTGCCAAGGGCATCAGCGCCCTACAGGCAAGCCGCGATCTGGACGTTCAGTATAAGACCGCCTTCGTGCTGTTCCATAAGCTGCGCGAAGCGATGGCGCGTGAAATGGCTGACGCCAAGCTGGGCGGCACTGTCGAAATGGACGGTGCCTATTTTGGCGGTCACGTTCGCCCTGAGAACCACAAGGAAGATCGCAAGGACCGTCGCCTTGCCGTGAACCAGACCGGCAAGCGCCAGTGCGTTGTCATCATGCGCGAGCGTGGAGGCCGTGCGCTGCCCTTCGTGGTGCGTCAGGAAGGTGATGCAGTGCCCTATGTTCGTGATCGCGTTGACAACCTTGCAGTGATCCATGCTGACGAAGCTTCAAGCTGGGATGCGCTTCACGCTGGCTGGCAGACTTGGCGCATCAATCATTCGCTGGCCTATTCTGCTGACGGTGCCTGCACCAATCAGGCGGAAAGTTACTTCTCCCGCCTTCGCCGCATGGAAGTCGGCACTCATCACCATATCGCTGGACCGTATCTCCATGCCTATGCAGGCGAGGCAGCGTGGCGCGAGAACAACCGCCGCAAGTGCAACGGTTCGCAGGCAATGCTGGTCGCTGGTGCCGCCATGGAAGCGCGTCAGAGCCGCCAGTGGGCGGGGTATTGGCAACGCTAGCTTGCAGTTTAGCTGTCAGCCGTCGCCAACTGGGCTAAAATCATCTCATTTAGGAATGCTGTCATCTCATCTAAGTTCGTTAACATTCCATCGGTCTTAGCGTCGTGCATACGTTGCAAGATTGCACAGTAATCATTGTCACGATGCTCTTTGATTAATTCGATAAACGCAACACGTCCTCGAAGCCATGCTCCTTGCTTGCGGCAAAACACGAAGTAGCAAAGTGCCCTGGCTGCGCGTCCATTACCGTCTGCAAATGGATGAATATTGCACACACCCCACAGTGCGTAGGCAGCCAGCATGACTGCGTCCCACTTCCCCCAATTAGAATTTAGAACCTCTAGAAATTGGTCCATTTCTTCATAGACCAAGTACCACTCAGAAGGCCTGTGTTCGCCAACTCTTACATTGTAATGCCGTCTGTACTGACCCGGTTGTGGTGAAATGTAGTGAGTTGCGTACCGGTTAAGTTCGCAAACAAACTCATGGTCGATCTGTAAGCCGACGCCATAGGTAGCGATTACCCAGCTTGTGTGAAGGAAATCGAACTGCCGCGCGCGATTTTGCTTTGATACAAACGCGCCCGGTTCTGATTCAGGCTCTATGAATAATCCCACACCCACCCCGACAATAAAAAACCCGGCCTCTAATGGCCGGGCTTTTGTGCCGTCTTCAAGTTAAAAAATTATGCGGTGGCGTAATCCGGCTCTGTCAAAGACCTCCGCACATCCTCTTTCGTCCCTTTATCTTCCTTTGGGGCGTTGCCATAGACGAAGCTGAGGCGCTGGGCCTCAAGTTCCTCAGCAGACATTTTTTGCCCCTTTAGAGCATCAAGAGCATTCTTGAGTTCCTCAGTCATTCAGGGCCTCCTATTGGGTTTCTACTACAGTAACGCCGGAGACACTCCGGCGGTTCCAGTTAAGAAACTGTGACCGCCCCTCACTCGTAGACAATTGCCATTATCTACGATACCCCCGTTGTTCAAAGAAATACGCTAACACCACGTGATGCAGCAATAGCGCGAAGCAGCATTATCTGTGTGTCAAGTGTATTTTATACACAGCCTGTGGATTTGTCCACAACTTGTGGAGATCTCGACCATCATGCCCCTACGCCTAGAGTTCACCCTACTCCTAACCGCCTACCTGCTTTCGCTGGCATGGGCGGTGCAGAGCATCATCGACTGGCTATAGCCGACCGCTTTCCACCGATTCAGAACAAAACATGACTGTTGCGGTTGACTCAACTGCAACCACGATTCGATAAGGATGGCGGTCGCGCTGCCACTTTGTTCGACCCTCCAGCCTCAGACCCCTTGATAAAGGGCGAGGGGCGCGAGGCCCCTCGGAGGGGTTGGGTCTATCCCAACGTGAATAAAGGAGGTGGCGTATGAAGCGCGTTTTCGTGCGTGCTTACCGCCGCTGGCGCTTTGGTCGGTGGGAGAATGTGTGTCAGCACACCCGCCGTTGGCCTCGCCAGCTTAGTTTCAACTTCTAACCGGAACTAACTCAGGCAGCGCGGCCACTCTTGTGGCTCGAACTGTGCCGGATTCTAGGCACAAGATTCTGCAGGATCAACCCAGCAGGTGAATTAATTCACCCGGCATATAGACCACACCAGCAAGCCACCCGCGCCCCTCTCAGACTGTACCAGCGCCCGTTCCCGCAGGTTACGCAGTGCAGCCCCTATCCGCTTCTGCATGGCCTTCTGTAGCGCCTTGTCCTGCAAGTTCAGGTCGCGCTCTGCCATCAGCCGTAACGTGATGGCCTTGGCATCCATTGCCCCCTCTGCACGAAGCATGGCAAGGATCGACCGCGTTACCTGTCCCTTGAAGGCGTGATGTCGTGGCGGCAGCGGCTTAGGCTTTATCTCGTCCAGTTCAATGTCAGGATCGAATAGGCGTAGGGTGCAATCTACGTGGTCCAAGTCGATCATCGCTTGGCGTAGCTGGTCCTGTAGTGCGTCGATCTGTCCGGCGAGTTCCCCGCGCTTGTCACGCAGGGCTGATATGGCGTGTGTCTGCATACGCGATACATAGCGCATTGCCTGTGATTGCGACCATCACCGTGTTGGTGCGTTTGCTACATAATGCCGGAATTTCAACGAAATGCACTCGATTCGCTGCGCCAGCCGCTGGAAACCGGCGAAGTCAGCGTGGCGCGGGCCAATGCGCATGTCACTTTTCCCGCGCGCGTGCAGCTGGTTGCGGCGATGAACCCGTGCCGCTGCGGCCATCTGGGCGATCCCGCGCTTGCCTGTTCGCGCGCGCCGAAATGCGCCGCCGATTACCAGAGCCGCGTATCCGGCCCGCTGCTCGACCGTATCGACCTGCATGTCGAAGTGGAACCGGTGTCGGCCCGCGACCTTGCCCTGCCGCCCCCTGCCGAGGGGAGCGGGGAAGTCGCCGCCCGCGTCCGCGCCGCGCGTGCGGTGCAGAATGCGCGCCTGAACGGCACCCATATGCGCAATAATGCCGCGCTGGATGGAGAGGCGCTGGACCGGTTCGCCACGCCCGACGATGCGGGGCGCGCGCTGCTGATGGATGCGGCGGAAAAAATGCGGTTGTCGGCGCGCGGCTTTACCCGCCTGCTGCGCGTGGCGCGCACGATTGCCGATCTGGCGGGTGCGGAAACCACCGGCCGCGTCCATGTTGCCGAGGCGCTGAGCTATCGCCGTCAGGCTCCGCGTGCCTGACCGGCGCGCGCAATAATTATTCGCGCCCCAGACCGATTCCTGCCCCCTACCGACTGCCCCTGCACGCTCTAGGGGTAAACGAGGATTATTCGCCCCCGATCATTGGCCCACCCTCCCGCTCGCCGCCGCCGGATTCGGTCAGGTCGCGCAAGAATGCCGCCGCATAAAAAGCAGGAGCATGAAATGGCCAAGCAACCCAATATACTCATCCTGTGGGGGGATGACATCGGGCAGTCCAATATCAGTTTCTTCACCAAGGGCATGATGGGCTATAAAACGCCCAACATCGACTCCATTGCCGAACAGGGCATGGCGTTCACCGATTACTATGCCGAACAAAGCTGCACGGCGGGCCGCGCCAGCTTTATCATGGGCCAGAACGGCGTTCGCACCGGCCTGACCAAGGTGGGCATGCCCGGCGCCAAGGAAGGCATGCTGAAACAGAATCCGACGATCGCGACGGTTTTGAAATCGGCCGGTTACGCCACGGGCCAGTTCGGCAAGAACCACCTGGGCGACCGTGACGAACACCTGCCCACCATGCACGGTTTCGACGAGTTCTTCGGCAATCTCTATCATTTGAATGCCGAGGAAGAGCCGGAAAACCCCGACTATCCCAAGCCCGAAGACTTCCCCGACTTCAAAAAGAACTATGGCCCGCGCGGCGTGCTGCATTGCCATGCCGACGGCAAGGGCGGCCAGTCGATCGAGGATACCGGCCCGCTGACGAAAAAGCGGATGGAAACCATCGATGACGAAGTGGTCGAAAAGGCGACTGCCTTTATCCGCAAGACCGTGGAATCGGGTGAACCCTTCTTTGTCTGGTTCAACACCACCCACATGCATTTCCGCACCCATCCCAAGCCGGAAAGCCGCGGACAGGCCGGTCGCTGGCAGTCCGAATATCACGATGTGATGATCGACCATGACAAGGCCATCGGCGAAATGCTCAAGCTGCTCGACGAGCTGGGCATCACCGATAATACCTTCGTGATGTATTCGACCGACAACGGCCCGCACCGCAACAGCTGGCCGGATGCAGGCACCACGCCGTTCCGTTCGGAAAAGAACACCAGCTGGGAAGGCGCCTATCGCGTGCCCGCCATGGTCAAGTGGCCGGGCCATATCGAGCCGGGCCAGGTGTCGAACGATATTGTCTCGCACCTCGACTGGCTGCCGACCTTTGCCGAAATGGCGGGGATCGACGACATTACCGGCAAGCTAAAGGCCGGTCACGAGATGGACGGTTACAAGTACAAGGTCCACCTCGACGGTCATTCGATGGTCGGGCATCTGACCAAGGGCGAGAAATCGCCGCGTCAGGGCTTTATTTACTGGACCGACGAAGGCGAGGTCGCGGCCCTGCGCGTCGACAACTGGAAAGCCCTGTTCATGGAACAGCGCTGTCAGGGCACGTTGCAGATTTGGGGCGAACCGTTCGTCACGGGCCGCATTCCCAAATTGTTCAACCTGCGCACCGACCCCTATGAATTCGCGGATGTGACGTCGAATTCCTATTGGGACTGGTATCTGGACCGCGCCTTTATTCTGGTTCCCATGCAGGGGATCATCGGCAAGTTCCTTGAAACGTTGAAGGAATTCCCGCCAAGCCAGAAGGCAGGCAGCTTCAACCTCGAAAAGGTGATGGCAACGATGACCGATGCCGCGACCGGCGGCGCCTGATCGGGCCAGCGGTTGAAACAGGAAACGGGCCTCGCCTTGCGGGGCCCGTTTTCGTTTGCGCGCTTCGGGCCTTGCGAAAGGCTATTTGGCCAGATTGGCCATGGGCGCGGACAGGGTCAGGCCAAAGCCGTCCTCGCCAAAGCGCATGTCGACCTTGCCCTCGGGATCGATGCCGCGTTCGATCAGCCGCGTGCCCAGCCCCTTGGACGCCGGCTCCCTTGCCGGCGGCCCGCCGGTTTCGCACCAGCGCAGGATCAGCCACGGCGCCTCGTCTTCCCCCGCTTCGATACAGGCGTTCAGCTCGACCGTGCCGTCCGGCACCGACAGCGCGCCATATTTCATCGCATTGGTGCCCAGCTCGTGCAGGATCATCGACAGGGTCAGCACGGGGCGCGATCCCATTTCGCAATCATGGCCCAGCATGGTGACCCGCTGGTCGATACCCAGCTTGCTGAACACGCTGCGCGCCAGTTCCTGCAACCGGCCCGAAGAGCGGCTGCGCCTGAGCAGCAGATCATGCGCAGTAGCCAGCGCGGCGACGCGGCGGTTGAATTCGCGCACGGGGCCGGGATCGGGAATATCGCGCAACGTATGGCCCGCCACCGCCTGCACCAGCGCCAGCGTGTTTTTCAGCCGGTGGGCAATTTCTTCATTTACGGCGTGCTGTTCGGTCACATCGGTGACGATCCCGACAAAGGCGGGCGCAGCGCCGTTTTCGGGCGGGACATAGCGGGCGCGCATTTCCACCCAGCGCACCGCACCGTCATTGGCGCGGATAATCTCGTATTCCTCGACCACTTGCCGGTCGGGGTCCGCCATGCTGCTTTCCTCGACCCGCTTGTCGGCCGGGATCTTGCGCCGGTCGCCGATCGCGCCGCCGTGAATCGTCTCGACATTGTCAAAGCCGTAGATGCGGCAGAATTCGGGGCTGACCTTGACCATGCGGGTGTCGATATTCAGTTCGAACGCGCCGACATTGCCCGCTTCCTCGGCCAGTTGCAGGCGTTTGCTGGCATTGCGCAGCACTTCGGTCTGCGACCGGTGCTGCTCCACCTCGCGCGCGGCGGCGCGCAGCGATTTGCGCAGTTCCAACTGGTCCACCACTTGCCCCGCCAGCGCCTTTAAAATGCGCTTTTGCGTCGGGTCCAGCCCGCCGGGGCGCGGCACGCCATCCAGAACGCACAGCATGCCGATCACCACGCCCGCAGGCGTCACCAGCGGCGCGCCCGCATAGAACCGCACGCCATCCTTTGCGGTGACGAGCGCGTTGTCCCTGGTCCGCGCATCCGCCGTCAGATCGGGAATCACCAGCAGTTCGGTGCTGTGCATGCCATGGGCGCAGACCGATTGTTCGATCGGGGTCTGGCAGGCGTCGAGGCCGACGCGCGCCTTGAACCATTGCCGGTCCCGTTCCACCAGGCTGATCAGCGCGGTGGGGGCATTGCAGACGGTCTTGGCGATGAAGACAATCTCGTCGAAGGCCTGCTCGGCCTCGCTGTCGAGAACCTCATACTCCGCCAATGCGTCGAGCCGTTGTTGCTCGCGCGCCGACTGTGCCTCACCGCTGGCGGCGGGGCTGCGGGTGATATCGCCATAAGCCATTGCTACCCCTTTCTAGCCATCTTCCGGCCAAAGGGAAATAAGACCTTGGTGACATATTGTGTCGGCCAGCCCCTGTTCGGCCCGCTTTGGCTGGAAAAGCGCGGGAAAACTGCGCATGATGCGCGCAAACGGGCCGCAAAGGGGGCGGTTTGGCGCAAGAATTCGCAATAAGGGGGCGGAAAAATCATGGAAGCGACCATAATCGCGGTGCTGGTGTTCGTGGTGATCCTGCTGGTCACCAGCGTGCGCGTGGTGCGACAGGGGCATGTCTATACGATCGAACGGCTGGGCCGTTTCACCAATGCCGCGCATCCCGGCATGCATCTGATCGTGCCGCTGGTCGACCGTGTCGGGCACAAGATCAACATGATGGAACAGGTGCTCGATATCCCGGGGCAGGAAATCATCACCAAGGACAATGCCATGGTCGGCGTCGACGCGGTGGTGTTCTTTCAGGTGCTGGATGCGGGCAAGGCGGCCTATGAAGTGTCGGGCCTGCATAATGCGATCATGGCGCTGACGACCACGAACCTGCGCACGGTGATGGGGTCGATGGATCTGGACGAAACGCTGTCGCAGCGTGACGACATCAATGCGCGGCTGCTGTCGGTGGTCGATCATGCGACCAGCCCGTGGGGCGTGAAGATCACGCGGGTCGAGATCAAGGATATCCGCCCGCCGGTCGATATTTCCGAAGCCATGGCCCGCCAGATGAAGGCCGAACGCCTGAAGCGCGCCGAAATCCTCGAGGCGGAGGGCGACCGCGCCAGCGCGATCCTGCGCGCCGAGGGGCAAAAGCAATCGCGCATCCTCGAAGCGGAGGGCCGCCGCGAATCCGCCTTTCGCGATGCCGAGGCGCGCGAACGGCAGGCACAGGCCGAGGCAGAGGCGACGCGGGTCGTATCGGACGCCATCGCGACATCGGGCACGCAGGCGCTGAACTATTTCGTGGCGCAGAAATATGTCGAGGCCGTGGGCGATTTCGCGACCAGCCCCAATGCCAAGACGATCCTGTTCCCTGTCGAGGCGACGCAGCTGATCGGCACTCTGGGCGGGATCGGAGAGCTGGTGCGCGATGCCGTGGGCAGCGGGTCGGGCAATGTGCAGGCCGGTGTGCCGCCGCAAACGCCCCAGCCGCCGCAGCGTCCCTATACGGGCAGCGGTGTGCCGCGTTCGGGATAGGATTTACTTCTATGGGCATTTTCGACGGCATCGATCATCACTGGCTGTGGCTGATTCTGGGTGCATTGCTGCTGACGGCGGAAATGCTGGCGCCCGGCTATTTCCTGATCTGGCTGGGGCTGGCCGCCTTTGCCACGGCGCTGGTGGTGGGGGTGGCCGATCTGGCGGTTGCCATACAAGTGCTGATCTTCGCGGTGTTTTCGGGCATGTCGGTCGTCGCCGCGCGGCACTGGCTGTCGATGCACCCCATCGAAAGCAGCGACCCGTTGATGAATGACCGCGGCGCGCGGCTGGTGGGCGAGGCGGTGGTCGTAACCACTGCGATCAGCGGCGGTAGCGGGCGGGTGAAACACGGCGACAGCGAATGGATCGCGCGCGGCCCCGATGCACAGGTCGGCGCGCGGCTGGTGGTGACGGGGCACGACGGGGCAGTGCTGCTTGTCGGCCCTGCCGATGCTTCCCATATCGCGGGCTCACCCACTCAAGTGCCGCCAGCCCTGCCGTAAGGGCGCGGGCGGCGAAAGGATCAACGATGGCTGAAAAGCTTGATCTGCCCGACAGCGAATGGCGCGAAAGGCTGACCCCCGAACAATATCGCGTGCTGCGCGAAGGCGGCACCGAACGGGCATTCGCGGGCGCGCTTTACCACAATGACGACGATGGCTTGTACCGCTGTGCCGGATGCCACGCGCCTTTGTTCACATCGGACACCAAATATGAAAGCGGGTCGGGCTGGCCCAGCTTTTTCCAGCCCGTCAGCGCCGATGCGGTGCGCGAGATTACCGATACCAGCCACGGCATGGTGCGCACCGAGATCCGCTGCGCCAGTTGCGACGGGCATTTGGGCCATGTCTTTCCCGACGGCCCGCGACCCACGGGCCTGCGCTATTGCATGAACAGCGTGGCGCTGGATTTCGAACAGGCGGACAGCCAGAAAACAGAAGATTGATCGCCCCGCCCGCTTGAACGGGGTTCCCGTATCGGTAACCCTGTTCAGCATGGGTTCTGCCTGCATATCGCATCGCCATGTCTGTTTGGACGGGGCTGCGCGCGATGCGGCACCGATGAGTTGATAGGCGGGTAATGGCCAGAAACGGCAAGCGGCGTTCGTCGAATAGTGCAGGCGGACGGCCGCGTCATTCAGAGAAACCGAAAAAGCGCTGGTGGCTGCGTATTCTGACGGTGCTGGTCGGCATCGGCGTGCTGGCGGCCATCGGTCTGGTGCTGGCGGTGATGGTCACCATGCGCTCGCTGCCCAGCTATTCGACCTTGAAGGCCAGCGAACATGGCCAGATGATCGTCGTGCGCGCGCGCGACGGGCGCGAACTGGTGTCGATCGGCCCCAGCTATGGCGAATGGCTGGATTCGGGCGAAATCCCGCAAGTGATGAAGGATGCGATGGTCGCGGTGGAAGACCGCCGTTTCTATTCGCATTACGGCGTCGATCCCATCGGCGTCGCCCGTTCGCTGATGGTGCGCGTGGAAAAGGGCGTGTGGCGGCAAGGCGGATCGACGATCACGCAGCAGCTGGCGCGCAATATCTTCCTTAACAACAACAAGACTTTCGACCGCAAGGCGCGCGAGGCGATCCTTGCATTGGCGCTGGAACAGAAATTCTCGAAGGACCAGATCCTCGAGCTTTATCTGAACAAGGTCTATTTCGGCGGCGGTGCCTATGGCATCGATTCGGCCAGCCGTCTGTTCTTCAGCCATCCGGCCACCCAGCTCGAACCGGCAGAGGCAGCGATCATCGCGGGTCTGGTCAAGGCGCCGTCGCGCTATTCCCCTACGGCCGATGCCGATGCGGCCGTAGCGCGTGCGGCCATCGTCCTGCGGCTGATGCAGCAGGAAGGCTATATCAGCGGGGCCGAAGCGGACCGTATCGACGTCAGCACGGTGAAGCTGAAAGAGGATCACGGCCAGAACTCGGTCCGCTATTTCACCGATTGGGTGCTGCCGCAGCTCGATTTTCTGGTGCCCGACAGTTTCGAACCGATCGAGGTGTGGACCACGCTGGATGTCGGCATGCAGCGCGCGGCGACCACGGCAGTGAAATCCAACGTTCCGGGCGGGGCGCAGGGCGCGCTGGTCAGCCTTGACCGCGACGGCGCAGTGCTGGCGCTGGTGGGCGGCACCGATTACGTCGAAAGCAATTACAACCGCGCCACGCAGGCCCAGCGCCAGCCGGGTTCCGCGTGGAAGCTGTTCGTCTATCTCGCCGCGCTGGAAGCGGGCTATACCCCCGACACGCCCGTCTATGACCGGCAGATCACCATCGACGGCTGGACCCCGCGTAATTCGGGCGGAACCTATGCGGGCAAGATCGACGTGCGCGCGGCCTTTGCCTATTCCAAGAACACGGTGGCGGCACAGCTGGGCCAGTCGGTCAGTTTCGGCACGGTGGCCAGCATGGCGCGCCGTTTCGGCATCACCAGCCCGATCAGCACCTATCCGTCGATGGTGCTGGGCGCATCGGAGGTTCGCCTGATCGAGTTGACCGGTGCCTTCGCCGCCGTTCAGGCCGAAGGGCGTTCGGTCGAACCCTATGGCATCACGCGCGTTACCACGGCGGACGGCGACCTGCTGTATGAACGCAAGCGCGGGCGGCAGGACCAGCTGGTCGCGCCCTATGTGGCGGCGCAAATGACCGATCTGCTGCAAACGGCGGTGAACACCGGCACGGGCCGTGCGGCGCAGATCGGGCGGCCTGCAGCGGGCAAGACCGGCACGACCAGTTCCAACAAGGACGGCTGGTTCATGGGCTTTTCCAGCGGCATCACCACCGGCGTGTGGATGGGCAAGGACGATAATTCGCGCGTGGCCGGATTGCAGGGCGGCACCGCGCCCGCGCGGGCATGGGCGGCCTATATGCGGGTTGCGACGGCCAAACGCCCGGTCGAGGAATTCACGACCGAGCTGACCATGCCCGAATGGCAGCTGGAGCCCGATGACGAGGCATGGTTCGGCGGCGAGGGCGGCGATTACTATTTCTTCGACGAGGAGGGGAATCCCATCGACCCCTATGGCCGCGATTACCGCGCGCCGCCCGATGACGGTTCGCGCCCCGGCGATGCGGCGGGTTACGGGCCCGACGGCTACCGCGACGGCTATTACGACAATGGCTATCCCGAAGGCTACGGCAATACCCCGCCCTCCGAGCGCGGCCAGGATAATGGGCGGCAGCCCGAACAGCCGCGCGGCATCGATCAGGACTTCCTCGACCGCGCGACGGGCAGGCAGGAACAGAACCTGCGCCGCGATGCGCCGCCGGGGTCGGGATCGGGCCAGCAACAGGTGCAGCAGCAGCAAGTGATCACCCCGACGCGGCAAGCGCAGCCCAAGGTGGTCGAAATCCGGCCCGCACCGACGAACTAGGTCGGCCGGACCTCTGATCCGCCCCAATGCGAAAGGGCCGCCCCGTTGCCGGAGCGGCCCTTTTTTATGGCTGGTTTTTAACGGGCCCGTCTTAACTGGCCCGTCCTGACTGGCCCGTCTGGGCGCGGCGCGGTGATCAGCCCCGCGACAGCCGGATCGGCAGGTACACCGCAGGCTGGCCGCGCCGCTGCACGCGCAGCAGCACTGCATCGCGGCTGTCCTTTTCGGCGGCGCGCACGGCAGCTTCCAGCTGGGCCACGGTGCTGACGTCCTGATAATTGGCCGACAGGATGATGTCGCCGCGACGCAGCCCCTTTTGCGCGGCGTCGGAACTGCCGTTGACGGCGGCGATCACCATGCCTTGCAGATCGGCGCTGACGCCCAGCTGGCGGCGGATTTCGGCCGTCAGCGGAATGGCCGACACGCCCAGCTTTTCGGCGATATATTCCTGCTCGCCGCCAGTGCCGGGATTGCCGAAGCCTTCGTCGTCATCCTCGCTCTGGTTGCTGAAGCTGTTGGCCAGCTCTTCCTGGCTGGGGCGCAGGCCGACCGTCGCGGTCAGGTTCATGCGCTTGCCGTTGCGCAGCACCTCGATCGGGACGCGCGTGCCGGGTTCGATATTGGCGACCGTATAGCTCAGCGTCTGGTCGGGCGTGATATCCTTGCCCGCGACCTTCAGCACGACGTCGCCGGGCTTCAGCCCTGCCTGATCCGCCGCGCCGCCGGGTACGACCGACTGCACGAATTCGCCGCGATTCTTCTGCAAGCCCAGCGAGGACGCCAGATCGTCGGTCACGGGGTTGATCTGGATGCCCAGATAGCCACGCTCGATCGTCTGGCCCGCGATCAGCTTTTTCACGATGGGGGCGGCGGTGTCGGCGGGAATGGCAAAGCCGATGCCCACGCTGCCGCCGGTGGGCGAGAAGATGGCATTGTTGATGCCGATCACATTACCCTGCATGTCGAACATCGGGCCGCCCGAATTGCCGCGGTTGATCGCGGCGTCGGTCTGCAGATAGCGGTCATAGATGCCGCCCGAATTGGTGTTGCGGAACACGGCGGAAATGATTCCGCTGGTGACCGTGCCGCCCAGGCCGAACGGATTGCCGATGGCGATGATCCAGTCGCCCACGCGCGCATCGCTCGACGATCCGAATTCGACGAAGGGGAAATCCCTGTCGCCGCTGATCTTCAGCACGGCGAGGTCGGATTCGGGATCCTTGCCGACCAGTTCGGCATCGTATTCCGCGCCGTCGGGCATGGTGACGGTGATCGATTCCAGCTCGCCATTGCCCTGCACCGAAATCACGTGGTTGTTGGTGACCACATAGCCGTCGGCGCTGATGATAAAGCCCGAGCCGAGCGACTGCGCCTCGCGCGTCTGGCTTTGCCCGCCGCCGAACAGCCCCTCGAACGGGGTGCCCGCGAACGGATTATTCGCCACCTGCACACGCTGGCGGGTGGAGATATTGACCACCGCAGGCTGCAATTGCGCGGTCAGGTCGGCAAAGCTGGCGGGCGCGCCCGAACGGGGCACCACGCGGTTGATCGACGCATCGTCGTTCTGGGCGACTTGCGCACCGGCGGGAAATCCGGTGGCGAAGGACAGGGCTGCGCCGCCAGCAAGCAGCGCGGCAGTGACCGAATAGGCGTAACGCACGATTTTGGTCCTCTTGAAATCTGGATTCATGAATTCGTGTGGCGGTTTTTCGATATATGGGTGCGAACCCGTAATTTTCCATTCACGCCACGCGCCCTGAACGCCGATTGAATAAACGCGCCCTTATGCCAAATCCGGGCGCCGGATTAACGGCGGCCCCGGAACTGGCGCAGATATTCGTTGTCCGGCGACATGATGATAGAGCTTTCGCTGCCCACGCTGTCATCGGCGAACACGGCGTCATAGCTTTGCATGGCGCGATAGAAATCGTAGAATTCGGGGTCCTGGTTGAACGCATCGGCATAGGTCTTGGCCGCTTCGGCCTGCGCCTCGCCGCGGATGATCTGCGCGCGTTTCGCGCCCTGCGCCCGAATGGTCAGCGATTCCTGCTCGCGCGCGGTTTCCATGCGGGTAAAGGCGGTTTCCAGCGGCCCTTCGGGCAAATCGGCGCGCTTGATGCGCACATCGATGACCTGTGCCCCATATTCGCGCGCTTCCTTGTCCAGACCCTGCCGGATCTCGTCCATGGCGGCGCTGCGTTCGGCAGTGATCAGCGCCTGAAAGCTGCGCGTGCCCAGCCTTTGCCGCAGAACCGAATTCAGGATCGGCTGCAAGGCTTCGGCCACGCGGTCGGTGCTGCCGGCGGTTTCGACCATCAGAACCGGATCGATGATACGGAACCGCGCATAGGCGTCGACTTCCAGCCTGCGCTGGTCGCGGCTCAGCACTTCCTGCCGCTGCATGTCGACATCCATCACCTGTTTCGACACCCAGACGACGCGTTCGAAAATCGGCAGGCGATAGACGATGCCCGCGCCGGTATGGCCGAAATCGGCATTGGGGCGGAACCGGTTGGCCACGCGCACCGGCTCACCCGTGCGGATGATCACGGCCTGCATGGTTTCGGGCACCACGATAAAGGAGGACAGGGCCACCGCCACTGCGATGGCGCCGCCGATGATCGCCAGTTTCCAGCGTTCCCAGATCGCGTCCATCAGTTCGACTCCTGCGTGGTCCGGGGCGCCTGCGCGGTCGCCGCGCGGCTGCCGCGCCGTGCTTCGGGCAGCGGCAGATAGGGGACGACGCCATCGGCTTCGACCACGGTCTTGTCAGTCTCGCGCAAGACGCGCTCCATCGTTTCGTAATACATGCGGCGGCGGGTCACTTCGGGGGCCAGACGATATTGCTGGTACACCTCGTTGAACTCCTGCGCCTCACCCTCGGCGCGGGCGGTGACCTGTTCGGCCCATGCGCGCGCGCGGTTGATGTCGGCCTCGGCCTCTTGCTGGGCGGACAGCACCTTGCGGAAGCTGTCGATCACCTGACCCGGCGGATCGGCCTTTTTGATTTCGACACCCTGGATATTGATGCCCGCGCGATATGCATCGAGCAGCGCCTGCATATTGACGGCGACGCTGCGCTCGATCTCTGCGCGGCCCGAACCCGACAGGGCCTGATCCAGCGTCACCTCTGCCACCGAAGCGCGCATCGCGGCCTCGGCCACTTCCTTCACCGTCTCGTCCGGTTCGGCCAGCTGGAATTTATAGAGCTTCAGATCCTTGATGTTCCAGCGGATCAGATAGGACAGGTCGACAAGGTTCTGGTCGCCCGTCAGCATCAGCTTCTCACCCTCTCCCTCGGGAATGGTGTCGCGCCGGATGGAAGTGACATCCTCTACATCGACCTGCTGGATCGGCCATGGCAGGGTGAAGGACACACCCGGGCTGAGCGTTTTTTCATATTTGCCAAAGGTGGTGACGATCCCCTGTTCCTTGGGATCGATCATGTGGAAACTGGTGATAAGGAGCCACAGCGCCGCTACGGCCACAACGACCAGCGGCACCCAGCTTTTCCCGCCCGGTGCCTGTGGCATGCGGGGGAAATTGCCGCCCCCGCCGCCGCTTGGGCCGCCGCCGCGCTGGCCGCGGCGTCCGAACAGATCCTCGATATTGGCGGCGCGGCGCGGGCCGCCCGCGGCACCGGCGCCCCCTTCGGGCAGCCAAGGATTCTTTGGCTTTGACGCAGGCTTTGCAGGCGGTGTGCCGTCACCGTCCGATGCAGGCGCGTCGCCTCCATTGGAATTGTCGCCCGAAGGCGGTTCGTCGCTGCCGCCGCCGGCCGATCCCCAGGGATTGCGACCGACCATGCCCAATATTGCGTCCTTCAAGGACCCGCCCATCTCTTTCATGCCTATCCTTATAGGTATGCGGGGCGATAAAAACAGGGGCCGCGTTTCAAAAAGCGTGGCGGGTTCAAAAATGCGCGTCGCGGGCCGCTTGCGACAAATGCGATGGGCGAAATCGTTTTTGTGCCATTGGATTTTTCGCATCAAGCTGCCAGTGCAGGGCGCATGTCCGATCAAGCAAACGACCCTGTGCCGAACCCTCTCGCCGCGATACAGTCCCGCCTTGCCCCGATTGCCGGTGACCGGCTGGCGGGCGCGCGCGTCGGCGCGACGGGGGCGGTGACGCTTGTGCTGGAAACGGGCGGCATGGACGCGGCGGCGCGCGATGCGCTGGAACGCGACGTGCGCGCGGCGCTGGCGGATATGGATGTGGGCGATATTCGCGTTGCCCATATGGCCGAGCGAAGCGATGCCGCCCCTGCCGCCGCGCCGAAAGGCCCGCGCCTGATCGCGGTCGGGTCGGGCAAGGGCGGGGTGGGCAAATCCACCCTGTCGGCCAATCTGGCGGTGGCGCTGGCGCGCAAGGGGCGCAAGGTCGGGCTGGTCGATGCCGATATCTATGGCCCGTCGCAGCCGCGACTGCTGGCGGCAGAAGATCTAAAGCCAACCGCGCGCGACAAGCAGCTGATCCCCGTGCACAGCCGGTGGGGCGTCTCGATGCTGTCAATGGGCCAGCTGGTCGAGGCGGGGAAGGCCATCGCATGGCGCGGGCCGATGGCGGCAGGCGCGCTGACCCAGCTGCTGGAAGCGGATTGGGGCGATATCGACGATCTGGTGATCGACCTGCCGCCCGGCACCGGCGACGTGCAGCTGACGATGATCCAGAAATTCAAGCCAGCGGGCGCGGTCATCGTGTCCACGCCGCAGGATCTGGCGCTGATCGATGCCACCCGCGCGATCGCCTTTTTCGAAAAGGCCGATGTGCCCGTCATGGGCGTGGTGGAGAATATGGCAGGCTATGTTTGCCCCCATTGCGGAGAGGCGAGCGACCCGTTTGGCACCGGCGGGGCAGAGGCAGAGGCAAAGCGGCTGGGCTATCCGTTTCTGGGCCGCATCCCGCTTTCGATCGACATCCGCACCGCCAGCGACGCAGGCACGCCCCCTGCCGCCGGGGAAGGGCCGATTGCCGATGCCTTTGCCGCATTGGCGGATAGTTTGCTAAAGGGTGTGCGATGACCGGAACGGCGGGACTGCGCGCAAAAATCGGCCCGCATCTTACGCGGCGCAACCTGCTGATCGGCGCGGCGGCGGGCGGCGGGCTGATCGCGATCTGGGCGATGATGCCGCGCGATTATCCGGTCCCCCTGCCTGCCGCCGATGGCGAACAGGCATTCAACGCATGGCTGAAAGTGGGCCGCGACGGCGTGGTGACCGTGGCCGTGCCGCAGCTGGAAATGGGGCAGGGCGTCACCACGCTGCTGCCGCGCATCGCCGCGCAGGAACTGGGCGCGGACTGGCGGCAGGTGGCGGTGGAGCCTGCCGCGATCAGCGCCGCCTATGCCGATCCGGTGCTGGCGGCGCGCTGGTCGGCCCTGTGGTCGGACAATATTCTGGGCACCGCGGACGATCCGGACGATTATCTGGTCCGCCGCCATGCCGAAACCGAACGGCTGATGGCCACGGCCGAAGGGACCGGCATCGCGGCCTATGAACAGGAACTGCGCGAGGCCGCCGCCGCCGTGCGCGCGGTGCTGGCGATGGCCGCCGCCAACCGCTGGGACGTGAATTACGAGGAATGCACGGCCGAGGCGGGCTTTATCCGTCACGGTGAAAAAAGCCTGCGCTTTGGCGAGCTGGTTGACGAAGCGGCACAATTGTCGCCCCCCGATCCCGCGCCCTTGCTGCCCGATCCCGCAACCGCGACGCTGCCCGAAATGACGGGCGATGCCGGCCCCGGCGATGCAGGCTATTTCGGCAGGCTGGACGTCCCGTCGAAAGTCGACGGCAGCTATCCTTTCGCGGGCGATATCCGCCTGCCCGACATGGTGTTCGCCGCCATCGCGCATGGCCCGCTGGCCGACAGCAGGCTCGACAGTTTCGATGCCGATGCGGGGCGGCGGGTCATCGGCTATCTGGGACGGGTCGAGGGGGAGGGCTGGTTCGCCTGTGTCGGGGCCAGCCAATGGGCCGCGGAAAAGGCGCTGAAGGCGATGAAGCCGCGTTTCCGCCCGGGCCGCGACCTGCCCGACGATACGCGCATCGCCGGCGCGTTGGACCAGGCGCTGGCCGAAGGCGATCCGCAAGTGCTGTTCCAGCAGGCCGACCCCGCCGCCGCGCTGCAATCGATGGGCGTGACCGAGGCGGAATACAGCTTTGCCCCGCAGATCCACGGCACCATCGAAACCGCCAGCGCCACGGCCCGTTTTCTCGACGGGCGGCTGTCGCTGTGGATGGCGACGCAGGCCCCCGGCGCCGCCCGCCGGGCCGCGGCCGAGGCTTTGGGCATCAAGGAAGCCGATGTCGTGCTGCTGCCCGTGGGCGCGGGCGGCAGTTTCGATGCGCGGCTGGACATCGCCATCGCGCGCGAGGTTGCGGCCATTGCCTATGCGATCGGCAGGCCGGTGCAACTGACCTATTCACGCTGGCAGGAGCATTTGCGTGCCCTGCCCCTGCCGCCCGCGCGGATCGGCTGCCGCGCGCTGGTCGGCCAGCAAGGCACGATCCGCGCATGGCACAGCCGCATCGCCGCGCCCCCCGCAGCCCGCGAGATGCACGAAAGGCTGGATAACGGCCTGCGCGCAGAGGCGGCGATGGAAACGGCGGCAGGCACCACCGATCCCGCCAGTCTGATGGGCCACCGCCCGCCCTATGCCATTCCCGAATTGCTGGTCGATTGCGTGTCCGCCGATGTCGGCATTCCGTCGGGACGGCTGCGCGGCAATGGCGAGATCAGGCCCTGTTTCGCCAGCGAGTGCTTCGTCGACGAAATCGCCCGCGCCAATGGCGAGGAGCCCCTGTCGTTCCGCATTTCGATGCTGGGCAACAATCCGCGCCTGTTCGCCTGTTTGCAAGGGGTGGCGCAGATCGCGGGCTGGGACGGCGGCAGTGACGGCAGCAGCGAGGGGCTGGCATGCTGGCAGATGGACGATCCGGCCGGGCGGCCCGACGGCGGCGGTTTCATCGCGGTGATCGCCAATGCGCGTCTGGGGTCGAGCGAGACGGGAGGCGGCGTCGAAGTGTCGGGCCTGTCGGCCTATGTCGATATCGGGCGCATCGTGGATTACGATCTGGCGCTGCAACAGATTGAAGGCGGCCTGCTGTACGGCATGTCGCTGGCACTGGGCATGGCGGTCGGGTTCGACAATGGCCTGCCGCGCGAACGCACGCTGGCGGCGCTGAACCTGCCGGGGCTGGGGCGGATGCCCGAAATCAGCGTGGGTTTTGCCGAAAACAATGCGCCGCCGTTCGATCCGGGCGAAATCGGCGTGGTCGCCGCGGCGCCCGCGATCGCCAATGCGCTGCGCGCCGCGACGGGTAACCGTTACCGCACCATGCCGATCCGCATTGCCGAAGTTTCGGGGTCCCCATCCGGTTCCGGCCCGTCTGACCCTGCCGCATCCGATCCTGCCGCCCAGTCCGAAGGTGGCATCGCCGAACCGGCTGCCGAGGACGTCACCCCCGATGCCGCCGCGCCCGATTATGACGGGCCGGTGGAGCTGCCCGACGGAAGCATAGCGCGATGAGCAATCTCACCCCCCTTTCGCGTCCCGCCGACCATCCCGCCGCGCCGGTGGGACGGGTGGCGGTGCTGCTGGTCAATCTGGGCACGCCCGATGCTGCGGAAAAGGGCGCGGTAAAGCGCTATCTGGCCGAATTCCTGTCCGACCGGCGCGTGGTCGAAATTCCGCCCATCGCATGGCAGCCGATCCTGCGCGGCATCATCCTCAACACGCGGCCCGCGAAATCCGCCCATGCGTATCAACAGGTCTGGACCGACGATGGCTCGCCCCTGGCGGCGATCACGCGGCGGCAGGCAGAGGCGTTGCAGCAACGGATGGGCGATGCAATCAGGGTCGACTGGGCCATGCGCTATGGCAAGCCCGCGATCGTCGACAAGGTTCAGGCGCTCAAAGACGCGGGCTTCGACCGCATCCTGTTCGCGCCGCTCTATCCGCAATATTCGGCGGCGACGACCGCGACGGCGGTGGATCATCTGAGCCGCGCAATGGCCGGCATGCGCTGGCAGCCTGCTATCCGCACCCTGCCTCCCTATCACGACGATCCGGCCTATATCGCGGCGCTGCATGCCGATATCGGGCGGCAGGTCGCGGCGCTGGGCTGGATGCCCGAAGTATTGTTGCTGTCCTATCACGGCATGCCCGAACGGACATTGCATCTGGGCGATCCTTATCACTGCCAATGCCGCAAGACCGCGCGCCTGCTGGCCGAAGCCATGGCGCGGACCCATCCGGACCTGCGTATCGAAGTCAGCTTCCAGTCCCGCTTTGGCCGGGCCAAATGGCTGGAACCTGCGACCGATCAGGTGCTTGAGGCCGAAGCGAAGGCAGGCACCAGACGCCTGGCCGTCGCGGCCCCCGGATTTTCCGCCGACTGCCTCGAAACGCTGGAAGAGCTTGCCATGCAGGGGCGCGACCAGTTCACCGGCGCGGGGGGAGAGCAATTCGCCGCCTTGTCCTGCCTGAACGACGGGGCGGCCGGGATGGACATGCTGGAGGCACTGGTCCGCCGCGAGCTGGCGGGTTGGATCTAGGCCATCGGGCCCACCCGTTCTGTTACCAATCTATCGGCAAATGTCATGAACAGGCCTCCCGCACATCCGGAATAGTCGTCCGAAGGCGCATCGATCGTTGCTATCATGCGCCAGAGGGGTCGCACTCTCGAACGGATGCCTATGGGTTTCGACGCAGACGCTCATAACCGGTTGCGCGCCAATTTCGACCTGTTCGTGCGCAATGCCGGGGACGATCCCGCCCGCTTGCTGGGCATCGCCAAAAGCGCGTCGCGGCTGGGCATGTGGGAACAATCGCGCGCCCTGTTGCTCCGCGCACGCGACTGCGCGCCGCAGGGGTCCGAATTGCGCCGCAGCATCGGGGGGCAGATCGGCGGGGCCATCCCGTCATGGCATTTGTCGATGCTGCATGACCGGCAGAGAAACGATGCGTTCGAACGGGCCATCGCCGCCAATGTCCGCCCCGGCGACCGTGTGCTGGATATCGGCACCGGATCGGGCCTGTTGGCAATGATGGCGGTGCGCGCGGGTGCGCGCGAAGTCATCGCGGTCGAAATGGACCCGCTGCTGGCCGATGCCGCCGCGCAGGTCGTGGCGCAAAACGGCATGGCCGACCGTATCCGCGTGATTCCCCGCTGCTCCACCGATCTGGATGCAGAGGCCGATCTGGGCGGGCCCGTCGACGTGATCGTGGGCGAAATTCTGGCCAATAATCTGCTGCTGGAAGGCGTGCAGCCGACCATGAAACATGCGGCGGGCCATTTGTTGCGGCCGGGCGGGCGGATGGTGCCGCAATCGGCGGACATCATGGTCGCCCTGTGCGAGTGGGACAGTTTCCACGCGTTCGAGGATGTGTCGGGCTTTGATCTCAGCGCGTTCAACCCGCTGATCACCACGCCGCGCCGCATGGGGGCGGATCACGAACATCTGGTCATGCGCAGCGCGCCCGCGCCCCTGTTCGCCTTTGATTTTACCGATCCCGCGATGGCCGATGCGCGCAGCACGCGGCTGATGCTGGAATGCACGGGCGGCCCCGCCAATGGTGTGGCGCAATGGCTGCGCATCCGGCTGGACGCAGAGGTGGATTATGAAAACCGGCCCGACGCGGAGTATAAATCGCACTGGCGGCCGGTATTCTATCCGTTCGACCGGCCCGTCATGACCGAAGCGGGCGCGCTGCTGGCGATAGAGGGCAGCCACGATCCGCTCTCTATCTCGATCTGGAAGGCATAGCGGGGCCGGTCAGCCCGCGGGCGCATCCTGCCGGATGAAGGGCAGCATATGGGCGCAATAATCCGCCTTGCCCAGATCGATGCCCTGCTGCCGCAGGATCGCATAGGCGGCCATGACATGGAAATAGAACTGCGGCACCGCCCAGTCGCGCGCATATTGCTGCGCGGTCAGGTCCATGATCATGCCATTGGGCAATTCATGCGCCAGCGCGGCGTCGGCATCCATATCCAGCGCATCGCTGCCCAGCGCCTGCACCTGCGCCAGCGTATCGGCGATCACGCGCTGCCCCTCGGCAATCGTGCCGGGATGGTCGCCCGCCTCGCGCCCCTCTGCCACCAGCGCGCCGGCCACTTCGGGCAATGGCTTGCCCTGCAGGCGATAGATGGCTTCCAGCACCTGCACACAGGCAAAGCGGATCTGCGTCGACAGCGGATACATATCCTGCGCCAGCCGCGCCGCCATCAGCGCGTCGCCGCCGCCGCTGGCCTGTGCCTTATCCAGCCATGCCGACAGCGCGGTCAGCATATTGCGATAGGTAGGCACCAGAAGTGCTGTGAAAGCCATGGCCATCCGCTCCGTCATTCTTCCAGTTCGATATCCCAATAGAGCCAGTCGCGCCATGTCTCGTGCAGATAGTTGGGCGGAAATCCGCGGCCCTTTTCCTGCAATTGCCAGCTGGTCGGACGGATCGGATCGACATGCAAATGCATATGCGCCTGTTTCGGCGTGCGCCCGCCCTTTTTCATATTGCAGGGCGCGCAGGCGGTGACGATGTTTTCCCAGCTGGTCTTGCCGCCCAGACGGCGCGGGACCACGTGGTCGAACGTCAGATGCTTTGGGCTGCCGCAATACTGGCAGCAGAACCGGTCGCGCAGGAACAGGTTGAAACGGGTAAAGGCCGGAAATTCCGACGGTTTCACGAAATCCTTCAGCGCAATCACGCTGGGGATCTTCATGTCGAGCGAGGGCGAGTGCACCTCTCTGTCATAGCTGGCGACGATATCGACACGGTCGAGGAACACCGCCTTGATCGCGGTCTGCCATGGCCACAGGCTGAGCGGGTAATAGGATAAAGGCGTGTAATCGGCGTTGAGCACAAGGGCCGGACAACTCGCCAGCTTGCGGACGGGATCGTCATCCGCGCTGGAGAGTCTGGCTTTCCGTTCGATCAACTCAGCCCGAAACATATCCTTTGCCGCGCCTCCTTTTGAGCGAAGGGCCTTTGGACGGCCCTTCCACGGTGCGCATCGGCGGTTTGCGGCCAGACGGCAGCATTGGCACCCGCGCCGGTTACGGGCGCTGAGTGGCAGGGTTGTGTGACCGCTTGATGTCGCATGGTGATTACGATTGCTGCCCTGACCGACTCGCGCGGTCAAGATGGCGCGATGGGCGGTTTCCACAGTCTGTTCACCGCCTATGCCCAGCCGGTCCCCAGGCCGTCCCCATACTATCCCCGTTGTTTTCCGCATGGTTATGCACAGGCGCCCGCGGGCAATGCATGATTGCGCCATGGCTTCGTGCGCGGCAGAAATGGCGGCGATGATCACCACCCGCTTTGCCCCCAGCCCCAACGGGCCGCTGCATCTGGGCCATGCCTATGCCGCCATCGTCGCGCATGACCGGGCGAAACGGAATGCAGCGCCGCAGGCGGGCCGCTTCCTGCTGCGGATCGAGGATATCGACGGCGCGCGCAGCCGCGCGGAATTCGCGCAATCCGCGCTGGACGATCTGCGCTGGCTGGGGCTGGACTGGGACGGAGAGGCGATACGGCAATCGTCGCGCATTGCGGACCATCGCGCCGCGCTGGACCGGCTGGGGCGCGAGGGGCTGGTCTATCCATGCCGCTGCACCCGCGCCGAAATCGCTGCCGCCGCCACACATCACGGGCCGGACGGGCCGGTCTACCCCGGAACATGCAGGCCCCGCACGGGCAGCGGCGCGAATTTTTCGCCCGACGGGCCGGTCGCGTGGCGGCTGGACATGGAAGAGGCCTTGCGCAGAACCGGACCGCTGACATGGACCGACGAAATCGCGGGCGACATCACCGCCACGCCCGAAATATTCGGCGATGTCGTGCTGGGTCGCAAGGATGCGCCGGGCAGCTATCACCTTGCCGTCACGCTGGACGATGCGGCGGACGGGATCACCCATGTCACGCGCGGGATGGACCTGTTCGCCTCAACCCATGTCCACCGCCTGTTGCAAGCCTTGCTGCGATTGCCGGTGCCGGTGTGGCATCACCATGCCCTGCTGCTGGAGGCCGGCGGACAGAAGCTGGCCAAAAGGCGCGGCTCGCCATCGCTCGCACAGCGGCGGCTGGCGGGAGAGGACGGGCAGGCGCTGGCCGCGCGGCTGCGCAGCGGCGATTTTCCGGACGGGCTGACCGCCGGATCGGGCGGTTACGGAATCGCTGGAATTTAACTGCCGCAATCCCTATCTGGACGGCATGAACATCATCCTCATCATCGCCATTATCATTCTGGTCGTCATGGTCGTCGTCTCTTTGGTGCGCGGGATCGTCGCATTCATGCAAACGACGAAACTCGATCTGGAAGGCGGCGAGGAACGGGTGAAGGAAATGCAGCTTCGCCAGAACAAGGCGATGTTCGCGCGCATCAAATATCAGGCCGCGGCGATTGCCGTGGTGGCACTGCTGCTGCTGATCGCGCGCTAGTTCGCACAGTTCCGATGGTCCGGCTGAACAAGATCTACACCCGCACGGGTGACGATGGCACGACCGGCCTTGTCGACGGGTCGCGCCTGCCCAAACATCACGCCCGCATGGAAGCGATCGGCGCAGTGGACGAGGCCAATTGCGCAATCGGCATTGCGGTGGTGGCGCTCGGCGACGACCCGACGGGCGCGTTGCTGCGGCGCGTGCAGAACGATCTGTTCGATCTGGGCGCCGATCTGGCGACCCCTCTGGCGGACGGGGGCGATTTCGCGCCGTCAGAGATGGTGCTGCGCATGGTGGAATCGCAGACTGCTTGGCTGGAAAGCGCAATCGACGATGCGAACGAACGGCTGGAACCGCTGACAAGCTTTATCCTGCCCGGCGGCAGCGAAGCGGCCGCGCGGCTGCACATCGCCCGCGCCAGCGCGCGCCGCGCCGAACGCAGCGTGGTCGCCATGGCGGCAGAAGTGCCGGTGAACCCCGCCGCCAGCGCCTATATCAACCGGCTGTCCGACTTGCTGTTCGTGCTGGCCCGCCTTGCCAATGATGGCGGGCGCGACGATGTGTTGTGGGTGCCCGCCGGTAACAGGTAGGCCCCCGGAACCTGCCGCCCCTGCCATTCGTTTCCCCTGCAAACCGCCTGATGCGTTCAGGCTTTGCAAACAGGACACGAAAAATGGCCAATCCGCGCAGCGATCTCGCCCCCGAAACCGTCAATGACGAACAGATCGACAAGGACGAGCAAGCCCAGACCGTCGCTGATCAGGCCAGCGGCCGCAGCCCGTCAAGCTATGGCCTTGACGAAGATAGCGAAAAGGCCGTCGGTTCGGTGACCGAAGACGACGATACCGAAGACCTTGTCGATCACATGAAACAAATGGATCGCGGCGGCATCGACATGAGCGCCTATGACGGTGAGCCGAACATGGACGACAACGAACAGAAATACGGCCACCGCAACATCATGGAAGACGAACCGCGTAATTCGGACAGCTGATATATCTTAAGCCGGATTGCCGCCCGACGGCTGCATGTCGAGCAGCAGCCAGATGGCGGCAATCAGGACCACGGCGCCCGCGCAGACGGCCCATGCGATATAGCGCAGGTGCGGCGCATCGGGACGGTCAACCGCGTGCCCGCGCATCCTTTGCAGGGAGCGGCAGGCGCGGCGTTCCGCCAGAATAGCCAGAACCGCTGCCAGCACAATGAATACGCTGGCGATCGCACGCGCCACCCACCATGGTTCCAGCGCGCCGAACAGCGCCTTGAACCCCAGCCCTATCGCGATCGCACCGAAAGATGTGCGGATCCAGCCGGCATAGGTCCGCTCGACCGCCATGACGGTCCGGTCTTCGGCCATATGGGTGCGCTCCTGCGCCAGATCGTCGCGGTCTTCGTCACCGGCATTGCGGTTATAGGGATCGTCCTTGACCATAGAGTGGGAACCGGCTGGCCGGCATACGGGTTCCCGCCGCGCCTAGGGCGTCTCACCCGCCTCGGATTTCAGCCGGTACAGCATGTCCAGCGCCTCACGCGGGGAGAGTGCGTCGACGTCAAGGTCGCGCAGGGTTTCGCGCAATGTGTCGCATTGCTCCTCCGCTGCCTCGGTCGCGGCGGCGAAAAGGGGCAGTTCACCCAGACCCGCCGCCAGCCCGCCGGTTTCCGCGCGGCCTTTTTCCAGCCTGTCGAGCACGGCCTTTGCCCGCGCGATCACCGGTTTGGGCAGACCCGCCAGCCGCGCCACCGACAGGCCGTACGACCGGTCGGCTGGCCCCTCGGCCAGCTCGTGCAGCAGGACCAGATCGCCCTTCCACTCGCGCGCGCGAACGTGATGCAGCGACAGCGCCTCGCAGCTTTCGGCAAGGCGGGAGAGTTCGTGGTAATGCGTCGCGAACAGGCAGCGCGATTGCAGCGTGCTGTGCACGCTTTCGGCCACCGCCCATGCCAGCGCCAGCCCGTCATAGGTGCTGGTCCCGCGCCCGACTTCATCCAGAATGACGAAACTGCGGTCGGTGGCCTGCGACAGGATCGCGGCGGTTTCGACCATTTCGACCATAAAGGTCGAACGTCCGCGCGCCAGATTGTCCGATGCACCGACACGGCTGAACAGACGGTCGACCAGCCCGATGCGCGCTGCCTCTGCCGGAACGAAGCCGCCTGCCTGCGCCATCAGCACGATCAGCGCGTTCTGCCGCAGGAATGTCGATTTGCCGCCCATGTTCGGCCCGCCGATCAGCCACAGACGTGACGAAGCCGATAGCGCGCAATCATTCGCAACGAAACGCTCGCCCGCTTTGGCCAGTGCTTCCTCTACTACCGGATGGCGTCCGGCGGCGATGGCCAGCGTCGGGCTGTCCTCCACCTCGGGCATGGTCCATCCGGCCCCTTCGCCTGCACGTTCGGCCCATCCGGCGCAGACATCGATGCGGGCCAGCGCCTGCGCGGTGACGGCAATGGCCTCGCGCGCGTCGATGGCGGCGTTCACCAGCTCTTCGAAATGCGCTTCCTCGGCCACCAGAGCCCTGCCGCCCGCTTCGGCGATGCGGCTGGCTTCCTCATGCAGGGCAAGCGCGTTGAAGCGCACCGCGCCCTTCATCGTCTGCCGGTGGGTAAAGCCGCTGTCCGGCGCCATCAGCGCATCGGCGCGGCCCGCAGGCACTTCGATGAAATAGCCCAGCACGCCGTTATGCTTGATCTTCAGCGATGCGATGCCCGTCTGGTCGCGATATTTCGCCTCAAGCGCGGCAATCGCGCGCCGCCCGTTCTTGGCGATATCGCGCAATTCATCCAGCGACGCGTCATAGCCTGCCGCGATGAACCCGCCTTGCGACCGTTCGGTCGGCGGGGCTTCGACCAGCGCGCGGGAGAACAGCTCGATCATCGCGCCATGCCCCTGCAGGCGCGGTAACAGGGCCCCAATCAACGGGGGCATTTCGCCGCGCCCGGCCAGCCGTTCCTGCAAGGCCAGCGCCACGCCCAGCCCGTCGCGCAACTGGCCCAGATCGCGCGGAGAGCCGCGTCCCGCCACGATCCGGCCCAAGGCGCGCCCGATATCGGGCAAGGCGCGCAATTCATCGCGCACCGCTTCGCGCAGCAGCGGATCGTTGTGCAGCCATCCCACCGCCGCCAGCCGCGCGCGGATCGCATCCACAGCGCATAGCGGGGCCGACAGGTCTTCGGCCAGCAGCCGCGCCCCCGCACCGGTCAGGCACCGGTCGAGGCAATCGATCAGGCTGCCCTTGCGCGTGCCCGACGCGGACACCAGAATTTCCAGCGATGCGCGTGTCGCCTCGTCCATCGCCAGATGGCCGGCGGCCGACCGCGCGCGCGGCGGCAGGAGCAAGGGCAGCGTGCCGCGCCCGACATGGTCGAGATAGGCAATCAGCCCCCCTGCGGCTGCCAGCGCCGCGCGGTCGAACTGGCCGAACCCGTCCAGCGTCGCCACGCCGTGCAGTTCCCTCAGCCGCGCTTCACCCTTGTCGCTGGCGAAATCGCGGGCTGGGCGCCCGATTGCCTCTTCGGGCAGGCATCCGGCATCCTCGGGCGCGACACTTTCGGGGCTTACGATCTCGCTGGGGCCGATCCGCGCCAGCGCCGCGCCCAGCGCTTGCGGCTCCACGCTTTCCAGCGCCATCTCTCCGGTGGAAATATCGACCGCCGCCAGTCCGACAATGCCGCGCACCGGTGCGATGGCCGCCAGCACATTGGCGCGCCGCGCTTCCAGCAGCGTATCCTCGGTCAGCGTGCCTGCCGTTACGAAACGCACGATGTCGCGCGCGACCAGCGCCTTGGACCCGCCGCCCTCCCGCTTGGAACGGGCCTTGGCCTCGGCGGGGGTTTCGGTCTGTTCGGCAATCGCCACGCGGCAGCCCGCGCGGATCAGCCTCGCCAGATAGTTTTCAGCCGCATGCACCGGCACGCCGCACATCGGCACCGGCTGTCCGCCATGCTCGCCGCGACTGGTCAGCGCGATATCCAGCACCGATGCGGCGCGTTTCGCATCGTCGAAGAACAATTCGAAAAAGTCGCCCATGCGATAGAACAGCAGGCAATCGCCCGCTTTTTCTTTCAGCGCCAGATATTGCGCCATCATCGGCGTTACGGTGGAAGAGGCCATCGCCCCGCTCTACCGGCTCGAACCGGCAAAATCATCGGCGCGCCGACTCTCCTTTGGGGAAAACCTGTCCCTGGGGGAAACCGGAATATTGCACCCAGTCGGCGGGGCATTGCGCGACCGGCACGGGTTCGGCCCGCCGCCAGTCGTCCACCCAGCAATCGTCGAAGACCGAACAGTAACAGATTCTCACCGCCAGCTCGCCGCGTTCGGTGGCAAAGCGCCGATAGGCTGCGGGCGGCGTGCCGTCGGGCTCCATCAATGCGAACATCATTTCCTCGCCGGGGCGCAGCACTTCGCCGTTTATGCTGCCGATGCCCAGCGAAAGCCGGTCGTCGGGTCGGGCGCAGCAAGCGTCGATCAACTGGCGGAAACCGGTATAGGCCTTGCCGCGATAGCGTATTTCCATGCCCCTGATCAGTGCGGGTCCGACGCCCTTGTTGACGAGCGAGAGGGTGATCCTCTCGGTCCCGTCCCCGTCCTGATTGGACGTGGCATAGGTAACGCGCGGCCAGACGCTGGCGACCTGCATCTTGTCGGTCGCCTCGGCCTGAACAAAGGCGAAATAGGCGACCCCCACCGAAATGACCAGCGCGGGCACCGCCAGCACCGCATTGGCCGCCGCGACCAGCGGCAACAGGCGCAACAGGCGCGATAGGCCGGTTTTGAGGCTCGCATCATTGGGCGAGCCATCATTTGGGCCTGCATCATTTGGGTCTGCATCACGGGACTCGCCATCCTGCCTGCCCACCAACGCCTCCAGCGCGGCAAGGCGGGCGCGGATGTCGTCACGCGAATCGGGATCGGGCGGGTTCATGCGATTGCGGGAAATACTATGCCACCGGCCCGCCGCGCCAGCGCCGAATAACTCCGACAAGTTGTATGATCTTTATTTGATATAGGTATAATACATTTCGCGGCGTAAAAAAGCGATTGCCCCCCTTTTGCCCCCGCGCGAAACGTCTATAGGCACCAGTGTCCCATGGAGAGGGGCGTGACAAGGAGCAGCCAGCCCGTGAGCAAAGACGGCACCGACAAGCCCGACGTTTCCTTTACCGAGCGCGAGGCGCTGTTTTATCACGAGACGATCCGTCCCGGTAAGATCGAGATCGTGCCGTCGAAACCGATGGCGACCCAGCGCGACCTGTCGCTGGCCTATTCGCCGGGTGTGGCCGCACCGGTCGAAGCCATCGCCCGCGATCCGGCGCTGGCCGCCAAATATACCGCGCGCGGCAATCTGGTGGCCGTCATCTCCAACGGCACCGCGATCCTTGGCCTCGGCAATCTGGGCGCGCTGGCGTCCAAGCCGGTGATGGAAGGCAAATCGGTGCTGTTCAAGCGGTTCGCCGATGTCGATTCGATCGATATCGAACTGGCGACCGAAGACCCCGAAGCGTTCATCAATGCCGTGGCGGTGATGGAACCCAGCTTTGGCGGGATCAATCTGGAAGACATCAAGGCGCCCGAATGTTTCATCATCGAACAGGCGCTGCGCGAACGCATGAACATCCCCGTCATGCACGACGACCAGCACGGCACCGCGATCATCGCGGCTGCGGGGCTGATCAATGCGGTGCATCTGACGGGCCGCAAGATGGAAGACGTGAAGATGGTGGTGAACGGGGCGGGCGCCTCGGCCATTGCCTGTACCGCGCTGATCAAGGCGCTGGGCGTGAAACACGAAAACGTCATCATGTGCGACCGCAAGGGCCCGATCTATCCGGGCCGCGAGAAGGTGAACCAGTGGCAAAGCGCCCATGCGGTGGAAACCGAAGCGCGCAGCCTTGAAGAAGCGCTGGTGGGTGCGGACGTGTTCCTTGGCCTGTCGGCGGCGGGCGCGCTGAAACCCGAATGGGTCAAGGGGATGAACGACCAGCCGATCATCTTCGCCATGGCCAACCCCACGCCCGAAATCCTGCCCGAGGAAGCCAAGAAGGTAAAACCGCGCGCGATCATCGCGACGGGCCGGTCGGATTATCCGAACCAGGTCAATAATGTGCTGGGCTTTCCCTTTATCTTCCGCGGCGCGCTGGACGTGCGCGCCACCGCGATCAATGAAGAGATGAAGATCGCCGCGGCCGAGGCGATTGCCGAGCTGGCCCGCGAACGCGTGCCCGACGAGGTGGCGGCAGCCTATGGCGTCGATCACCAGTTCGGGCGCGAATATATCATCCCCGCCCCGTTCGATCCGCGCCTGATGGAACGCGTATCCGCTGCCGTAGCCAAAGCCGCAATGGACACCGGCGTCGCACAGGACCGCATCGAGGATTTCGACGCTTACAAGCTGTCGCTGAAGGCGCGGCTCAATCCCACCACTTCGGTCCTGACCAAAGTGTACGAGGATGCGAAGAAGAACCCCAAGCGCGTCGTCTTTGCCGAGGCGGAGGAAGATGTCGTCATCCGCGCCGCGATCCAGTTCCGCGATTTCGGCTATGGCCATCCGATCCTTGTCGGCCGCACACAGGCGGTGCGCGACAAGCTGATCGCGCTGGGCGTGGACGATCCCGACAGTTTCGAAATCCAGAACTCGGCCGACAGCAGCCATGTGCCCGCAATGGTCGATCATCTCTACGAACGCCTGCAACGGCGCGGTTATACCGAACGCGACGTGCGCCGTATGGTCAATCAGGATCGCAATATCTTCGGATCGGCCCTGCTGGCGATCGACGCGGGCGATGCGATGGTGACCGGCCTGACCCGCCCGTTCGCGCAGACGGCCAAGGAAGTGGCCACCGTGCTTGACCCCAAGCAGGGCGAGGTGCCGTTCGGCATCCATCTGATGATCGGCAAGAACTATACCGTGTTCCTGGCCGATACGACGATCAACGAACGCCCCGACGCCAAAATGCTGGCGCATATCGCCAAGGAGACCGCCAAAGTCGCCCGCCGTCTGGGCCACGATCCGCGCGTCGCCTTCCTGTCCTATTCCACTTTCGGCAATCCGGCAGGCAAATGGCTGGAGAATATCCGCGACGCGGTTCACATCCTCGACGATGAGGGCGTGGATTTCGAATATGAAGGCGAAATGGCACCCGATGCCGCACTGAACCCGACGGTGATGAAGCTGTATCCGTTCAGCCGCCTGTCCGCGCCCGCCAACGTGCTGGTGATGCCGGGTCTGCAATCGGCGAACTTGTCGGCCAAGCTGCTGCGCGAACTGGCAGGGGCATCCACTATCGGCCCGATGATGATCGGTATGGAAAAGCCGGTGCAGATCGCCCCGATGACGGCGATCGCGCCCGACGTACTGACGCTGGCGGTGCTGGCGGCAGCCGGAGTGCTTAGCTGATTCGCGCTGGGCTGATTGGGCGAAATGCCGGGCGGGTGATTACTCGCCCAGCATTTCGCTGACCCAATCGGGCACCAGCTCGCTGGCGGGGCCCAGCCGCGTCTCGTCGAACCAGTGTGAACCCTGACTGGGCTCAAGGTTGAGCTCAAGCGTAAGGGCACCGTTCGCCTTGGCCTCGCGGACGAAACCCGCTGCGGGATAGACCGCGCCTGACGTGCCGATGGACACGAACAGGTCGCAATCGGCCAGCGCGGCATAGATGCGCTCCATCTGATAGGGCATTTCGCCGAACCATACGACATCGGGTCGCAGCGCGCTTTCACCGCAGGCAGGGCAGGGCGGGCGCGTGATCAGCGGGCCTGTCCATCTGCTGCGCGTGCCGCAGGCGGTGCACCATGCGTTCAGATGCTCGCCATGCATGTGCAGCACATCGGCAACGCCGGCCCGTTCGTGCAGATCGTCGATATTCTGCGTCACCAGCAAAATATCGCCGTCCCACGCCGCGTCCAGCCTTGCCAGCGCATGATGCGCTTCATTGGGCTCCGCCTGTTGGACAGCGGCCCGGCGCATATCGTAAAAGCCCAGCACCAGATCGGGATCGCGGGCAAACCCTTCGGGCGTGGCCACATCCTCTACGCGGTGCTGCTCCCATAATCCGCCTGCCGAGCGGAACGTATCGATCCCGCTTTCGGCGGAAACCCCCGCACCGGTCAGGATCACGATATTGCGAAGTCGCTCCATGCCCGCCATGAAGCACGCCGATCAAGGAGAATGCAATGACGCGTATTGGTATCGTCGGCTCGGCAGGGCGCATGGGGCATGCATTGGCCCACGCCATTGGCGAGGCGGGGCAGCAAATGGCGGGCGGCGTGGATCGCGGCGATAATGTCGCGGCGCTGGCGGCAAAATCCGATGCGCTGGTCGATTTCTCCAGCCCCGCGGCGCTGGGCGCGACGCTGGATGCCTGTGTGGCGCATGGCATTCCGCTGCTGATCGGCACCACGGGGCTGACGGCGGATAATCACGCGGCCATCGACGCGGCGGCAAAGCAGATCGCCGTGCTGCAAACGGGCAATACGTCGCTGGGGGTGACCATGCTGGCGGCGCTGGTCGAACAGGCGGCGGCGCGGCTGGGCGACGATTGGGATATAGAGATCGTGGAAATGCACCACCGCAACAAGGTGGACGCACCATCGGGCACCGCCATCCTGCTGGGCGAGGCTGCCGCACGGGGCCGTGCCATCGATCTGGCCACCCACACCGAAAGCGGGCGCGACGGGCATACGGGCGCGCGGGCGGCGGGCGCAATCGGCTTTGCCGCGCTGCGCGGCGGGACGGTCGCGGGCGAACACAGCGTGATCCTTGCCGGAGAGCAGGAGCGTATCACCCTGTCGCACAGCGCCGAGAATCGCGCGATCTTTGCGCGCGGCGCGGTCAGGGGCGCGATCTGGCTGACCGGCAAGCCCGCGGGCCGCTATACCATGAACGACGTGCTGGGCCTGTAATGCCCGAACGAAGAGGGCACGCGCCGAAGAACAAGGCGGAAGTTTTCGAATTCTTCCGCCTGCTGGCAGAGGATAATCCCGACCCGCAGACCGAGCTGGAATTCGGCAACACCTATCAGCTGGTCGTCGCCGTGGCGCTGTCGGCGCAGGCAACCGATGTGGGCGTGAACAAGGCGACCCGCCGACTGTTCGAGCAGGTCAAGACGCCGCAGCAAATGCTCGATCTGGGTGAGGACGGGCTGAAGGAACACATCAAGACGATCGGCCTGTTCAATTCAAAGGCAAAGAACGTGATCGCCGCGGCGCAAATGCTGGTCGACGATTACGGCGGCGAGGTTCCGCGCGACCGCGACGCGCTGGTCAGGTTGCCGGGTGTGGGGCGCAAAACCGCCAATGTCGTGCTGAACTGCGCGTTCGGAGAGGCGGTGTTCCCTGTCGACACGCATGTTTTCCGCGTCGGCAACCGCACCGGCATCGCCAGGGGCAAAACCCCCGAAAAGGTCGAGGCGCAGCTGGAAAAGAAAGTGCCCGAACCCTTCCGCGTGGGCGCACATCACTGGCTGATCCTGCACGGCCGCTATCTGTGCAAGGCCCGCACTCCCGAATGCTGGCGCTGTCCGGTGGTCGATCTGTGCGGGTTCAGGGACAAGGTGCTGGAAAAGCCCAAGGGGCGTTAAGGAACCCGACGGCTGCGATATCGTATCGGCTGTGGTACCAAAGCGAAAAAGGGGATCGCAGCCTTGCCGCGCCTATTGTCGTCCAAATCGATCCAATTTCCGATGACCCGCATTCCGATAGTGATGGTGCTGTCCGCCGTTGTCGCCACACTGCCCGCCCATGCGCAGGAAACCGTCGCGCCCGAATTGCGCGGGCGGCCTGCCGACCGGCCCGACGAATGGGAAGTATCGCTGCGCGGCGCGCTGATCCTGACCCCGTCATGGACCGGCTCTGACGATATGAGCCTGTCGCTCGTCCCCGATATACGCGTGACCTATGGCGACGAGATTTTCGCGTCGATCCCCGAAGGGCTGGGCTGGAATGCGATCAAGGGAGATGGCTGGAAAATCGGCCCGCTCGCCAAAATCCGCTTTGGCCGGGACGAGGACGATGGCGGTTCGCCCTTTCTGATCGCGGGCGGCAGTGACGATCTGCAAGGCATGGGCGATATCGACCCCTCCGCCGAACTGGGCGGCTTTGTCGAAAAGAGCTTCGGCCCGCGCAGCGAATGGACGGCGCGTGTCGAAGTGCTCAAGGGATTTGGCGGGCATGATGGCGCGGTCGGTTACGGCTCGCTCGATTATCGTACGCGGCTGGGCAATACGATCGTCAGTTTCGGCCCACGCATCAATATCGTCAGCGGTGATTTCATGGATACCTATTACGGGATCGACGCGCAGCAATCCGCCGACACCGGCCTTGCCCCCTATCGTGCCGAGGGCGGCATATTATCCTATGGCGTGGGTGCGAATGCGGTCCAGCCGCTCAACCGCCGCAGCGCCATTACCGTGTTCGCCGTGGCCGAGGATCTGGGCAGCGAAGCGCGCCGCTCCCCGCTGGTCGAAGAGCGCGGCCAGCGCCTGCAATTCGCGCTGGGCGTGGGCTATGGCTATCGCTTCGGGCTGTAGCGCAGCGAATGCGAGGGACGGTCAGACCGGTAGATCCTCTGGTTCGCGCCGCCGCCTGAGATAAAGATAAGGCACCGTCCCGCTCTTGAATCGTTCGCGGATCGAGCTTTGAAAAAACGGCGGAATGTGATCGCCTACTAGCAGGATGTCCGTATCTGTAAAGCCGGGGCTATCCATTTCGCGCTGCAACGCATCGGCGATCTGCCGCTGGATCATATAGCTTCGGCACAGCATCGGAAAATCGGCCTGCCAGTCTGATGACCCCAGATCGCATGCCGCAAGCCCCATGGTGGCATTGTCGTCGACGGGCAGATGGCCCGACAGCGTCAGCCAGTATATCAACTTGCGTCGGTCGGGCTGGTGTCCCAGCATTTGCGAAATCTGGTGCGGAATGTCGCGGTCGCAAACGCCGGTGAAAACGCCGTCGCACAGCGGTTTGCCGTCTTGCAGCAAATCGCCGCCGAAAAAGCTGCGCTCAAAACCGGCCTTGGGATACCATTGCTTGCGGTTGAAGAACTCGCCGGTAAAGCCGTGAACCGCGATCGTCTCAAAGCCGGCCTTGCCAAAGCGGTCGGGCAGGCAATCGCTCCCTTCGAACCGGAAGCTGGCCGGATCGGCCCACGCGCTGCACAATTCCCGCATTTCCGCGCTGGTGGTAGAGCCGTAAAAGGGCACTTCGCCCGTTTCTACGATATAATTCGCATCCCATTTCCGGCGGTCCCAGATGCTGTCGTAAATCGCACGGTCATGGGCATTATTGGGCACGCCGACCGATTCCAGAATGACGATCAGCACATTGCGCGATTGCTGAAGTTCGGGGGCCAGATCGACCTCTATCGCCGCCGAGGAAACGGGGGTCCCCTGCGGCGCCCGCGCCATATAGCTGCCGCGATCCGCCTTGTTCAGCATGGTGTCGGCCTGCACCAGCAAGGCCACGCTGCCAAGCGCAAGCGCGATTTGCGGCAGACCGCGCGGACGGGCAGTGCGCGGTCCGAACCATGCACCCAGCAGGATGCACGCACCCAGCACCAGTGCCATCGCGGCATAGAGCGGCGAGGAGAGCAAATTCATCTCGGTCACATAGGCGAGCGAGTTGAGAGATTTCTCGATCGTGAGATAGAAGATGCGCGACATCAGGGTCAGCAGAAGAAAGGCATAGATCGCGACCATCCCGATGGTGCGCAACACCAGATTGGTCGAACAGCAGATTAGCAAGGCGGCGATCCCCGCCAGCAGGATCTGTGCACCCATCTTCGGCCCGCCGACCAGCCACATGGCCATCAGTGCCAGATTGGGCAGCACGACCCACCAGAACACCCATCTGAGCGGGAAGTCTTGCAGGATGGAAGATTGGCGCGTCATGGATTCCGGTTCCGGTGTAACCGGCCCAGATTTCACGACTCCGGTAAAATAATTATTAAGTATATGGCGACGGATTTGCCTGCCCGTTCTGGAGCGTGATTGGACGCGGTTTCGGGCGCGGCACCGTTCTGGCGCAGCATGGGCTTTAACGAAGGGGTGCCCGATGCGGCGATGAGGGTAAAACTGGCAGGCTATGGCGCGGATGCGCGGTGGATGTGGCGGGATTTGGATGCCAAAACCTGATCGCGATCGCTAGCTTAAGTTTGCAAGCCAGCTCCGCCTGCTTCCTCGCAGCCGTGGACCCGATCCTGACGCGAATTCCTTGCTCGGGTCGTGGATGAGCGCCTGCGCGTCTGCACTGGATTGGAATTGCAGTTCATTGTCGGCAGTCAAGGTTGCGGTGCAAAGCAGGCTGTCCGATGCGACCGACGTCACATCGATCGAGGCATGGACAATCCATTCCGGCGGGATATTCCGTGTGGCCGCAAGGCGATCCAATTCGTTCCGAAAAAATTCGGCGGTCTCGGCAAAAAGAAATTCGCTGTCTTCTTCCTGCACGGGTATCAAGGGGAATGCCATGGCCTGTTCCCGGTGCTTTTGCAGCCAGGCTTGAAAAAAGCCCAGCGCCCAATAGCCGTCGATGCGGTTGTTTCTGCTGACGAATATCGCCAGCAGATCATTGCAAACCGCTTTCAGTTCGCGCCGCCGCGCCATCGTACCTTGCCTTCTGCCTCCGCGATGCGACTATAACCCAAGGTTCAGCCGCCGTGTGACCGTGTAGTCCATCACCGCGACCAGAAACCAGCCCAGCCGCCAGCGGAAACGGTTCCACAGGGTCGAACGCTGCTTGTGCAGGGCGGGGGTGATTGCCTCGCTCGCGGGCAGATGTTGTGCCACGAAATCGCGCATCCGGTCCGCCAGTGCTGCATCCTCTATCCGCAGCATCAGTTCCAGATTGATATAAAGGCTGCGCATGTCGAAATTGGCGCTGCCAAGATAGACCGCATCGTCCAGCACGATCAGCTTGGTGTGCAGCTTGCACGGCGCGAATTCCCAGATCCGAGCACCATGCCGCAGCAGATAGCGATAAAGCGCCCGCGTCGCGCCGATGGTGGCGTTATTATCGGACTTGCCCGCCATCAACAGCCGCGTCTCGCCCTTTTCCGCGATGCGCCCGATCCGCCGCACCAATCGTTTATGCGGCGAGAAATAGGCCATCATCATATCCAGCCGATTGCCCGCGATCAGATCGGCAGACACGCATCTGGCCCAGCTGGACAGGCCCTTGGTCGGGCCGCCCACCAGCAGACGTACCGGCCCGCTGCCCGCATCCCATTCGCGCACGATCCGGCGAATGCCTGAAAAGCGCGCCCGCCGGTTGCCGGTCCAGCCCAGCAGCAGATCGTACCAGCGGGTCAGCGCGCCGACCGCCTCGCCCTCCACCGTCACGGCCAGATCGTTCCAGCCGTTCATCGCGGGCGGCTGGAAATAATCGTTTTCGATATTGAACCCGCCGATCATGGCGAGACCGTCGTCGGCGACCACGATCTTTTGGTGATTGCGAATCAGGTATCGCTGCGACCAGTGCGCCGCGAAACGCACGCTGCGCCCGCCCACGGCGTTCAGCGGTTCCAGAAACTGCTCGCTGGCGCTGGAGCCGAAATCGTCGAGGATCAGCGAAACCCGCACCCCGCGCCGCGCCGCCGCGACCAGCGCATCGCGCACAAGGCGCGAAACCTCGTCCTCGGCAAAGATGTAAAAGCACATGCGGATCGAGCGCTGCGCCCCCTCGATCAGCGACAACAGAGTCTGCAACCGGTCCGCGCCTGCCGGATAGAAACCCAGCGCGTACCCCTGCGCGGTGACATGGAACGGGGGCGGATCGTCATAAGGGGGCGTGTCGCTGCAGACCGGCTGGATCGTCGTCATTGCGCGGCGATGATGGCGCGCGGCGCGGTGATCGGCAAGTGGGCGCGCAGGCGGTGGCTTTTCTTGACTCTTGGGGGGCAATTCCCTAATTGCGGGCCTTTCCGACAGGACCAACCCTTTTTACCCCAACCCTTTTACCGAGGTGCCCTATGGCGCGCGTTACCGTCGAAGATTGCGTCGACAAGATCCCGAACCGTTTCGATCTCGTGCTGCTGGCTGCCCAGCGTGCGCGCGAAATTTCGGCCGGCAGCGAGCTGACCGTCGACCGCGACCGCGACAAGAATCCGGTTGTCGCCCTGCGCGAAATCGCAGAGCAGACGGTAAAGCCCAAGGAGCTGAAGGAAACGCTGGTCCAGGGTCTGCAAAAGGTCGCCGTGGACGACGATGACGAAGTGGATGAAGTCGGCTCGCTGTCGCGTTCGGCAGAGGCTCTGCGCCTGACCGCGGCTGCGCCGACGCGCAACACGTCGATCGGCTCCGACTACGACGGCTGATCGCTGCCGCGACATTGCGAATTCGGGAAGGGGCTGCCGTTTGGCGGCCCTTTTCATTTGGACCTTTCACCTCGGCGCGGCGCGACCCTTCAAATTGCGCTGCAACGCGGTATAGTTTGCCTCTCCGGACTGAACAGGGGGTCTTGGATGAGCGATTTTACCGATGGCATCGGGGGCATGGTCGAAGGCGGCGCAATCGGCCGTGCCGTCGAGCGCGAGATCAATGCCGGCGACAGCGCGAGTACGCAAAAGGGCGACAGCGGGCATTTCCACGAGAGTGCGTGCCTGAACTGCGGGACGGAGCTGGTCGGATCGCATTGCCATAACTGCGGACAGGAAGCGCATCTGCACCGCACGATCGGGGCGTTTCTGCACGATCTGATGCATGGGGTGCTGCATCTGGACGGCAAGATCTGGCGCACATTGCCGATGCTGGCGGTAAAGCCGGGGCATTTGACCCGCGAATATATCGACGGGAAGCGCCGCCGCCATGTGTCGCCGATGGCATTGTTCCTGTTTTCGGTGTTCGCCATGTTCGCGGTGTTTTCGATGGTCGGCCTGTCGGTGCCCACCGATTTGCGTGGCGGCGGGGTCGATGGCGACGTGCCTGCCGCGATCGAGCAGACCGAGGGCCAGTTGGAGGCCGCGCTCGCCAGGTTGGAAACGCAGACCGAAGGCAGCCCTGCATACGAGGAGACGCAGGCCGAAATCGGCAAGCTGGTGGCCGCGCGGAGCATTCTGGGCGGGTTCGGTGCGAAGGACTCCGAGGGTAAGACCAGCGGCGGCACGGGCGTGCCCGAGCTGGACAAGGGCCTGAAGAAATGGCGCGAGAACCCGTCGCTGATGATCTACAAGCTGCAGTCCAGCGGTTACAAGTTTTCGTGGCTGCTGATCCCGCTGTCGCTGCCCTTCATGTGGCTGATGTTTTTCTGGAAACAGAAATACGGGCTCTACGATCACTCGGTTTTCGTCACCTATTCGATCGCGTTCATGTCGCTACTGTTCATCGCGGCGAGCCTGCTGGCGATCGTCCGCGGCCCACCATCATGGGTGATCGCAACGCTGTGTACCGTGGTGCCGGTGGTGCATATCTATAAGCAGCTTCGTTATGGCTATTCGCTCAGCCGTGTGGGCGCGCTGGTGCGGACGGCGGCGGCATTGGTGTTTATCTCGGTCGTGCTGATGCTGTTCCTGACGATCCTGTTGCTGCTGGGCATATTGGGGTGACCGGTGATTTCACCGTCGGGCCGGTCGCGCTCGACGACCTGCAATTGCAGGAACTGCTGGCGCTGCATCTGGCGGGGATGCACGAATTCTCGCCCGCCGATGCGGTGCACGCGCTGGACCTGTCGGGACTGGCGGTGCCCGAACTGACGATGCTGGGTGCGTGGGCCGCCGGTGGCAGGCTGGCGGCGATGGGCGCGATCAAGCGGCTGGGGCACAGGCAGGGTGAGGTAAAGTCGATGCGCACCCATCCCGATTTTCTCAGGCAAGGCGCGGCTGCGGCCTTGCTCGATGCGATCATCGCCCGGGCACGGGACGAGGGGCTGGAGCGCCTCAGCCTCGAAACCGGCAGCGGGGCGGTGTTCGAACCTGCGCTGGCACTCTATCGCAAGCGCGGCTTTGCCCATGGCGAGGCATTTGCCGGTTATACCGCCACGGCCTTCAACCAGTTCCTGCATATGCAATTGGGCTGAAACGAAAAGGGCGGGAGGCCGCAGCCACCCGCCCTGTTTTCATCGTTTCGATCAGAGGGTCAGGCCGGATGCGGCCCTTCGCCCGAAAAGCGCTTGCCGGCCTTGGGAACGCCAAAGCCGCTGGCGGGCACCGGACGGGCGGGGCCGCTAGGCGCGTCGGGGCGGTCGATCTTGCCGTCTTTCAACAGCTGGTCGATCTCGTCGCCCGTCAGCGTTTCATATTCCAGCATCGCCTGTGCCAGCAGGTGCAGCTTGTCCTCCTGCGCGTTCAGCACATCGGTCGCGCGCTTGTGCGCATCCTCGACCAGCTTCTTGATTTCGGCATCGATCAGCTTGTTGGTCTCGGCCCCCGCAAAGGTGCGGGTGGTCTGCCCCATGCCCAGATAGCCTTCCTGGCTCTGTTCATACTGCAGCGGCCCCAGCTTGTCCGACATGCCCCATTTTGTGACCATGTTGCGGGCCAGATCGGTCGCGTACTGGATGTCGGAGGATGCACCCGACGATACCTTGTCGTGGCCGAAGATAATCTCTTCCGCCACGCGCCCGCCCATGGCGACGGCAAGGTTCGCGTGCATCTTGTCGCGGTGATAGGAATAGGAGTCGCGCTCCGGAAGGCGCATCACCATGCCCAGCGCACGGCCGCGCGGGATGATCGTCGCCTTGTGGATCGGGTCCGACGCTTCCTCGTTCAGCGAGACGAGAGCGTGACCGGCCTCGTGATAGGCAGTCATTTTCTTCTCGTCGTCGGTCATGACCATGGACCGGCGCTCGCTGCCCATCATGACCTTGTCCTTGGCGTCCTCGAACTCCTGCATCGCCACCAGCCGCTTGTTGCGGCGGGCAGCCAGCAAGGCAGCCTCGTTCACCAGATTGGCAAGGTCCGCGCCCGAGAAACCGGGCGTGCCCCGCGCGATGGTGCGCGAATTGACGTCGGGGGCGAGCGGCACCTTTTTCATGTGAACCGACAGGATCTTCTCGCGCCCGTCGATATCGGGCACGGGCACCACAACCTGACGGTCGAAACGGCCCGGACGCAGCAGAGCGGGATCGAGCACATCGGGGCGGTTGGTCGCCGCGATGATGATGATGCCTTCATTGGCCTCGAACCCGTCCATCTCGACCAGAAGCTGGTTCAGCGTCTGCTCGCGCTCGTCATTCGAATTGCCGAGGCCATGGCCGCGCGAACGGCCCACAGCGTCGATTTCGTCGATGAACAGGATGCAGGGCGCGTTCTTCTTCGCCTGCTCGAACATGTCGCGCACGCGGCTGGCGCCGACGCCGACGAACATCTCGACGAAATCCGAACCCGAAATGGTGAAGAAGGGCACACCTGCCTCACCCGCGATGGCGCGGGCCAGCAGCGTCTTACCCGTACCGGGCGAACCGACCAGCAGCGCGCCCTTGGGGATCTGGCCGCCCAGCTTGGAAAACCGCGACGGGTCCTTCAGGAACTCGACGATTTCCTCCAGCTCCTCGCGGGCTTCGTCGATGCCTGCAACGTCGTCAAACGTCACGCGGCCCTGACGTTCGGTTAGCAGCTTGGCCTTCGACTTGCCGAAGCCCATGGCGCCGCCCGCGCCGCCGCCTTTCTGCACCTGACGCAGCGCGAAAAACGCGATGCCGAGGATAAGGAGGAAGGGAAGCGAATTGAACAGGATGATGAGGAGCAGGCTCTGCTGCTCGGGCTCTGCCCCTGTGTAATCGACGCCATTGTCCTGCAACAGTTGCGTCAGCCCGACATCGCCGGGAACCGGCGTGGTGCTGAACGGCTGATCGTTTTTGAGCGTGCCGGTAATCCGGTCGGGCGCGATCTGGACGGAACGGACATTACCCTCGGCCACGCTGTTGCGGAAGGCGGAGTAATTGATCTGCGTGCCCTGCGCCGGCCCACGCTCTCCGAACAGCGAGACGACCAGCAGGAGCGCGAGAAAAATCCCGCCCCAGATCATCAGGCTCTTGAGCCAGGGATTGTTGTTGGGCTGTTCGTCTTTGTTCATCGCTTTTGCCGGATATCCTTTCGCCCAACCAAAATAGGCGCGAGATGGTGAATGGCAAGCAAACGAAACCCCGCTTTCACACCGATTCAGCCGGTTTTTCGCGCCGGTTCGGGGGTAAACAGCCATTCCGGCCCGTTCACGCCGCTGCGCACGGTGCATTCCAGCCCCGCCAGCGTGGTCTTTCCCCCCGATTCGAGCGTGTCGAGCAGACGGTCGATTTCCGCCCCGCGTGGCGCACCGTGGGATCGCCCCAGTTCGCCGATCAGCTTTTCCAGAACGCGAAACCGCAGCCCGCGCACGCCGAATTGGCGCGGCGAGGGTGCATAGACCGCACCCTGTTCTTCGGGGAGAAAAACAATGCGTGTCTGCAGTTCGGCATCGACCGCTTCCTCCAGCGCTTCGAACGCATCGCGTAAATGGCGGGCGCTGCGGGCAAGGGCGGACGGGTCGATCCAGTCGGTCCCTGTCATGGCGGCGCGGATGCGGGCGCGGTCATATTTCGGATCGCGGTTCGACGGGTCCTGTGCCGGTTCCAGCCCCGCCGCTGCGCAAATCGCGGCCAGTTCGGAGCGGTGCCAGCCCAGCAAAGGCCGGATGAGACCGATATCCGCCGCCATCGGCACAGGCCGCCGGTTGCGCATCGCGGCCAACCCCTTCAGCCCCGACCCGCGATTGAGGCGCATCAACAGCGTCTCGGCCTGATCCTCGATATGATGCGCGGTGGCGATAGCGGCCAGCCCGTGTTCGCGCGCCCATTGACCCAGCGCGCGATAGCGTTCGCGGCGGGCATTGGCCTGCACATTGCCGTGGTCGGGCAGGGTTACGGTCAGCACCGTGTGCCCAATGCCGCGGTCGCGGCACACGCGCGCCACCATCGCGGCTTCATCGGCGCTTTCGGGACGTAGCCGGTGGTCTACGGTGGCCGCTTCGATGCGATCGGGAAACGCGGTCGCAGCCAGCAGCAACATGGCCAGCGAATCCGGCCCGCCCGAAACGGCGATCCCCAGACGGGCGTCGGGTTCGATCAAGGGCGCGCAGTCGCGGGCAAAGCGCGCCGCTGCCGCGTTCAGATCATCCGCGTCAGGGATCGGCGGCGTATCAATCAGCAGCCCGCCTCTCGACCCGTTTGCGTGTTCAGCGACGACAGGCGGCCAGCGGCTTCGGCGGGATAGACGCGGCGGAATTCGGCCAGCGCCTCGCAGCTTTTGGCCTTGTTGCCCAGCGCCAGCGTGGCGCGCGACAGATAGAGCAGGCTGTCGGGCGCGCGCTCGCCGCTGCGGTCGGCGAGATAGTTCTGCAGGAACGCCTCGCCCGCCTTGCTCGGCTGGCCTTCGTCAAGCCACGAACGGCCGATCAGATTGCGGGCCCAGCTGGCGCGGCGGTGGCTGGGATAGACATTCACCACCTTTTGCAGCTGTTCGCGCGCGGCGGCGTATTTCTTGGCGTCCCACAGACGATAGCCATAGACATAGGTGTCTTCGGCATCGTCGCCGGTCGACGGCTTTTCGATCGCAGCCGCCGCGGTGGCGGCAACGGCGGCCCCGCCCGTCATCGCGGCCATATTATTGCCAGTGGCATTGTCGGCGCGCGGCGGCGGGGTGACGGCGGCGGAAGGCGCGGCCATCGGATCGACCGGCATGGCCGCGGATTCAAGCGCATCGACGCGCGCATTCATCAGGCGCAACGCATTGGAATTCGTTTCGACCTGCGCGGTCAGGCTTTGCAGCGCCGATTCCACCGCATCCATGCGCGCCAGCATGTCGGTAACGGGGCCCGCCGTGGTGCTGGGTCCGGTCGGCTGAGCCTGCGGCGCAACGATCTCAGGCTCGAAATAGGGGCCGCTGGCGCCGGGAAAGACCTTGCGCTGCAATGCCTTTACTTCCTGTTCCAGCTTGCGGATGCGCGCTTCGTCCTGCGCCTGGGCAGGCACGGCGACAGGCAGGGCAATGGCCATCGCCCCGCCCAGCAGAATCGCGTTGCGGCGCAGCGCGCGCAGCATGGTGGCGGAAAGGGAGAGCGAACGCGTCGTGGCGGACATGGAAGGCAACCTCGTGAAATTCATGGCGCGAAAATCGGGTATTGAAGCCGCTCGTCAGAACGGCGGATGAACATGATACATCAGAACCGGCGGGGCAGCATTATCGCGCCGGATCAGGGATTGCGTGCAGGCAGGCCCGGTCCCGCCGGTCGCGCGCGCAGGGCGGCGGCGTCGACGGGTATGTCGCGGATCACCGTCTGTTCGGCCGCCAGCGGCGCAACCGCGCGCCCGCCCACGGTAATGGACAGCGCATCGGGGCGGCCGGTCCAGATCTGCGGGCCATCGGCGTCGGCGGGAATGGCATAGCGTTCGTTCAGCGCCATCTGTTTCTGGAACAGCTGCGTGCCGTTGCGATCATAGAACTTGACCCAGATGCCGTCGACGGTGGCAGTGAACACCACCTCTTCCGAAGCCGTGGCGGGGGCTTCGCTTTCTTCCTCCGCTGCCGGAGCGGGGGCGGCGACCTCGGCCTGCTCGTCCTCCAGCGGGGGGAGTTCGGCTGCGGGGACGAAAAAGCCCTTCCACATCACCAGCACCACCGCGACCAGCACGATCACGCCCGCCAGCACCAGCCAGGTCAGCTTGCTGGACGGATTGCGTTCGGGATCGCCGGGTTCCAGATGGTCGAGATGGCGTTCGGGCCGCGCCTTTTCCGCAAGGCCCATTTCATCGCGCAGCCGCTGCGCCATGGCGTTGCCGTCCATGTCCAGCGCATTGGCATAGCTGCGCACGAAGCCCAGAATATAGGTGCGGCTGGGCATGGCCGAATAATCGCCTTCGTCGATGGCGATCAGATGGCGTTCCGAAATCTTGGTGCGGTCGGACATTTCCTTGCGGCTCACGCCCTGCCGCTCACGCTCCTCGCGCAGCGTGTCGGACACGGACTTGCCGTTGGGGATCGCATCGTCGATTTCGTTCTCGTCCACTCGTCCCTAACCTCTCGCACCCGCTTGGCAAAACCGCCGTCAGTCCGGCCGCGAATATTTCGCGTCAGGCTGCCCGCAAGCCGGAAATGCCGTGCAGCATAAACCCCTGCGCCGCCAGCGATACGGCATTGCGAGGGCGATTGCACCCCGCCCCCTGCGTTCTTTCCCAGCAGAAATGCATTCCGCCGCAAAATTTTCTTACGCAAGGCGCAAACCGGGCGCCTATTCCCATTCGATATCGCGTTCGTCGGCCCATTCGGTCAGCGCGCCGCGCAGATCGGTCACCGGCTCGTTCAGCCATGCCTCCATCTGTTCGGCCAGTTCGCGGGTGTCGATCTTGCGGAACATCGCCTTGTGCGGCCCGATCGAGGCGGGTGTGATCGACAGGCGACGTATGCCGATGCCGACCAGCGCCAGCGCTTCCAGCGGGCGGCCGCCCATTTCGCCGCAGACGGTAATGTCGATCCGCTGCCCGGCCAGCGTGCGGATCACGCGGCGGATAAAGCGCAGGATCGACGGATTCAGCCAGTCATAGCGTTCGGCCAGCTTCGGGTTCGACCGGTCGGCGGCGAACAGGAACTGGGTCAGATCGTTGGTGCCGATCGACACGAAGGACAATTTCGGCGCCAGCACATCCAGCATTTCGGCAAGGGCAGGCACTTCCAGCATCACGCCATAGCGGATCTGTTCGGGCAGTACCTTGCGCCGGCTGCGCAGGAATTCGAGCTGTCCGTCGAATACCGCCTTGGCCGCGTCGAATTCCCACGGTTCGGACACCATCGGGAACATCACGTTCAGCGTGCGACCCGCCGATGCCTCAAGCAAGGCGCGGGCCTGCGCCTTCATCAGCCCTTCGCGTTCCAGCGCCAGCCGCAATGCGCGCCAGCCCATGGCGGGATTCTCGTCCGCGCCGCCCTCGTCCTCGCCCCGCAGATAGGGCAGCGATTTGTCGCCGCCCACATCGACGGTGCGGAACACCACCGGCTTATCGCCCGCGGTTTCCAGCACGTCGCGGTACAGCCGCGTCTGCCGGTCACGCTGGGGCAGGGCGGCGGAAACGAGGAACTGGAACTCGGTGCGGAACAGGCCGATGCCGTCCGCGCCGGTCAGTCCCAGCATCGGCACATCGTCGCGCAGCCCGGCATTGATCATCAGCGTGATACGCTCGCCATCCTTGGTGAACGGCTCCACATCGCGCAGCGCGGCATAGCGGGCCTGACGCTCGCGGCTGCGGGCACTGCGGGCCTCGAACGCTTCGATCACCGACTGGGTGGGGCGGATATTGGCAATGCCCTGCGCCCCGTCGACCAGCACCATGTCGCCTTCGCGGATCATGCCGCGCAGGCCGCGGATGCGCCCCAGCACCGGCACGCCCATCGCCCGCGCCACGATCACCACATGGCTGGTGAGCGAGCCTTCCTCCAATATCACGCCCTTCAACCGGCGGCGGTCGTATTCCAGCAATTCGGCAGGGCCCAGATTGCGCGCAATCAGGATCGTATCGTCGCGCAGGCCCAGCCGCGCGGCAGTCGATACCTGCCCCGATACGATGCGCAGCAGCCGGTTCGCCAGATCCTCCAGATCGTGCATCCGGTCGGCCAGCAGCGGATCGTCGATCTGGCGCATGCGCATGCGGGTGCGCTGCTGCACGCGTTCGATGGCGGCTTCTGCGGTCAGGCCGGAATCGATCGCCTCGTTGATGCGGCGGGTCCACCCCTCGTCATAGGCGAACATCTTGTATGTCTCGAGCACCTCGTCATGCTCGCCGCCAACGCCGAATTCGGCCTGGTTCGACATCGTCTCGATCTGCTCGCGCATCTTGTCGAACGCCGACAGCACGCGCGAGCGTTCGGCCTCGGTATCCTCTGCCACGACATGCTCGATGGTGATGCGCGGCTGGTGGAACACGGCATGGCCCGCTGCCAGACCCTTGACCAGCGACAGGCCCGACACCTGCCGCGGATCGGTCAGCTGCGGGCTGGCCCCCACGGCATCGGCATCGTCGATCAGCCCGGCATTGGCGATCAGTTCCGACAAGACCATCGCCACAGTTTGCAGCGCCTCGATCTCCACCTCTTCATAGCGGCGGGGTTCGACATGCTGCACCGCCAGCACGCCCACGGCGCGTTCCATCCGCACGATGGGCACGCCCGCGAAAGAGTGGAACTTGTCCTCCCCCGTTTCGGGGCGATAGGAAAAGTCCGGATGGGCGGCCGCTTCTGCAAGGTTGAGCGTTTCGACATGTTCGGCCAACGATCCGACCAGACCTTCGCCGATGGCCAGCCGCGTCACGTGAACCGCGTCCTGATTGAGGCCGCGCGTGGCGAACAGCTCCAGCATCCCCTCGCGCAGAAGATAGATCGAGCACACCTCGCTATCGAGGCTTTCGCCGATCAGTTCGACCACCTGGTTCAGCTTTCCCTGCGCATGATTGCGCGATGCCATCACTTCATGAAGGCTGGTCAGGATCTGTCGTGCTGCGGAAACGGCGGAAGGCATGGCCATGGGACTATATCAAACCCCGCCAACCGCCAAATCAAACCTGCGCGGTTTCGGCCCTAAATGCAGGCCTGATTGCGGGCAGGGAAATAAAACGCCCCCGAAGTCCTGCGGGACGACGGGGGCGGCATGCTTGCTTCGTGGTCAGGCTTTGACCAAGGCAAGCCCTGATCCGGCTGTGCCTAATTCAGGGCGATCTCTTCCTTGATCTTCAGCTTTTGTCGCTTGAGTGCCTGTATCTTCACATCATCGGGTGCGGGCCTCGTCATCTCGTCGCGGATTTGGCGTTCGAGGCCGGCGTGCTTTGTGTTGAGCGCGCTGATGTGCGTGGATTCCATGAAGTCAGTCTCCTGCGTTCGCGTGTGTCTGATCTGGCGGTCGATTCCCTGATGACAAGGATCCCTCATGATCGAGCCAAGCTTTGGCGGCCGGTGCGACTCGTGTCGGTCGCATTACCGACAGGGCACAGGAAATCATAAAACTGTCATCTTGCGAAGGGGCAAATGGGCAGGCGCCGGTCGGGACGCGACGAAATTCCCGCCGATTTGCGACGGGACGCAACAGCCGTTGCCTGCGCGCGACGAACGGGGCATGAGCGTGGCCATGACCGAAGACGAGATGCGCAAGCGGCTGGAGATTTTGCGGGTGGAACACCGCGACCTCGACGCTGCGATTGCGGCGCTGGCGGAAAACCCGTCGGATCAATTGCGCGTCGCGCGCCTGAAAAAGCGCAAGCTGGTGCTGAAGGACCAGATCATGCTGATCGAGGATGCGCTGATACCGGATATTATCGCTTAGGGAGGCAGTAAATGGTATCGAATGTACTATTTGTAGTCGCTTGTTTATTATTAGCGTCTTACTCTGTAATCCGCTTCACTCAAGGGGCCGTGAAACGTAAAGTGTTTGTCAGACGTTGGTATGCGGATAGACAGGTTAACCCTATGGTGTTCTTTCCGATGATGGCTACTTATTTTCTAATGGCTTTAATTAGTATTTTATTTGCTGTCGCTACGGTATTTTTTTATTAAACCTAGTTTCATATTTGATTTTCTATGAGTCTTGGGTGAAAAATGCCGTTTCAGCAATCCACGCCTGCGCGGCCATGACAGCTGTCACTCGGGCACTGCCCCTCAACCCCGCAGCGCCGTCACGATGCCCACCACGCTGGTGATCGTCAGTACCACGCCCACGAATATCAGCAGCGGCTTTACCGGAATGCGTTTGGCGGCATATGCGCCGATGGGTGCGGCCATCACGCCGCCGACGATCAGCCCCAGCGTCGCGCCCGCCAGATCGGCGAGCCCGATTTGCGAGATGAAGGTGATAGACACCGCCACCGTCAGAAAGAATTCCGCCGCGCTGACCGTGCCGATCACGCGGCGCGGTTCCACCCCTTGTACCAGCAGGTTCGATGTGACGACCGGACCCCATCCGCCGCCACCCGCCGCATCCAGGAATCCGCCGACCGCGCCCAGCGGGGCGACATGGCGCGCTTCCTTGGGCGCGGGAGGATAGAATATGCCGCGCACGATCAGCCAGATGCCGATGCCGGTCAGATAGGCGAGCACGATGGGCTTCACGACGGCCGCGTCGATATTGCTGAGGAGATAGGCCCCCGCCACGCCGCCCAGCACGCCTGCGCCTGCCAGCCGCAGGAACAGCGACTTGGCGATATTGCGATGCGCCAGATGGCTGATACCGCTGGCCCCGGTGGTGAAACATTCCACCAGATGCACCTTGGCCGAGGCGAGGGCAGGCGGCATGCCCAGCACGCCCACCAGCAGCGAGTTGCAGATCACGCCGAACGCCATGCCCAGCGCGCCATCGACCAGCTGGGCAGCGAAGCCGACGATAATAAAGGGAACCAGATCGGCCAGAAATTCGGCGGACATTCAATGCAATCCCGGCTGTTGAACCGGAACGGCAAATTAAATCGGCGCGCGATTTTGGCGAAACAGTTTTGAAAGCAGGGGTAAAAGGCGAATTATCTTGCCGGAATCGCGCCTTCCACTTTGCTCCTGCATTTCAACTCAGGCGCGGCGGCGATAGCGGAAATACCAGACTTCGTGGCCCAGCCGCCGTGCCTTTGCCTCATACCGCGTTTCGGGCCAGCCGCCGGGACGGGTCAGGAAATCGGCGGGCGTTTCGGCCAGCCATTCGAACTTGTCCGTATGGCGCTGCATCACCATCAGCGCGTGGCGCAGATAGATCGGGTGGTCGGTGCCGAAACGGAACTCGCCGCCCGGTTTCAGCTTGGCGGCGATCATCTCGACCGGCCCGTCGTTCATCATGCGCCGCTTGGCATGGCGCGCCTTGGGCCATGGATCGGGATGCAGCAGATAGACGAAGGACAGCGCGCCATCGGGCACGCGCGACAACACTTGCAGCGCATCGCCCATATGCAGGCGCACATTGCCCAGCGCATCGTCGCGTATATGGGTCAGCGCCTGCGCTACACCGTTCACAAAGGGCTCACACCCCACGAAGCCGTGATCGGGCAGCATGTCGGCGCGATAGGCCATATGCTCGCCTCCGCCGAAGCCGATTTCGAAATGCAGCGGGCGCCCCTGGCCGGGTGCATCGCCGAACAGTGTGGTGGAATCGATCGGTCCATCTTCGGGCACGGCGATTTGCGGCAACAGCCGATCGACCAGATCTTGCTGCGACGCGCGCAGCGCCTTGCCTTTCGACCGGCCATACAGCCGGCTGAGCGTGGTGGGATCGCCTTCCTTATGCGCAGTCATGGCCGCAGCCGTTAGCGTCCGTTTCCTGCTGCGTCGAGAGCGCGATTGCGCTAATCGCGGGACATGACCCCTCCAGACGACGCGCCCCTCTATCACCATCCCGTCAAGCGTTCGGTGGAAATCGCGGGCCACAAGACCTCGATCAGCCTCGAACCTTTATTCTGGGCGATGTTGAGGGAAGCGGCGGAACAGGAAAAAGCGCCGATCAACGCGCTGGTGGCGGAGATCGACGCACAGCGGATCGCCAGCGACACCCCGCCGGGCCTTGCCAGCGCGATCCGCGTCTGGCTGGTCGCCCGTCAGGCGAAGCGTCTGGCCCCGCCTGACGATACGATTTAATAGGTCGCGGGCGCGTCGCTGGCCGGAAAGCTCTGGTCGCTGGCCTCGTCCACATTGGTCCACTGGCGGCGCGGCTTGTCGCGCATCGCGGCGGGGCCCGAATCGCGGATCGGGGTCACTTCATCCGAAGCATCGGCATCACGCGGCTGGCCACCGGCAAAGGCGGCAGGCGCATCGTGTTTCGACTGGTAATAGCGGTAGCCGGCATAGCCCAGCGCACCCAGAGCGGCGAGTTTCAGCAAAGCCATAAAGCGTATCTCCTTCTTTGCGGGATCAACGCTTGTCGCGGCGGTTCGTTTCAATCGGTCCGTGCAGAGGTTTCGCGGGCGGGCGCAGCATCGGCACGCTCCGGCGCGGCAGGGCCGGCTGGCGGCAGCATCTCGGCCGCATCGCGTAAAAGCTGACGTTCCTGCGCATCGGCGGGGGCAGGATCGTCGATTGCCCCGCCGCAACCGGCCAGCAGCCCCAAAGGGGCCAGCACAACCAGCGCGGCGGGGCGAAAGCGCATTATTCGCCTTCCATCGCAGCCGACAGATCGGCGGCGGCATCGTCGGCCGCATCGGCAGCAGCTTCGGCAGTGGGATCGACGACCGGAGCGGCAGGCGCGGCAGCGGCGGGCGCAGCCTCGTCAGCCACATCGGCAGCGGCGGGGTCGACGGCGGCGTCTTCTTCCATGCCGGGCTGCGCCATCACTTCGGCAGCGGGCATTTCGACATTATCCGCCTCTGCCGGAGCGTCGGCATCGTCGGTCGAACCGCAAGCCGCAAGCAGCAGGGCAGGCGCGGCGACAAAAGCGGCGCGGGCGATGATCTTCTTCATAACGGTGAAACTCCCTCATACGGGCGCCATCCGGCGCGGGCATTTATGCACCATCGGGCGCGAACGGGAAGTTAGGGTGCATCGGCGCGGCAGGCAATCGTTGCAAACATATAAAGCTTTCTTTATATGCACGCCCATGACCTCCGCCCCGTCCTTGATAGAGCTGCTGCGCGCGATCGACGATCCGTCGCGCCTGCGCCTGTTGCGGCTGTTGTCGCGCATGGAGCTGGCCGTGGGCGAACTGGCGGAAGTGCTGGACCAAAGCCAGCCGCGCATATCGCGCCATATCCGCATATTGACCGAAGCGGGGCTGGTTGAAAAGCGCAAGGAAGGCAGCTGGGTCTTTCTGAAAACGCGGCTGGCGGGCAGCGCTTCGCCCATGCTGGCCGCGGCAGACCGGATGCTGGCTGCGGCAGAAGGAGAAGACGCCGGTTTCGCCGCGCTTTGCGCCGAAGACATGCGCCGCCTTTCCGCGATCCGCACCGCGCGCGAGGCCAGCGCCGAATTTTACTTCGCGCGCCACGCCGACGAGTGGGACCGGTTGCGCTCGCTTCACAGCGACGATTCGGTGGTAGAGGCGAAGCTGGCGGAGCTGCTGGAGCTGGACGCCGGTGACGGCGAAGGCGCGCCGCTGGGCCGCTTGCTCGACATCGGCACCGGCACGGGGCGCATCGCCGAACTTTTCGCGCCCTTTGCCAGCCATGTCAGCGCCATCGACAAAAGCAACGACATGCTGCGCGTCGCCCGCGCCCGGCTTCAGGATCTGCCCCCCGAACGGTTGACGCTGCTGCAGGGCGATTTCACCGAACTGCCCTTTGGCGATGCGGATTTCGATACGGTGCTGTTCCATCAGGTGCTGCATTATGCGCAATTGCCCGAACTGGCACTGGCAGAGGCGGCGCGCGTCACCCGTAGCGGCGGGCGTGTCGCCATCGTCGATTTCGAAGCCCATGCGTATGAGGAATTGCGCGAACGCGATGCCCATGCGCGGCTGGGCTTTACCGATGCGCAGATGGACAAGCTGCTGGCCGACGCAGGCTTTGCGCTGGGCGATACCGCGTCCTTGCGGGGCGAGGAGCTGACCGTACGCATCTGGACCGGCACGCGCCAACCCCCGATTTCCCACATCGCGGCCCCGCGCCGCAATTCCCACGCGAAAGTGCGACCCAACCCATGACCGACACTGCTTCCCCTATCGGCAGGCCCCTTTTCGCCTCGCTTCCCGGCGACATCGACGTTTCGTTCGAATTCTTCCCGCCCAAGACCGAGAAATCGGAACAGCAATTGTGGGAAACGGTGCTCGCACTGGCCCCGCTGGCGCCGCAATTCGTGTCGGTCACCTATGGCGCGGGCGGCAGCACGCGCGACCGCACGCATGACATGGTGGCGCGCATCATCCGCGAAACCGGCCTGCCGACCGCCGCGCATCTGACCTGCGTAGAGGCAAGCAAGGCCGAAATCCGCGAAGTGGCCGAAGCCTATTGGGAAGCGGGCGTGCGCCATATCGTCGCGCTGCGCGGCGATCCGCCGACGATGGGCGACACATTCGTGCCGCATCCCGATGGCTATGCCAGCGCCGCCGATCTGGTCGCGGGGCTGAAGGAGATCGCGCCCTTCGACATATCGGTCGCAGCCTATCCCGAAACCCATCCCGAAGCGTTGAGCGCCGACGCCGATCTCGACAATCTGAAGCGCAAGCTGGACGCAGGGGCGAGCCGCGCGATCACGCAATTCTTCTTCGCGCCCGAGAAATATCTGGCCTTCCGCGACCGCGCGGCGGCAGCGGGCATTACGGCCCCGATCCTGCCGGGCATCCTGCCCGTGTCGAACGTGGCGCAGACGCGCAAATTCGCGCAGGCCTGCGGCGCGGTCATCCCCGACTGGATGGAAGAGCTGTTCGAGGGGCTGGATAACCGCCCCGAATCGCGCAAGCTGGTCGCCGCGACCATCGCCGCCGAAATGTGCCGTTCGCTCTATGCCGAGGGGGTGCGCGATTTCCATTTCTACACGCTCAACCGCGCGGAACTGTCCTATGCGGTGTGCCATCTGCTGGGCATGCGGCCCAGGGAAGCGGCGAAAGTTCAGGAGAACGCAGCATGAGCATTACCCCCAGTGCGGCCCGCGCAAGCTTTCTTGAACAGGCCGCGCAGCGCATCCTGATCACCGATGGCGCGTTCGGCACGCAGATCCAGACGAAAGGTCTGGTCGAAGCGGATTACGCGGGCAACCTTGGCCTGGCCAGGGACCAGAAGGGCAATAACGACATCCTCGCCCTGACCAAGCCCGAGGTTCCGGAATCGATCCACCGCGCCTATTTCGAGGCGGGGGCCGATATTGCCGAGACCAATACGTTCAGCGCCAACACGATCAGCCAGGCCGATTACGCGGCGGAAGCGCTGGTCGCGGACATCAACCGCGAAAGTGCGGCGCTGGCGCGGCGCGTGGCCGATGAATTCGCGGACCGCGACGGTCGCCCCCGTTTCGTGGCAGGCGCGATCGGGCCGACCAACAAGACCCTTTCGCTGTCGCCCGACGTGAACGATCCCGGCTATCGCGAGATCGATTTCGATTATCTGACAGACGTTTACCGCGCCCAGTGCGAGGCTTTGGTCGAGGGCGGGGCCGACTTCATCCTGATCGAGACCGTGTTCGACACGCTGAACGCCAAGGCGGGCATCATGGCAGTGCGCCAGATGGAACAGGCGCTGGGCCGCGAGGTGCCGATCATGCTGTCGATGACGCTGACCGATCTGTCGGGCCGCAATCTGTCGGGTCATACGGTCGAAGCGTTCTGGTATGCGGTGCGTCATGCGAATCCGCTGACCGTGGGCCTCAACTGTTCGTTCGGCGCGACACAGCTGGCCCCACATGTGGCGGCGCTGTCGCAGATCGCCGATTGCTGCACGATGCATTACCCCAATGCGGGCCTGCCGAACGAGCTGGGCGAATATGACGAAATGCCAGACACAACCGCGGGCTTCGTACTCGACTGGGCAAAGCGCGGGCTCGTCAATGTGCTGGGCGGATGCTGCGGTTCGACGCCGCAGCATATTGCGGCCATGGCAAAGGCGGTCGAAGGCATCGCCCCGCGCACAATACCCGAACTGACCCGCAAGACGCGACTTGCGGGCCTTGAACCCTTTATCATGGCTGCCTGAACGGCCCGACAGGAATAATCATGTCTGAACAGGACTTTGCCGCAGCGGCAAGCCGCTTCGTCAATATCGGCGAGCGCACCAATGTCACGGGCTCTGCCCGCTTCAAGAAGCTTGTCATGGCAGGCGATTATCCCGCCGCCGTCGAAGTCGCGCGCCAGCAGGTGGAGAATGGCGCGCAGGTCATCGACGTCAATATGGACGAGGGGCTGCTCGACGCGGTCGTGGCCATGACGACCTTCCTGAAACTGATCGCGGCCGAGCCCGATATCGCACGCGTGCCGATCATGGTCGATTCCTCGAAATGGGAAGTGATCGAGGCGGGGTTGAAATGCGTGTCGGGCAAGCCCATCGTCAATTCGATCAGCATGAAAGAGGGCGAGGACGCGTTTCTTTCCGCTGCGCGCAAATGCATGGATTACGGCGCAGCGGTCGTCGTCATGGCGTTCGACGAAACCGGACAGGCCGATACCAAGCAGCGCAAGATCGAAATCTGCGAGCGCGCCTACAAGCTGCTGACCGGCATTGGTTTCCCGCCCGAAGACATCATCTTCGATCCCAATATCTTCGCTGTCGCCACAGGCATCGAGGAGCATGACCGCTATGGCCTCGACTTTATCGAGGCCGTGGAAGTGCTGCACAAGACATGCCCGCACGCGCATTTCAGCGGCGGTCTGTCTAACCTGTCGTTCAGCTTCCGCGGCAATGAAACGGTGCGCCGCGCGATGCATTCGGTGTTCCTTTATCACGCGATTCCGGCGGGTCTGGACATGGCCATCGTCAATGCGGGCCAGCTGGACGTCTACGACCAGATCGATCCCGTGCTGCGCGATGCGTGCGAGGATGTGATCCTGATGCGTCAGCCCCCCGTCGACAGCGGTTTCGAAACCGCGACCGAGCGGCTGATCGCGCTGGCGGAATCGTACAAGGGCAAAAGCCCCGAAGCAGAGAAACAGGCCGCCGAATGGCGCGGCTATGCGGTTGAAAAGCGGCTGGAACATGCGCTGGTCAAGGGCATCGATGCGCATATCGTCGACGATACCGAGGAGATGCGCGCCGCCGTCGAACAGCGCGGCGGCCGTCCGATCGAGGTGATCGAAGGGCCGCTGATGGACGGCATGAATGTGGTCGGCGACCTGTTCGGCAGCGGCAAGATGTTCCTGCCACAGGTCGTGAAATCGGCTCGCGTGATGAAAAAGGCCGTCGCCCATCTGATCCCCTTTATCGAGGCGGAGAAGGACGCAAGCACCAAGGCCAAAGGGCGCATCGTCATGGCGACGGTGAAGGGCGATGTGCACGATATCGGCAAGAATATCGTGGGCGTCGTGCTGCAATGTAACGGGTATGAGGTGATCGACCTTGGCGTGATGGTGCCATGGCCCGACATTCTGAAGGCCGCGAACGAGAACGATGCCGACATCATCGGCCTGTCAGGCCTGATCACTCCCTCGCTGGACGAAATGGTGACCGTGGCCGAGGAAATGGCCCGCGCCGACATGGCGATTCCGCTGCTGATCGGCGGGGCGACCACCAGCAAGGTGCATACCGCGCTGAAAATCGATCCTGCCTATGAAGGGCCGGTCATCCACGTGCTCGACGCCAGCCGCGCGGTGGGCGTGGCTTCGCAGTTGCTCAGCGATACGCAGCGCGATCCGTTCGTCGAGAATGTGGCCAATGATTACGAGGCGGTGCGCATCGCCCGCGCCGGCAAGGGGCAAAGCGCATTGCTGCCGCTGGCCGATGCGCGCGCCAATGGTTTTGCCGCCGATATGAACGACAAGCCCGCCGCTCCCGCGCAGCTCGGCGGCCATGTGTTCGATGGCTGGGATCTGGCCGATCTGGCGCAATATTTCGACTGGACGCCGTTTTTCCGCGCATGGGAACTGGCGGGCAATTTCCCCGCGATCCTTGACGACGAGGTGGTCGGGGAAAGCGCGCGTAGCCTGTATGACGATGCGCAAAAAATGTTGCAGCAAATCATATCGGAACAATGGTTTACCGCACGCGGCGTGTGCCATTTCTGGCCCTGCAAGCGCGATGGTGACGATGTAGTCCTCGATGAAGGAACCCGCATCCCGTTCCTGCGCCAGCAAGTGAAGAAATCGCGTGACCGCGCCAATTTCTGCCTGTCCGACTTCATCGATTCCGCGGGCGACTGGATCGGCGGTTTTGCGGTCGGCATCCACGGCATCGACGATCACTCCGCCCGCTTCAAGGCGGCGCATGACGATTATTCGGATATCATGCTGAAGGCCCTCGCCGACCGCTTTGCCGAGGCTTTTGCCGAACGCCTGCACCAGCATGTGCGCACGACGCTCTGGGCCTATGCGCCGCAGGAACAGCTCACGAACGAGGCGCTGATCAAGGAACAATATCGCGGCATCCGCCCCGCACCGGGCTATCCGGCGTGCCCCGACCATTCGCTTAAACCCGTCCTGTGGGACCTAATGGATGTCGAGGCGAAGGCGGGCATCACGCTGACCGAATCCAACGCCATGTGGCCGACTTCGGCCGTATCGGGGTTCTATTTCGGCCATCCCGACAGCCAGTATTTCGGCGTTGCCCGCATCGGCCGCGACCAGCTGGAGGATTATGCCGCGCGGCGCGGCGTGGATATCGCCACCGCCGAACGCTGGCTGCGCCCGAACCTCGACTGATATCGACCCGTCGATGGCTGAACGCGGGGGTTTGACGCATGGCTCCTCCGCGCGCAGCATGGCATGCGTCAGACAACGCCAGAGGATCAGGCCGATGCAGGGCATGGGAGAGGGCGAATGCCCGTTCACGTTCAACACCGACCCCGCCACGTTTAAAAAGGGCGACACGGTCAGCTATCGCGTCACGGGCGAGCTGGACGGCATGCCATTCGTCGGCACCCTGCTGGAAGTGCACGAGGATCACGTGCTGCTGACCAGTGACGAGAGCGATCCCGACAGCACCTATCGCGCCACTCGCGAAAGCCGCCCGGTGGTGGACGGCAGCCAGATCTGACACCCGCCTGAGGAAATCGGGGGTCCCGCCGCTTCCGAAGCCGCGCCCGATCTGTCATGGCCGTCCCCATGGCCCAGAACATGGCAGGCGCGCTCGATACGCTTAAACGCACTTTCGGTTTCTCCGCCTTTCGCGGAGTGCAAAGCCGGGTGGTGGAGCGCGTGCTGGCGGGGCAATCGACGCTGGCAGTCATGCCGACGGGCGCGGGCAAGTCGCTTTGCTATCAATTGCCCGCGCTGATGCTCGACGGCACCTGCGTGGTGGTCAGCCCGCTGATCGCGCTGATGCACGACCAGTTGCGCAGCGCAGAGGCCAACGGCATCCGCGCCGCCACGCTGACCAGCGTGGACGAGAACCGCGCCGAAACGATCGAGCGGCTGAAAAACGGCGAGCTCGACCTGCTTTACGTTGCGCCCGAACGCGCCAGCCAGCCCTATTTCCGCGAGCTGCTCGCCCAGTGTCGAATCGCTTTGTTCGCCATAGACGAGGCGCATTGCGTGTCCGAATGGGGGCACGATTTCCGGCCCGATTACCGCCTGCTGACCCCGATGATGGACGCTTTTCCGCATGTGCCGCGCCTTGCGCTGACGGCAACGGCGGATGCGCATACGCGGGCGGACATCCTGACGCAGCTGGGCATTCCCGACGACGGGCTGATTGTCGCGGGATTCGACCGGCCCAATATCCGCTATCACATCACCCCGCGCGACAGCCTTGCCCGCCAGATCCAGCGCGTGATGGACGCACAGCCGGGCCCCGGCATCGTTTACGCCCCGACCCGTGCCGCGACCGAACGGCTGGCCGAAACGCTTGGCAAATCGGGCCGCGAAACGCGCTGCTATCACGCGGGCCTGCCGCCCGAGGTCCGCGCCCGCAATCAGGCCGAATTCGTCGCCAGCGAAAGCATGGTGATGGTCGCCACCGTCGCGTTCGGCATGGGGATCGACAAACCCGACGTGCGCTTCGTCATCCATGCGGGCCTGCCCAAGTCGATCGAGGGCTATTATCAGGAAACGGGCCGTGCGGGCCGCGACGGCGATCCGTCGGTCGCGCATCTGTTCTGGGGCGCCGACGATTTCGCCCGCGCGCGCATGCGGCTGGGCGAGATGGGCGAGGACCGTATCGCGGGTGAGCGCACGCGGCTGGGCGCATTGGGCGCGCTGGTCGAAACCGCCGGTTGCCGCCGCGCGATCCTGCTGCGCCATTTCGGGGAAAGCCCGCCCGAAACCTGCGGCAATTGCGACAATTGCCTGTCGCCGCCCAAGTCGGTCGATGCGACGGTGACCGCGCAGAAATATCTCTCTGCCGTGGCCCGCACGCGCCAGATGTTCGGCGCGGGCTATGTCGAAAGTATCCTGACCGGCCAGTCATCGGACCGCAGCCGCCAGAACGGGCACGAAAGCCTGTCGGTCTTTGGCATTGTCGAGGGGGAGGAGGCACAGATGCTGAAACCCGTGTCCCGCGCCTTGCAGGTTCGCGGCGCATTGCTGCCGACCGAGCATGGCGGGCTGATGCTGGGCCCCGACGCGCGCGCCTTTCTGAAAGGCGAAGTGCCGCTCGACCTCGTCCTTCCGCCACGGCGCGCGAAAAGCCGAAGGCGCGGCGGCGACGCCACGCCCAATCCCGTGGGCGATCCCCTGTTCGAGGCGTTGCGCGAATTGCGCCGCGACCTTGCGAAGGACAGCGGGGTTCCGCCCTATGTGATCTTTCACGACAGTGTGCTGCGCGACATGTGCGGATTCAAACCGCAAACCCTGGACGAGCTGGGCGAACTGCCCGGCATCGGCGCGCGCAAGCTGGACGAATATGGCGAGGATTTTCTGGACGTGATCCAGCAATACGCCTGACGCCCTTATTGCCGGCGACCGTGTCAATCATTTGGCAAAAGCTGTGCTATACTGCCTGCCGGACAAGATGCGGGGGCACGACATGGAACTCAAATCGATGAAAACGTCGCAGGAAACGGCGGCGAACACGTTCAGCGGCTATCCGGTACTGGTGCTGCTGCTGGCCGCGATGGTGCTGGCGGTCATGGCGCTGCTGCGGCTGGGCGGCGGAGGTGGCGGCTTTGCCGTGTTCACGCTGATCGCGATGATCGTGCTGTGGGTCTTCCTGATCGCCGGATTCTATATGTTGCAGCCCAATAATGCGGCAGTGATCACCCTGTTCGGCAGCTATCGCGGCACCGACCGGACCAACGGGCTGCGCTGGATCTGGCCGTGGATGGGGCGGCACAAGATTTCGGCGCGTGCGCACAACATCCATTCCGAAAAGGTGAAGATCAACGATCTGCGCGGCAATCCGATCGATATTGCCTGCAATGTCGTGTGGCGCGTGCAGGATACGGCGCAGGCCGTGTTCGATGTCGACGATTACAAGGAATTCACCAATATCCAGATCGAGGCGGGACTGCGCACCGTGGGTGCGCGCCACCCCTATGACGATATGGGCGAAGAGGACGAGACGACGCTGCGCGGCAGCGCCGATGTGATCAACGCCGAATTGCAGGCCGAACTGAACGACCGGCTGAAAGTCGCGGGGATCGTGGTCGACGAAGCCGGGCTGACCCATCTGGCCTATGCCAGCGAGATCGCGGGCGCCATGCTGCGCCGCCAGCAGGCCGAAGCCGTCATCGCCGCCCGCGCCAAGCTGGTAATGGGCGCGGTCTCGATGGTCGAAATGGCGCTGGACAAGCTGAAGGCCGACGACATCGTCGACCTCACCCCCGACCAGCGCGCCGATATGGTCGCGAACCTGATGGTCGTACTATGCGGCGACCGCGATGCGCAGCCGGTGGTGAATACGGGCAAAGGGTAGGGGGCGCGAATGGCGCTCCCGGATCATAAAGACGGGACGGGGTTGCATCGATGTTAAGCCGATTGCTCGCGGTGACGGGCGCGCTTTTTCTGATTGTTGGTGCACGTTGCGCGCAGGCCGACAGCTGGCCTCCGCCCATGACCGAAGTGGTCGCATCCACCAGCGCCCAATATCGCGTCACCATCGAACCTTCGCCGGTGGACAGTTCGCTGGCCTATTATGAGGAGAAGCTGGGCGAAGCGAAAGGCGGCGAAGCGGTCCGGCGTCCCCGTCCGATCGCGCTGTTCGAACAGAAGGTCGACGGCGTATGGATGCCGCGCGGCATGATCGAACTCGTGAACGAAGTCGCACCGGCATCGGCCATCGTGTCGGATGACGGAGCTTATCTGGTCACTTTCGACAATTGGTATTCGGTCGGCTATGGCGATGCCGTGGTCGCGGTCTATCATCGCGAGGCGGGGCTGGTCCGGTCTTTCATTACCGACGATTTCCTACCCCAAGGCTATCTCGAAACACTGCCCCGTTCGGTCAGTTCGGTCCGTTGGCGCAAGGAGGCGAGATTTTCCGATGACGGCACCGCGGCTATCCTGACGATCGCACTGCCTGAGTACGCCGACCTGACGGTCGCCGGGACCGCGAACGACGATGCCGATTTGCCGCAAGTGCATATTGCGCTGGCAAGCGGGGCGGCCAGCAGGGTGACCGCGCCATCATGGGACGCGGCGGAGGCGCGTGCCGGAACCGTGCGTAAGCTTATGCAGGCGTCGATGGATGAGCGTATCGCCTATCTGACCGAACCGCTTTTACCGCCGGAAGGCATGACAACGGGGGAGTGGCATGCCTATCTGACGGAAGCAGTGGCGCGGCTGGCTCCCGATCCGTTCGAACTTTGGTCAGCCACGAAAGTCCTTCTGGCACCGGACGACCCGCGTTTCGACCATTCGGTGGAATGGCTGATCGAAGGCTTCGAAACCGAGGTCGACTATCCCGGCGCCATGGCAGTCGCCTCGCCCCATTCACCCGCTGCGCTTGTTGCCGCGCTGGCACGGGCCGCGAACGCGGTTCCGGCGGGAAGCCTTGCAGCTTCGCGTATCTATGTTTCGATCGAACGGCCCGCCATGCAGGCCGCCGGTGCGGCAATCGCGCGCAGCGGTGCCGAATTTATCTGGCTGGACCCAGCCAGCCCGATAGCGCAGCGCCCCGAGCGCATTCCGGGCAGTCCCGAAGCCGAGGCGTTCGAGGAAGCTTATGTCGAGCAATATTTCGGTGATATTGAGGCCGAGGCAGAGGCCCTCGAAGCCACGGCCGAAGCCTTCGCGGATATGCCCGAAGACTAATTAGACGAACCGGAGGATGCGCCCGGCGGTTATTGATCGCTGCGAAACCGGGTTGCGGGTCCCGCCCTGCCCGCTAGATCCGTTTGGCCACCAGCCGCAGTGTCGCACCGCGCTCATCGTCGCGTGTTTCGAAGACCCATTCAGGCGGTGGTACCGGATTGGTGACATGGATATTGGTCATCTTAGTCAGCCGCCGTTTCGCAAAGCGCAGGTTCTCCTTGAGGAAAGCCTTTAGTCCCGTCGCCTCGATCTCTCCCGAAGTGCCGGTTTCCTTCACTTCGAACAGGTCGGACAGGTTCTGTTCGAACATGCGCGCGATCGAACTGCGGGTGAAGAAAGTGATATGCGGATCGTGCGATTTTTGGCGGTTGACGCTGGGCCACGGCTTGTTCGGCACTTCGATCACCAGCATGCCGCCCGGGGCAATATGCTGGGCCAGCTTGCGCAATTCAGCCACCGGATCGATCAGATGTTCCAGCACATGGCACATCAATAGCAGGTCCAGTTTGTGGTCAAGCTGGTCCAGCGGCGTATATTGCAGGAAATCATGGCTGCCGATCGCTCCCTTGTCGGCATCGTCGCACATCAGCACGGCATCGGGCCAAATCCTGCGCGCAGCTTCCAGATTGGCCAGATGGCCCGCGCCGAATTCATAAACCTCGCGCGGTGCCTTGCCGAGGTAGCGGCCGCCCGTTTTCAGTAGCCCCACACCGCGTTTTACCTTTTTCTCGAACCCGCCGCCCGATGTGGCCGAATGGCCGTCGCCGCGATAGGAACCGCCATAATAGGCAATGACCGCATCCAGATTGAGCGCTTTGTGATCGACCTGCGTGGTGTGGCAGTCCATGCATTCGTACAAGCGCAGGGCAGGGGCAAATTTTACCCACGCATCGCCCATGATATATTTATAGCCGCCGCGATCGACGAACGCTTCCGACTGGCACGCTACGCATTTCATGAAGCAATTCCCGAACCCGAATTTTCCGATGCTTGTCGGGATGCACGCTGGCCCGCGCCATGACAAGGCGTGATGCCGCATTCTGTGGATGGGCCGCTGCCTCTCGCCGCAGGCGGAGCCACCCACTTTCCCGCTGTCCTACACGCCCGTCCGTCGTTAGCCGTTCTCGCAGCCGCTCTTTCAAATCGTCGAAATTTCCGCAGGCACCGTCTGTGTTAACCAAAGGCGTTCAACCCAAGCGTTTCTGCGGCTTTGCGGTGGGTGACAGCCTGTTTACATATGTCACTTTTGTCACCCTGTTGTGGCGATCGCGAGGGTCTAGACCGCCATATTGTCGATCAGCCGCGTGCCGCCGATCCGTGCCGCGACGAACAGGCGCGCATTGCCATTGGGTGCGTTCAGCAAGGCGATGGAGCCGGCATCGCGCAATTCGGCATAATCGATGCTGTCGAAACCCGCCGCCAGCACCACGCCTTCCAGCTCGGTCAGCACGGCGTCGGCCGGCAGCCCCTCGTGCAAGCGGTCGATCGCGGCGCGCATCGCCACGTTCAGCACTGCCGCCGACTGGCGCTGCCGGGGCGAGAGATAGGCATTGCGCGAGCTCATCGCCAAGCCGTCCGCTTCGCGCACGATGGGCACGCCAAGGATCGCGTCGACATGGGGGAACAGCAGGTCGAGATCGCGGGCCATGCGCCGGATCACGGCCAGTTGCTGCCAGTCCTTTTCCCCGAACAGGGCGATATCGGGCCGCACCTGGTTGAACAGCTTGCACACCACGGTCGCCACCCCGTCGAAATGGCCCGGCCGGTCCGCCCCGCACAGCCCGTCGCTTACCCCCGAAACGGCGATATTGGTCGCATAGCCTTCGGGATACATCGCGGTCACATCGGGCGCCCACAACAGCGCCACGCCTTCGGCTTCCAGCAGGCGGCTGTCGCGCTCCATCTGGCGTGGATAGGCGTCCAGATCCTCGTTCGGGCCGAATTGTCTGGGGTTCACGAAGATGGAGACGGCGACCAGATCGGCCAGCTCTTTCGCGCGCCGGACCAGCGTCAGATGCCCTTCGTGCAATGCCCCCATGGTGGGCACCAGCGCCAGTTTCGCCCCCTCTTGGGCAGCGGCGCGCAAGCGCTCTACCGTTTGCCGTAGTGGATTCAGCGCGTGAACGGTTTGCATCTTGGGAGTCCCGCTTGGTAAACTGGGTGCATGTCGGGGGGGTGTAACGCCCAAACCGGCAGCGTAAAGCCATTTGGCGTAAAGAGTTGACCCAAGATATGAGCCAGCCACACCGCATCGTCTTCGCCAATGAAAAGGGCGGCACCGGCAAATCGACCACGGCGGTTCATGTCGCCGTCGCGCTCGCCTATCAGGGGGCAAAGGTCGCCGCGCTCGATCTGGATCACCGCCAGCGCACGTTTTTCCGCTATTTCGAAAACCGGCTCGACACCGAAAAACGGCGCGATATCCAGTTGCCCGGCGCCATGGTGGGCGTTTTCGGCGGGCCCAGCATCGAAATACTGGAAGCCATGATCGAAGAAGCGAGCGAAGGGATGGATTTCCTGATCTTCGACACCGCGGGCCGCGATGACAAATATGCCCGCCATGTCGCGACGACGGCCGATACTCTGGTCACGCCGTTGAACGACAGTTTCGTGGATTTCGACCTGTTCGGCCATGTCGATCCCGAAACCTTCAAGGTGAAGAAGCTGTCCTTCTATTCCGAACTGATGTTCGAGGCGCGCAAGAAGCGCGGGCTCGCCACCCAGAGCGGCCGGCGCGAGATGGACTGGATCGTGGTGCGCAACCGTACCCAGCATATCGAGGCGCGCAATATGCGCCGCCTTGAATTCGCGCTGTCCGAACTGTCAAAGCGCGTCGGTTTCCGTATCGCGCCGGGCCTGTCGGAACGCGTGATCTATCGCGAATTGTTCCCGGCGGGCCTGACCCTGCTGGACAAGGGGCATCTGGGCGACATGGCGACCAGCCATCTGGTGGCGCGGCAGGAATTGCGATCGCTGGTCAAGGCGCTGAACCTGCCCCCGATCGAACGGACCGACCAGGTGGGCGTCGCCGCGTGAAATTCCTGATCCTCGCCGTTCTGGCGGTGGTCGTGTTCCGCATGGTGTTCCGCAAATGGCCGTGGGACATGTGGCGCGATTCCGAAAAATCGCAGCAGAGGGCGCAGGCGCGGACATTGCTGGGCGTCGACCGCCATGCCAGCCGCGAGGATATTCTGGCTGCCCACCGACGTCTGATGCGCACCGCCCATCCGGACAAGGGGGGATCACCCGAAGAGGTGTTTCGCATCGATGCCGCGCGTGACATATTGCTGGAACAATCTGTCCCCACCAAGCGCTAAAGCGTGGGTCCTTGCCAGTCGCGTCCTGCATCTGGCGGCCAGTATAGTCCAAAGTCGCGAAAGGCATCGTCATGTCCCATCAGTTCCACCCTACCGTCCTGCGTGAATATGACATCCGCGGCATTATCGGAGAGACGCTGGGCCCCGACGACGCCCGCGCCATCGGCCGCGGTTTCGCCACCCTGCTCAAGCGGGCGGGCGGCAGCAGGGTCGCGGTGGGTTATGACGGGCGCGTATCCTCGCCCACGCTGGAACATGCGCTGGTCGAAGGGCTGAATGCCAGCGGCTGCGACGTGGTGCGGATCGGGATGGGCCCGACGCCGATGCTCTATTATGCGGAGGCGTCAGCCGAAGATGTTGACGGCGGCATCCAGATAACCGGCAGCCATAATCCCGCCAATTACAACGGCTTCAAGATGGTATTTCAGGGCCGGCCGTTTTTCGGTGCGGATATTCTGAAGATCGGCGAGATGGCGGCTGCGGGCGACTGGATCGACGGCGGCGGCAGCCACGAAACCCGCGACGTCGTCGACGCCTATATCGACGCACTGATGAAGCCGTTCGATGGGCTGCCTGCTGCCGAGATGGCTAATCTGTCGAAGCTGCGGATCGGCTGGGACGCAGGCAATGGCGCGGCAGGCCCGTGCCTTGAAAAGCTGGTCGCGCGGATGCCGGGGGAGCATTTCACCCTGTTCACCGAAGTCGACGGCACGTTTCCCAATCATCACCCCGACCCCACGGAAGAAAAAAACCTTGTCGATCTGAAGGCCCTGGTGGCCGAGAAAGGGCTCGACTTTGGTGTGGCCTTTGACGGTGACGGCGACCGCATCGGCGCGATCGACGGCACGGGCAGGGTTATCTGGGGCGACCAGTTGCTGATGATTTACGCCGAGGATTTGTTGAAGCACCTACCCGGCAGCACGATCATCGCCGACGTAAAGGCCAGCCGCGCCCTGTATGACAGCGTTGCGGCCCATGGCGGACAGCCGCTGATGTGGAAGACGGGGCACTCGCTGATCAAATCGAAGATGAAGGAAACCGGCTCTCCGCTTGCGGGCGAGATGAGCGGGCATGTATTTTTTGCCGACCAGTATTACGGTTATGACGATGCGCTTTACGGCGGCGTCCGCCTGATCCTCGCCAGTGCGCGTCTGGGTAAGAGCGTGACCGAATTGCGTTCGGCGATGCCCGACATGATCAACACCCCCGAAATGCGCTTTCAGGTCGACGAAAGCCGCAAGTTCGCCGTGATCGACGAGGTGAAGGAGCGGCTTGCCGGATCGCCCGATGATGTGAACGCGACTGATGGGGTGCGCGTGACCAATGCTGATGGCTGGTGGCTGCTACGTGCATCGAACACGCAGGACGTTCTGGTTGCCCGCGCCGAAAGCGATAGTGAGGCGGGTCTCGAACGGCTGATGGCGCAGATCGATGGCCAGCTGGCCGAATCGGGATTGGAACGGGGCCCGCAAGCAGGGCACTGACGGCAGGCGGGTTCGGTCCCCGCCATTTTCCGAATCACGAATCAGGTTTTAGGGTCCGATTCGCGGGCTTGGAAGGTATGACACCGCTTTCCAAGCCCATCGCTGCTGCGATTGCGAAGGGTTTTCCACAGGGCCGATACGCCGCTAAATTACTGTATTTCTAGGCTTACTGACATTTTTGCAAAAAGCGCAATTCGCCTGACCTTTTTCGCAGTTGCAAAACCGCGTGCTGCGATGCACAAAGAACCTGCCTTTCAGGCATCCTCTCCCAAAACTTCATGGCCCGGCGGGTTTTCCCTCCGGGCCTTTTTTTGCCCTGAATAGCTCTGGCAGGCGGGCGAAGAACCAAATCGCGTGCTATGGGTTGTGCCATCACCATGGCGGTTCCCGACACGATAGAGCGCTGGTTCCATTCCCGCGACTGGCGCATCAGACAGCATCAGGCGGCGATGCTGGAAGCCGACGATGCCGGGCAACATGCACTTCTGACCGCCGATACCGGCGCGGGCAAGACGCTGGCGGGATTCCTTCCCACGCTGGCGGCATTCACGCCGGAACGATTGGGTGGAGAGGCGCCGCCTGACGGGCTGCATACGCTCTATGTCTCTCCATTGAAGGCTCTGGCGACCGACGTGAAGCGCAATCTGCTGGTGCCAGTCGAGGAAATGGGCCTGCCCATCCGGATCGAGACGCGTAGCGGCGATACGCCATCGGATCGAAAGAAGCGGCAGCGAAGCCGACCGCCACATGTTCTGTTGACCACTCCGGAATCGCTTTCGCTGCTTATCTCCTATCCAGAGGCGGCTGAGATGTTTGCCGGATTGCGGCGTGTGGTGATCGATGAGATGCATGCGTTTGCCACGGGTAAGCGCGGCGATCTGCTGATGCTGGCATTGGCCCGCTTACAGGCGTTGGCGCCCGATTTGCGGCGCAGCGGCCTGTCGGCCACGGTTGCCGATGTCGAAAGCTATCGTGGCTGGCTGGCCCCGTGGGGCGATCTGGACGGCGTAACCCATGTAGTGGGCGAGGCTGGTGCCCCGCCCGAGATCGAAATCTTGCTTCCCGATGGAGAGCGGGTGCCATGGGGCGGGCACGCGGCGACCTGGGCGATCCCGCAGATATTCGAGGAGATCAGACGCAATCGCACCACGCTCGTTTTCACCAATACGCGCTTTCTGGCGGAATATATCTTCCAGAAACTGTGGGACGCGAATGACGATGTGCTGCCCATCGGCATCCACCACGGGTCGCTGTCGGTCGAAGCGCGGCGCAAGGTAGAGGGCGCGATGGCACGGAGCGAACTGCGTGCGCTTGTCGCCACGGCCAGCCTCGATCTGGGTGTAGATTGGGGTGACATTGATTGCGTCATTCAGATGGGCGCGCCCAAGGGCTCCTCCCGCCTTTTACAGCGGATCGGTCGCGCCAATCACAGGCTTGATCAACCCAGTCGGGCCCTGCTGGTGCCGGGCAACCGGTTCGAGTTTCTGGAGGCGCAGGCCGCGCTAGATGCGGTGGAGGAAGGCGTGCGCGATGGCGAGGACTTCCGGCCGGGCGGGCTGGACGTGCTGGCCCAGCATGTCATGGCATGCGCCTGTGCAGGACCGTTTCAGGAAGATGCGCTGCTGTCCGAAATCCGCTCGACGCTGGCCTATTCGTGGGTGGATGAGACTGTTTGGCGGCGGGTTCTGGGTTTCGTCGAGAACGGCGGCTATGCCTTGCGCGCCTATGACCGGTTCAAGCGCATCACGCGCGAGGATGGCGGCTGGTGGCGGCTGACCCATCCCGAACACGCCGCCCGCCACCGGCTGAACGCGGGCATCATCCTTGATGGAGAGATGCTGACCGTGCGCTTTCGCAACGGCAGGTCTTTGGGACGGGTGGAGGAACGCTTTGCCGCCAGCCTGAGCCCCGGGGACACGTTCCAGTTTGCGGGGTTGAGCCTTGAGGTGGAGGCTTTGCGCGAAGTTGAGTTGATCGTGCGCGCGGCGAAGAAATCGGCAATGATCCCCAGCTATGGCGGGGCGCGGATGCCGCTGACGACGCATCTGGCCGATCGGGTGCGCGGACTGCTGATTGATCGGGCAGGCTGGGCACGTTTTCCCGACGATGTTCGCGAATGGCTGGAAGTGCAGGACTGGCGCAGCGAAATGCCCGGTCCGGGCGAACTCCTCGTCGAAAGCTTTCCGCATGAGGGGCGCGAATATAGCGTGTTCTATACGTTCGAGGGGTGGAACGCGAACCAGTCGCTGGGCATGCTGATCACGCGGCGGATGGAGGAACGCGGGTTGGGGCCGCTGGGCTTCGTCGCCAACGATTACTCATTGGCGGTGTGGGGGCTGAAACCGGTGGACGATCCCGCTGCCCTGTTGTCGCCCGACATTCTGGCACATGAATTTACAGAATGGGTCACCAATTCGCACCTGTTGCGCCGCGCATTTCGCGAGGTGGCAGTTATTGCAGGGTTGGTAGAGCGCCAGCAGCCGGGGAAGCGCAAAACCGGTAAGCAGGTCACGTTCTCGACCGATCTGATCTATGAAGTGCTCCGCAAATACGAGCCCGATCATGTGCTGATCGAGGCCGCGTGGCAGGATGCGCGGACGCGGATGACCGACGTCGGGCGGCTGGCGGGTGTGCTGGAACGCGCAGAGCGCGAGACGCGGCATGTCCGTCTGGAACGGGTGAGCCCGCTGGGCGTGCCGGTGCTGGTGACCATCGGGCGCGAGAGAATGCCTGCAGGATCGGCGGACGATGATATTCTGGTGGAGGCCGAGAGCCTCGTCTCGCTGGCTATGACGCCCGACTAAAGGCGCCCGTGCGTAAGGGGCAAACAAAAAGGGCGGACCCGAAGGCCCGCCCCGATTGCGTCGGTGATCGTGCGATCAGCCAGCCGTCTGCGTCGGGTTCACACCCGCCGGACCGCCTTCGAACATGCGATACCGTTCGTTACCGACAAAGCCGAACTTGGTAGCGCCCGAGTTCTTGATGATCTTCAGAACTTCGGCCGTCACTTCGTATGCGGTGAATTCATCGGGTTCAAACTGCAGCTCGGGCTCGACCGGCAGCAGCAGCGATTCCTGAATCGTGCTGACCAGCTGTCCCTGCGTGACGGTTTCGCCGTTCCACAGGATCTCGCCCTCGCGGGTGATCATCACCTTGTTCTTCACCGGATCGATATTCACCTCGGTCGGCACATTGCTCGGCGTCGGCAGATCGATGTTCACGGCGTGCGTGGCGACGGGGATCGACAGGATGAAGATGATGAGCATGCAGAGCATGACGTCGATCAACGGCGTCGTGTTCATCTCCATCATCGGGGAGCCGTCGTCGCTGCCTCCTGACATTGCCATGGGAAGTCTCCTTTAAATCTTGAAGCGCGCGATCAGGCGTCGGGGTCGATCGGCGTCGAGATGAAGCCGACGGTCGGATAGCCTGCAGCCTGGATCTGATAGATCGCGCCTGCAACGCACTTCCACGGAGCGTTCTGGTCCGCGCGGATATGCACCTGCGGGATCAGATCGGGGTTTTCCGCAATCGCTTCGGGTCCGCCTTCGCGCTTCACGATCGCGTCGAGACGCTTGAACGAACGGTCCTGCAACTCGTCGGAGTTCACCGGCGTGTCGTTGATATAGACGCGGCACGCGCCTTCACGGCTGGCACCGGAGTAACCGGCTTCGCCCGGGCTAAGGCCGTTGCCGTCGGTCGAGGTGATCGACAGCATCAGGTTTTCGACCTTGTCCTGCGATTCTTCCGATTCGATGATCGGCACCTTGAGCTGTTCGATCGACTGGATCGCGACCGGGACCGCGATCAGGAAGATGATCAGGAGCACCAGCATCACGTCCACGAGGGGCGTGGTGTTGATGTCCGACATCGGTGTCTCGGCGCCACCGCCGCCACTAGAAATCGCCATTATCTTACCCTATCTGGCCGTTTCGGCCCCTGGGGGCCAATCCCCGCAAACTGATCCAGGCGAATCCGCCTGCGGGAAGACGGGGCAGCCCGAAGACTGCCCCTTCGTCACTTACTTCTTGACTGCGGCGCCGGCAGCGGTCGTCGCCGGCTTGGCAGCGGGAGCAGCCGTCACGGCAGGCTTCACGGCACCCTTCGAGTTGATGTTCGCCAGAATGTCGGTCGAGAAGCCGGACAGATGCTCGGCGATGCGCTTGTTGCGGGCCTGCAGGTAGTTGTAGGCCAGAACGGCGGGAACGGCGACGAGCAGACCCAGCGCGGTCATGATCAGGGCTTCACCCACGGGACCGGCGACCTTGTCGATCGATGCCGAACCGGCGATGCCGATGTTGATCAGGGCGCGATAGATGCCGACCACGGTGCCGAACAGGCCGATGAACGGTGCGGTCGCGCCGACGGTGGCGAGGAAGGGCAGGCCCGATGCGAGGCGGGCGTTGATCATTGCTTCCGAACGGGCGAGCGAGCCGTGCAGCCAGTCGTGTGCTTCGAGGCTGTCGGTCATCTTCGAGTGCTGTTCTTCAGCAGCGAGGCCGTCGTCGACGATCTGGCGGAAAGCCGAGTTCTTGGTCAGACGGCCAGCGCCTTCGCGCAGCGAGTTCGCACGCCAGAAACCGGTGCGGACTTCCTTGGCCTGACGCATGATCTTGTTCTGCTCGAAGAACTTCGTGAACAGGATGTAGAACGAGCCGAAGGACATGATGCCCAGGATGATGACGGTCGCATAGGCGATGAAACCGCCCTGCTCGAGGGCTTCTTTAAAGCCGAACTTGTTGGCCGGCGCTTCCGAGGCAGCAGCGGCGAGGATTTCGATGATCATGCGGAAACTTCCTTCAATGACAGTGATTTCGTTTTAAAAATCAGAGCTTTGTAGCAGTTTAAACACTGCCCGCTGCTTATCTCGGGATCTGGTAACGGATCGTCTGCGACATCGTGCTCGAGATCTCGTTGCCAGCGGCATCCAGCGCCGGATCATAACGCGCATAGCGCTTCATGCCGTCGCACGCTGCCTCGTCAAGCGAGGAGGACCCGCTCGAGCTGGTAACCGAACATTCCGAAACACGACCCCGTGCGTCCACCGTGATGCGCATGCCGACGGAGCCTTCCTCCTCGTTACGCAGCGCGCGGCTGGGGTAATTGTCCTGAATACGGGCCGCCCAGCTGTTCTGGTTCTTCGCACGGGCGCCACGCGCCTGCGAAGGAGCCGGAGGAGCGACCGGTGCCGGGGGAGCGGCAGGCGGAATCCGGACTGCCGGCGGAGACGGCGGCGGAATCGTCTGGACCGTCTTGATCTGCGGCGCAGGACGTTCGATCCGCACGGCCGGAGGCGGCGCAACCGGCGGCGGCGGAGCCTGCGGCGGCGGCGGTTCGTCCGGCGGTGGCGGCGGAGGAGGCGGCGGTGGCGGCGGATCCTCGATATTTACCGCGGTGACCGTTTCCTTGACCTTTTCAATAGCCTCGTAAGCGAGGCCGGTGACCAAGGCATAGATGGCCGCGATATGCAGAAGCGCAACAATGACGATCGCAGCGATCTTGTTGCCGCTCATCTGTTGGTCAGCATAAGCCATTCAAATAACCCACTCCATTAAGTGCACGCGCAAACAGGCCTGCAAAAGCCTGCCCTCAACAAATGGAACTGTCCATGGTGTGCATACACCATTTCGATCCCACGTTTCCTGCCCTGCCGGTAGAACCGGGCGCAAGCTGCCGGCCGGATTAGCCCATTAGGCATACCGACCGTTGAACCTGCGCAAGTTTATTGCGGCCCGATCTGACGCCGAGCCGTTCGAAACGGGGGTTTAACGCCGAACATTGGGGTGCGCAAATGCTTTGTCGATTAAGGCGCGATTCACTACCTGTGTCGTTTGAAGGGGTTGATGCGTCCTTCGCGCACGCGTTTATGCGCGCGAGATTCTATATATACACCACCCGAAGGGGGGCTTCGAATTGCGTATACAAAATCGCTCGAACCGCAGCGTTTTATCCACGGTTACCTCTGCCGCTATTGGTGTTTCGCTGGTCGTGGCGACGCCTCTGGCGGCCCAGCAGGGCGGCGGCGAATCGCCCGTGACCTATGCCGATCTGGCCGATCTGGCGCTTCCCGCGCCGCTGACCATCACGGCCGAGATTCGCAAGATGAGCCAGATTGATCCGTCGCGCACCGGTCCGATCAAGCAGGGCTGGGCACGCGTTTACGTCGAGGCCGAGACGAAGAGCCTGCTGGCAGGCAGCAGCACGATTGGCGAAAAGCTGAAATATCTGGCCGATGTAAAGCTGACCGCCCAAGGCAAGCTGCCCAAGATGAAGGGTCAGCAGGTCGTGATCTTCGCCCGCCCCGTTCCGGGCCGCAGTGACGAGATCCAGCTGGTCGCCCCCGACGCGCAAATGCCCGCGGCATGGGTCGATACGACCAGCCTGCGCGGGCTGTTGTCGGAAAAATTGTCGCCCGACGCCCCGCCCGAGATAACCGGTGTACGCGATGCTTTGCATACGCCGGGCAATCTGGCGGGCGAGGGTGAGACGCAGATCTTCCTCAAGACCAAGACCGGATCGCCCGCGTCGATCGCGGTGGTGCGAACGCCGGGTCAACCGCCCGTCTGGGGCCTTTCGACGGGCGAGCTGGTGCAGATCGATGCCCGCCCGCCGCGCCCTGGAACGCTGGAATGGTATCGCCTTGCCTGCTCGCTGCCCGCGACCCTGCCGGTCGAGGCGCAATTGTCGACCGACCCGCGCCTGCGCCAACAGGCGTCGGCGGATTACGCTGTGGTGATGCAGCAATTGGGCGCCTGCAAGCGCAAGCGCGAATTCTAGGCCAGAGCAAGCGGGAATCCTGGGCCAGCCTCAGCGGGTGCGCCCAGATTGCTGGCAGCGCGTCGATGGCGCAAAATTCGTTCGGGCCAGAGGCGTTTTTTGTAACGCGCCTCTGGCCAAGCGCGCGCTACTCGCCTAACCGCCACGCTCCTTTGCTACATGGAGCTTTTTCGCGTGTCCGATCAGTCTCGCAGTCAGCCTGCCCCCCTTCGCATTGCCCTTGCCGGTCTTGGCACGGTTGGCGCGGGCGTGATCCGGCTGATTGAGACGAACCGCGAATTGCTGGCCCGCCGTGCCGGACGCGAGATCGAGATCGTCGCTGTTTCGGCGCGCGACCGGTCGAAAGATCGCGGCGTCGACATTTCACGCTACGACTGGGAAGACGATATGGGCGCGATGGCGACGCGGCCCGATGTCGACGTGGTGGTCGAACTGGTCGGCGGGTCCGACGGTCCGGCATTGACGCTGGCGCGCAATGCGATCGCCAATGGCAAAAGCTTTGTCACCGCGAACAAGGCGATGATCGCCCATCACGGCCTTGGCCTTGCGCGCGAAGCGGAGGCCGCGGGCCACGCGCTGAAATTCGAGGCAGCGGTCGCGGGCGGCATCCCCATCGTCAAGGGCCTGCGCGAGGGTGCGGCGGCCAATGCGATCGAGCGTGTGTACGGCATCCTCAACGGCACTTCGAACTATATCCTGTCCACCATGGAGGACACGGGCGCCGATTTCGCCGACGTTCTGGGAGAGGCGCAGGCCAAGGGCTATGCCGAAGCGGACCCGACCTTTGACATCGACGGGATCGATGCGGCGCACAAGCTGTCGATCCTTGCCAGCATCGCATTCGGCACCGAGCTCGATTTCGCCAGCGTCAGCGCCGATGGCATCCGCCGCATTCTGGCCGCCGATATCGCGCAGGCCGATTCGCTGGGTTATGTGATCCGCCTGCTGGGCATGGCCAATGTCGAGGAAGGCGAGGACGGCAAGACCCGCCTGTTCCAGCGTGTCCATCCCTATCTGGTGCCCAAGAACCATCCGCTTGCCCATGTCGACGGCCCGACCAATGCCGTGGTGGCCGAGGGTAATTTTTCCGGCATGCTGCTGTTTCAGGGCGCGGGCGCGGGCGATGGCCCCACGGCCAGCGCTGTGGTGGCCGACATCATCGATATCGCGCGTTTCTGGGACAGCGAGGGAGAGATCGATCCGCCGTTCTCGATCCCCGTTGCCGAGCTGGACACCACGCTGCCCGCGCAGACCGGGCACCGCACGGGCAAGGCCTATCTGCGGTTCCTCGTCACCGACCGTCCCGGCGTGCTGGCCGAACTGACCGCCGCGATGCGCGATGCGGGCGTGTCGATCGAAAGCCTGATCCAGATGGGCGCCGAACATACCGGCGGCACCGACGGATCGGTACTGGTGTCGATGGTCACGCATGAGGGCGAGGAAGCATCGGTCGAAAAGGCGCTGGATCTGCTGTCGGGCCTCGACAGCATGACCGCGCCGCCTCTGGTCATGCATATTCTGAAACAATGATCGGGCAAAAAGGGGCAGTCATAGCCCCTTAGCGGCAATCCCGATGCTCGCCCCGGTCGAACTCGACAAGATAGGGCCGCTCGGTTACCCCGCGTCTGGCCTGATATTCGAAAGGAATTGCCTCCGTGCCGAAACCAAGTGACGTCCTCGACCGCGTTCTCGTCCTTGAAATGGTCCGCGTGACCGAAGCTGCCGCGATTGCCGCATCCTATCTGGTCGGCCGCGGCGATGAGAAAGCCGCCGACGCCGCTGCCGTGGAAGCCATGCGCAAGGCGTTCGACGAGCTGTATATGGACGGCACCGTCGTCATCGGCGAGGGCGAGCGTGATGAGGCGCCGATGCTGTTCATCGGCGAAAAGGTCGGCGGCGCGCCGGGCAAGGGCCCCAAAATCGATATCGCGCTCGACCCGCTGGAGGGCACGACGATCACTGCCAAGGCCGGCCCCAATGCGCTGGCCGTGCTGGCGGCCGCCGAAGAAGGCGGCCTGCTGAACGCCCCCGACGTTTACATGCAGAAGATCGCGGTCGGCCCCGGCTATCCCGAAGGGGTGATCGACCTGACGAAAAGCCCGACCGAAAACGTCAAGGCTGTCGCGGCAGCCAAGGGTGTCGAGCCGGGCGAGATCATCGTCTGCGTGCTGGACCGGCCCCGCCATGAAGCGATGATCGCCGAACTGCGCGAACTGGGTTGCGGCGTTGTGCTGATCGGCGACGGCGATGTCGCGGGCGTGATCGCGACGACCAATCCCGACACCACGATCGACATCTATATGGGTTCGGGCGGCGCGCCCGAGGGTGTGCTGGCCTGTGCCGCGCTGCGCTGCGTGGGCGGCCAGTTTCAGGGCAAGCTGCTGTTCCGCAACGATGACGAACGCGCCCGCGCGCGCAAGTGGGGCATTGAGGATCTCGACAAGATCTACAGCCTGCGCGATCTGGCGAAGGGCGACTGCATTTTCGCCGCCACCGGCGTGACCGACGGTTCGCTATTGGCCGGTGTGAAGCACCTGAAAGATGGCCGGATGACGACCGATTCGGTCGTGATGCGCGCATCCTCGCGCACGGTGCGCTGGATCAAGGGCGAGCATCATCGCGACCATGTCTGAGGCGGCCTAGTCCTCTTCGGGAATTTCCCCGCGATAGCCAAGGCCGCGCAGTTCGTCTGCGCGGCCTTGTTCGTATAGATCGGCTACCGTGTCGGGCGTTCCATATTTCTGCAGCGCGTCGACGGTCCATAATTCGTCGTCCTGTCCGGCATCAGGCATTGGTGCTGCGGGCGGCGAATCGGCGTGGCGCGGCGGCGACGGCCCCAGCCACAGCCGAAGCACCAAAAGCAGCGCCAGCGCCCCGATCATCATCCAGAACAACACGCAAACCCCTATAATCCACCGCGAGCGGGCGCGCCATTGTTGCAATCGCGGGACTCCCCGCTAAGGCCGCGCATTGAGCGGTGCGCGCGCTGCGGTGTCTGCGCCCGCATCTAGAAACCGAACTTGCCCCCGCAGCCGTTTCGAGGACCGATGCCATGAAGATCATGTCCGGCAATGCCAACCTGCCGCTTGCCCGCGCCATCGCGGCCTATCTGGAAGTGCCGCTGACCGATGCCAGCGTGCGCCGCTTTGCCGATGAAGAAATCTTTATCGAGATCCACGAAAACGTCCGCGGCGAGGATGTGTTCATCGTCCAGTCGACCAGCTTTCCCGCCAATGACAATCTGATGGAACTGCTGATCGGGATCGACGCATTGAAACGCGCCTCGGCCAAGCGGATCACGGCGGTGATCCCCTATTTCGGCTATGCGCGCCAGGACCGGAAGCCCGGCCCGCGCACCCCGATTTCGGCCAAGCTGGTCGCCAATCTGATCACCATGGCGGGCGCCGATCGCGTGCTGGCGGTCGATCTGCACGCGGGACAGATTCAGGGCTTTTTCGATATCCCGACCGACAATCTCTATGCCGCGCCCGCGATGGCCGCCGACATTCAGGCGCGCTATGGCGATCAGGACCTGATGGTCGTGTCGCCCGACGTGGGCGGCGTGGTCCGCGCCCGCGCGCTGGCCAAGCGGCTGGACAACGCGCCGCTGGCGATTGTCGACAAGCGCCGCGACCGTCCCGGCGAATCGGAAGTCATGAACATCATCGGCGACGTGAAGGGGCGGCACTGCATCCTGATCGACGACATCATCGATTCGGGCGGCACGCTTTGCAACGCGGCGCAGGCGCTGCTGGACGAAGGCGCGACCAGCGTCGCAGCCTATATCACCCATGGCGTGCTGTCGGGTGCGGCGGTTGCCCGTGTCGAGAAATCGGCGCTGAAGGAGCTGGTGATCACCGACACGATCCAGGCAACCGAAGCGGCGCGCGATTGCTCGTCGATCCGGATCCTGTCGATCGCCACGCTGATCGGCGAGGCCATCCGCCGCATTGCCGACGAAAGCTCGGTCTCGTCGCTGTTCGACTGATGCGTCTCGACGCTGACATTGCCCTGGCCCAGCGCCTTGCCGAAGCGGCGGGCGCGGCCATCCGGCCGCATTTCCGCACCGCGATCGAATCGGACCGCAAGGGCGATGCGTCTCCCGTAACCATTGCCGACCGCGAGGCGGAAGAGGCGATGCGCGCCATTCTGGCGTCGGAACGACCGGAAGACGGCATCATCGGCGAGGAATTCGGCAGCGAGCGTGCGGGCGCAAGCCGCCAATGGGTCCTCGATCCGATCGACGGCACGGCGGGGTTTCTGGCGGGCCGCCCGATCTTTGGCACGCTGATATCGCTGATGGTCGATGGCTGGCCGCTGCTGGGCGTGATCGACCAGCCGATCGCGGGCGAACGCTGGGTCGGCGCATCGGGTCAGGCGACATTGCTCAACGGTTCGCCCGTCCGCAGCCGCCCCTGCCGCAAGCTGGAAGAAGCGACGCTGGCCACGACCGGCCCGCATTATTTCGACGACCACGATGGCGAGCATTTCATGGCGCTGGCTGCGCGCACCGATCACAAGCGCATGGTGATGGGCGGCGATTGCTATAATTACGCCATGCTGGCCAGCGGCCATCTGGATATCGTGGCCGAGGCGGGGCTGAAGCTGCACGATTATGCCGCATTGATCCCCGTGGTCGAAGGTGCGGGCGGAATGATGACCGACTGGAACGGCGATCCGCTGAACGCTGCCAGCGACGGGCATGTGCTGGCATTGGGTGACAGTGCACGGCTGGAAGATGCGATCGAGGCTCTGGCCTGCCATCACGATCATTAGGGAGAGCGGGACCATCGTCCAGCGGCTGTTCGTCTATGGCACCCTGTTGGCCGCGACCGAGACGCCAATGGCCCGCTGGTTGACCCCGCGACTGGGGCTTTGCCGCGATGCGACCGTTGCCGGAAGGCTGATCGCGGTTCCGGCACGCAGCGGTTTCTATCCCGCCTTGTTGCCCACCAGCGGGCACCGTCGCGTATGTGGCATGGTCTGCGATGCCGCGCTTGCGCCGCAGGACTGGCGCAAACTGGATCTTTATGAGGGCGGCGAATACCAGAGGGTGCCGGTGATGGTGCTGTCAGGCGGCATTTGGCGGCGCGCGCAAACCTATCGGTGGGCCGCGCCGGTGCCGCCAGCGGCCAGGAACATTGCGGGCGGCGATTTCCGCCAATGGCTGCGCGAAAGTCGCCGGCCTGCCTATACCGGCGGCTGAAGCGCATGCCGCGCTGCGCCGGTTAGCGAAAAATTTACCGCTGCATGCCAGTATCCCACGCAATTGAATCGATGTTTCGTGTGCCATGCCAGCGCGAGTGGGGATCGTTGCTCTCTTTCGTCAAAGCCATACCTTTCGGCATTTTCCTGAGCTGGATACTTTCGCTCTTCATGGGGAAGGGCGGGACGACGGGCGGTGTGCTGGCGGTGCACATGATGCATGTCTATGACGTGTCCTTCTATTGGAGCTGGCCTTTGTTCTTTGCGGGGCTGGCGCTGACATGGGCGCTGTTGTTGATGATGGACGCCTGAAAAGCGCATCGCGCGTCGCCATCTGCCCGTAACAAAACTTGCAAATACCGGCCTGCGCGTTTATGCGCGCGCCTCCACCGACACGAGATTCGATGATCGGCCTGGCGAAAAGGGCTGCCAGGGCTGGTCGAACGTGTCCCATGTAAGGAGACGAAAATGCCCAAGCTGAAGACCAAGAGCGGTGTGAAGAAGCGCTTCAAGCTTACCGCGACCGGCAAGATCAAGCATGGCGTGGCCGGCAAGCGCCACCGCCTCATCAGCCATAACGGCAAATATATCCGCCAGAACCGCGGCACCACGGTGATCTCTGACGCTGATGCGAAGACGATCAAGAAGTGGGCGCCCTACGGGCTGAACTGAGGAGGTAACGAACCATGGCACGTGTCAAAAGGGGTGTTACCACCCGCGCCAAGCACAAGCGTATTCTGGAGCAGGCCAAGGGCTATCGCGGCCGCCGCAAGAATACGATCCGCGTCGCTCGCCAGGCCGTCGAAAAGGCCGGTCAGTACGCCTATCGCGACCGCAAGGTTAAGAAGCGCAACTTCCGCGCCCTGTGGATCCAGCGAATCAACGCTGCTGTCCGTGCGGAAGGCCTGACCTATTCGCAGTTCATGCATGGCGTGAAGCTGGCCGGGATCGAGCTGGACCGTAAGGTCATGGCCGATCTGGCGATGAACGAAGGCGCTGCCTTCGGTGCGATCATTGCACAGGCGAAGAAGGCCCTGCCGGCCTGATCCGTCAAAGGGATCGGGCGACCCGCGGTTGCCCGTTTTCCTGCCCAAACTGAAAAGGCCCGGGACAGCGTTGCGCTGACCCGGGCCTTTTCGTTTCAACCTGCTTTCAGCAGTTTGCTGGCGGCCAGGTCCCCCAACCCAGCACGCCAGCTTCCGAGCTGCGACCGGAAAACGCCGGTCGCTATCGTCGGATCGATTTATGCTGCTTTGCGGCGAAACGTGCAATGTCTCGGGTGGACAAAGCGGCGATTCAGGGCGATTCGAACAGGCTTTGTCACCATTGGCATGACTGTCAGTAGGCTGTTTTCTTACATTTGTTTTCCGAATCGCCGGTCGTTTTCGCGACTCGGGCGCTGTCCAAGCGTTGCCCTTTGGCAGGCTCCGTCCTAGAGAGCGCGTCTCATCCCGAATACCAATCGAACATGCAAAGTGACGCCGCCCGAAACCATGGCACTCACCGATACCGATAGTCTGCGCGCCGAAGCACTGGCGCAGGTCGAACAGGCCGAAACGCTCGATGCTGTGGAAGCGGCGCGCGTCGCCTTTCTGGGCAAGCAGGGAAGCATTTCGCTGCTGCTGAAAACGCTGGGCAAGATGAGCCCCGAGGAACGGCAGGTCGCCGGCCCCGCGTTCAACGGGCTGCGCGCGAACGTGACCGATGCGATCGCCGCGCGTAAAGCCGTGCTGGAAGCCGCGGCGCTGGATGCGAAACTGGCGGGAGAGACGGTGGACCTGTCGCTCCCCGCGCCGCAAGCACCGGCGGGTAGCGTTCATCCCGTCAGCCAGGTGATGGACGAGCTGGCCGAGATTTTCGCCGACATGGGTTTCGCCGTCGCCACCGGGCCCGAGATCGAGGACGACTGGCATAATTTCACCGCGCTCAACATGCCGGAAAGCCATCCGGCGCGCGCGATGCACGATACGTTCTATTTCCCCGACGCGGACGAAGCGGGGCGGAGCATGCTGCTGCGCACGCATACCTCGCCGGTGCAGATCCGCACGATGCTGAAAGAGGGTGCGCCGCTGCGCGTAATTGCGCCGGGGCGGGTCTATCGCAGCGATTCGGATGCGACCCACACGCCGATGTTCCACCAGATCGAAGGTCTGGTGATCGACAAGGGCATTCACCTTGGCCATCTGAAATGGACGCTGGAGACTTTCCTCAAGGCGTTTTTCGAGCGTGACGATATCGTGCTGCGCCTGCGCCCCAGTTTCTTTCCGTTCACCGAGCCTTCGGTCGAAGTCGATGTCGGCTATTCGATCGAAAAGGGCGCCAATGGCACTTCGCGCCGCGTGGTCGGCGGATCGGGCGATGACGAAGGCCATGCGTGGATGGAAGTGCTGGGCAGCGGCATGGTCAATCGCCGCGTCATCGAATTCGGCGGGCTGGACCCCGACGAATGGCAGGGCTTTGCATTCGGCACCGGCGTCGACCGGCTGGCCATGCTGAAATATGGAATGGATGACTTGCGCGCTTTCTTCGACGGCGATCTGCGCTGGCTGAAGCATTACGGCTTTGCCGCTCTCGACGTGCCGACCCTCTCCGCAGGCGTGGGAGTGCCGGCATGAAGTTCTCGCTCTCATGGCTGAAAGACCATCTCGATACCGATGCGTCGGCCGCCGAAATCGCGGCGAAGCTGAACGAAATCGGGCTTGAGCTGGAGGATCTGGACAATCCGGCCGAGGCGCTGGCGGGTTTCCGCGTTGCCAGGGTGCTGACCGCTGTCAAGCATCCCGATGCGGACAAGCTGCAAGTGCTGACCGTCGACACCGGAGAAGGCGACCCGCTGCAGGTGGTGTGCGGCGCGCCCAATGCGCGTGCGGGCCTGATCGGGGTGTTGGGCCTGCCGGGTGCGGTGGTGCCGTCGAACGGCATGGAAATGCGCAAGGCGGCGATCCGCGGTGTCGAATCGAACGGCATGATGTGCTCGGCGCGCGAACTGGACCTGTCGGACGAGCATGAGGGCATTATCGAACTGCCCGCCGATGCGCCGGTCGGGGCCGATTATGCCGCTTTTGCCGGGCTGGACGATCCGGTTTTCGATGTGGCGATCACGCCCAACCGCCCCGATTGCATGGGCGTCTATGGCATCGCCCGCGATCTGGCGGCTGCGGGTCTGGGCACGCTGAAACCCCTGCCTGACCGCGTTTACGAGGGCGGCTTCCCGTGCCCCGTGCCCATTGCGATCGAAGATGCAGAAGGTTGCCCCGCATTTTATGGCCGCGCCATTCGCGGCGTGACCAACGGGGAAAGCCCCGCATGGATGCAGGCGCGGCTGAAATCGGCGGGCCAGCGCCCCATTTCGGCATTGGTGGACATCACCAATTACGTGATGCTGGCCTATGGCCGGCCCAGCCATGCCTATGACATCGCGCAGCTGACCGGCACGCTGACCGCGCGCCGCGCCAAGGCGGGAGAAGGCGTAACCGCGCTGAACGAGAAGCATTATCTGCTCGACGACAGCATGACGGTGATCGCGGATGACGCGCAGGTGCATGATATCGCGGGCATCATGGGCGGCGAGCATTCGGGCTGTTCGGACGTGACCACCGATGTGCTGCTGGAAGTGGCGGCGTTCGATCCGGTGCGTCTGGCGCATACCGGCCGCGCGCTGAACCTGACCAGCGATGCACGCAGCCGGTTCGAACGCGGCATCGACCCCGCCTTTCTGGCGCCCGGTCTGGAACTGCTGACCGGCCTGATCCTCGACATTTGCGGGGGCGAGGCAAGCGAAGCCCTGCATGTCGGCGCGCCGCCTGTTGCTGCCCATGTCGTGCGTTACGAACCTGCGCTGGCCGAAACGCTGGGCGGGATTGCCGTGCGCGAGGACGAGCAGCGTGCGATCCTGACCTCGCTGGGGTTCGAGATTGCGGTGGTCGAAGAGGCGGGCGAAAGCCATTGGGCGGTCACCGCGCCAAGTTGGCGGCCCGATGTCGATGGCCCGGCCGATATCGTCGAGGAAGTGATCCGCATCCGCGGGCTGGACGCGATCGCATCGGTCGCATTGCCGCGTGCCGAGGGCGTGGCCCGGCCGACCGCGACACCGGTGCAGGCACTGGAACGGCGCGTTCGCCGCGCTGCCGCCAGTCGCGGCATGCACGAGGCGGTGACTTGGTCGTTCCTGCCCGCCGATCAGGCTGCGGCCTTCGCGGTCGAGGGGAGCGAGCCGTGGGTGCTTGCCAATCCGATCAGCGAGGATCTGAAAGTGATGCGGCAATCGCTGCTTCCGGGCTTGCTGTCGGCCGTGGCGCGCAATCAGGCGCGCGGTGCGAACGATGTGCGGCTGTTCGAACTGGGGCGTCGCTATTTGCGCGGGCCCGGCGGGGCGAGCGACGAGCGGCTGGCCCTGGGCCTTGTGCTGGCGGGCGAGAAACAGCCGCGCGGCTGGCAGAACGGCAAGGCGGTGCCCTTTGATGCATTCGACGCCAAGGCAGAGGTCGAGGCGCTGCTGGCCGCGGCAGGCGCGCCTGTCGACAGGCTGATGGTGATGGGCGCCGATGAAAGCTGGTCTGGCAACGCGTTCCATCCCGGGCAATCGGCCACCTTGCGGCTGGGGCCCAAGAACGTGCTGGCGCGATTTGGCACGCTGCATCCGCTGGTCGCCAAACAGTTCGACATCGCAGGAGCAGTGGTCGCGGCGGAGATTTTCCTCGACGCGGTTCCGGCCAAAAAGGGCGCCTCGGGCTTTACCCGCGCGACCTATACCCCGCCGGCATTGCAGCCGGTGATGCGCGATTTCGCCTTCCTCGTTCCCGATACGCTGGCGGCAGGCGATCTGCTGAAGGCGGTGCGCGGCGCCGAAAAGCAGCTGATCACCGATGCGCGCATTTTCGACGAGTTCCGTGGGCAAGGCGTGCCCGAGGGTCACAAGTCGCTGGCGGTCGAAATCGTTCTGCAGCCCGGCGATGCCAGTTTTACCGAGGCGGATTTGTCCGCGATTTCGGCTAAGGTGGTCGCCTCTGCCGAGAAACTGGGAGCATCCTTGCGCGGATGAGCGAGACGGTCACCATACGCTCCGAAGGGCTGACGGCCCGCATCGCTTTGCTGGGCGCAGAGCTTGTGTCCTTGCGCGATGCAGGCGGGGCGGAGTGGATGACCAATGGCGACCCCGCCGTCTGGTCGGGCCGTGCGCCCGTGCTGTTCCCGATCGTCGGTGCGCTGGCGGGCGGTGTGTACCGGCTGGACGGGGCGGAATATCAGCTGCCCCGCCACGGCTTTGCGCGCCGGCGTGTGTTTCATCTTGTCGAACGCACGCAAAGCAGCGCGATCCTGCGCCTGACCGACGATGCCGAGACAAGGGCAGTCTATCCCTTCGCCTTCGTCCTCGACCTGCATTATGCGCTTGAGGGCGATACGCTGACGATCACGGCCATCGTCACCAATCGCGGCGAAGATGCGATGCCCTTCAGCATCGGTTTTCATCCCGGCTTTGCATGGCCGCTGCCCGGCGGCGGCGACAAGGCATCGCATCGCATCGTGTTCGAGGATTTCGAAACCGGCCCTATCCGCCGTGTCGACAGCGACGGCCTTGTCTGCGCGTTCGAGGATACGCCGGTGAAAAATCGCATCTTGCGGCCCTTTACCGGCCTTTTCCATGCCGATGCGCTGATCTGGGATCGCCTGTCCAGCCGCAGCCTGCGGTTCGAGGGGGAAATGCCCAAACCGCCCGAGGGACAGGAGAAGGACAGGAAGGACAGGCTGGCGCCCGCCGCCATCGATCTGGCCTTTCCCGATTGCCCGATGCTGGGCATCTGGCAGAAACCGGGCGCGGATTTCCTGTGTCTGGAGCCGTGGGCCGGCATTGCCGATCCGCAGGGCTTCGATGGCGATTTTCGCGAAAAACCGGGCGTGATGGAACTGCCCGCAGGCGATTCGCGCAGCTTTGCCCTGACGCTTGGCGTTCGTCCGGCCCAGACAGGAGAGTAAAGATGAAAACCGTCCTTGTGACCGGAGCGACTGCCGGTATCGGCGAAGCCTGTGCCCGCGCCTTTGCGGGGGCGGGGTGGCGCGTGCTGGGTACGGGGCGGCGTGCGGACCGGCTTGCGGCTTTGCAAGGGGAACTGGGCGCGGAGCGTTTTCACCCATGCGTCTTCGATATTCGGGACGAGGCTGCGCGCGATGCGGCGCTTGCACAATTGCCTGCCGAGTTCGCGCAGATCGATTGCCTTGTGAATAATGCCGGTCTGGCGCTGGGCACTTCGCCCGCGCAGGACAGCGATCTCGACCAGTGGAAGGTGATGATCGACACCAATGTCACGGCACTGGTCTCGCTTACCCACAGGCTGCTGCCCATGCTGATCGAGCGTAAGGGCGCAATCGTAAACCTGTCGTCGGTCGCGGCGACCTACCCCTATTCGGGCGGGAACGTCTATGGCGGGACCAAGGCATTCGTGCACCAGTTCAGCCTTGGCCTGCGCAGCGATCTGCACGGCACGGGCGTGCGCGTAACCTCTATCGAACCGGGCATGGTGGAAACCGAATTCACCGTGGTCCGCACCGGCGGCAGCCAGCAGGCGAGCGATGCCCTTTATGGCGGAGCCAATCCGATGACGGGCGCGGATATTGCCGAAACGATCCTGTGGGTGGCAAACCTGCCCCCCCATCTCAACATCAACACGCTGGAACTGATGCCGGTAAGCCAGAGCTTTGCCGGTTTTCAGGTGGCGCGCGAAGAAAAGTAACCACCCATGGCTTCCGAACGGCGGACTTTCGCCATTATTTCCCACCCCGACGCGGGTAAGACGACCCTGACGGAAAAGCTGCTGCTGACCGGCGGCGCCATCCACCTGGCGGGCGAGGTCAAGGCGCGCGGGGCTGCGCGGCGCGCGCGTTCGGACTGGATGAAGATCGAACAGCAGCGCGGCATTTCGGTGACGTCCTCGGTGATGACGTTCGAAAGAGACGGCGTCACGTTCAACCTTCTCGATACGCCGGGACACGAGGATTTCTCGGAAGATACCTATCGCACGCTGACCGCGGTGGATTCAGCGATCATGGTGATCGACGCGGCCAAGGGTATCGAGCCGCAGACACGCAAATTGTTCGAGGTTTGCCGGCTGCGCAGCGTGCCGATCATCACTTTCGTCAACAAGGTCGACCGCGAAGGACGCGATCCGTTCGAATTGCTGGACGAGGTGGCCGACATGCTGGCGCTGGATGTCTGCCCGATGAGCTGGCCCATCGGCATGGGCGGGCAGTTCGAGGGCATTCTCGACTATGCCACCGGGCATGTCGCGCGGCCCGAAGGTGGATCGAAGGAATTTCTCGGCAAGATCGACGAGAATCCCGCAATCCCCGATGATTTCGCCGAACAGGCCGAACTGGCCCGCGAAGCCTATCCCGAATTCGATGTGGAAGCCTATCGCGGAGGCGACCTGACGCCGGTGTTTTTCGGATCGGCGCTGAAGAATTTCGGCGTGGTGCAGATGATCGAGGCCATTGCCGAATATGCGCCCCCGCCGCGCCCGCAACCGTCCGAGGATGGCGAAGTGTCGCCTGCCCGCGAAGAGGTTTCGGGTTTTATCTTCAAGGTTCAGGCCAATATGGACCCGCAGCACCGCGACCGTATCGCGTTCATGCGGCTGGTATCAGGCACGTTCAAGCGCGGTATGAAGCTGACACCCAGTGGGCTGGGCAAGCCCATTGCCGTGCATTCGCCGATCCTGTTCTTTGCGCAGGACCGCGAGATTGCCGATACGGCAGAGCCCGGCGATATCATCGGCATTCCGAACCACGGCACATTGCGCGTTGGGGATTCGCTGTCGGAAAAGAACGACATCCGCTTCACCGGCCTGCCCAATTTCGCGCCGGAGATCCTGCGCCGCGTGGTGCTGAAGGATCCGACCAAGACCAAGCAATTGCGCAAGGCACTGGATGACCTTTCGGAAGAGGGGGTGATTCAGGTGTTCTATCCCGAAATCGGCGCGCAATGGATCATCGGCGTGGTGGGGCAATTGCAGCTTGAAGTGCTGATCTCGCGCCTGTCGGCCGAATATAAGGTCGAGGCTTCGCTGGAGGCCGCGCCCTTTGCCACTGCGCGCTGGATCAAGGGCGACGCCGCCGCCATGGCCGAGTTCGAGGGATTCAACCGCCCCAATCTGGCGAAGGACCGCGACGGCGACCTCGTCTTCCTCGCCAAATCGCCGTGGGATGTGAATTACCAGCAGGAAAAGAACCCGAAACTGACCTTTGGCGCGACGAAGGAGAGGTGACAGACGGCTGACCGCGGGCCTATGCCTGTGGTCATGGCACAGTTCTTCGACAGCATCGGGGAAGACCACCGCGCGATGATCGCGCGCCAGCCGGTCTTTTTCACCGCCACCGCCGCCCCCGAAGGGCGGATAAACCTCAGCCCCAAGGGCTATGACGTGTTCCGCATCCTGTCGGACACGCAAGTCGCGTGGCTCGATCTGGGGGGATCGGGGAACGAAACGCATGCCCATCTGGCGGCCGACGGGCGCATCACCGTGATGTTCTGCAATTTCGAACAGCCCGCGCTGATCCTGCGGCTGTATGGCCACGCCCGTGCCGTGCTGCCTGCCGATGCGGAATGGGATGCGCTGGTCACCCGTTTCAACATACTGCCCGGCACGCGGCAGATATTCGTGATGGATGTGGATCAGGTGCAGACCAGCTGCGGCTATGGCGTGCCGCTGATGGTGCTGGATCGGGAACGACCGACTCTCGTGAAATATCACGAAAAGGCCGACCCCGACGAATGGGTCGCCAAACAACAGGCGCGCGACCGCAGCATTGATGGCCTGCCTGTGCGCACCACCGACCGCTATTTGCGCCATGATTGACCGTTTGCGGAACTTTTGCGCGACCGAAGCGATGGAACCGGCGTGCAGCTGAAGATCGCGAGCTATAATATTCACAAGGGCGTCGGGCTTGACCGCAAGCGCGATCCCGACCGTATCCTGTCGGTCTTGGCAGAGATCGATGCCGATGTCGTTGCCTTGCAGGAATGCGACCGTCGTTTCGGGCGGCGGGAAAGCGTGCTTCCGCGCGCAAGGATAGAGGATTCCCGCTATCGCCCCGTCGCGATCGATACGCGGCCCGGTAGCCTTGGGTGGCATGGCAACGGGTTTCTGGTGAAGAAGACGGTTGAGATTATCGACACAGCTGCGCTGACCCTGCCCGCGCTGGAACCGCGGGGCGCGGTGCGCATCGATCTGCGCAAGGATGGCAAGCGGGCGCGCATTATCGGCATGCATCTCGACCTGTCGGGATTAATGCGGCGCGAACAGGCGCGCAGCCTGCTGGCCCATCTGGGCGATCTGGGCAAGCCGGTGCCGACCGTACTGGCAGGCGACACCAATGAATGGGCCGCGCGCGGCGGGGTTTTCCGTTGCTTCGATAAGGGGTGGAGCGTGCTCGATTGCGGGCGCAGCTTTCCGACGCGGCGCCCGATCGCGCGGCTCGACCGGATGATCGTGACCAACCATTGGAACGTGGACGAGGTGGCCGTTCACCACAGCCTGCTGTCGTCGCGGGCATCGGACCATCTGCCCGTGTGGGCGCGCCTTTCGCTGGGCTAGCTGCGCGCGGTTGCACGCACCCTTGTTTACAATTGATGCACGATTTTGCCTAAAATTTAGGCACTCCACGGATGTTTGCTTACGTCTTGGGCGTCTTTTTGAATCTTTTGTTACGCCCAACCCCCAATGAAATCAGGATTCGTTGTGCGAGCGCGAATTGGCACGGCTTTTGCATAACTGATTTTCGACCGACAGAGGGGTCGGTAGGCAACTGAGGGGGCAAGGATGAAATTCATCATCGCCATCATCAAGCCGTTCAAACTGGACGAGGTTCGCGAGGCTCTGGGCTCGCTGGGTGTCGCCGGTATGACGGTTACCGAAGTAAAGGGTTTCGGCCGCCAGAAGGGCCAGACTGAGATTTACCGCGGTGCGGAATACTCCACCAACATGCTTCCCAAGGTGAAGCTAGAAATCGCCGCAGCCGACGCGCTGGTGCCGCAGATCGTCGAAACGATCCAGCAGACGGCCAGCACCGAAGCCATCGGCGACGGCAAGATTTTCGTGCTCGATCTCGCTTCCGCCGTGCGCATCCGCACTGGCGAGAGCGGCGATACCGCGCTGTGAGAAGGGGGACACCACTCATGGATCGTAAAATCCTGAAAACAGGTGCGGCCGCTCTGGCCGCTGCTGCCATTGCCATTCCGGCAGCGGCTTTCGCACAGGAAGAGGTCGTTCCGGCCGCAGAAGCCGTTTCGGGCGGCACTGCCTATATCCTGAACACCCTGCTGTTTCTCATCGGCGGTTTCCTGGTCATGTGGATGGCCGCGGGCTTCGCCATGCTCGAAGCTGGTCTGGTGCGTTCCAAGAACGTGTCGGTGCAGTGTCTGAAGAACATCGGCCTTTATGCAATCGCAGGTCTGATGTTCTGGGTGATGGGGTACAACATCGCCTATCCGGGTGACTTCAACGGCTATGTCGGCGGCTTTTCGGGCATCTACCCGATGCAGGGCGTTGGCGAGGCCGACACCGACACCGGCTACTCGGTCGCTTCGGACTGGTTCTTCCAGATGGTTTTCTGTGCCACCACGGCCTCGATCGTCTCGGGTACCATTGCCGAACGTACGAAGCTGACTGCCTTCTTCATCTTCACCGCCGTCCTGACGGGCGTGATCTATCCGATCGTGGTGAGCTGGGAATGGGGCGCGGGCTTCCTTGACCAGATGGGCTTCTCGGACTTTGCCGGTTCGACGCTGGTGCACTCCACGGGTGGCTGGGCCGCTCTTATGGGCGCCATCATCATCGGCCCCCGTCTGAACCGCTACACCGCATCGGGCGTGACCGTGTTCCCGGGTTCGAGCATTCCGCTCGCCACCCTTGGCACTTTCATCCTGTGGCTGGGCTGGTTCGGCTTCAACGGCGCATCGCAGCTGGCGATGGGCACCGTTGGTGACGTGTCCGACGTTTCGAAGATCTTCGTGAACACCAATATGGCGGCCTGTGCCGGCACGGTTGTCGCGATCATCGCAACGCAGCTGATGTACAAGAAGGCGGACACCACCATGGCGCTGAACGGCGCGCTGGCTGGCCTGGTCGCCATCACTGCCGAACCGCTGACCCCGAATGTGGGCATGGCGATCATCATCGGCGGTATCGGCGGTCTGCTGCCCGTTATCGTGGTGCCGCTGCTCGACAAGCTGAAGATCGACGACGTTGTCGGCGCGATCCCGGTTCACCTGTGCGCAGGTATCTGGGGCACGCTGGCCGTGCCGATCACCAATGGTGACGTGCCCTTCATCGCACAGCTCACCGGCGTGATCGCCACCGGCGTGTTCGTCTCGATCGTATCGGCCATTCTCTGGACCATCCTCAAGTTCACCGTGGGCGTCCGCCCGTCGGCCGAGGACGAGATGGCCGGCCTGGATCACTCGGAAACGGGTATCGAGGCTTATCCCGAATTCGCCCGCGTCACGTAACGCAACGGCGAAAACAGTCTGGCGGGGTGGATCTTTCCTCTCCTCTCCCACCCCGCCAACCGACGTTCCTCCTGCGAACGGTGAACTGGGGTCGGAAGCCACGTGCTTCCGGCCTCTTTTTCTTGAGTTACCGGCCGCTTGGCGGCATCACGTCGTGCCTGACGCAAGAGGAGCCCCCGTCCGATGAAATATGTGATTGCCATCATCAAGCCGCATAAGCTCGACGAAGTGCGCGAGGGGCTGAGCAAGCTGGGCGTTGCCGGTCTGACCGTGTCGGAAGTAAAGGGGTTCGGTCGCCAGAAGGGCCAGACCGAAATCTATCGCGGCGCCGAATATTCGCTGAACATGGTGCCGAAGGTAAAGCTGGAGATCGCCACCAGCGATGCGCTGGCGCCCCGCGTGGTCGAGTTGATCCAGAACGCCGCCAATTCGGAAACAATCGGCGACGGCAAGATTTTCGTCCTCGACCTCGCTTCGGCCCTGCGGATCAGAACCGGCGAATCGGGCGACAGCGCGCTTTAGAAAACCGGATCAACGACCGGCGCTGAGCATGTCGATCAGTTGGCGAATGGGGGACACATCATATCCGCCGTTCGCCGCTTGCGAAGCGATGACCGATGGGTTCACCCCCTGCTTTGCCTGCGCCAGCGCCCACAGCAAGGTCGAACGTGTGCCCGACCGGCAATAGGCAAGGATCGGCCCGTCGGTCGATGCCAGCGCATCGGCCATGGCGTCGACCTGCCCCTGTCCGAATCCCGCGTGCGTAACCGGGATCGCGCGGTAGTCCATGCCGGCGGCATGCGCAGCGGCCGCGATCGCGTCGCCCGCAATCTGACCGGGTTCTTCGTCGTCGGGCCGGTTGTTGATCACCAGCGTCACGCCGCGGGCCTTCGCCTCGGCAATGTCTTCCAATCCGATTTGCGGGCTGGCGATGAAAGCTTCGTTGATCTGTCGGAAATCGCTCATGCCACTGCCTCCGCTTCGGCCTTGCGGCGGTTGCGTTTCACCATATTGAGCATTTCGACAGCAACCGAGAAGCCCATCGCGGCATAGACGTAGCCCTTCGGCACGTGAAAGCCGAAGCCGTCGGCGATCAGCACCAGACCGATCATGACCAGAAACGCCAGCGCGAGCATGACAAGCGTGGGGTTCTTTTCGATGAATTTGGCGAGCGGATCGGCAGCGATCAGCATGATCCCGACCGTAATCACGACCGCCGTGACCATGATCGGCACATGATCGGTCATGCCGACAGCCGTCAGGATCGAATCGATCGAGAATACGAGGTCGAGGGCGATGATCTGTGCGATGGCTGCGCCGAAAGTGATCTGCGCGACGCCTTTCTTCTTATCGAGCATCTCGCCCGAATGGTCGTCGGGATCCATGTTGTGGTGGATTTCCTTGGTCGCCTTCCACAGCAGGAAAAGGCCGCCGGCCAGCAGGATCAGATCGCGACCGGAAAAGGCGGTTTCGAAACTGGGCGTACCGTGTTCACCAACCTCGCCCGTAATGCCAAGATCGAACAGAGGCGTCTGCAATGTGACGATCCAACCGATCAGCATTAGCAGACAGATTCGCATGATCAGCGCGAGGGCGAGGCCGATTCGGCGAGCCTTGGTCTGCTGGTTTGCAGGCAGTTTGTTCGACAGGATCGCGATGAAGACCAGATTGTCGATGCCAAGCACAATCTCGAGCACGACCAGTGTGATGAGGGCGATCCACGCGGCGGGATCGGACAACAGGGCGACAATATCCATGGCGCTTCTGTGCCCGCAGTGCGCGAACCGCGCAAGAGCATGTGTGACCGCAATGTCGCGGAATCGCAGTGATCTGCGCAATTCGTTCGCTATTGCCGGATAAATGCTTTATGAACGCTTGGCAGTGGGAACCGATATCCGCAATATCGGTCTGATCGTCCGGCGATTGTCCGTCCGCACGCCGGGGCGATAGAGGGAAGGGCGAGACGCAAGGTACGCTTCGGTTTATGGGTTATGATAAAGGTCGGCGCGGTCGCGGTCGTGACAAGCGCGATAGTTTCGGTGAAGAAGGGTTCGATCCGTTTTCGCGCGGTGGTTTCGGATACGACCAGGCACCGTCGGATTCCGGTGGTTTCCGTGGTGGCGGCTTTGACCGTGATCGTGGCGGTTTCGGCAATGATCGCGGTGGCGGCTTCGGCGGAAACGATCGCGGCGGTTTCGGTGGCGGCCCGCGTGGCGGCGGTGGCGGTGGCTTCCGCGGCGGCGCTGGCGGTGGAGGCGGCGGTGGCCGTATGCCTCCGCAGGTTGTGGGCGCCGGTAAGGGCGTCGTAAAGTTTTTCAACGGCAACAAAGGCTTTGGCTTCATCCAGCGTGAAGACGGCGGCGAAGATGTGTTCGTGCACATCAGCGCGGTCGAACGCGCTGGCCTTGAAGGCTTGGCCGAAGGTCAGGAACTGGCTTTCAACCTTGTCGATCGTGGCGGCAAGGTCAGTGCTGCCGATCTGCAGGTCGTGGGCGATGTGATCCCCGTTGCCGCCAAGCGCGAAGCGCCCCAGCGTCAGCTGACCGGCGACAAGGCGGTGGGCACGGTAAAGTTCTTCAACAGCATGAAGGGCTTTGGCTTCATCACGCGCGACGATGGCGAGCCTGATGCGTTCGTGCACATCAGCGCGGTGGAGCGGTCGGGTCTGGCAGGGATTAACGAAGGCGATCGTCTCGAGTTCGACCTCGAAGTGGACCGACGCGGCAAATATTCTGCCGTGAACCTCGTTCCGCTCCAGGAATAGTCGGCCCGACCGACTAACATGGGCGGAACCGGTTTGACCGGGTCCGCCTGAAGCCCTAAACGGGCAGTAATGGCGGTTCCCGTTCGGGGGCCGCCATTTTCCGTTCCAATTTTCCAATGGTCTCGGCCCAAATGGCCCATGGCAGGGGAGCCAGTTTTCAAAATCCCCTTCCGCGAATGCAAAGGACATAAAAATGTCGATCACACCGTTGATGCCCGTGTACCCGCGCTGCGATGTGCGGCCGGTGCGAGGAGAGAACTGCCATCTGATTTCGGAAGATGGCCGCCGTTTCCTCGACTTCGCGAGCGGTATCGCGGTGAACCTGCTTGGCCATTCGCATCCGGCATTGATCGATGCGATCCAGAAGCAGGCTGCGACGCTGATGCATGTGTCGAACCTGTATGGCAGCCCGCAGGGCGAGGCGCTGGCACAGCAACTGGTGGACCTCACCTTTGCAGATACGGTGTTTTTCACCAATTCAGGTGCGGAGGCTGTGGAATGCGCGATCAAGACGGCGCGCATCTATCACCAGTCCGTGGGAGCCGATCAGAAGTTCGAGATCATTACCTTTAACAATGCATTCCACGGGCGCACGATGGCCACGATCAGTGCATCAAGTCAGGAGAAAATGCACAAGGGCTTCTACCCGATGCTCCCCGGCTTCCGCTATGTAGAGTTCGACGATCTTGACGCGGCAAAGGCGGCAGTCGGCCCCAATACGGCGGCTTTTCTGGTCGAACCGATTCAGGGTGAGGGCGGCATTCGGGTCGCGAGCGAAGAATTCATGCAGGGCCTGCGTGAGCTGGCGGACGAGCATGACCTGATGCTGGTGCTGGACGAGGTTCAATGCGGCGTGGCGCGCACCGGCACCTTCTATGCCTATGAGCAATATGGGATCGAGCCAGATATCCTTGCGACGGCAAAGGGTATTGGTGGCGGTTTCCCGCTTGGCGCATGCCTTGCCACCGAAAAGGCTGCCCGGGGCATGACCTTCGGTACGCATGGCAGCACTTATGGCGGTAATCCGCTTGCCATGGCGGCAGGCAAGGCGGTGATGGATATTGTCGGAAATGGCGAATTTCTGGCGCAAGTCCGCACCACAGGTGACAAGCTGCGCGGCAGGTTGGAGCAGTTCATCGGGAACTATCCCGAGCTCTTTAGCGAAGTCCGTGGGAAGGGGCTGATGCTGGGCCTTAAGATGACGGTTGAGAGCCGTCCCTTTGTGGCGCATCTGCGAGACCATCACGGGCTGTTGACCGTTTCCGCGGGCGAAAACGTGATGCGCGTATTGCCCCCGTTGATCATCGACGACGCCCATATCGACGAATTCATGGAAAAGCTGTCCGCTGGCGCAGCAACATATAAGCCGGGTGAAGCATCATGACCGTAAGGCATCTGCTGGACCTTGCCGATGCAGGCGGTGACGCATTGCAGGCAATGATCGATGACGCGCTCGCTCGCAAGTCGGCGCGCGAAGGCTGGACCAAAGGTCGCGTCGACGCGGACGCACCTCTGGCTGGTTGTACTCTAGCCATGATTTTCGAGAAGAACTCCACCCGCACCCGCGTGAGTTTCGACATGGCGATGCGGCAGTTGGGTGGCAGCGCGATCATCATGGAAGCGGGGAGCATGCAGATCGGGCGCGGCGAGACGATTGCCGATACGGCGCGCGTGCTGTCCCGCATGGTCGACGCGATCATGATCCGCACAGATGACCATGCGAAGATCGAAGCATTGGCGCAGCACGCCAGCGTTCCGGTGATCAATGGCCTGACCGATCGTTCGCACCCTTGTCAGATCATGGCGGATTTGTTGACTTTGGTCGAGCATGGCAAGTCATTGAAAGGCATGGAACTCGCATGGCTGGGCGATGGCAACAATGTCCTGCATTCGGTGCTGGAGGCTGCCGGATTGATGGGGTTCAACGTCCGCTATGGCGTGCCTGAAGGATATGAGCCCGAAGAGGAGTTCGTAGCGTTCGCGCGGTCTCAAGGCTCGACCGTTACGTTGACCCGTGATGCGGCGGAGGCGGCTCGCGGGGCTGATGTTCTGGTTACCGACACATGGGTCTCGATGGGCCAGGACATGGCGCATGACAAGATCGCTGCCATGAAGCCGTTCCAGATTAATGAAGCACTGATGGCGCATGCAAAGCCGGATGCAGTGTTCCTTCACTGTCTGCCTGCGCATGTAGGTGATGAGGTGAGCGAAGCCGTCTTTGAAGGCCCGCAGTCGGTTGTATGGGACGAAGCCGAGAACCGCATTCACGCACAAAAATCGGTGCTGCGCTGGGCATTCGGTCAGCTGTGAACGAGAGCACGGCCATCCCGCCCAACGAAACCGGTTTTGACGCGGTGCTGGGTTTTACCTTGCCAGGACGGGATGTCCGCGGCCGCTGCGTACGCCTGGGGCCGGTCTTGGATACGATCCTGTCGGCCCATGATTACGCAGGTCCAATCCGCCATTTGCTTGCCGAGGCATTGTTGCTGGCGACACTGATCGGCTCGCTGGGCAAGGAAGAAGGCAGCCAGATGACGATGCAGGCGCAATCCGCCGATGGCATCGTCGATATGATGGTGTGTGACTACCGCGATGGCGAACTGCGTGGCTATGTGCGTTATGATGCCGACCGTCTGGCAGATTTGGGTGCCAATCCCAGCCTTATTGCATTGGTCGGTTCGGAAGCCTATCTGGCGATCACTTTCGACGTGGTCGATGGAGGTCGATATCAGGGAATTGTACCGCTTGATGCGGAAACGCTGGCCGGTGCTTGTGAGGCCTATTTCCGACAGTCGGAACAATTGCCAACGGTTATCAAAGTGGCCGTGCAATCGATGGATGGTCATTGCGTAGCTGGCGGACTGCTTTTGCAACATCTCCCGGATGGTGAGGAAGGTCGGGAACGACTCCATGTTCGCTTGGACGATCCTGATTGGGAGCATGTCACCGTTCTGGGGTCGACGATCCGTCACGCCGAGCTTGCCGATCCGGGCCTTTCGCTAGAGGCGTTGCTGTGGCGGCTGTTCCATGAAGAAGAACAGCTGTTGGTCGAAACCGTCGCGAAACTTGAGCGTGGGTGCCGCTGCACGCCCCAGCATTACCGGCAAGTTCTCTCACGCTTTGGTGCAGAGGAGTTGGTGGAAATGCGCGATGGTGACGGCCTTATCAGGGTCGATTGTGCCTTTTGCTCACGCGTTTTCCCGATCGACGTTTGACATCGAAGGCGCTTGCGATGCTTCGGTCCGCGATATAGCGCCATTGCATGAGCAATAGTAAAATGATGCAAAAGTCGGCCGTCGTACTTTTGTCCGGCGGACTGGATTCGATGGTGACGGCGGGAATTGCCAAAGCCCAAGGCTATTCGGTCAACGCATTGACGATTGACTATAACCAGCGTCACCGACGGGAACTGGAGAGCGCGACCGAGATTGCGCGCACGCTTGCAGTCGAGCGGCATCTGGTCTTGCCTCTTGATCTGAGAAAGATAGGTGGCTCTGCGTTAACGAGCGAAATCGATGTGCCAAAGGGAGGTGTGGGCAGCGATATCCCCGTCACTTATGTACCGGCCCGTAATCTGGTTTTTTTGTCGCTTACGCTGGCCTGGTGCGAAGCAATTGGAGCGCAGGATATTTTTATCGGCGTTAACGCGCTCGATTACTCCGGTTACCCGGATTGCCGGCCGGAATTTATCGCGTCGTTCGAGGAAACGGCAAAGTTGGCGACAAAGGCGGGAAGCGAGGGAGCCGATTTCAAAATCCATGCCCCCCTGCAATATCTATCCAAAGCAGAGATTGTCGATCGCGCTTATAAACTAGGCCTCGACCCGGCGATGAGTTGGTCTTGTTACGACCCGACTATTGATGGCCGTCCGTGCGGTCTGTGCGACAGTTGCAGATTGCGACAACAAGGTTTTGCGCAAACCGGCCGGATCGATCCAGTCGATTATCAGGTTCGCATCTAGGCACCTGACCGGTAGTTTGAGCGCACAAAAAAGGGGCCGGAAGATTCCGGCCCCTTTCGTGTGTCGATCTTGCGATCTTTGGCTTACATGCCCGAACCCGGACCGTAGGTGATTTCCACCCGGCGGTTCTGCAGTTCGCGGACACCGTCGGCGGTGGGAACGCGCGGGTTCTCTTCGCCGAAGCCTTCGGTGGTGATCGCCGTATCGGGGATGCTGCGTGCCGTGAGGTACGAGCGCACCGATTCCGCACGACGTTCCGACAGACCCACGTTGTAGGTCTTCGAACCCGACGTATCGGTGTAACCGGCCACCATGATCGGCACCGAGTTGCAGTCGGCATAGGAAGCGATGGCGCTGTCCAGAATGCTGGCTGCTTCGGGCGTGATTTCCGACGAATCCCAATCGAAGAACACGATATAGGGGCCGGTGTTGCACACCACTTCCGGAGCCGGCGGCGGCGGCGGCGGGGGAGGCGGCGGCGGGGGAGGCGGCGGAGGCGGCGGGGGCGGAGCAGGCGACCAGAAATTATAGGTCAGCGAGCCCAGCAGCGAGTGCGAACGGATGCTCGTCTCGATCGCTTCGCCGGTCGGCGCCACTAGGTCGATATTGTCGTGGTTGAAGAAACGGTACTTCAGGCCGACGTCCCAGTTGTCCGACAGCGGAGCGCGGATGCCCGCGATCGCCTGCCAGGCAAAGCCGGTGTCCGAATCGTCGATCAGCACAGGTTCTTCGAACTCGCTGCGCGCGACACCGGCACCGCCGCCGATGAAGCCCTGCAGGCCATCGTCGTCGCCGAAGTCGATCAGGCCGTTGACCATGAAGCTCAGCGTGTTGAACTCAAGGTTCATCTCGCTGTCGTCATAATTGTCGCCGAACAGCGTCGCACCATCGTCGCCGGCGCCCTTGTAGGCCGCTTCGGTTTCGAGGCGGAAGCCGCCGAAGTCATAACCGGCCACAACGTCGAAGTCGTAACCGTAATCCCAGTCGAAGGTCGCCTGATTGTCGACGCCATCGACGTCAACATCCGAATCCTCGACAAGCATAGCACCGCCATCGACACCAATGTACCAGGTGTCGTCGCGAGCAAGCGCTGGCGAAGCTATGGCCGTAGAGGCCAGAGCAAGGCCGATAATCGCTTTACGCATTAGCGTTTCCCCTTATTTTCCATCTTGTTGATTGAAGCCACGGAGGCGAGTTCTATCCGTAGTTGATTTTGCGCGCAAGCTTGGTGAAACGACGCATTGTTGCATTCGCGCATCACTTTTCTTGCCCGGCATGGACCTTCCGCTGATAGTTTACCCTCACGTTATGGCGGCAATCGCTGTGGAGCAAAAAGGTTCCCGTTAAGTTACATAAAAAAAGACAATGGCTTGCGCATAGATCAGGCCGGCGGCAGATTGCCCGACTGGCGGAGGCATTCGATTATTGCGCTAATGGCCGCACGCGCTTCCGTGTCGATCGAGGCCCCTCCGTTCGGCGATGCGATCGGCGATGCCACTGACCAACCGTTGTCATACCGTCGGTCGACCGATGCATTCCGGTCGAATACGCGCATCCCTTCGACCGGTGTTGCAAAAATCCATTGTTCCTGTTGCCAGGACGCCAGCGAATTTTCGCGACCTTCGAATGGACCGCTCGCCGGTGCTGCGACGATATAAGTTGCACCCGCTGCAGGTTCGGCTGGAGGGTAGCCCGCTTCTCCCTCGACGACAGGCTGCAACAGCATATCTGCACTTCGTTGAGGAACAATTCCTTTTGCGCCTGCACCATGCATGGCTGTGCTACGGCCCGCGCAGGCTCTACGGCTCCGCTGCTGAATAGAGGAAGGCCTGCGCGCCATTGGGCCAGACGATGCGTCGCAGCCAGGGTTCGAACACCGGGCGGCGAAAATGGGGCGACACGGCCAATAGCCCGCTTTCGCCTTCCACCATCACCGCCCGAGGCTCGGCCAGCGAGGCTCCGATCAATGCAATTCGGGCATCGGGATGCTGGCGCGCGATGCACCGCACCAATTCCGCTCCGGCACGCGTCTTGCCGAAACCGCGTCCCGCGCAGATCAGCCATACCGACCAGTCGCTATCCGGCGGCAATTGTTCGTCGCGCGCCCAAAGCTCCCAATAATAACGCAATTCCTGCTGTTCAGCGGGTTGCAGCCGGTTCAATATGGGCAAGCGCCTCGCATGGGGCATGTCGGTCAGCCAGGCGAGGCGGTTCGGCTCATCCATGGTGTTGCCCCATTCAAGCGTCGCTGTCGCCGTTCATGGCCTGTCTGGCCTTATCGGCCCGCTTCATCCGCTCGCGCATGACGTCGAGCTTGCTGTTGATGCGGTCGATAACGGCCTGTTCGTCCTCGGCGCTTTCCTGCGCCTTGCCGCGGCCGAATGCGTCGCGGTGCGACAGAAGCAGGCGTATGGATTGGGCATTGTCGTATTTGCGGTCGCTCGCAGCGTTTGCCGGTTCACCCTCGCGCAAACGGCAAAGCAGGGCGAGTTCGAGCGCTTCATACCCTTCGCAAAGCGCTTGCTGCCATGCGGCGGCAAATGCGGGTTCCTTGCGGCGGGTTTTATAGGCTGTGCTGACGTCGATCCGCCCCGCCTTTGCGGCCGCGGTGACATTCGAGCTTTGCGCCAGCTGTTCCAGAAAGCGTTCACGCCAGTTGCGCAGACGGCGCACGCGTTTTGTTGGCCGAGCATCGGTCATGACCGGCTCCCGTCACTATAGGTGGTTCGGGCGGACCAGTGGCCCGCATATCGGTGGATGATCCGCGAGAAGCGTCGGCGGGGGTTCCCGGCGACTCGCTCTATCGCGATGTTCCGTTTCTCTAACCAAAGAGCGTGACGATGTCAATACAAAAGTGCCAAATAGGTTATTTTATCTTTTGACTGGCCATGGCCCATCACCCTGCTAAACGCCAGAAAGCACAGGGTTCACGGGGTCTCGGCATGAGGTGGCTACGCAATCTCTACGATTGGACGATCGAAAAGGCGCAGCACCGCCATGCGCAGGGATGGCTGGCGTTCTTCGCTTTCGTCGAGTCGAGCTTTTTTCCGATCCCGCCTCATCCCCTACTGGGATTGATGTGCCTGGCGAATCCGCGTCGCGCGATTCGCTATGCGCTGATCTGCACGATCTTCTCGGTCATCGGCGGGCTGTTCGGCTATGCAATCGGCTATTTCCTGTACGAGGCGATCGGCAAGGCGCTGATATCAGCACTTGGACTGAGCGAGAGTTTCCCCGTCGCGGCGTGCTATCTGCGCGACAAGGACTGGGAAGCGATCGTGATCGCGGGTGCAACACCGGTTCCGTTCAAGCTGCTGACGATCACATCCGGCTTTATCGGAATGAATCTTGCCACTTTTACCCTTGCCGCCATCGCGGGGCGGGGCTTCATCTTCATGACGGTTGGCGTGCTGTTCCGCCTGTTCGGCGCGCCGATCAAGGCGTTTATCGATCGTTATCTGGGTATGCTGACCACGGCCTTCGTCGTGCTTCTGGTCGGCGGTTTTGTCGTGCTGTCCTATGTCGGCACGTCCGAAGGCGATGCGGCAAAGGACCAGTGCCAGATGGCCACCGCGGTCTGACCGAAGACGCAGCGGGCTGCCCAGGCACCCCGCTGCCCATCATAATCAGATAATGCCGGTCTTTTTACCCGCAGCCTCGAACATGCCGAGAATCTGGCCTACCTGCTCCTCGCTATGTTCTGCACACAGGGAGCAACGCAGCAATGTCATATTCGCAGGTGTTGCGGGCGGGCGCGCCAGATTGACGTAGAGCCCTTCCTTCAACAGCGCTTCCCACATGGCTGCCCCGCGCTCCAGATCGGGCATGATCACCGCGATGATCGCGCTTTGCGGTTGGTCGGTTCCAAGCTGGAAGCCAAGATCCTTCAAACCGGCATGCAGGCGTTTGGAATTGTCCCAAAGATGCTGGCGCTTGTCGCCCGCATCCATCAGCTTGCGGATCGACGTTGCCGCCGTCGCAACCACGCTGGGCGGAAGCGATGCGGTGAACACATAGGGGCGGCAGACAAGGCGCATGATCTCGAACTTGGGGTGGTTCGATACGCAAAAACCGCCGACGGTCCCGACCGATTTGGAAAACGTGCCGATCACAAAATCGACATCGTTCAGCACGCCCTGATCCTCGGCCACGCCGCGGCCGTTGGGTCCGATGAAGCCCATCGAATGGGCTTCGTCCACCAGCACCATCGCGCCGTACTTCTTGGCGATGGCGATCATCTCTTTCAGCGGGGCGATATCGCCCAGCATCGAATAGACGCCTTCCAGAACGACCAGCTTGCCCGCGCCTTCGGGGATGCGGCGCAGGCGCTTTTCCATGGCGTCCAGATCATTGTGCTTGAAAGGTACCACCTCGGCGTTGCCCATCGCGCAGCCGTCCCAGATGGAAGCATGGCTGTCGATGTCGAGGACGATGTAGTCGCCCTTGCCCGCGATCGTGGAAATAATGCCGAGATTGGCCTGATATCCGGTCGAGAATACCATGGCATGATCCATGCCATAGAATTCGCACAGCGCGGCCTCGCACTCCTTGTGGCCGACATAGGTGCCGTTCAGCACGCGGCTGCCGGTGGTGCCCGAACCGAAATCGGCCAGAGCCTGCTGACCCGCCGCGATGACGTCGGGATCAAAGGTCATGCCCATGTAGTTATAAGTGCCGAGCAGGATCGTCTCGCGCCCGTTGCACATGGCTGTCACGGGCGAGAGCACTTGCTCCATCACCAGATTGAACGGGTCTTCCAGACCTGAATCGAGCAGATCGGCCCGCTGTTTAATCAGCGGATCGAATTTCGAGAACAGATCCTGCGCCGCGCCCGAATCATGCCCCGCCTCGGGCAGGGGAGCGGGTTTGTCCGGCTGGCTGATGGCTTCGCTCATCGACTTTACCCGCGCAGCCTGGTCACAGCGTCAATCAGCTGGCCATAGGTTTCGATCTCGGCCTGCTGGTTCATACTGATGATGATGTCGAACTCGTCCTCGATCGCGGCGACGAAATCCATCACCGTCAGGCTGTCCCACTCAAGGTCGCCAGCAAAGGTCGTGTCGCCGGTAATGGCGACTTCCTTCTTGTTGAAGGGTTCGATCAGGCTGTCGATGCGGGTCTTGGTATCTTCGCGGTCCATGGTCCTGCCAATCGGATAGATGTTTGCCCTGTGGCAAAGACGCGCAAAGCCCGCGTGTCAAGCCGAAGCCATGGTCGGTTCCTGTAACAGGAGCCGCGAAACCGTTGAATTGACAGGCTTTGGCAGTCAGGCCGCGGCGCGATTGTCCACCAGCGAATTCACCGCGCTCATAAAGCTGGTGATCGAAACGGGCTTGGACAGATATCCGTGTGCGCCCGCCGAACGGATCCGTTCTTCATCGCCCTTGCCTGCATAGGCCGTCACCGCCAGCACCGGAATCGCCGCGAGCCGGTCGTCCAGCTTCAGCGATTCGATCAGCGCGATTCCCGAAATATTGGGCAGCTGGATATCCATGATGATCAGATTGGGCTGAAACGCGATCGCCTGTTCGATGGCGGCTAGACCATCGGCCACGGGCTCCACCGCGAAACCATGCGCCTTGAGAAGGTCGCAAAAAAGCTTTCTGTTGAGATCGTTGTCTTCAACGACCAGAACCCGTACTGCCACGACTAACCCCCTGCGGAGCACCGTTTATCCCGTATTCCGCAGGTCGATGTGTAAAAGCAGCAGGTGGCGTTTGACAATCCCGTTAACAGATTCGGCCGGACCAGACGCGACGACTGTGGCGTTGATGGCACTTTCATGGGTGTTGCAGGACGAGGACAGGGCGCAGCGCTTGCTGGCTTTGACAGGGCTGGAGCCGGATCATCTCCGCCATGCGCTGGGCGATCCCGCTGTTCTCGCATCGATCCTCGATTTCCTCGCGAATCACGAGAATGATCTGATGGCGGCCAGTCATGCGCTCGACCTGTCGCCCGAAACCATCGTCGCGGCGCGCAACACGCTGGCCCCGCCGCCTGCAGAGATGTAGAGGCGCTGCCATGCCGACTCCGAACACAAATCAACCGCTCGTCATCACCGATTGCGACGAAGTCCTGCTGCGCATGGTCTATCACTTCCGCGCGTGGCTGGCCGAGGATCACGCCATCTCGATGAATGTCACCCGCGGATTCGGAGAGGCGCTGCGGCATGAGGATGGCGAAGTCGTCGCACAGGCGAAGGTCTGGACCCTGCTCGAAGGGTTCTTCGACGATGAAATGCACCGTCAGGACGAGGTTCCCGGCGCGATCGAGGCGATCCGGACCTTGAGCGAACATGCCGAGGTCGTAGTACTGACCAATCTTATGGATTTCCGGCGCGAGGCGCGCATGCGCCAGTTGGCGACATTCGGCATCGATTTGCCCGTCTATACCAATCAGGGCCCCAAGGGTCCGGCGCTCGCCCGCATCGTCGAGGAACGCGGCTATGACGCACAGGGCAGGCTGCGCCCTGTCTTCTTTATCGACGATCTGGCCGTGCACCACGGTTCGGTTGCCGAAACCGTGCCGCATGTCACGCGCCTGCATTTCGTGGGCGAGCCCGAAGTGGCGCCCCATACCGATTGCGCCTTTACCGCGGGCCATGCCCATGCGCGCATCGACAACTGGCAGCAGGCGCTTCCGTGGCTGCTCGACCGCATCAAGGAACAAGCATGACCGTCAAGAGCATTGCAAAACGCCTGTCCGAAATGGGCATCACCCTGCCCGAACCGGCAGCACCGGTGGCCAGCTATGTCGCCACGGTCGAACATGGCGGATTGTTGCATATTTCGGGCCAGCTTCCCTTCATCGACGGAGAAATCGTCAAGGGCCGGCTGGGCGAAAGCGTGACGCTGGACGACGGCATCGCGGCTGCGCGTGCCTGCGGTATCATGATCCTTGCGCAGGCGAATGCCGCGCTCGGCAGCCTCGAACGGGTGGAGCGCGTGGTCAAGCTGGGAGGCTTCGTCAATTCGACCGGCGACTTTACCGACCAGCCCAAGGTAGTGAACGGCGCATCAGACCTGATGATGGCGGTTTTCGGCGATATCGGGCGTCATGCCCGCAGCGCGGTCGGTGTGCCTGTCCTGCCGCTGGGCGCTGCGGTCGAGGTGGATGCGATCCTCGCCGTACGGCCCGCCTGAACGATGGAGGCCTGATCCATGGGGGCAGGCGCTCCCGTCCCGAACCGTCCCGACTGGCTGACCGGCTGGTCCTATGCCCATCGCGGTCTGCATGGCACGGAGGGCGCACTCGAAAATTCGCTGCCCGCCTTTCGGGCGGCGATCGCGGCGGGCCATGGCATCGAATGCGATGTGCAGCAAAGCCGTGACGGGCGGGCAATGGTGTTCCATGACTGGACGCTGGACAGGTTGACTGGCGAGACCGGTGCGCTGCGCGACCGCGATGCGGATGATTTGCAGCGTATCGGGCTGCTCCGGTCGAGCGGGACCATTCCCACGCTCGATATCATGCTGCGGCTGGTGGCGGGGCGGGTGCCGCTATTGGTCGAGCTGAAATCGCGCCGCGATGTCGACTGGCGGCCGCTGGTACGGGCTACGCAACGGGCCCTGGCGCCCTATCGCGGGCCTGCCGCGATGATGAGCTTCGACCCGCGGATCGTGCAGTATCTGCTCCGTCACCGCACGCGGTTCCCCGTCGGCATGGTGATCGGACGCAGGGAATGGCGGCATAGCGGCGGCACCGGCGGTTTTGCCACATGGCGGGGACTTGCGATCCGGCGGATCGATCCCGATTTCATCGCTTGTGACATTGCCGACCTGCCCGATTCTAACATCACCCGCCTCCGCGCGCAGGGCCTGCCCGTGCTGAGCTGGACGATCCGCAATCCAAAGCTGGCCGCGCGCGCCGCGATCCATGTCGACGCCCCGATTGCCGAGGGTGACGGCCTGATATGAGCCAAAGTGCATGAGCTTGTGTTCGCCGAGCGCGCGTCGATGAGCGGGGGAGAGCTCGCCATTCGCCTTGCCGGTTCGGTCGGCGCTATCGCGCCGTGCGACTGGGACGCGCTGGACCCGGGCGGCAATCCCTTCATCAGCCACCGCTTCCTTTCGATCATGGAGCAATCGGGCAGCGTCGGCCCCGGTACCGGATGGACGCCCGCGCCGCTGGTGCTGAGCGATGGTATCGCGCCGCCGCGCGCCGCGTTGCCAGCCTATCTCAAGTCGCATAGCCAGGGCGAATATGTGTTCGACCATGGCTGGGCCAATGCGTGGGAACGGGCAGGGGGCAGCTATTACCCCAAGCTGCAGATTTCGGCTCCGTTCACGCCCGCCACCGGCCCGCGCGTTCTGGCGCTGGAGGAGGACGATGCCCGCATCATGCTGCGCGGCGCAGAAGCGCTGGTGGTGAACGAGGATATTTCCTCTGCCCATGCGACCTTCATCGCGCCCGAACAGCTCCACCTGTTTCAGGATGCAGGCTGGCTCATCCGGCAGGATATCCAGTTTCACTGGACCAATCACGATTTCGTGGATTTCGACGAATTCCTCGCCACGCTCGCCTCGCGCAAGAGAAAGGCGATCCGCAAGGAACGCGCCCGCGCGGTCGAGGGATTGCGCATCGAACATCTGACGGGCGACGCGTTGCGGCCCGAACACTGGGATGCGTTCTGGCTGTTCTATCAGGACACGGGCGCACGCAAATGGGGCCATCCCTATCTGACGCGGGAGGCTTTCGACCTGTTCGGCATGCAGATGAAGGATGATGTTGTCCTGATCCTTGCCTATGAAAATGACATGCCCGTCGCGGGCGCGCTGAATTTCGCGGGGCCCGACGCCTTATACGGCCGCTATTGGGGCACGCTTGTCGACAGGCCCTTCCTGCATTTCGAATTATGCTATTATCAGGCCATCGACGCCGCCATCGCCCGTGGATTGAAACGGGTGGAGGCAGGCGCGCAAGGGTCGCACAAGCTGGCGCGCGGGTATGAGCCGGTCGCGACTTTTTCGGCGCATTACATCCCGCACGAGGGCTTTCGGCAAGCGGTTGCCGATTATCTGCGACAGGAACGCGCCGGCATCAGCGAGCAGCAGAATGCGCTGCGATCGCTGACCCCGTTCCGCCGGGGCTGAAACCGCCCTTTCGGGCGTTCAGGCGTTCAGCGTGCGGCGTTCCATTAGCCATGCGCGGGCACGGCGCTGCGCTTCCGCGATTTCGCGGGCGGTCATTTCTCCGGCAATCTCGCAGCGGCAATGCGGCGCGTCCTCGTGCCCCTTGGCGGCGGCGAGATTGAACCATTTATGCGCTTCGACCATGTCGCAGGCCACGCCGTGGCTGCCGGTGGAAAAGGCGCAGCCCAGTTCGAACAGCGCATGATCGTCGCCTGCGTCTGCCAGCGCGCGATAGATGTCGAGATAATCGGATGCGCCCGGTTTGGCAGCCATATACGGCGTCGCGCCATCGAAACTCTGGCGGTTGAGATAACCCATTGTTGAAACCCCCTGAACCTGCGCCATCCCCCTTTGGCGGCGCGGGACCAGTGTCGCGCGATATGGTCAACAAGCCGTTAACGATGTTTCGACGCGCAAACGGGGCCGTTTGCCGACAAACGGCACGCCGTTCGGAAAAGCTTAATCTGTGCACGAATATGGACGAACCGCATTGCGCGCTTGTGCCCGCATAGTCGGACAACTATAGGGCCGCGCATCGGGGTTTCACATTTGCCGTCGGAGGGACGGGCGGCATCTGGAGGTGTGGATGGCAACGAGCATGAGCCTGGCGAACGGTAGCGAGATCGACGATCTGGCAGCGGCCCGGAATGCGCTGGCGGGCGAATATCTGCCCAGCGCAGACGAACCTTATATGAATGCGCAGCAGCAGGAGTTTTTCCGCCGCCTGCTGACCGAGTGGAAGCAGTCGATCCTGGATGTATCGGCCGGCACTTTGCAGAACCTGCAGGAAGGGCCGATCCGCGAACCCGACCTGAACGATCGCGCGTCGAGCGAGACCGACTGGGGCATCGAACTGCGCACCCGCGACCGCCAGCGCAAGCTGATTGCCAAGATCGATTCCGCCCTGCGCCGCATTGATGAGGGCGAATACGGCTATTGCGAAGTTACCGGCGAACCGATCGGCCTCGGGCGGCTGATCGCACGTCCGATCGCGACCATGACGGTGGAGGCGCAGGAAGCGCACGAGCGCCGCGAAAAGATTTCGCGCGACGACTGATCTGCGGTGAAGCGTGGCTCAGCGGGTATGGGTTGAGCCGCGCCTGTCCCGATGCGGCACAGAACCGTGCCGTTGGGGATAGTCCGAATGCGCTTTAGACTTTCTTAGGCCTCTTTCTCTACTGATTGCATATCGGATTGGACAGATTTCGCTCTGTCCATGTTTTGGACAATCAGTCCTCAGGGAAACGAGCGATGATCGACCGCCAGGACAACCGCAGGCACGGCCGCGACTCGCTCTTCCTTGTCGCAGAGCTGAGGCTTGAGCGTGACGGACCTCCGTATGAGGTAAAGCTCCGGAATATTTCGGATTCCGGAGTCATGGCCGAAGGGTCGATGCGCGTTTCGCGAGGGGCCAGGATATTCCTCGACCTGCGCAATATCGGAATCGTGGCGGGCCATGTCGCTTGGGCCGCGGGCGATCGTTGCGGCATTGCATTCGACGAATCGATTCGGTCGTCACTCGTGCAATTTCCGGTGGCCGACGTCGATCTGCCCGAAACGGACGAGCCCGAGGGCGAAGTCCAGCATCCTTCGGATCGAAACGGCGAAGGCTGACCATTACCCTTTCGAAATGGCTGACCGCGCGGCATCTGCTTGCTAAGACGCGCGAATGAAGCGCCCATTTCCCATTCGGACCGCTGCAATAGCCCTTTTGGCCATGGGTGTTTCCGCCTGTGGCGGTGACGGCGAGGCTCCCGTCGATGTCGTGCTGGTGGGCGACCGCGCCGCCGCGCTTTCGGCCGACGGCAGCGGCGATGCGGCAGAAGCGGCGTTGATGGCAGCCACGCGCGAAGGGCTGGTCGATTTCGATGCGGAGGGGCGCATCACCCCGGGCCTGGCCGAAAGCTGGATCGTCACCGATGACGGGCTGAGCTATATCTTCCGCCTGCGCGAAATGCGCGATGCCGACGGGTCCGCAATCAATGCCCGCATCATTCGGCGCATGCTGCTGGCTGCCATGGAGCAACAGGCGAAGACGGCGCTGGGCCTCGATCTGCGGGCGGTAGAGGCCGTCTATGCCCGCACCGGCCGAGTGATCGAGATCCGGCTGAAATCGCCCTTTCCCGAATTTCTGAACCTGCTGGCAGGACCGGAACTGTCGTTGCAGACGGGACGGCGCAATCCGCATGTCCTTGTGCTCGACACCGACAGCAGCGGGGAACCTTTCCTGCTTGCACCTGCGGGACTGGAGCCTGCCGATAACCCCTATGCTGCGGTAGAGCCGCTGGAAATGCGCATCCTGCCGCCGCGCGAGGCAGTCGAATTCTTCCAGTCGGGGCGTGCCTCGGTGCTGCTTAACGGAAATGTCGACGGGCTTCCTTTTGTACGCATGGGTGGGCTGCTGCGGGGTACCATCCGCCTTGATCCGGTATCAGGACTGTTCGGGCTGGCCGTCACGCGGCGCGACAGCGGGTTCCTCAGCGACGCCGACAATCGCGAGGCGATTGCCATGGCGATCGACCGTGACGCATTGATCGCGCCGTTCAACATCGGCGGCTGGGTGCCGACCACACGGCTTGTGCCTGCCGGTCTGCCCGACAGCGCCAGTGCGCCGCAGGAAAGATGGCAGGGCATGTCGATCGCCGAACGGCAAGAGGTCGCCCGCCGCCGTGTAGCGGGCTGGACCGCGCCGGGCGAGCAGATCCCCGGCCTTACCATCGCGCTGCCTTCGGGGCGGGGCGGTGACTTGCTGTTCGCCCGCCTGCGCAATGATTTTGCTGCCATCGGGCTGACCCTGACCCGCGCTGCCAATCCGGCAAGGGCCGACCTGCACATGGTTGACGAGGTCGCGCATGTCCGAATGGCCCGCTGGTATCTCAACCGGTTTCATTGCGGCGTTTCGGGCGCGGCCTGCAGCGCCGAGGGCGACGCCTTGGTCGAACAGGCATTGGCAGAACCCGACGCGACGGCCCGCGCGGCGCTGATGGCACAGGCAGAGGCGCTGATCGTTGCCGAAAACGGCTTCATCCCGTTCGGCACCCCGATCCGTTTTTCGCTGGTGCGCGGATCGGTCGAGGGGTTCGCCGTGAACGGGTTGGGCGTCCATCCCTTGTCGCAGCTGGCGCTGAACCCCACCTAGGGGGCATGAACGAAGAGGAAACCACCGCGCGCGCAACCCGGTTTCAACCGATGTTCGAGGCGCAATCGATCGGCATGGGCAACGACCCGGCCTCAGTCCGCCAACGTGTCGAGATGTTGGAGCGCGTGCTGGAACGCAGCTTTCGCATACCCGGCATCAACTATCCTGTCGGCCTGGATGCGATCGCCGGCCTGATCCCCATAGTCGGCGATCTGGTGACCGCGGCGATGGGGGCCTATATTGTGTGGGAAGCCCGCAATCTGGGGATGCCCAAGTGGAAAATCTGGCACATGGGCGCCAATGTCGCGTTTGACACGGCGGTCGGTGCGGTACCGCTGGTCGGCGATGCATTCGATCTGTTGTTCCGGTCGAACACCAAGAATCTGAAGATCATCCGCAAGCATCTGGATAAACATCACCCCGAGACGCGGATCATCGAACAGTAAGCGTAAGCCCTAAAAGTCGATGGCAATGCCGTTTTTTTCCCAATCGCCATAGCGCGTGGGATCGGGTCGCTCTACATCTTCGTGGCGCGAACCCTCGCCCGGTGCGGGCGCGGGATCGTCAGTCCAATGGGCAGGCTTCTTGAATTCGGCAGGCCGCTGTGTGGCACGTTTCGTCATCATGCGATGATGGGGTGGCTGGCGCTGAAACGCAAGCATCGCTAGGGCAGGCCGGTTCATCCATCAGGAGCCGTTCTTGCCCGATACCGCCGGATTGCCTGCCCGCAGGGCTGCCCTTCAAGTACTCGACGCCGTTTTGCGGCGGGGCGAGACGATGGATATGGCGCTGCCGCGCGCCACATCGCGCCTGCGCCCCGCCGATGCGGCGCTGGCCCGCGCGATCGCGGGCGAAACCCTGCGCTGGTTGCCCGATCTCGATGCGCTGATCGACAGTGCCACACGGCAGATTGTCGCCGACGATGCCAAGGTGCGCACGGTGCTGCGGCTGATGCTGGCACAGGCGTTACGGCTGGATACGCCGCCCCACGCCGTGGTCTCGACGGGGCTGGAATTGCTGGCGGGCGGACCGCGCAGGCTGGCGCACGGCGTGTTTTCGACACTGACGAAGCGCGAGGCGCGTTTGCCCGAGTTGCCCTCGTTGCCCGGTCCCATTGCCGACAGGTGGGATTTGCAATGGCCCGACAGGATCGATGCGATCCGGCAGGGCCTCGTCGATTTGCCGCCGCTCGACATCATGCTTCGCGACCTGACGGGTGAAGCCGAGTGGGCAGAGCGTTTGGGTGCGCTATCGCTGGGTGGCGGTCGGTTGCGCCTGCCGCGCGGCCGGGCTGTGGGCGAACTGGACGGTTTCGACGATGGCGCATGGTGGGTGCAGGATTTCGCCGCCACACTGCCCGCCGGCTTATTGGGTAAGGGCGATGGGCGGCGCGTCCTCGACCTGTGCGCCGCGCCTGGCGGCAAGAGCCTGCAACTTGCCGCTGCCGGTTGGGATGTGACCGCGCTCGACATTTCAAAACGGCGGTTGGAGAGGCTGCGCGAAAACCTCTCGCGCACCAGTTTGGATGCACGAATTGTCACTGCCGATGCACTTAAATGGCAGCCCGACGGCGCCTTCGATGCCATCTTGCTGGACGCGCCGTGCAGCGCGACGGGCACATGCCGCCGCCATCCCGATGTGCTGCATCGATTTCTGCCATCGCGGCTGGACGAATTGACCGCGCTGCAACAGGCTCTTGCCGAACGGGCGGTGGGCTGGCTGAAACCCGGCGGTACGCTGGTCTATGCGGTCTGCTCGCTGGAGCGAGAGGAGGGCGAGGATCGCGCCATCGCGCTGGCCGCTGACACGCGTTTGCAATCCGATCCGCTGCGGCCCGATGAATTGCCCGAAATCCTCGCGCCCACGTCACAGGGCTGGCTCCGCACCGATCCCGGCCTGATGGCAGGGACCGGCGGGATGGACGGGTTCTTCGCCGCGCGTTTCACGCGGCTTTAGCGCGATACGGGCTGGCGTCTATTCGATCGGCGTTTTCGACCTGTTGGCAAAACTCTTGCGCAATTTGGCCAACTTGGGCGGAATGACCGCAAGGCAATAGGGATTGCGCTGTCCGTCGCCTTCCCAATATTCCTGATGGTAATCCTCGGCCACGTAGAATTCGGTCGGTTCCTCGATCGTGGTCACGACGGGCAGGTCGCGTTCGTCCTGCGCGCGGCGGATCGCCGCCTCGGCAGCGGTTTTCTGCGCTTCGTTGAGCGGGAAGATGGCCGAACGATACTGGGTGCCGACATCATTGCCCTGCCGGTTCAGCTGCGTCGGATCATGCGTGCCCATGAAAACGTCGAGGATATCGGCCAGTCCGATCACATCGGTGTCAAATGTCAGGCGCACAGCCTCTGCATGGCCGGTCTCGCCCGTGCAAACCTGCTTATAGGTCGGATTTTCGACATTTCCGCCGATATATCCGCTTTCAACCGCGGTTACGCCGATCACGTCCCGGAACACCGCCTCGGTGCACCAGAAGCAGCCGCCAGCCACGATTGCCTGTTCTTCGCTCATCGAAATCTCCTTGGCCCATCACATAGGAACGGCATTCGCCGCTTGCCAGTGCTGTTCTATCGCAGCTTGTCCTATCGTGTCGGGCACCATACTTGGGGCGCATGACAAAGATCACCGTCGCAGCCCTGCAATGCGCCCTCGGCTCGGATGACGAGCAGGCGAATATCGCCGCCATTTCCGATCTGGTGGAAGAGGCCGCCGGAAAAGGCGCGCAAATCGTGTTGCCGCCCGAATTATTCTCGGGCCCCTATTTCTGCCGCGAAGAGGACGAGACCCTGTTCGCGCTGGCGCGCCCCACTGCCGAGCACCCGTCGGTCACTGCGATGCAGGCCCTGGCGGCAAAGCTGAAGATCGCGATCCCAACCAGCTTTTTCGAACGTGACGGCCATCATTATTACAACACGCTCGCCATGATCGGCCCCGATGGCGAGATCCTGGGCACCTATCGCAAGAGCCATATTCCCGACGGTCCGGGTTACGAGGAGAAATATTATTTTCGCCCCGGCAATACCGGCTTCAAGGTGTGGGATGTGTTCGGCACGCGGGTCGGCGTGGGGATCTGCTGGGACCAATGGTATCCCGAAACCGCGCGCGCCCTGGCGCTGATGGGGGCGGAACTGCTGTTCTATCCTACGGCCATCGGCTCGGAACCCTATGACGCCGATCTCGACACCAGCCGCATGTGGCGGCGGGCGATGATCGGTCATGCCGTATCGAACTGCATGCCGGTGATCGCATCGAACCGCATAGGCAGGGAAGGCGACTGCCAGACATTCTATGGCCACAGCTTCATCAGCGACGAATGGGGCGACTATGTGGAAGAGTTCGGGCGCGAGGAGACCGGCGTGCTGGTGGCGAGGCTCGATCTGGCGCGCGCGGCGACGCATCGCGCAGGCATGGGCTTTTTCCGCGACCGGCGACCCCAGCTTTACGGGCGGCTGGCAGAGGATATCTGACGCAGCCCGTTATGGCAGGGGTACAGGGCCAGCTTTACCTGATCGGCCTCGGGTCGAACATGCGCCACTGGCGTATTGGTCCGCCATCCGCTGTCGTCGGCAAGGCGATGGCGGCGCTTGAGGATGCATGCGAGGTGATCGCCGCCTCTGCAATCCTGCGGAGCGCGCCCGTCGGCCCCTCGGCGCGGGAATATGCCAATGCGGCCTGCGTTGTCCGCTGTGCGCTTCATCCGCCCGCCATGCTCGACCTGCTGAATGGAATAGAGAATGCGTTCGGCAGGCGCCGCATCGGCCAGCGCTGGCGGCAAAGGACGCTCGATCTGGATATTCTGTTGTGGAGCGGCGGTGCCTATGTCGATCGGCGGCTGATCGTTCCGCATCGGGAAATGCGCGGACGCAGCTTTGTGCTGGGGCCGGCGGCGCGGATTGCGGGCACTTGGCGCGATCCTTTTACCGGACTTTCTGTCAGACATATGCATGCACGCTTGACCAAGCGCCGCCCCCTGCCTAGGTGACCCCCCTGACCGCGCGACGCGTCGTGGATCGGGCCCTTAGCTCAGTCGGTAGAGCAACTGACTTTTAATCAGTAGGTCGCTGGTTCGAACCCAGCAGGGCTCACCATTTCCCGCTAAATGTCACCGGCACATTGTGCTGGGGTGATGGTGCCGCGGCATTCACCCAGACCGATCGTGGCAAAGCCTTCGCGGCTGGCGCTGGCGCGAAGGATCACTTCGTCGCCGTCTTCCAGAAACATGCGTGTTTCGCCAGTGGGCAGGGTGATCGGTCCTTTGCCGCCGCCAACCAGTTCCAGCAGGCTGCCGCAGCCGCTTGCGTCCGGGCCGGACAATGTGCCCGTGCCCAGCAGATCGCCGGGGCGCAGGTTGCAGCCGTTCGACGTATGATGCGCAATCATCTGCGCTGCGGTCCAATACATGTGCCGCGCGTTCGACAGGGCAAGCCGGTATGGGGTCAGGCCCGCATCGCGCATCGCGGGGGTGCGGATCAGCACTTCCAGATCAATGTCGAACGCGCCATCGGCCTGATCGTCGTCATCCCACAGATAGGGCAAGGGGCGCGGGTCGCCCGCAGGGCGCGGGGCCTGCGCAATGCGGAAAGGGGCCAGCGCCTCGGTCGAGACGATCCATGGCGACACGCTGGTCGCAAAGCTTTTGGCCAGAAACGGGCCGAGCGGCTGGTATTCCCACGTCTGCATATCGCGCGCGGACCAGTCGTTCAGCAGGCTGAACCCCGCGATTTGACGACCGGCCATATCGACGGGAACGCGATGCCCCTGTCGGTTGCCCTCGCCGATCCAGATGCCCAGTTCGAGCTCGTAGTCGAGGCGTCGGCACGGGGTGAAAGCGGGTTCAACCGCGCCGTCCGCCAGAATCTGTCCGCACGGGCGCGGCACGGGCAAGCCGCTTGCCTGCACCGAGGACGCGCGGCCGTGGTACCCGATGGGCACATGTTTATAGTTTGGCAGCAAAGGATTATCGGGCCGGAACAGCCTGCCGACCGCCTCTGCATGGTAGATGCCGACGTAGAAATCGGTGTAATCGCCAATCCGCGCGGGCAGGTGAAAGCGGCAATCGCCCATGGCGCAAAGCGTGGCACGCGCGGCGGCGGTGTCATTCGCCGGACCGGACAGCCAGCCGGATACTTCGCGGCGGAACACGCGGCGCGCCTCGGCCGGAAGGGCAAGAAAGGCGTTCAGCGTCTCGCCCTTCGCCGCGATTTTGGCGGCATCGGACGTCAGGAAACCGGCCTCTGTCGCGGCGCGGATGTCGACGATGTGATCGCCGATGGCGACACCCGCGCGGGGCTGATCGTCCGCTGCGTTCGAGAAGATACAGACCGGCAGGTTCTGCACCGGAAATTCGGGATGGCCATTGGCACCGCCGACCCAGCTGGTGCGTGCCGGATCATGGGTCTCGTCAAGCTCGGTCAATTGGGCGCTCCGTGCCGGGGTAATTCATCATAAATCCTGCGGTTGAACCCGATGTCCAGACCAAGATTAGTCTGCTTTGGATCAAAGTTCGATTTAATGTGTCTTGCAAATCTAGAGTTTGGCCTGTTAGAAATATGTCGGGGTATCTATTGGAACAGCGATGGAATGATCATCAGCCCGATGGAAGATATGGGGGGCGGTACTTGTCGGACGACAGTGCCGACAGGTGGGTTATGAATGGGTCGCAAAGCGCCTTTTTCAGGCAAGAGCGGGACTTCCGCACAACCGACGCCGATATTGCCACAGCCATCGCCAATCTGGCGCGCAGGCTGGCGTTGTTCGGCGGCGAACTTGATCTTTCCGTGCTGCATCCGGCGGTCGACCGCATCGGGGTGATACAGCGCGACCAGCCGATCTGGGCCGACCGAAACCATAACGACCGCATCTTCGCGCTTGAAAGCGGCTTTGCTTTTGCGTTCAGCCTTTATCCCGACGGGCGCCGCCATATCGGCGATATTTTTGCACCCGGCGCGATCTGCAACTGGTCGAGCGTGTGGGGCGGCATGCTGGTCGAAAACGTCACCTTTAAAGCCCGCTCGCGCGTGATCGTCTTTGATCGTGAAAGGTTGAGCGATATCGTGGCGGACAACCGCCCCTTGCGCGAAGCGATAGAGCGGCATGAAATGGCGCGCTGCCATCGCACGCAACAGCGGTGCCGCGGACTTATCTCGCTGCCGGCGACCGACCGGCTGGCGCTGGCGCTGCTCGACATTCAGGACGAGCTTGCGACCGGCGGAGAGGCCGAGGAATGGATCGGCCTGCCGCTGACCTTGCGAGAACTGGGCGATTTTACCGGCCTGACAGATGTTCATGTGTCGCGCACGCTGAAAAAACTGCAGGACACCGGCTTTATCGAAAAGCGCGGCAAAAGGCTGCGCCTGAATGCCCAGCCCAAGATGCGCGCGGCGCTGGACTACCAGCAGTTCTATCTGGGCTAAGGGCGCGGCATTCATCCCGTTGGCGGCAGCGTCGCCTTGGCGAAACCCGTCCAGCAATCGTCATAGGCAGGCTGCAACTCGGGCCGCGCCAGCGCGGCGGCAGTGGGCGCGATGACCCAGCGGCTTTCGAACATGAAGGCCAGCGTATCGTCCAGCTTCACAGGCGTCAGCCGGGCATCCATCGCCTTGGCCGTGCTTGCGGCATCGGGCCCGTGGCCATTCATCTGGTTATGCAGGCTCGCCCCGCCGGGTTCGAAACCGCCGCCTTCCTTGGCATCGTACACACCGTGGATCAGGCCCATGAACTCGCTCATCACATTGCGGTGAAACCATGGCGGGCGGAACGTGTCCTCTGCGACCATCCAGCGCGGCGGAAAGATGACGAAGTCGCAATTGGCAGTACCCGGCGTTTCGCCCGGGCTGGTCAGCACTGTAAAGATCGACGGATCGGGATGGTCGAAACTGACGGTGCCGATCGTGTTGAAGCGCGCCAGATCATAGCGCAGCGGTACGCTGTTCCCGTGCCATGCCACCACGTCGAACGGCGAATGGCCAAGCGTGGTGTGCCACAAATGGCCCTGAAACTTCTGCACCAGCTCGTAATCGCCGTCGCTGTCTTCGAACCATGCCACCGGCGTTTCGAAATCACGGGGATTGGCCAGCCCGTTGGACCCGATCGGTCCCAGATCGGGAAGCTGGAACGGCGCACCGTAATTTTCTGCGACATAGCCGCGCGCGGGGCCGTCCAGTGCGACGGTGAAGCGCATGCCGCGCGGGATCAGCGCGATATGGCCGGGCGGCACATCCATGCGGCCAAGTTCGGTGGTAATCGCCAGCGTTCCCGTTTGCGGAACGATCAGCAGTTCGCCATCCGAAAACTGCACGGCGCGCCGCTCCATCGACCGGTTGGCGGCATAAAGATGCACGCCGATGCCCGCGCCCGTCGCCACATCGCCGTTCGCGCCATAGGTGACAAGCCCGTCGAGCCAGTCGGTCGGCTGCTCGGGCATGGCCAATGCGCTCCAGCGCAAGCGGTTGGGGTCGACCGGGCCTGTTGCCAACGGAGCGCTGGCAAGGCGGGGCGCGGCCTTTAACGGCGTGAAGGGCGAATGGCTGGCGGCGGGACGCAAGCGATAGAGCCAGGACCGGCGGTTTTCGGCGCGCGGCGCAGTGAAGGCCGTGGTCGAGAATTGCTCGGCATAAAGGCCAAAGGCAGGGCGCTGCGGGCTGTTGCGGCCAACGGGCAGCGCACCCTCCACCGCTTTGGTAGAGAAGTGATTGCCAAAGCCGGTCTGGTAATCCCCGGTCCCGTTCTTCATTGCCCGCTCTCTCCCCTCAGCCTGATCAGTCGGCGTCGACCTTCAGCGTACCGCGCCTGACCTGATCGCGCTCCATGCTTTCGAACAGGGCCTTGAAATTGCCTTCGCCAAAGCCGTCGTCGCCCTTGCGCTGGATGAACTCGAAGAACACGGGGCCGACATTCGCCTCGGCAAAAATCTGCAAGAGCAGGCGCGGCTGGCCGCCCTCGGTCGTGCCGTCGAGCAATATGCCGCGCATTTTCAGCGCGTCCACATCCTCGCCATGGCCGGGCAGGCGTTCGGCCAGCATCTCGTAATAGGTTTCGGGCGGCGCGGTCATAAAGGGCACACCGGTCTGTTTCAGCGAGTCCCATGCCGAGACCAGATCGTCGCAGATAAAGGCAATATGCTGGATGCCTTCGCCGTTGAACTGGCGCAGGAATTCCTCGATCTGACCCTTTCCGCCTTCGCCTTCCTCGTTCAACGGGATGCGGATCTTGCCATCGGGCGCTGTCAGCGCCTTGGACGTCAGGCCGGTATATTCACCCTTGATGTCGAAATAGCGGATTTCGCGGAAGTTGAAGAGCTTCTCGTAATAATCGGCCCAATAGGCCATGCGGCCGCCATAGACATTATGGGTAAGGTGATCGATCCGCAGGAAGCCCGCACCCTTCGGATGTCGCTCGACACCCGGCAGGAAATCAAAGTCGATGTCATAGATCGACAGGTCGCCACGCTCCGCGCCTTCATAACGGTCGACCAGATAGATGATGGCATTGCCGATCCCGCGAATGGCGGGCAGGCGCAGTTCCATCGGGCCGGTTTCGAGTTGCACCGGTTCGGCCGAACGGTCGAGCAGTTCTTCATAGGCGCGGCGCGCATCCTTTACGCGAAACGCCATGCCGCAGGCGCTGGGGCCATGTTCGCGGCTGAAGAACCAGGCGGGCGAGCCGGGTTCGTAATTGGTAATCAGATTGATGTCGCCCTGCCGCCAGAGCTGCACATCTTTCGAGCGGTGATTGGCGACATGGGTAAAGCCCATGGCCGTGAACACCGGTTCCAGCACGCCTTTTTCGGGGGCGGAGAACTCGACGAATTCAAAGCCGTCAAGGCCGATGGGGTTTTCGAACAGATCGGTCATGATGTGGCATCCTCGGGTGAAATGGAAAGGGGAACCTGCGTATCGCCGTCCTGCAACTGCCCGGGGGCAAAGGGCTCGCTATCGCGATAGGCGGTATAGATCGGCCCGAAATCGAGATCGACGAGACCGGTCATCAGCTGTTGCAGATCGTCGATGACGAAATAGATGTCCTGAAAATCATCGATCCGATAGGCGGTGCGCATGATGCGTTCGGGGTCCATGCGGACGCGCAGCACATCGGGGTCGGTCGTGGAAAACACCGTCTCGCCCGCAGAGGATACGATGCCCGCGCCATAGGCCCGCAATGCGCCATCCTCTTCGATCAGGCCAAATTCGACCGTGTACCAGTAGATGCGCGCCAGCATCGGCACCGCGTCCATCGCCTGCGCCCGCGCACCGGCTGCGCCATAGGCAGCCATGAAATCCGCGAATGTCGGGTAGAGCAGCATCGGCACATGGCCGAAGAAGTCGTGGAACACGTCAGGCTCGACCAGATAGTCCAGCTCGTGCTCCTCGCGGATCCAGCGGGTGACGGGAAAGCGCCGGTTGGCGAGGTGATCGAAAAACACTTCGTCAGGGATAAAGCCCGGCACCGCCACGATGCGCCAGCCGGTCGCCTCGTCCAAGATACGGCTGGCGCGTTCGAAATCGGGAATGCCGTCGGCGCAATCCAGCCGCGCCAGCCCGTCGCGAAAGGCGCGGGCGGCGTGCTTTTCGGCCAGTCTTACCTGCCGCGCGTAAAGGCGACGCCAGCGATCATGCTCGGCATCGGTATAGGCCGCATGGTCCTGCGGGACGGTGTAACGCGCGTCCGCATGCGTATAGTCACCGCGAAGCTCGCTCGAACTATTGGCTGAACCGGGTTTCTCCATAATCGAACAATACCACACGGGCGAAACGGTTTCCGTGCAAAGATTTGCCGCATCCGGGCCGGATTTGGTGGATTCAGCCAAGAAATCGCGTTAGATTGGTCGAATGGCACGACTTGACGCATATGATAAGCGGATCATCGCGGCGTTGCAGGATGATGCCCGCATGCCCATCGCTGCCGTGGCCGAACGCGCCGCGCTTTCGGCCACACCGGTCAGCCGGCGGGTAAAGCGGCTGGAAGATGACGGCGTGATCGCCGGCTATGCGCCGGTTCTCGATCCGCGGAAGCTGGGTTTCGAACTCGAAGCCTATGTGCTGATCAATCTGAAATCGCATTCGGACAAGACGATCGCCCGCTTCGAAACGATGATCCGCGAAAACCCCTATATCGTATCGTGCCATGCGGTTACGGGCGACATGGATTACATATTGCGGGTGATCGCGCGCGACGTGGAACATCTGTCGCAGATCACGCTTAAAACGCTGGTCCGTATGGACGGAGTGCGCGACGTGAAGTCGATCATCGCGCTGGAGGCGGTGAAGGAAAGCCGGGCGCCGCCGCTGGAATAGGCGGCGCCCGTTTCATCGTATCAGCGCATCAGCATATTGCGCGCCTGGCTGGCGATCTGGGCCAGCATGGCAGGCGCGATGGGAGCGGTGGACTTCGCCCTGCCGATCATGCCGCGAAAGCGGGCGATCGCATTCTCGCGCTCTGCCGTCCATGCCTCGACCGCGGCGACCGGATCGGCCTTGGCCTTTTTGGATCGTGCCAGATCGCGCAGGAATTCCAGCCGCATCTGCTGAAAATCGCGGGATAATCCGGCGACCAGAAGCCGCTCCCACGGGTCCGACGGTGTCATCAGCGCGGCGGTCGATTGTGCCCAGTGCAGCCCCAGCAGATCGCCCAGCCGCGTGAAGGCCCCCGTCAACAGGCGCGGCTCGATCCCCGTGTCCGACGCAAGCTGCGCCAGCCCGACGGCCCCGTCGAGGTCGAACAGGCCCGCGACTTGCGCGGCTTCCTTGGCAGGCACGCCGCCATCGGCGAAACGGTCGAGCAGTTTTTGCGAATTGGCGCGCGCTTCCTCGGCCAAAAGGTCGCGCGTGTCGGTCGCCAGCGTGGCGACACCCTTGGCCAGCCGGTCATAGGTTTCCGACGGCTTTACCTGCCCGCCGCTGGCCCGCAGCACATCAGCCATATGGCCGCGCACCGCATTGGCCAGATAGTCGAGCAGCAACAGGCGCGCAGGCTCCTCCATCCTGGCGTGTTCAAGCTGGTCCCAGCAGGCATTCAGGTCGAACAGGCGCACGGCGACCGCAAAGGCAGCCGCGACCTGCGCCAGCGAGACGCCTTCCTCTTCGGCAAGCTCGTACGGATGGACGATGCCAAGTCGGTTGACGAGCGCATTGGCAAGCTGTGTCGCGATAATCTCGCGCCGCAGCCGGTGGCCCGCGATCTGGGCCTTGAACTCGCCGCGCATCGGGGTGGGGAATGCCGCGAACAGCATGTCTTCCAGCCCCTTGTCATCGGGGACGGAAGACGCCTCGATATCGGCTTGCAGCCGCAGCTTGGCCGAAGACAGCAATACGGCCAGTTCGGGACGGGTCAGCCCCTTGCCCTCCGCCGCGCGGCGGGCCAGCGTTTCGCTGTCGGCCAGCCCCTCGGTCCGGCGGTCCAGATCGCCGGTTTCTTCCAGCATTTCCATCACGCGCAAATGGCTGGCGGTAGCATGCGAAGCGCCGCGTTCCGCGATCGACAGGGCCAATGCCTGCAGGCGGTTGTCCTCCAGCACGATTTCGGCGACCTCGTCGGTCATTTCGGCCAGCAGCACGTTTCGACGCTCTTCGGACAGGCGGCCCGCGCGGCGCGCGGCGGCAAAGGCGATCTTGATATTCACCTCGTTATCCGAACAATCGACGCCTGCCGAATTGTCGATAAAGTCGGTGTTGATCCGCCCGCCTCTCAGCCCGAACTCGATGCGCGCGGCCTGTGTAATGCCAAGGTTCGCGCCTTCGCCGATGACTTTCACCCGAAGCTCGTCGGCACTGATGCGCAACGCATCATTGGTGGGATCGCCCACCTGTCCGTTCACCTCGTGGCTGGCCTTGATATAGGTGCCGATGCCGCCGAACCACAGCAGGTCGACGGGCGCGGCAAGGATGGCGGCGATCAGGCGGTCGGGCTCGATCTCGCTCTCGTCGATCCCCAGCGCCTCTTGCGCCTGTGCCGACAGCGGGATGCGCTTCATCGTGCGCGGGAAGACCCCGCCGCCCTTGCTGATCAGCGCCTTGTCGTAATCGTCCCAGCTGGAATGCGACAGTCCGAACAGGCGCTTCCGTTCCTTCCAACCCTTGGCGGCATTGGGATCGGGATCGATGAAAATATGCCGATGGTCGAATGCGGCGACAAGGCGGATCGCCTTGGACAGCAGCATGCCATTGCCGAATACGTCGCCCGACATATCGCCGCAGCCGACGACACGCACGGGATCGGATTGCACGTCCACGCCCATTTCGCGGAAATGGCGCTGCACCGAAAGCCATGCGCCGCGGGCGGTGATGCCCATGGCCTTGTGGTCATAACCGTGCGACCCGCCGCTGGCGAACGCATCGTCAAGCCAGAAGCCGCGATCCTCGGCAATCGCATTGGCAATGTCGGAAAAGCGCGCGGTGCCCTTGTCGGCGGCAACCACGAAATAGGGATCGTCGCCGTCGCGGCACAGCACGCTAGCCGGATGCAAGACCTTGTCCTTCACGATATTGTCGGTGACCGACAGCAAGGTGCGGATAAAGACCTGATAGCTGGCCTGTCCCTCGGCGGCCCAGCCTGCGCGGTCGCGGGCGGGATCGGGCAATTGCTTGGGATAGAAACCGCCCTTGGCGCCGGTCGGCACGATAACCGCGTTCTTCACGCGCTGCGCCTTCATCAGGCCAAGGATCTCGGTGCGGAAATCGTCACGCCGGTCGGACCAGCGCAAGCCGCCGCGCGCGACAGGGCCGGCGCGCAGGTGGATGCCCTCTACACGGCGCGAATAAACGAAGATCTCGCGCCATGGCACGGGCTTGGGCAAGCCGGGGACCAGCGCGGAATCGATCTTGAATGCCAATGCTTCTGTGGCGGCGGGGGCAAAGGCATTGGTACGCAGGATCGCATCGACCAGGCTTTGATACTGGCGCAGCAGGCGGTCGTCGTTGATCAGCTCGACCTTCAGCAATGCGGTGCGGATATCCTCGCGCGCGTCGGCAGCGGCTTTTTCGCGGTCGCCCTTGAATTCGGGCTGATGGCACGCGCGGAACAGGGCCAGCAGGTTGCGGGTGATCGCGGGATTGCGCGCCAGCGTCCCCACGGCAGAGGCAATAGTAAAGCCCAGCCCGCCCTGACGGAAATAGCGGTACATGGCGCGCAGCCAGTCTGTTTCGCTCGCGCTCAATCCGGCGGAAATGACCAGACGGTTGAACTGGTCGTTCTCTGCCGTGTTATTCAGCACGGCGGCAATGGCCTGCTCGATGGCTTCGGCGCGGTTCAGCAAATCGCGTGCATCTTCGCCGCCGGGCAGCCCAAGGCCGAAATCGTGGATCGTGCCCAGATCGCCGCCATCGAGCGGGGTCGGAATTTCGGACATGACGCGAAAGCCGAAATTCTCCAGCGCGGGCACGGCATCGGACAACGGCAACTGGCCATGCTGCTGATAGACTTTCAGACGCAGCGGTTCTTCATCGGTGACCGCCTGATGCTCGGGGCAATAGAGCCGCACTGCGCGGGCGGGCGGCGCATCGGCAACGGCACCATCCTCTGACGCCGTGATATTATGCAGGCGGGCAATGTCGCGCGCGGCCTCTGTCGCGCCATAGAAACTGCGATAACCGGCGGGGAAACTGTCGGCATAGCGCGCCGAAATGGCGGCGGCGCGCGATCCGTCCTCGATCTTCGACAGCTCTCCTTCGACTGCCTCGCTCCAGCCGCGCAGCATGATCTGCAATTGCGCGTCCAGCGCCGCTGCGTCGAACCGGCTGTCGATATTCCGGATGTCGAGCACGAAGCGGATCATGGCAAGATTGCCGCCCTCGACCTGAATGCTCCAGTCGAGAAGTTCGGCCCCGATGGCGTCCTGCAACAGGCGAAGGATGCGCAGCCGCACTTCGGTCGAAACCATGTCGCGCGGCAACCAGACAAAGGCGAACAGATGGCGGGCCAGCGGTGCCTCTACCAGGGTAAGGCGGGGGCGGGGACGGTCGGCAAGGCTGGTCATGGCCGTGGCGACGCGTTCGATATCGTGTTCGGAAAAACCGATCAGCAAATCATGCGGCAATTCGGTCAGCGCATGGACCAGTGCCTTGCCCGTATGCGCGCCGCTGTCGAAACCCAGCTTTTCCATCATATGGGTCAATTGCTGGCGCATACGCGGCACGCGATCGGGCGGAGAGGCCAGGGCCGCGCTGGTCCAGATTCCGGCATGGACCGACAGGGCGGTGACCGTCCCATCCTCTATCACCGGCACGATGAACAGATCGACCGGAACGCGGCGGTGAACGCGCGATACGGCATTCGCCTTGACGATCAGCGGTGCATGGCCGCGATTGTCGCCGCCGGGTTCGTCGAACCATGCAAAGGCGCGGTCGAACGAGGCATCGGCAAGGATTTCGCGCGCGCTTTTGCGGCAGATGCCCAGCTTTTGGGTCATCGAACCGTCGCGCTTGCGCGTCACATGGCCCAGCTGCGTCAGCATATCGTCACCCAGCCAGCGCAGCAGCGCCGCGCCTTCGGGATCGGCGATGCGGCTGGCGTCTTCCAGGATCGCGGCGCGCATTTTGGGCCAGTCCTCGACCGAGGCACGCACATCGTTCAGCGTGGTGCGGATGGCGGATACCAGCTCGCGGCGGGCCTTGGCGTCGACACGCGCGGTTTCGATATAGATCATCGATTCGCGCACTTCGCCCGCGCCATTGTCGGTCAATAGTTCGAGCAACCGGCCCTTGTCGTCGCGGCGAACGGGGACGACGGGGTGCAGCAAACGATCCACCACCAGCCCCTGCGCGGCCAAAGTGGCGGCCAGCGAATCGACCAGAAAGGGCATGTCGTCATTGACGATGGCAAGGCGCATATAGCGATGCGGCTCGGTAGCGGTGGCCACATCGATCACCGCTTCGCCCTCTTCGCGTGAGGCCGCGGTTTGCAGCATGAAACCGGTGATGGCGTCCATCTCGGCATCGGCCAGGGGTGCATCGCCTGCCAGCAGCGAGGCGCGGATATGGCCAGCCAGAGCGCGCTTATGGTCCCGATCGGCCTTTTTGCCGATGTCTGCCTTGCTTTTGGTCACCGTCTTGCTCCTGGCTTTACCAGCCTTGGCCTCGCTTGCCATGACATCCCTCTCTCAAAACACGATCCGCAGCATCTATCGATACAGACTCTATCGATACAGACCGGGCCTGCGTTCGTTCCCGCGGCGCTGCGGGTCAGGGTGATGTGGTCCCGTCCGGTTTCAATTGCAACGAGCTTTCGAAGCGGAGCTGACCATGCAGCATTTTTGCCGCATAGGAAGCATAGATCGGTGATGCTGACAGTAATGCAAGTAAACGATTCGTATTGCCGGAATTGGTTAAAATGAGTGGTAAATGCAAAATTGTGCGCAAGATTCCGTGCCATCGCGGTACAGCGCGCGCCATTTGGACTTAACTCGCGCAATAAGGCGTTGAAATATAGTGAAAATTTAAATCGCCTAACGATCCATTTCATTTTTCTAACGAAATGACAGCCAGTGTTAGATTTGTTAAGGCCTAAGTCTCTGTAAAGACGAGATAAGTGGACCTTCGGGGATAAACATTGACGAATTTTAAGGGTCGGCGCAGATTTATTGACATTCCAGAGGGATGCGTGGGGCGCGGCCTTTGAGGGATGGGCTTGCGAGCGATTGCAAACCATCGGGGCGTGCATTCCGGCTGGAGTGGGGGAGAACCGGAAATAGAAGCCGGCAACCTTCGAGTTATGGAAACTGCGCTTGGATCCGAATTTGGACCTAGAGGGGTAATATCATGAAGACTTTCATCAAGAATTTCATCGCTGACGAATCGGGCGCTTCGGCTGCCGAATATGCTCTGATCATCGCCGTCGTCGGCGTTGGCATCGGCGCGGCAGCACTGGTGCTGGGTGCGAACGTTGAAAGCGCCGTGGGTACGGCGGCCAACGAGGTTTATAATTGCAATAAGAGCGGCGCTACCTCCGGAACCTATACTGGTCAGAGCTGTGCAACCCAGTCGGGTGCGGCAACGGTCAGCTAAGTTTATTAATGGGATGGGCCTCGCCATTAATGATGGCGGGGCCTTTTCTTTTTTTGCCCAGATTGGGACAGTAGTAAGTCTTTCACTTTTTTCGGTTAACAGTGCGTGTTAGAGAGATGACAGATTAATTCGCGGCTGAGGGGGCGCGAGGGGGATGATAGGACGTAACTGGATATTCCTTTTGGTCGCGATCGGCCTTGGCCTGATCGCCGTGGTGCTCGCCAATTCCTATTTCACGGGGATTGAGAATGAGCAGGAGCGGCTGGCCAAGCAGGATGAGGTGGCCCGCATCGTGGTCGCCACGCAGCCGTTGGAATTCGGAACGGCCGTCACAACTGAAAACACGCGCATGCAGAATTTTCCGGCCAGCTCGGTGCCGGCCGGTGCCTTTTTCTCGATCGAGGAACTGGTGCAGGGTGGTCAGGTCGCTATCCGACCGATCGTTCCGGGCGAACCGATCCTTGCCGACAAGCTGAGCGGCCGCGCGGTTCTATCCGCCAATCTGCCCGACGGGATGCGCGCCATCTCGTTCCCGGTCAATGCCACAACGATGGTGTCGGGCTTTGTGCGCCCGGCCGATATCGTGGATGTGCTGATGACCCGCGGCGAGGGTGAGGACCGCATCGTCGAGGTGATCATGGAAAGCGTTCAGGTTCTTGCCGTCGATCAGGTGGCGAGCGAGAATGCGACCGCACCCGGCGTCGGCGGCAATGTGACCGTCATGGTCGACCAATATGACGCGCAAAAGCTGACGCTTGCCCGCCAGCTGGGCCAGTTGAGCCTTGCCCTGCGCAATGTCGAAAATCAGGAGCCGGGACCGGCCGTTGCCGTTTCGGCACGCGACATCGGCAGCGGCTATCGCTCGCCGGTCCGCGCGGCCTATGTCGATGCGCCCGCCGCCGCGCCTGCGCCGCGTGGTCCGGCTGCCGCCGCGGCACCGGCGCGCCCCGCAGGCCCCACCATGTCGGTGGTGCGCGGGACCGAGGCATCGAGCTATTCCATTGGCCAGCTTGGGGGGAGCTGATCACATGCGCAAGAAAAGCATAATCGCCGCATTCGCGCTCGCCACCGCACTGCCTTTCGCAGCGCCGGCCATGGCGCAGGATTACGGGCTTCACGCCGGCGGGCTGGAAGTGCCCATCAACAAGAGCCAGGTCGTCACCAGCGACCGCGCCATCAGCCGCGCGATGGTCGGCAATGCCGAGATTGCGGATGTTCTGCCGATCTCGGACCGGTCGATCTATGTGCTGGGCAAGGCATCGGGCACGACCAGCCTGACCCTGTATGATCGCAGCAATCAGGTCATCGCGGTCATGGATGTGACGGTCGGCCCCGATGTCGACGGTATCCGCAGCGAACTGGCCGCCTTGCTTCCCGGAGAGGATGTGACCGCGCGGCTTTCGGCGGGGTCGGTGATCCTGTCGGGCTTTGTCAGCGACGCAGGCGCCGCCAACCGCGCATCGCGCATTGCCGAGGCGTTCGCGGGCGACAAGGTGGTGAACCTTCTGTCGGTAGGCGGCAGTCAGCAGGTGATGTTGGAAGTGCGTTTTGCCGAGGTGAGCCGCAATGTCGGCAGCCAGTTCGGGGTGCGCAGTTCCGGCATCAGCAGCGACGGAGATTTCGGCTTTGCCATCGGTGGTGCTTCCGCGCCATCGAGCGCATTCGGTGTAATTGGCACTTTGTTCAATCTGGGTGACGTGAATATCGAGGCCTATCTCGATACGCTGGAAGGTAAGGGCATGGCCAAGACTTTGGCCGAACCGACGCTGGTCGCGCTATCGGGTGAGCCTGCCTCGTTCCTAGCGGGCGGCGAATTCCCGATCCCCGTCGCAGGCGGCGCGGGCGGCAATGCCGATGCGATCACCGTGACGTTCAAGACATTCGGTGTCAGCCTTGCCTTCACCCCGACCGTGCTGGGCAATAATGTGATCAACCTGCTGGTCGAGCCGGAAGTGAGTTCGCTCGACCCGTCGGCATCGGTGACCGTGAACGACATTTCGGTCCCCGGCCTGCAGACGCGCCGGGCCAGCACCACTCTGGAACTGCGCGACGGCGAAAGCTTTGCGATCGCGGGCCTTTTGCGAGAGGATATGAGCACGACGGTATCGCAGATGCCGCTGCTGGGCTCGATCCCGATCCTCGGGTCGCTGTTCCGTTCGACCGAATATCAAAAGGGCCAGACGGAACTGCTCATCGTCGTGACGCCGCGGCTCGTCAAGCCGATCCGGCCCGGTTACGTGAACCTGCCGACCGATCGGGTCGAAGATCCCGATCCGCTCGACGTGCATCTGGTGGGTGACGATTACCAGCCCGTGCCGCTGGCACCTGCCGCGCCTGCGGCAGCCGCGAACGTTCAGGAGGTTCCCGATTATGAATATTAAGCTTCTGATCCTTCCTGCGGCAGCGGTATTGACCGGCGGCTGTTCCTATTACGGCAGCCAGGAAGCGGGGCCGTTCGATCCGGCAGCATTCGGTGAAGCCAACCGGCAGGCCTATGCCGCGATGATCATCAATCCCGATCCGGTCTATGAAGAGGATATGACCTCTTCTGCCGAAGTCGCGAGCGATGCTGTAGATGCCTATCGTGCAGGCGAGGTTGAAGAACCCAAGGCAAATACCGGCGGCGGACTGGATAACATTGGCGGCACCTGATCCGCCGAACATTGTAACGGGTGGCGAAAAGGATGCAGGGGAGAATTCGCAGTTTCGCAAGCGATGAGAGCGGCGCGGTTGCCGGCATTTATGCTGTCGCGCTGATCGGGCTGATCGCTATTGGCGGCGTGGGTTTCGATTATGCGCGCATGGCGGGCATGGACTCCGAACTGCAAAACGCGGCGGATCAGGCGGCCCTTGCGGCGGCGACGCAGCTGGATGGCAACGATACGGCCTGCGCGCGTGCCGGTGATGCGGCGATCAATTTATTGTCGAATATCACCCTGCTGTCCAACGACGGCACCGGCAATGCGGTCACTGTCAATGCGGGCGCGGCGGCGGCGACCGGCAGCAACCAGTGCGGCGATCGGTCCTATATCACCTTTTACAGCGCCTATACCGATCCTGCGACCAATACGCTGGCCAGCACCGATGCCGACGCGGGCATTGTCGAAGTGTCGGTCGATTCGCGCACCGCACGCTATGCGTTCACGCCGATTGTGGGTGCGATCTTCTCCACAATGTCGGCGCGGGCCGTGGCCAGCATCGGTTCGGCCATTTGCGATGTGCCGCCGCTGATGATCTGCGATCCCGATCCGGGCAATGCGACGCCGATTGCCAACCGTCTGCTGCCGGGTACCGGCATTCAGGTGACCGGCCATGGCAATAATGCGACCAAGACGGGCGGGAACAAGGACGATTACAACGTCGATGGCTCGGTTTCGCACTGGGCGCCTGGCGATTTTGGGTTTCTTGAAATCGGCACGGGCAGAAAAAACGATCTGGTGCGGGCGCTTGCCTATAAGGATTTGCCGTTCGATTGCACGCCGGTTGGCGGTACGAAGCCGGAAACGGGCAATGCGCAGGGGCTGTATGACGCGCTGAATACGCGGTTCGATATTTACGACTTTGCCAATAATTCCAGCGCGGGCAGCGGCAATCCGCTGTCGGCCTGCAACTCCGGCGCTTGTCCGGCTGCCACCAACACGACCAAGGATGTCGTGAAGTCCAGCTCGGCCACCAATGGCAATGCCTGCAAGCTGCATAATTCGGGCTGGGAGCTGCCGGACGAGGACGAACAATTCTGGCCGATCGCGGCGAACGGGTCCTATGACGGGATGTCGACCTATAACAATAATACCCATACGCCGGCGATCACGGCGATGGGGCACCCGCGCGACTTGTGCCACTACGCCAGCTATCGTGCGGCGACGGCCAGCAATTGCGGGACCGATGCCAATAATCGTGTCGGGAACGGCAATTGGGCGCGCGGCGATTATTTCCGCAAGAATCATCCGGGCAAGACACTGCCGTCGAACAAGGCGACCATCACCCGCTATCAGACATATTTGTGGGAAAACGGTGCGGGCGGAACGCCCGGTACTTCGGTGGGCCAGCGCGGCCCGGTCTGCTCGCAATCGCGCGGCGGTGGGGAAACCGCCGATCGCCGTGTGCTGACCGTTGCGGTGGTTACGAATTGCGCGTCGCTGTCGGGAAGCTCGACCGCTGTGAACATCGGCGAATGGCTGGATATGTTTCTGGTCGAACCCATCGTGGACGAACGGGCAAACGGTTCGGTCAAGGACGGGCTTTATATGGAAGTGATCCGCGTCAACGATCTGGGTGCCGGGTCCAGCACAGGGGGGACTGTTCGCAAGGACAAGCCCTTCCTGATCGAATGATCCGCCGGATCCGCCAGTTGCTGCGCGACCGTCGCGGCGTTGCCAGTGTCGAAATGGCCCTGATGACGCCGGTTGTCTTCGCGCTGATGTTCACCTGTTTCGAAGGGGGCTATTACCTCTGGACCGAACACAAGGTGATCAAGGGCGTGCGGCAGGGGGCCCGCTATGCGGCGCGGTTGCCGTTCACCAGCTATAATTGCGCGTCGACCGCACCTACGGGCACAACCGATATTCCGCTCGACAATATCAAGAATGTCGTGCGCACCGGTCTGCCCAGCGGGCTGGCCTATCCCAAGGTGAAGGGTTGGACGAACAGCGACATCACCATCACGGTCAGTTGCGATTCGTCGACCACGACGGGCCTGTACAAAGGCGTTACCGGCGGCGCGCCGCGCGTCATGGTCAGCACGGTGGTCACCTATCCGGCGATCCTTGGTCTGCTGGGATTCGATACCGGCAATGTAAAAGTGCGCGCACAGGCGCAGGCGGCGGTGGCGGGCGTATGATCCGGACCAGCGCATTGCGCCGCCTTTATGCGGATAACCGGGCTGCCTCGGCGGTCGAATTCGCACTCGTCGTGCCTGTGATGATCCTGTTCCTGCTGGGCATTATCGATGTCGGCCGCTTTATCTGGAACACCAATGAAGTCGAAAAGGCCGTGCAGATCGGCACGCGCTGGGCAGTGGCGACGGATATTATACCGGGCGACGATACCGCGAACGGACTGAAGAATTACAGCTTCGCGATTTCGGGTGCGGTGCCTCAGGGCGATGTCGTGCCCGTGTCCAGCTTTCCCGGCGTGACCTGCACCAGTACTTCTGCGGGAGCAGTAACGTGCACCTGTAAAGCGGCCTGTTCATTTTCGACGGTGACCACCGGAGATTCGTTTACCAATCTTGTTGGAAGAATGAACCAGATTTACGGCGGTATCAGTAACGAAAACGTGCAAATAGATTATGACTGGTCCGGATTGGGATACTCTGGAGATCCTTTTGGATCGGATGTCGACCCTCTGGTAACAGTGACCGTTAAGGATGTGGCTTTCCGGCCAATCTTCCTTGCGGGAATATTTAACTTCGGCCTACCGGACCTCAGCTACACGCTGACCATGGAAGATGGCGAAGGTGATTTTTCGAATTAAGGCTTTGGCAGATGAGAAGTGAACTCAACATCGCAGGCAATAGCGGGACCGAACTGCCCATGAATGCTTTCGTCGTCGCAAGTCCGGCCCATATCGCACGCCTTGACGGTGCGGTCGGGGGCAGCCGGACAAGCAAGCTCAACACGATCGCACTCGATGCCGGCCAGCCCGTTCCGACCAATGTGATGGATCAGGCCGAGATGCTGGTGCTGGAAATCGATCCCAATAGCGAAGCCTCGCTGCTGCGGATGGAGCAGGTGCGCCGCGAACGTCCCAATCTGCCGCTGCTGGCCGCTGTCGAAAACGCCGATCTGCGCCTTGTGCGCGCATTATTGCGTCAGGGCGTGGCCGATGTGGTCGCATTGCCGTTCGATTTCGACGAATTGTTTACGCAGGTGATCGATGCCGCGGCTGCCAACAGCCATGCCGCGGGCATGGACCGGCTGGCCCCGATGGCGACCATGGTGCATGCCGTCGGCGGCACGGGCGCGACCACGATCCTGACGCATCTGGCCTCGGCCATTGCCGATGAAGGCACGTGCGGTTCGCGCGTCTGCCTGATCGACCTCGACCTGCAATTCGGCGAGGTGGCGACGCAGATGGGGCTGACCCCGCAGAACAGCGTTCTGGACCTGCTGGAAGCGGGGGAACGACTGGACGGCGATCTGATCCGCGATACCGCTGTGCAGACCAAATACGGCCATTACATCATCGCCGCGCCTGCCCAGATCACACCGCTGGAGGATGTGGACGTCGACCGCCTGCTGCGCATGCTGACGCTTGCGCGGCGCGAATATGATTACGTGCTGCTCGACCTGCCGGTGAACTGGACCAACTGGTCGCTATCGGCCGCGCTGGCCTGCACCGATATGCTGGTCCTGACCGATCAGAGCATTACGGGACTGCGCCAGACCAAGCGCTGTCTTGAACTGTTCGACATGATGGATGTGCCGCGCGACAATATGCGGCTGATCGTCAACCGGGCCGAGAAGAAGATGTTCCAGTCGATCGGCGTGCACGAAGTGTCGGACACGCTGCATCGCACTGTCGCCGCGACCATCGCGAAGGACAAGGCGGGGCTCGATTCCGCGCAGGACCAGGGAATCCTGCTGGGTGAGGTCAATAAGAAGGCACCCTTCGTAAAGGATGTCGCAAAGCTGGCCGAAATGATGTGCCAGCGTCATGGGGGTCAAGGCTGATGAAATGGTCGGTCAAGCGCGCGGAGCAATCCGTCCAGCCCGAGGGCGTGGTGTCGATGGCGGCGCTGCAAACGCTGGATGGCGAGCAGGACGAATCCAAGAAACGCGCGCTCGACCTCAAGGTGTCGATCCACCGGGCCTTGCTCGACAAGATCAACCTGTCCGCGCTGGAGCAAATGCCGCGCGAGCAGATCCGGACTGAAATTTCCGAGATCATCGGCGAAATCTTGATGCAGCGGCAAGAGCCGCTGAACCGCACCGAACGCACGGCTCTGGTCGAGGATGTGCTCGACGAATTGCTCGGCCTCGGCCCGTTGGAGCCGCTGCTGCAGGACGATTCGATTACCGATATTCTGGTGAACGGCCCGCAAATCGTTTTCATCGAACGCAACGGCCTGCTGGAACGCGCGCCCACAGAGTTCCAGAATGACAAGCATCTGATGCGCATCATTCAGAAGATCGTCAGCGCGGTGGGCCGCCGCATCGACGAATCCTCGCCCTTCGTCGACGCGCGTCTGGCCGACGGTTCGCGCGTGAACGCCATCGTTTCGCCGCTGGCGGTCGATGGATCGCTGCTGTCCATTCGTAAATTCGCCAAGAAGCGGATCGGTATCGACCGGCTGATCGAACTGGGCTCGGTGCCCGAACCGATGGCCCATGTCATGCGCGCCGTGGTCGCCTCGCGCCGCAACGTGCTGATCTCGGGCGGTACGGGGTCGGGCAAGACGACGCTGTTGAACGCCATGAGCTCTTATATCGATCCGCGCGAGCGTATCGTCACCATCGAGGATTCGGCCGAACTTCAGCTTCAGCAGGAACATGTCGCCCGTCTTGAAACGCGCCCCGCCAATGTCGAGGGCAAGGGCGAGGTGACCCAGCGCGAGCTGGTCAAGAACGCACTGCGTATGCGGCCCGACCGTATCATCGTCGGCGAGGTTCGCGCCGGTGAAGCGTTCGACATGTTGCAGGCGATGAACACCGGCCACGACGGGTCGATGACTACGGTGCATGCCAATACGCCGCGCGATGCGCTGTCGCGTCTGGAACAGATGATCGGGATGAGCGGCATCGACATGCCGCCACGCTCGGCGCGTGCGCAGATCGCATCGGCCATCAATGTCGTGGTGCAGGTCGGCCGCCTTGCCGACGGTCGCCGCCGCGTGCTCAGCCTGTCGGAACTGACCGGCATGGAGGGTGAGACGATCACCATGCAGGAGATCTATCGCTACAAGATCACGGGCCGAGACGAGAATAACAACGTCATCGGCAAGTTCGAGGCGACGGGTATCCGGCCCAAGTTCCATGCCGATGCACTGTCGGCAGGCATCAATCTTCAGCCTGAACTGTTCCGTCCCGACTTCGAGATGGGCTCATGATCGAGACACTTCTCAAGGCGCTGACGCTGCTGGCGATTTTCGGCACGGTCTTTCTGATCGTGCAACTTGGCCTGAACTACAGCTGGTCGAAAACTGCCCATAGCCGCGCGGTCAACAAGCGGTTGGCGATGATCCGCGAAGGCACCAGCCGCGACGAGATTCTGGCGCGGTTGCGCAAGAACACGCCGCAGGACCATGCCAACCTGCCGCCCGTTATCGCGCATCTGCTGCAAAAGCTGGAGCGCACCATGATGGCGGCGCAGGTCGGCTTTACCCCGCCGCAGATGATCATGGTGATGGGCGCGGCCTTTATAGTTTTGACAGCCTTGCTGATGCTGCTGATCGGGGGGGCGGGTTTCCGCTTTACGGCGGGCACGATCCTGCTGTCGATCGTGCTGGCGGCATCGGCTTCGTTCGTGCTGCCGGTCATGGTGCTGTCGATGATCGCGACCAAGCGGCGCAAGCGTGTGGAAGAACAGTTTCCCATCGCGCTCGACGTGTTCGTCCGCGCCTTGCGCGCGGGCCATCCGATCGCCGCCGCGCTGGAATTGCTGACCGAGGAATTGGAAGACCCCATCGGCAGCGAATTCGGCCTGGTCGCAGACGAAGTCGCCTATGGCGCCGAGCTGACCGACGCGCTGACCGCCATGGCCGAACGCTGGGACCTCGACGATATACGCATGTTCGTTGTCTCGCTTTCGGTACAGAACGAAACCGGCGGCAATCTGGCCGAAATCCTGCAGAACCTGTCGGAAGTGATCCGGGCCCGCGCCAGCCTGTATATGAAGGTTCGCGCGCTGAGTTCCGAAGGGCGCATGACGGGCTGGATGCTGACGATCCTGCCGGTCGCCGCCTTTATCGGCCTGTTCATGGTAAACCCCGAATTCTATCTGTCGGTGGCAGAGGACCGGATGTTCATTATCGGCTTTATCGTGCTGATGGTGATGTATGTTTCCGGGTTCCTGTGGATCCGCAAGATCATCGATCTGAAGGTCTGACGCCATGATTGATTTCATCCTTGCCAACCAGACCGCGCGCATCGCCACGCTTGTCGGCCTGTTCGCGATTGTCGCCGCACTGGTCTATCTGGCGCTTGGTGCATTTTCGCGCCGGTCGCAGATCCGTGCGGGGTTGCAGACGCTGGGCACCGACCGGCGCGAGGCGCAAACGGCGGCAAGCCTGCGCGAATCGAACAATAATTCGGCTTGGAGCAATCTGGCCGACATGGTGGAGCGGACGGGCCTGAGCCTGGCCGATACCCAAAGCGAACGGCTGCGCGACAAGCTGATCGAGGCGGGATACACCCATCCTTCGGCACCGCGAATCTTCACGCTGACGCGGCTGGTGCTGCCCTTCGTGCTGGTGATCGGCTTTGTGCTGATCGTCTATTCGCGGCCCGAACCTCCGGGCTTTTTCACGGTGTACTTCTTTGGCGCGATTCTGGGCTTTCTGGGCCTGTATCTGCCTAATATCTATGTCCAGGCCAAGGCGGACCGGCGGCGCGAGCAGATCGTGAACGGCTTTCCCGATTGCCTGGACCTGCTGCTCGTCTGCGTAGAGGCAGGGCTGGGGATCGAGGCGGGGATGGACCGCGTGGGGCGCGAGATGGTGCAGTCGCACCCGCTGGTATCGCAATTGCTGTCGGTCGCCGTGCTGCGCCTGCGCGCCGGGGCCAGCCGCGAGGAAGCGTTCCGCAAAATGGCCGATATGGCCGGCGTGGACGAAATCCGCTCCTTCACCACGCTGCTGGTGCAATCGGACAAGCTGGGGACGAGCATTTCGTCCACCCTGCGCGTCTATGCCAGCGAAATGCGTGAAAAACGCCGGATGCGCGCCGAGGAAAAGGCGCATCGCATTCCGGTCCTGATTTCCGTGCCGCTTGTGGTATGCATGCTGCCGACGATGATCGGCGTTCTGATGCTGCCCGCGAGCATTCGTGTCGTGCGCGACATTTTCCCGCTGATGAACGGGTAAGGATAGGGGGGTATCCTAAGATGCTGAAAACCAACACCAGAAAGGCCATGGCCGCGACGGGGATCGTTGCTGCCGCGCTGGCGCTGTCGGGCTGTCAGGCGATTTTCGGGCCGTCGACTGCTGCGCGCAGCGATCCGCAGGCCGTGGATATGGGCGATTATTTCGAAGGTCGCCTCGCGGTCGGGCGGTACTACCTTGAAAAGGGGCTGACGACGCAGGCGATCACTGCGTTCCGGCAGGCCTCCTATGATCCGCGCTTTGCGGGCGAGGCCTATAACGGGATGGCCATTGCCTATGACCAGCTGGGCCGCACCGATCTGGCGCATCGTTATTTCAATCAGGCTGTGGCCGCAGCGCCGAACGACGACCGCTTTTCGCGCAATCTGGCGCGGCTGGAAAACCGCACGCCAGTGCTGCCCGATGCGATGCCGCAGGTTCAGCAGGTTGAAATGGCGCAAATGGCGCTGCCCGAACTGCCCGCCATCGCGGCGGAGCCCGAGCTTGAGAAGCGGGGCGCGATCACCATCGGGGCAAAGCCCGCGACGGGCATTGCCGTTGCTGGCAGGCCTGCCAGCGATGCGGTGCGCGTGTCGCGCAGCGAAGTTCGCGTTGCACCCGCCGCTGCGCCGGTCAAAGCCGCATCGCCGGTACGCACGGCCGTTCGCGCGGAAACCGTCAGCGAAAGCCGTGCGGTGATCGCGCGTGCACGGCGCAGCGCGGCGGCCCGTCGCGGCTATCCGATCCGCCTCGTCTTCAACGATAATCAGGCATCGCTGTCTGCACAGGACTGATAGATCGTGTCATTTCTGCCGGCCGCCTATCTGGCGGTGTTCTGCCTGCTCGCCCTTGCGGGGGCATGGACCGATCTTCGCAAGCAGATCATACCTAATGGCCTGAACTTTGTCGTTCTGGTCGTCGGGCTGGTCGCCGTGCCGGTGATGTTCGGCTGGATGGGTCTGGCATGGGGATTGGCGCATTTCGCGGCAGCGCTTGTGGTCGGCATCGGCCTGTTCGCCATTGGCGCATGGGGTGGCGGCGATGCGAAGTTTTTTGCCGTCTGCGCATTGTGGATCCCGATCCAGCACACCGTAGCCTATCTGGTCGGACTGGGCATTGCGGGGCTGCTGCTGATCGTCGCATGGCTGGTCTGGGCAAAGCTTCGCGGCAAGCCCGTTTCGCGCAAGAGCCCGCTGCCCTATGGCGTGGCGATTGCGCTGGGCGGGATTTTCGCGGTCGTGTCGGTTCCGGCGCTGGGATTCTGGCCCGGCTGAATGCCGCTTTCGCGATTGTTGCAGGGGGCAGCGCGCAGGAAGGGAACGGGGTAAACACCTGCGGATTTGATTCCCGATGACCCTTCCGCCCCGTCCATCGACCCGAAACGGCAAATCGCGCGGACAGCGCATGGCGGTGATCGCGCTGGTGGCGTTGATCCATCTGGGCGCGATCTATGCCTTGCTGCGCGCATTCGATATCGATGTGCTGCCGCAATCGGCCCGTTCGATCATGGCCTTCGATGTCAGCGCGCCCGAACCTCCGCCTCCGCCACCTGAACCCGATCCGGAGCCTGAGGGCGCCAGCGCAGCCCCCGCACCCAGGGCAGAGCCCGTACCCAAGGCCGCGCCGCCGCCCAAGCAGGTGATCAAGCCTGACCCGCCCTTGCCGGTCGCTCCGGCCGAGGGAACCGAAACACGTTCGGGCGCGGCAGATGCGGGCAGCGGATCGGGCGGCGGCGGTGCCGGTTTCGGCACGGGCAGCGGCGGATCGGGCACCGGCATGGGCGGTATCGTCGCGCGCCGCGCGGTCAAGATCGCGGGCGATATCGTCGATGCGCGCGATTATCCGCGACGCGGCAGCAAGGCGCGATCGGGCACGTCGGTCACTGTTTATTACACCGTCGGCACCGATGGCATTCCACGCAATTGCCGGATCGCCAGACCCAGCGGCGATCCGGAAGCGGATCGCATAACATGTCGCCTGATCGAACAAAGATTTCGTTACAGACCTGCCACCGATCGAAATGGCAATCCTGTCCCCGATACTACCGGATGGCGGCAGTCTTTCTTTTTAGGGACTTAGCTTTTTGCACCTGCGAAATCTTGTTCTACCCCTCTTTGGTTGCTTTGTCGGGCGGATAAAGCGGGTTACGATGCGCCCAGTCGCCCGAGTCTTGCGATAATTTTGCAATCGCGAAGGAACCGGAAGCAGGTCGGGCGCATTGGGGGGAATATCGCCTCAACGCCGGGGACTACGCAAATATGGGAAACGGGACTTCGAAGGATCTACCACCGCGCCAGCCGGGCCAAGGGCTGCGAACATCCGATAAGGGTGGCAGCGAAGTCATTCGTCTTTTTTCCGATCCCGCCGCACAGACCGCGCGCCGCCGCGTTGCCCTGATCGGCACCTATGTCCCGCGCAAATGCGGCATCGCCACCTTTACCGGCGATATCGTCGAACAGGCAGCACTCTATCATCCTGATGTGACCTTCGATGTCTATGCGATGGCCGATCCGGCAAGGCCCGTCGATCACGGATCCATTGCGGGCGAAATTCTGCAGGATGATCGCGCCGATTACGCCCGCATGGCGCGCCGGATCAACGATTCGGGTGTCGATGCGGTCTGGCTGCAGCATGAATATGGCATTTTCGGCGGCGATTGCGGCGAGATGGTGCTCGATCTGGTCGACCGTGTGGCCGCGCCGCTGATCGTGACGCTGCACACGGTGCTGGCCGATCCCTCGCCGCGCCAGCGCGCCATACTGGAGCGGCTGATCGACCGTGCCTCGCAAGTGATGGTGATGGCCCGCCATTCGCGCGAATTGTTGATGCAGATGTATAATGTGGGCGACGCCCGCATCACCGTGATCGAGCATGGCGCGCCCGACCGTCCGTTCGGGCGGCAGGACTTGTTCAAACAGGCGCTGGGCATCGAAAACCGCAAGGTGATGATGAGCTTCGGGCTGATCGGGCCCGGCAAGGGGCTGGAGCATGTGATCGAGGCGATGCCCGCCATCACGGCGCGCCATCCCGATTTCCTCTATCGCATCGTCGGCGCGACCCACCCCAATCTGGTGGCAGAGCAGGGTGAAGCCTATCGCGAAAGGCTTAAGGCTCTGGCCGACGATCTGGGCGTGGCAGACCATATCGAATGGGTCGACCGCTTCGTCGAGACGGAAGAATTGCTGGACCAGCTGGAGGCGAGCGATATCTATGTCACTGCCTATCCCAATCTCCAGCAATCGACATCGGGCACGCTCAGCTATGCGGTTGCGCTGGGTAAGGCCGTGATTTCAACGGCCTATCTGCATGCCGCCGAATTGCTGGCGGACGGCGTGGGCGAGCTGATCGAGCCATGTTCGAGCCGTGCGATCGCGGATGCGGTGAACAGCTTGCTGGACGATCCGGCGGAGCTGGAAGCGCTGCAACGCCGTGCCTATGCCCGCGGGCGGGAGACGATCTGGCCCCGCTATGCCGATGCGGTGGTGCGCATGATCGATCATGTCGCTGCCGACGCGCCGCGCCGCCCGATGATCGAACTGGCGACCTGCGATTTACGGACGCCGGGCCTGTCGGGGTTTGTCGCGATGTGCGACGATACCGGCATGGTCCAGCACGCCATCGGGCAAGTGCCCGACCGTCGGCATGGCTATTGCCTTGACGATAATGCCCGCGCACTGATGTTGGTGAGCGAGGCGGAGGCGATGGACACGCCGACCGCGGACCGCCTTGGCGCGACATTCGCCGCCTTTATCAACCATGCATGGAACCCCGAAGCGCAGCGGTTCCGCAATTTCATGCATTACGACCGCAGCTGGGTCGAGGAATGCGGCTCTGACGATGCCAATGGTCGCGCGCTCTGGGCGCTGGGCCATACCGCCTTGCGCGGGCGGAGCGAGGATTTGCGCTGGTGGGCACGCGGCCTGTTCGATGAAGCGCTGGCGATGATGGGCGCCATCGAATCGCCGCGCGCCATCGCCTTTGCCACGCTGGGCGCGGCTTGCCGGATCGAAGGCGAACCGGATCACGCGGGCGCATTGGCGTTGCTGAATCGCAGCGGCGAGTTCCTTCACCGGCTGCTGGCCGAATCGCGCCGACCCGATTGGGGCTGGTTCGAAACCGTGCTTGGCTATGACAATCCACGCCTGTCGCAGGCGTTGATAGAGGCGGGCCGCATCACCGGACATGGCGAATGGGTGCTGGCCGGGCTGTCCAGCCTGCGCTGGATTTCGACGATGCAGCTTTCGGCCAGCGGCCAGTTCCGCCCTGTCGGTTCGGACAGCTTTACCCATCCGCACGAAGCGCTGCCCTTCGATCAACAACCGTTGGAAGCGCAAGCGGCGGTCGAGGCAGCGGCCAGCGCCTATCGCGCCGATCCATCGCAGCGCTGGATCGACCATGCGCATACGGCCTATCGCTGGTTTTTCGGCCATAACGATCGCGGCGCGGTGCTGGCCGATCTGGCCAACGGACAATGCCGCGACGGGATCACTCCGCGCGGTCCCAACCGCAATTGCGGTGCGGAATCGATTTTGGCGTTTCAGCTTGCGCATTACGGCGTGGTAGCGCTGGCACGTTCGCAATCGGGCGAGTCGGAGTCGCCCGATGCCGAAGCGGACGACCAGCCTATGGCGTTTCACGCGGGAGAGATCCTTGAGAAAAGGCGATTATCCGAAAAGCCCGCTGCGAATTTCTGACAGCAGGCTCTTTGCCGACCATTCACGCGTAGTTCTTCGACCGTTTCACCTGGGCTGGCAGGCCCGCACCGCCGATGGCAATCGCGCCATGCGGCTGGTCGAGGATATCGCCAGCCTGTCGGAAGAAGCGGCCGCAGCGGAATATGCACATGTCTGCCACGATTTTCTGGAACGGCACTGGCAAACGGAACAGATGTTCCTGGAACGCTATGCCGAAGTAGAGGAGACGCTGGAGCTTGATCCGGCGGCCTATTCCGATCTGCGCAAAAAGCTGATCGGCAGCTATTTCTGCCATGAGTATACCTATGCCGCCGCGGCGCTGATGAACCCGTCGATCGTGCCGCATCCCGACCAGAGCGGGATGAGCGCCGATTCCTGCCGTTTCGTGATGAGCCTTCGCGCAGTGGGCGAGGGGCACATCAGCTCGGTCGCGTTTCGCGAAGGCATTATGGAGGCGGACGGATCGTTTCGCCTGTGGCCGCAATCCAGCTTTGCCACTGCCGCCAACTCCGCCGATTGCTCGACCGAAGGCGATTGCGCGGTCGAGGTGCATCGCCATCCGGACAGCAGCCTGTCGAACACGGTGATCTTTCCCATTACCGAACAGCAGGCGGGCGGGCTGGAAGATTTGCGGCTGGTGCGATTCGACCACGGTCCCGATGAGAACGGTGCGTCGGATTTTGAATGGATCGGCACCTATACCGCCTATTCCGGCCACTCGATCCGGTCCGAGCTGATGCGCACGCGCGACTTCCGCACCTTCACGCTGGAGCCGATTCTGGGCACGGCGGGGCGTAACAAGGGCATGGCGCTGTTCCCGAACAAGATCGGTGGCCGCTATGCAATGGTCGGGCGGCAGGATGGCAAGAATTTGTTCCTGTTATTCTCCGACGATCTGGTGAACTGGGATGATGAGGGGACCATGCTGATGGGCCCGAAATATCCTTGGGAATTCATCCAGATAGGCAATTGCGGCAGCCCCATCCTTACCGACGAAGGGTGGCTGCTGTTTACCCATGGGGTGGGGGCCATGCGCAAATATTCGCTGGGTTGTGCCCTGCTGGACCGTGACGACCCGTCGAAGGTGCTGGCGCGCAGTCCCGCGCCGGTGCTGGCGGCGGAGGATGACGACCGGTCGGGCTATGTGCCTAATGTGGTATATACTTGCGGGGCCTTGAAATTGGGCGGCAGTCTATTGATTCCATATGGTATCTCGGACAGCGCGGTCGGCTTTGCCAGCTGCTCTGTAAACGAACTACTGGCGATGATGGAGTGAAGCCCCGCAATGGCAAAGATGGTTCCGGTCGTGCTGTGCGGCGGCAGCGGTACGCGGCTTTGGCCGCGCTCGCGTAAAAGCTTTCCCAAACCCTTTCTGCCGCTGATTGGCGACAATACATTGTTCGAGGGCACTCTGGCCCGCTGCGCCGATGCCGACAGTTTCGGACCGCCCATCGTGGTCACCGGCGAAGGGCATCTGGCGCATGTCGACGCGCAGCTGGGCGATGCCCCCGGTGCCAGCGTGATCGTGGAACCGATGGCCCGCAATACCGCAGCCGCCATCGCCATGGCCGCCTGCCGCCTGCCGCCAGAGACTGTGATGCTGGTCTGTCCGTCGGACCACCATATCGCCGACACCGCCGCCTTTGCGCAGGCAGCAAAGCGTGCAGCGGACCTGGCCGATGAAGGCTGGCTGGTCGCGTTCGGCATTACCGCGACATCGCCCGAAACGGGCTATGGCTATATCAAGCGGGGCGAGCCCATCGGGGACGGCGCCTATAAGGTCGAGCGTTTCGTGGAGAAGCCCGATCTGGAACGGGCGCAGCAGTTCCTGGCGGACGGCGGGTATAGCTGGAATGGCGGGCTGTTCGCCTTTCGCGCCGACCGCTTTATGGAAGAGCTGGAAGCCCACCGTCCCGCCATCGCTGCCGCAGCGCGCAAGGCGGCAGAGGCAGGCCATGTCGAGGGACGGCGTTTCCACCCCGATGCAGAGTCATTTGCCGCCATCGAATCCGAATCGGTCGATTATGCGGTCATGGAAAACACCAGCCGTGCTGCCATGGTCCCCGCCAGCATGGGCTGGTCCGACATTGGCAGCTGGACCAGCCTGCGCGATGCGCTGATCCGCGACGGTTCGGGCAACACGGTCAATGGCCGTGCGGAACTGGTCGATTGCAAGAATGTCTATGTCGAAAGCGACGGTCCGCGCGTATCCGTAATTGGACTGGACGATGTGGTCGTGGTGGTGGATGGTGACGAAGTGCTGGTGACCACCGCCGCCGGCGCGCAAAAGGTCGGAAAGCTGGAAGGCGCGGCCAAGCAATGATCCGGGCATCGGGCAAATGATGTCGGCGGCCATGATCGAGGTTGGGGCGATGACGATCCTGCCCACGCGCGAAGTCGAAAAGGTCTGGGGCCGCGACAAGCTTCCGGCGCCGTTCGCGGCACCTGCGGGCAAGCGCATTGGCGAGGTATGGTTCGAACCGCCTGCCGAACTGGACGAATTGCTCGTCAAATATATCTTCACATCGGAAAAGCTGTCGATCCAGACCCATCCGGACGACGATCAGGCCGAAGCCGTCGGCATGGGGCGTCAGGGCAAGTCGGAATGCTGGTATGTGATGGACGCAGACCCCGGCGCGACGCTGGGCGTGGGTTTTGCCGAAGAGGTGGATGCCGATACGATGCGCGCCGCCGCGCTGGATGGCTCGATAGAGGATATGCTGGTCTGGCACGAGGTGAAGGCTGGCGATTTCTTTTATATTCCGGCCAATACGGTACATGCCATCGGCGCGGGCGTCAGCCTGATCGAGGTGCAGCAGAATTCGGACATTACCTACCGGCTGTACGATTATGGCCGTCCGCGCGAATTGCATCTGGACGAGGGAATGGCCGTGGCCAAGGGCGCCCCGCACGATCCGTCGCTGCGTTTTCACGTGCCCGATCGCGGCACGATGAGGCTGGTCGACGGGCCGTTTTTCCTTCTCGACCGGCTCGACGGGCTGCCCGATGCCGGTATCCTCGGCGATTATCCCGGTGCCTTGCTGGTCATTCCGCGCGACGGGCCGGTTCGGGTCGGGGCGGATATGGTCGAACCCGGGCAATGCGCGCTGGCGCAAAGCATTGAGGATGTGGGCTTTCCGCCCTCAGGCCGTTGCCTGATCGCCCGCGCACTTTGAAACGGTTTGTCCGCGCTGATCGCGTCTTGCACCCGCGCCGCGCCAGATTACATTTGCGGCCATGATCGCGCAGACCATTCAACTCGCCCTTGCGCCCGTGTTCGTGCTGGTCGCGATCGGGAACATCCTGAACCTGCTGGCAGGCCGCCTTGGCCGCGTGGTCGATCGCGCCCGCGTGCTGCAAGTTAAATATAAGGAAACCCAGGGCGCGGAGCATGATGAGGTCGTGCGCGAGATCAGGTCGGTGGATCAGCGCATTGCCATGATCAATCGCGCCATGCTGCTACTGGTGGTATCGGCGCTGATGATCGGCCTGACCGTCCTGTCGATCTTTCTGACGACCTATTACTGGGCGGATCTGGGCTGGCTGGACGGGCTGTTCTTCCTCCTCGCGCTCAGCCTGCTGATGGTCGCATTGGTGACGTTTCTGTCCGAAGCACGGCTGGCGTCCAGCACCTTGCGCATTCCGGCCGAATTGCTGGAAAGCCACCGCAAGCTATAGCGGCAGCCATCAGCTCAGCAGCTTGCGCCCCTTGTCTTCCAGCGCGCCGCTGATCATCGGTTCGACAAAGGACAGGCCCGGAGGCAGGTCGATTTCGAACACGACTTGCGTATCTTCCACATCGACATGGCCGGTCAGTTCCTGACCCATGGCACGGATCACCATCATCATCCGGTCCTCGCCCGACCACGACGTTTCGATCTGCGCCAGCCCGCCGGGGATGAAACCGGCCATATCGTCGCGCCTCGTGTCGAGACGGCGGCGCACTTCGGCACGGTCGAGCGAATGGGGAACGGCGACGCGCATATCGGGGACTGTCCTCGGGTCTCAGCTCTTGCTGCGCGACGGCAGCGGGCTCTTGTCGAAATTCAGGGGCACGCCGCTGTCGCCGTCGGCTTCGGGCAGGGCCGTATCGCTGGCAGAGGGCGGGGGCAGCGCGGTATCGGGGGGCGAGACCTCTCCCAGCGGCATGTCCGGCCCGCCATAGCGGTAATCGAGGTAGCGGCTGCGGGTCGCAAGCTCGTCCAGCGCGCCCTCGGCCAGCTGGCGGGTGACGACATCGATCTCGCCGCTGATCCGCTGAAGCCCGTCGACCAATTGCCGGTCGGGCGTGCCGCCCGCCCGCGCCTCGGCCCGCAAATGGGCGGGGATCGCGGTATAGCTGGCCACCATTTGCGGCAGATGCTCGCCCACCAGCTTGCGCACTTCGACAGCGGCGGGGGTGTTTTCGTCCAGCCCCGTCAGCTGCACGCCCAACCCGTCGAGCTGGCTGCCGATCTGTTCGACCAGATTGACCGCCGGTGCGGGCAGGGCAGGGCGCTGCGATTCCAGCCATAATTCGGTGCGGGCGACCGTCTGTTTCAGATTGCCGCGGGTCAGCTCCTCCCGCTTGGGCATTTTCATCCGCGGATAGCGCAGGAAGAAGAACGCCGCGACGATCATCAGCAGGACGGTGACGAACAGCCCTTCGAACCCCAGCGCCGACACGAACAGGCCAAAGCCCATCGACGCGACCACGATCGCCGCCAGCGCCATGGCCAGCCGCAGCAGCTTGCCGGTCAGATGCTCGCGCTTGATTCTGGCCGAACCCTTGCCGATCGACCCGCCGCCCACACGCCTTCCGCCCGCGCGCTGATGCGTCAGGCTGGACTTGGCCGAGGCGAGGATGCGGTCGGAATCATGGGTGCTGTCGGCCATGCGCGCTGCCTTAACCTTCGATGCTCAGCAGGTCGGACTGCTGGATTTCGGCAGCGGCGCGGTTGGCGCCCTCTGCCCGCGCGATATAGCCGCGCGACTTTTCCACCTCGTCCGACAGCGTGTCGACGGTCTGCTTCATCGAATCGAGCGCCTTCACCTTGAAAGTGTCGATCGTGTCCATCGTGTCATAGATGTTCTGGAACGCGCGTTGCAGCGTTTCCAGCGGGATCGTGCTGGATGCGGCCTGTTCGTGGATCGTGCCCGTCTGCTGTTTCAGCAGCGTGCTGGTCGAATCGATGATTCCCGCCGTGGTGGTATTGAGCGCGGTGATCTGCCCCAGCACCAGTTTCTGGTTCGTCATCGCCTGCGCCACGGTCACCGCGGTGCGCAGTGCCGAAACGGTGGTGGTGCTGGCGCGATCGACGCCCTTCACCAGCTCGACATTGTTCTTCTTGACCAGGTCGAGCGCGAGATAGCCCTGCACCGACACGGCCATTTGCGTCAGCAGGTCCTGCGTGCGCTGGCGCGTATAGAACAGCGCGGTTTCGCGGATCGCCTTGGCCTTGGCGGGGTCGGAAACGTCCAGCTCGTTCGCCGCATTCTCAAGCTCGCGGTCCAGCGCCTTGGAAATGTGGATCATCTGTTCCAGATTGCCCATCGCTTCCCACAATTTGGCGCGTTCGGTGTCGATGGCGGCATTGTCCATCAACAGCTCGTCCTTGCCGCTGGCAAGGCGCGTCAGGATCGACTGGATATGCGTCTGCGCGCTGGAATAGCTGTCGAAATAGTTCTTCAACTTGTTGCCGAAGGGGATGATGCCCAGAATCTTGCGCGGGCCCGACAGCTTGCCCTGACGGCCGGGGTCCAGTTCCTCGACCGTGCGGCGCAGTTCCGCCAGATCGGCGCCAACGCCCGTATCCTGATCCATGGCGCGGACCGGACGGTCGAGAAAGCGGTTCGACTGGCCCGCCGCCGCGACGATTTCCTTGCGGCCCATATTGGTCAACTGGTCGACCTTATTGCCGAATTCGGGCGAATTGGCGTCGGCGGCGATCAGATCCTCGACAAAGCTTTCGACCTTGGATTCAAGCTTCGACTTCACCTCTTCGCTGACGGGGACGAGGCCCGCTGCCTTTTCGGGCTTTACCTCGGGCACGGGGCTGGGCGCTTCCAGCGTCAGCTCGGTCTCGGTCGCAGTCGCGGTAGGTACGGTCTGGTCGGCCATCGTGTTCCTGATCTCTTGCCGGGGAAGCCCCGATAGGAATGGTGTATTAGCAATATAAGACAGTCGTTTCAAGAATGCCTGCCGCCGGTCATTCGCGGCATGCCATTCTGGCAGGGGACTGTGACGGGCCAAGGAATGCGACAAACCATGGCTGTTCGCAACCGCATCCGCGCATATTGCGCAATTCGCACGCTGCGCTAGATTTGCGGGCAAGAGCCCATGTTCGGGCCAATTCCTCAGGACGACCAAAGATGTTCCGCAAGACCGTGTTCACCGCCGCCATGACCGCGACCCTTCTGGCGCTCGCCGCCTGCAACACGGTGCAGGGACTGGGAGAGGATATCAGCTCGGTCGGCCGCGCGGGCGAGGAAGCGATCGACTGATCGCCGCCGCCGGGCGGCTTTGGCTCAGCGGTATTCGTTCCAGCTTTTCGTCAGCATTACCGCGCAATTGATGATGCCGACCAGCGAATAGGTCTGCGGGTAATTGCCCCATAGCTCAAGGCTGTGCGGGTCGATATCCTCGCTCAACATGCCGGCGCCGGTGCGGCGGTCGAGCATGGCTTCGAACAGGGTGCGCGCTTCCTCGCTCCGGCCGGTGTGGTGCAGCGCCTCGATCAGCCAGAAGGTGCAGACATTGAAGGCGGTGTGCGGCAGGCCGAAATCGTCCTCGCTGTCATAGCGCAGCATGTGATCGCCGCGCCGCAATGCCTTTTCCAGCACCGCCAGCGTCGAATGGAACTTGGGATCGTCCTTGCCGATGAACCGCAGGTCGAGCAATTGCAGCAGGCTGGCATCGCGCTGGTCGCCGCCGAAAGTGGCCGCAATGGCGCCCGTCTTTTCGTTCCACGCGGCTTTCAGGATCGCCTCTTGCACACGCGCGGCGTGGCTTTTCCAATATTCCTCCCGCTCGGTCAGGCCCAGTGCCTGCGCCGCATGGGCCAGCCGGTCAGCCGCTGCCCAGCACATCGCTGCCGAATAGGTATGGATATGGGTGGAATTGCGCAGTTCCCACAGCCCCGCATCGGGCGTGGACCACACTTTCAACGCGCGTTCCCCCACACGTTCCAGCGACTGGAAATCCTCTATCCCCGACATCCGCAGCAAACGGTGATCGGCAAAGGCCTGCGCCGATGAGAGGATGATCTGGCCATAGGCATCGTGCTGCACCTGCCGCCATGCGTCATTGCCGACGCGAACCGGCCCCATCCCGCGATAGCCCGCAAGGCCCGGCGCTTCCCATTCCAGCAATTCGCCATTGCCGCGTACGTCGTACAGCGGCTGAATATGCCCGCCCTGCGCATTGTCGACGATATTGCGCAAATATTCGAGATAGCTTTCCAGCACATCCAGCGCGCCGATCCGGTTCAGCGCCTGCACCGTGTAATAGGCGTCGCGGATCCAGCAGTAACGGTAATCCCAGTTGCGGCCAGAATTGGCATGTTCTGGGATCGACGTCGTCAGCGCGGCGACGATCGCGCCCGAATCCTCGTGCTGGCACAGTTTCAGGCCAATGGCGGCGCGGATCACCGCATCCTGCCATTCGAACGGTATCGCCAGACCGCGCACCCAATGCTGCCATTCATCGACCGTGCGGGCCATCATGTCGGAAATGCCCGAGGCGATGGCGTCGGAAAAGCTTTCGTCGGGTCCGAAGAAGAAATGCAGATCGTTCTCGACGCGGAACGGGCTTTCCTGTTGCACCAGACCGACCGGCGCATCGGTGGTCAGCCGCATGCCCATGGCAGGCATGCGATAGGACACATGGCTGGAGCCGAAGCTGCGTTCGGGCGTGCTTTCGCCATATTCGCAGGCCGGGCGCAGCCGCATGCGCATGCGCGGAGAGCCGGAGACGGGCCGGACAATGCGCACGAATGCAACGGGGCGGTACATGCGCCCGCGATGCTTGTAACGCGGGCAGAAATCGTAAACGTCGAATGCGTTGCCATCGTCGTCGGCAAAGCTGGTCTTCAATATCGGCGTGTTGCGAAGATAGGACTGGCCCACGACTTTCCCGCCTTCGAGCGAGATCGACCAGAATCCGCGATCCTCGTCCCCCTGCTTGCCGTGATCCAGCAGCGAACAGAACACCGGATCGCCATCGACGCGCGGCAGGCAGGCCCAGCTGAAAGTCGCCTCGGTATCGATCAGCGCAGAGCACTGGCAATTGCCGATCGGCCAGAGATCGAGCGATGCGGAGGCGCGCTGCGGCGGCGGAACCTCGCGCGAGACGGCGGCGGTTACGTGATTCGGATCGTTCATCACCGCAATGTCTGGCGTTTCGATGCGCCGCTGTGAAGGGCAAAGCTGCGCAAATCTTGGCATTCGCGCTCTCGACACTGCAAAAAAACAAGCGCAATCAGGCGTTATGACGACCAGTGACGCCAATGTGCCCGTGCAGGAAACGCCCCGCAGGCAAATGACCAGCTTTACCGATGTGCTGCTGTCGTGGCGGCTGTGGTGGCGCCATACGGTCTGCGCCAGCGTCGATCAGGCAGAGGTGATCGAACAGCGGCGCGAGGATGCGGTGATATCCGCGCGCTATCTGTTTATGCTGGCGATGTCGGCGGGGATCGCGGTGCTGGGGCTGTTGCTGTCATCGCCTGCGGTGGTGATCGGCGCGATGCTGCTGTCGCCGCTGATGGGCCCGATCATCGGGCTGGGGTTCAGCCTGGCGACGGGCGATTTCGGCTGGCTGCGCAAATCGGCCAAGGCGCTGGCCATCGGTTCGGTGCTGGCGGTGGGTTTTACTGCGCTGATCGTGGCGGTGTCGCCGATCCAGACGGTGACGGCAGAGATCGCGGCGCGTACGCGGCCCAATCTGTTCGACCTGTTCGTCGCGCTGTTTTCGGCGCTGGCCGGTGCCTATGCGATGATCCGCGGGCGCGAGGGCGCCGTGGTGGGCGTCGCCATCGCCACCGCCCTGATGCCGCCGCTGGCCGTGGTGGGCTTTGGCCTCGCGACATTCAACTGGACCGTGTTTTCGGGCGCGCTGCTGCTGTATATTACGAACCTTATCACCATTGCGCTGACCGCGACGGTGATGGCCCGGCTTTACGGGTTCCGGTCGAACCTCAACAAGAACCAGACGCGCCTTCAGGATGTGGTGGTGATCGCGGCCTTCGTCGCGCTGGCGATACCGCTGGGCCTGTCGCTGAACCAGATCCGCAAGGAAGCACTGTTCACGCGGCAGGCGAATACGGCGATTTCGGACAGCTTTACCGGCAGGGCGCGCATCTCTTCGATCGATATCGATTTTGAAGGGGAGAATATCGCCGTCAACGCCACCGTTCTGACGCCGGAAATCGCCCCGCGCGCGCAGGAAATGGTCCAGCGGCGGCTGTCGCGGCTGATGGAAGAGCCCGTTCTGGTCACTATCGAGCAGTTCAAGGTCGGCACCAGCGCCAGCGCGGCCGAGGAAGCGCAGCTGGCCGCCGCCCGCGCGCAGGCGCAGGAGGCCAGCGACCGCGAGGTGCGCGATCTGGTCGAGCTGATGGCGCTGGTGGCGGGCGTGGACGAGGGTGATGTGCTGGTCGACCGCGACAATCGCCGCGCGCAAGTGATGGCCAAGCCGCTGGAGGGTGCCGAATTGCTTGCCTATCGCGAGCTGGAGCAGCGGATCGCGGGCCGCTTGCCCGAATGGCGCATCACGCTGGTGCCGCCCGCCCGTGCCTTGCCCGATATCACGCTGAACGGCGACGGCCCGGACGAACAGGGCGCCAAGGCCTTCGATCTGGTCGAATGGGCCGGAAAACGCATCGCATCGCCCATCGAAGTGGCCGGAAACGACGAGGATGTGCTGCTGGTGCGCCGTCTTTTGGCGGCCGATGGTGTCGCCACCGTGCCCGTCGCGGGCGGACCGAGCGGGCGGGTGCAATTGCGCTGGGCCAGCCCCGACACCCCTGCCGTGCCGGTGCCCGAGGAAGTGATCGTGCCGACCATAACCGCCGATTGAAGACGATAAGGGAGAACTCGCCCATGGCTGTCGAAATCCGTATCCTTGCCTATGCGGCGATCCTGCTGCTGGTGCATATTTTCGCCGAAGCCCATGCCAAGACGAAACAATATGGCACCAGCTGGAACACCGGCGCGCGGGACGAGGAATTGCCCCCGCTGAACAAGATCGCGGGCAGGCTGGGCCGCGCGCGCGGCAATTACATGGAAACGCTGCCCATCGCCGTCATTGCCCTGCTGGGCGTGGTCGTTGCGGACAAGACTAGCGCGATGACGGCGCTGGGCGGCTGGTTGTGGCTGGGCGCGCGGATCGTCTACCTGCCGCTATACTGGGCCGGCGTTCCGGTGGTGCGGACCTTGTGCTTTCTGGTCAGCCTTGTGGGGCTGGGCATGGTGCTCTGGCCGCTGCTGTTCGCCAGCTAGGCGGCCAGACAACACGCTTACGCCGCGAGGCGATAGGGCTCGATCTCTCCGGCGAGATAGAGCTTCTTTGCCTTGGCGCGCGACAGCTTGCCCGAACTGGTGCGCGGCAGGGTGCGCGGGGGCACCAGTTCGACGACGCAGTTCATGCCGGTGATGGCGCGGACCTTGTCGCGGATCTCGTCATGCAGGCGGACGCGTTCGACGGGATCGGACACGCGGCAATGGACCAGCACGGCGGGCACTTCCTCGCCATTGTCGGCCTGAATCGCAAAGGCGGCGATATCGCCCTGATGGAAGCCGGGAAGCTGCTCCACTGCCCATTCGATGTCCTGCGGCCAATGGTTCTTGCCATTGATGATGATCATGTCCTTGGCGCGGCCGACGATGAACAGATAGCCATCGACCATGTAGCCCATGTCGCCGGTATCCAGCCATGCGCCCTTTCCGTCATCGCTTGGGACCAGGCAGGCCTCGGTCGCTTCGGGATCGCGGAAATAGCTGTGCATCACGCTGGGGCCGCGGCACCACACCTTGCCAATCATGTGATCGCCCAGCGTGTGCCCGTCCTCGCCCCGGATCACCACTTCCATGTCGCGCACGGCCTTGCCGCAATTGACGATAGCGCGATAGCGGGCAGGGCGCGACAGATCGCGCGGCACGCCCGACAGGCGCTCTTCCTCGACCAGTTCGACCTTGATCCCTTCGCCGGGCGGCATGATCGTCACGGCCAGCGTTGCTTCGGCAAGGCCATAGCTGGGGGTAAAGGCATTGGCCTTGAAACCGGCATCGGCAAAGGCATCGACAAAATTCTGCATCACGTCGGGGCGGATCATGTCCGCGCCATTGCCCGCAAGCCGCCAACGCGACAGGTCGAACCGTTCGGCCACGTTCGACTGGCTGGAAATGCGGCGTGCGCAAATGTCGTAACCGAAGGTCGGCGAATAGCTGATCGATTTGCCTTCGTTGCGGCTGATCAGGTCGAGCCATGCCAGCGGACGACGGGCGAAATCCTCTGTCTTAAGGTAATCGCCCGACACCTGATTGGCGATCAGCGACAGGAAACAGCCGACAAGGCCCATGTCGTGATACCACGGCAGCCAGCTGATGCAGCGGTCGTTATCCGACAGCGCCATGCCATGCGAATGGCCCGCCAGATTATTCAGCAGCGCGGTATGCGTCACTGCCACGCCGTGCGGAAAACGGGTCGAGCCGGAGGAATATTGCAGATAGCAGATATCGTCGCCCGACAGTTCGGGCAGCGCGGTTTCCACCGCGTCGCGTGTCGCAAAGCTGTTCCAGTCGATCCCCTCGCAACCCTGACGATCGCACGCCGCCTTGGTCATGGCGGCGATTTCTTCGGGATAGAACAGCACCTTGGGATCGGAGCTGGCCAGCTGGACCGCCAGCTGGTCGATATAGCTTTCCTTGCCGCCAAAGCTGGTCGGCAGCGGCAGGGGAACGGGCCATGCGCCTGCATAGACCGCACCGCAGAACAGGGCGGCAAAATCCGTGCCGGTTTCGGCGATCAACGCGATGCGGTCGCCCGGCTTGATCCCTGCGGCGATCAGGCGCCATGCCATCTTCAGCGCGTCGTCGCGCAGTTCGGAAAACGGGTAGGGGCGCACCAGACGGCCGCGCGCGTCATGGAAGTTGAGGCCGCGTGTCCCGCGGGCCGCATAATCCAGCGCCTCGGCAAAAGTGCCGAAATCGGCGAAGCGGCGTTCCAGCGCGTCTTCGTTCGGGGTTGGGACGAGATCCTCGGCCCGTTCGGGGGTCTGCGTCATAATAGTGTTGCTTTTCCCGTTTAAACTATCTGACCGGCAAGCCGCTGGGCTGCCGGCAATGGAGTGCGCTGCCTAGCCGATCGGGGGCTGAACGCCGAATGAAGCGGCCCCGTCACGCTGCGCGCGACATTGTATCGGTTTGCACCAACACGGTATCGGTTTGCATCAACTGCTGATCCACGCATCGAAAGCGGCATTTTTCCCTGCTCCCCGTGTTGCGCAACCCGTTAGAAGTCTAGCATTAACCCCATGTCGACCTTAATTCGTCGGGTCGTTCCCATTGTTACCGGATTGTGGCACGATTAAGGCGCGATGACAGAGGATGCGGGCCCTTATCCACGAACATCTCGCCGCGCAAGAGCGGTAAGGCCGCTGGATGCCGCCCGTCTTGAGGAAATGGCGCTGGGTTATGTCGCCCGTTTCGCCACCACGGCCAAGGGTCTGGAACGATACTGCAGGCGCAAGCTGCGCGAACGCGGATGGGCAGAGGATGAGCTGCAGCCCGATGTCGCGGGGCTGGTCGAACGCTTTGTTCGCAACGGATATGTCAACGACAGCGAATATGCCCGTATCCGTCAGGGCGGGCTGCTGCGGCGCGGCTATGGCGCGCGGCGCATTCATGCCGCGCTGGACCATGCCGGCGTGGCCGAGGAACAGCGCGGCGATCTGGACGAGGGGGAGGCGCGCCGTGCCGCGCTGCGACTGGCGCGCAAGCGGCGGTTCGGACCGTTCGGCCCCGATGAAACCCCGCCTGCCGACAGGGCTTTGCGCGAAAAACAGGTTGCGGCCATGATCCGCGCCGGTCACCCACTGGACAGCGCCCGCGAATTGGTCGATGCGCCGGACCGGCAATCCGCACTGGAATGGGCGGGCATTTTCGACGAGGAATTCTGAATGTCGCTTCGTAACAAGATGATGGTGGCAGCGGCGGCGCTGGCCCTTGGTCATTCGGGCGGACTGGCCGGTTGCACGCAGGCAGAGGCACCCGCCAGCGCGGCAGCGACCGAAACCGCGGCGGTTCATCCCGAATCGGGCCTGCCGCTTGTTCCGCTGACGATTACCAGCGGCGGCAAGGATATCGCCTTTACCGTCGAATATACCACGACCCCCCAGTCGCAGATGAAGGGGTTGATGTTCCGCACCGAACTGGGCCCGAACGAGGGGATGATTTTCCCCAACAAGGTCATGAACCCCGCCGCGCCGCCCGCGCCGCGCGGTTTTTACATGAAGAACACGGTCATCCCGCTGGACCTGATCTTTATCAAGGCCGATTCGACGATCGAGAGCATTGCCGCGAATGCCGTCCCCTATTCGCTGGACACCATCGAATCGCAGGGGCCGGTGATCGCGGTGCTGGAACTGGCAGGCGGGCGGGCCGCCGAACTGGGGCTGAAACCCGGCGACAAGGTGGTCTGGGACGAACCGGCGGGCTGATCCGCCACAGTTTTACGCATAGCGCGCGCGCTTCTGGCGTTGCGATGGGGCGCGGCTCGGGCTAACGGAATGGCGCGATGAACATTCTCATGAAGATCTTCACCTGGTGGGACGGCGCCACCATCGGCACATTGCTCGACAGCTGGCGCAACGGCGAGGAAGTGGGCCAGGACGCGCAGGGCAACCGCTATTTCCGTGGCCGTAAAAAGGGTGCGCAGGGGCAGGAACGCCGCTGGGTCATCTATAGCGGCGCAAACGATGCGAGCCGCGTGCCTGCCGAATGGCACGGCTGGCTGCACGGTGCCGGCGAAAATGTGCCCGAAAGCAATCTGCCCCCGCCGCGCATCTGGGAAGTGGATTACACCCCCAATGCCACCGGCACCGCCACGGCCTATCGCCCCGCCGGTGCGCTGGAAAAGGGCGGCGTGCGCGCCCGCGCGACCGGCGATTACGAAGCCTGGTCGCCCGACCAGTGATCCTGCTGCGCCCGCTGGCCGCTGCCGCCACGCTGCTGGCGCTGGCGGCTTGCGGCACGTCCGGCGAGGATGAGGCCGTGCCCGTTCCCGAGGATGGCGTAACGGCCGAGGCGCCCGCCATCGCGACTCAGGCAGAGAACGAGACGATCGATGCCGATCAGGAAGCTGACGGCGACGTAGTGCCGACCGGCACGCCGCTTGCCGAACGCGTCGCCACGCTGGGCCTTTTGAACAAGCGCAATAATCTGACGGTCGAGTTCGAGCTGAAGCCGGGCGAAGAGACCGTGATCGACGATGTAATGGTCAAGCTGGCCAGTTGCGAGCGCAGGCCGCCATGGGACCCCGAACCGGAAACGGGCGCTTTCGTGCAAGTCGCGGTGCGCGATGCGGGGCAGGACAGCAATGCGCAGTTCAAGCGCATCTTTTCGGGCTGGCTATTCCTGAACAGCCCGTCGCTGAACGTGGTCGAGCATCCGGTCTATGACGTTTGGGTCAAGGATTGCGCGATGAGCTTTCCGGGCGAGGAAGCAGCCCCCAGCGAGTGAAACCCGTCGGGCAGGCTGGCGAAGCTGGACTCGGTCGTGGGGCGCAGCGCGTGTTCCAGACGTTTCAGATAATCGGCTTGCGGCATGGACACCGCGCCCATGGTCGCCAGATGCGGGGTCATAAACTGGCAGTCCAGCAATTCCATATGCGCGGCACGCATCGCCGCGACCAGCCAGCACAGGGCCAGTTTCGATGCATCGCTGGCGCGGCTGAACATCGATTCGCCGCAAAATACGCGGCCAAAACCCACGCCATACAGCCCGCCCACCAGCTCTCTCCCGGTTGCGCCTTTGCGCCAGCATTCGATGGAATGTGCATGGCCCATGCGGTTCAACAGGCGATAGCTGGCCGCGATCCGTTCGCTGATCCAGCTGTCGGTGCCATCGTCGATCTGGCTGGGGCGGCGCGGGGCGGCGCAGGCGTCGACCACCTCGGCAAAGGCCGCATTGCAGGTGACCTGATAGCGGTCCGCTTTCAAAGCCTTGGCCAGCGAACGCGATATGTGCAGGCCGTCCAGCGGGATGATCGCCCGTTCGCGCGGCTCGATCCACATCACTTCCGGGTCGTCGCGCGATTCGGCCATCGGGAAAATGCCGCTGCGATAGGCAAGCATCAGCAATTCCGGATCGATCACGTCCTGCGCGTCTTCGGGGCGACTGCGGTTGCTCATTAGCTGCGATAATGCCGCCGGAACGCGCCGATGTCGACGCATTCTGGCGTTTGGGCAAAAGCGGTGCTTGTCAGCGCCGCATCTTCGCTATAGAGGGCCAGCTTCCTGCAGGGGTGTAGCTCAGCTGGTAGAGCATCGGTCTCCAAAACCGAGGGCCACGGGTTCGAATCCTGTCACCCCTGCCATTTCCTTCCGGACAGACGCGAACTTCCCGGCAGGCGCGAAAGCGCCCGCCCGACGAGCGTCGGAGGGTTCCAGATAGTTCGGTGAAAGATTGTCGGCCGCGCGTTCTTTGACGCTTTGCGCCAGTGAGGCGGCGCGGCCTTCACCGTGCATAACAAAAGGGCCGCGGGATCGTTCCCGCGGCCCTTCGATTTTGTGTCTGTTGGCGGCGCGGTGCGCGATCAATCCTCGCGCGGGTCGACGTGAAAGTCCTTGCCCGCCGTCTTGTCGCCGCGTGCCAGCGCGAACACCACGCCCGACAGCGCGGCCAGCGCGATCAGGTTGGGCAGCGCCATGGTGGCGTTCGAGATATCGCCCAGACGCCACACCAGCTGCGAAGGCTGCGTGGCGGAGAACCAGATCGCGATGCACCACAGCACGCGCCAGATCACGTGCAGCTTTTTCTCACCGCCCGCGGTCGAGCCGGGGATACGGTCATACAGGAAGGTAATCGCGCGTTCGCCGTAATAGCTCCACGTCAGCAGGGTGGTGAACACGAACAGGATCAGTGCGACCGACGCGACCAGCGTGCCCAGCGGGATATTGCCGATCAGCGTGGGAAAGGCCGCGGCAAAAGCGGCACTGGTGGTGACAAAGCCCGATTGCGCGGTGGTGCCCAGATCGGACTGCCACACATGCTTCACCGCCTCGCCGTTATGGGTGAAGGGGCCCTCGACCGTCAGGATGACAAGCGCGGTCATGGTGCAGATGATGATCGTGTCGATGAACGTGCCCATCATCGCCATGCGGCCCTGCTGTGCCGGATCGTCGGTCTGGGCGACCGCGTGGGCGATCGGGGTCGAACCCTGACCGCTCTCGTTCGAGAACAAGCCGCGCGCCACGCCCGCGCGCATGGCCATGATGATGGCCGCGCCCGCGAAACCGCCGCTGGCCGACTGGGCCGAGAACGCGCCTGCAAAAATGCGGCTGAAGGTCTCGGGAATGTCGGAAATGTTCAGGATGATCGCGATCACCGCCATGATGATGTAGCACACCGCCATGAAGGGCACGACCTTCTCGGCAATGGAGCCGATCGACTTGATGCCGCCGATGATCACGATGAACACGGCGATCGCCACGATCAGCCCGCCCAGCCAGCGTTCGATGCCGAACAATTCGTTGAGACCGCTGGCCACTTCGTTCGACTGGATCGAATTGCCGGTCACAAGGCCGGAAAACAGCGTGCCGATGGCAAAGACGATGGCCAGCCATGTCCATTTGGGGCCAAGGCCCTGCATGATATAGCTCATCGGGCCGCCGCGCCAGTTACCCTCTGGCGTCTTTTCGCGGTAACGGATGGCCAGCGAACCCTCGGCAAAGCCGAGAGCCATGCCGATCAGCGCGGTGATCCACATCCAGAACACCGCACCGGGCCCGCCCAGCGCGATGGCGGTGGCAACGCCCGCCAGATTGCCGGTGCCGACCTGTCCCGACAGGGCGGTGGACAGCGCGGCAAAGGGGCTGATCTCGCCCTCACCCTTGTTCTTGCGGCTGCTGAACAGGCCGGCAAAGGCGCTACCCAGCTTGACGATCGGGTAGAAACGCAGGCCGATCATGATGTAAAGGCCGATGCCCAGCAACATGATCACCATCGGTGGAACGGGAATGATTTCTGCCCCGCCCCATGTGCCGCCCCAGATAAAATCCGAGATATTGGTGACGTGATCGATCAGGCCCGAAGGCTCTGCCTCTGCGCTCATATTTCCGCGTTTCCCCAGTCCGTCATGACTAATTAGTTGCAATGGCTACCTGTTGCATGGCCCGATGGCCAGCAACAATCGCGCAACATGCCCTATTTCCTGACCTGACGAGGGCTTCGGGCATTGCGGATGCACTTGCACACGGGGACGGGCGGGGCTATGTGCCCAACGTTTCCAGTCATCGGGAATATTCAAAGCTGTCTCCAACCTCCGGTTGGCGCGGCGATGAGCCGATGGCGAAAGAGCCCTGGCGACAGGGCCCGCACGAAGAACAGGATCTGGATTAGGCAATGGCCAAAACACCCGTGGCAAAGCCCGCTGAGCCCGAAAAGAAGCGCAAGACATCGCCCGGCGAGTTCATCCGCCAGGTTCGCGCCGAAGGTTCGAAAGTCGTCTGGCCGACATGGGGCGAGACGGTGCAGACCTCGATCTTCGTCGGCATCATGATGCTGATCCTGTCGCTGTTTTTTCTGGGTATCGATTCGGCATTCGGCGCGATCATGCGCTGGCTGCTGACGCTGGCCTGATTTCTCGGCCTCGGGCACCGGGGTAACGCCCGGGCCTCACACTGATTTCGCGGCCGCGACGCGCCGCAACACGGATTTGAAGGACAACCAATGGCTCGCTGGTACATCATCCACGCCTATTCGGGTTTCGAGAACAAGGTGAAGGAAGCGATTCTGGCCGAGGCTGAACGCACCGGCCTTGAGGCTCTGGTCGAAGCGGTGGAAGTGCCGTCGGAAACCATCACCGAGGTGAAGCGCGGCAAGAAGGTACAGACCGAGCGCAAGACCATGCCGGGCTATGTCCTTGCCAAGCTGGCGATGAACGACGACGTCTATCACCTTATCAAGAACACCCCCAAGGTGACCGGCTTCCTTGGCGCCAACAACAAGCCGCAGCCGATTTCCGAGCGTGAGGCCGCCCGTTATTTCGGCGCCCGCGACGAAGCTGCCGCCGCGCCCAAGCGCGAGATCAGCGTCGATTACGAAATCGGCGATTCGGTCAAGGTGCTCGACGGCCCCTTCGCCAGCTTCAACGGCGTGGTGGAAGAGCTCGACTTCGACAAGAACAAGGTCAAGGTCTCGGTCTCGATCTTTGGTCGCGCAACGCCGGTCGAGCTGGACTTCGAACAGGTCGAACTGGTCAAGTAAGCACGATCGGCAATCTGGCGGTGGCATGGCGCGCGATCGCGCGCTAAGCCTCCGGCCATGGCCGAATCCAAAAAGATATGGACCGCCGCTCTCGTCGTTATCGGCGACGAGATCCTGTCGGGCCGCACCCATGACAAGAATATCGCGCAAGTGGCCAGCTGGCTGCAGGTGCAGGGCATCCGCCTTGCCGAAGTGCGCGTGGTGGCCGACGATCTGGCCGCCATTGTCGAGGCAGTGAACACGCTGCGCGCGCGCAACGATTATTTATTCACCACGGGCGGTATCGGGCCGACGCATGACGATATCACGGTCGATGCCGTGTCCGCAGCCTTGGGGGTTGAGGCCATCGTCCACCCCGAAGCGCGGGCGATCCTGGCCGATTATTACGAAACCCGCGGCGGTTTGAACGATGCGCGGCTGCGCATGGCGCGCACGCCAGAGGGGGCGGAGCTGATCCCCAATCGTTATTCGGGCGCGCCCGGCATTCGCGTAGGCAATGTCTTTCTGATGGCGGGGGTCCCCAATATCACCGCGGGGATGCTCGACGCACTGACCGGCACGCTGGAAGGCGGCGATCCGGTGCTGTCCGAAACCGTGGGCTGCTGGATCGCGGAAAGCGAAGTGGCCGATTTGCTGCGCGAAGTCGAAAAGGCGCATGAGGGTGTGCAGATCGGCAGCTATCCGTTTTTCCGCGAAGGCAAGGTCGGGGCGAATTTCGTGATCCGTTCGACCGATGCGGACATGCTGGCCAGTTGCGTCCACACTTTGTGCGAAGGGTTGGGCGAATTGGGGCGCGAGTTCACGCCGGGGGGCATTTAGCCCCCGTCCGCCGGATCGTCACCCGCGGGCGCTTCACCCGTCACGCCCTCGGTTTCCCGCGCCAGCGCCGCGAAATCGAAAGGCTGCCCCTCGGGCGACGTTCCCAGTCGCTCCATCAACATGGTCGCGAATTGCGCGCGATTGCCGCCATGCGGGTCGGATGCGACCGGTGAGAGCATCTGCCGTGCCACGGCGATCTGTCCTTCCTGCGCGAACAGGAAGGCGAGTTGCATTGCGATATCCTTGTCGAACGGGGCCAGTTCGCCTGCACGCACCAGTGCCTGTTTGGCCTGCGGCGAGGGCATTGCACCTCTGGCGACATATGACATGTAGAAGTGGATCAGCGGCTGCGGATGGTCATGCTCCAGTGCGTTGAGCGCGGTAAAGGCTTCCACCGCTTCACGATAGCCCGCATCGATGTCGTCCGCCTCATCCGCCATATCGAACAGCGCCAGCCCCTTTTGGAGCAATGCGTCCCGCTGTGCCGGATCATAGGCGAGAGCGCGATCGGCGGCGGCGATGGCGGCATCGTGATTGCCCGCATCGAATTCCGCTTCGGCCAGCGCGGCCAATACCCGCGGATCGCCGGGATAGCTGGCCGCGATTTTCTGCGCTTCGGGCAAAAGCTCCAGTGCTTCCTCCCGCGTTACGCCCGATTGCGATCGGGCGACGATGGGCAGCATCTTGTTCATGCCTTCGCTGACATTCGATACCGTCACTGCGCCAATGGGGAGCTGTTCAGGCATCAGGGTGTAGGCGGTCAGCTTGCGCTGCTTCACATAGCGTTCGAGATCGTCATCCAGCTTGTCGAGATCGCCGAAAATTGCCTCCGCCGCCTCCAGCGACGGCGTTCCTGCCGAGACGGCGCTCCAATAGGCATTGAGCTGGTTACGACGGCCTTCGGAGAACCAGAGGTAATGCACCAGCGACCAGCTGCGGGCGTAGAACGAGTCGAACTCGCCATTGCGGTATTCGTCATACAATGCGCTGTCGAGCATATGGCGGATCGGCACCGGGCGCGCGTAACGGCGTTCTCCCGCGCGATGGTTGGCAGGTCGCCCGATTTGCAATGCATCGCCGCTCAATTGCTTGGCCGAAGCAAAGAACTCCGCCATGCCTTCACTCAGCCAGCGTGGCATGGCGAACCGCGAGGTCGAGGCAAGGAAGTGGTGCGCATATTCGTGCATCAGCACGGTCTGCGAGAAGTCGGGCTCTCCACCCGTTTTGCGGAGTTGGGGTACGAAGGCCCGCGACATGCCCGCGCGGGGAACATAGAAGCCCGCGATGAACCGGCTGTCGCCGCCATAGGCCTCCTGCACTTCGCGCTGGTTGCCCAGAACGAAAATAGTGACCCGATTGGACGGGCTGGGCGTTTCGGTTTCCCTGCCCGTCAGTATCTCCATCGCCACGTGATACCGTTCGAGCATCTCGCCGAAATGGATGAGGTCTTTTTCGCTATCCTCGGCGTAAATGACGAAATGTTCGCTCTCTGCCTGCAGCCAGCGTGCCTGCGCCGGCGTGACAAGCAGCATCGAAACCACGGCTGCGACCCGTAACAGCATGAATGTCCCCCGTTCGCCGCAACCCCCGTTGCCGCGTTCCCGTCCCCAGATAGTGGCGCGGACTTACGAATTTGACAACGGGCAGAAAGAAACGGGCGCGCCTGCGATAGAGTTTTACGCTCTACAGACAGAAAGAGCCGGGAAGCGCTTGGCTTCCCGGCTCTCTGCAGTTCTGTCGGGGGGGGCAGGCGATCAGGCGCCCTGCACCTCGGCAGTGTCGATCTTCAGGCCGGGGCCCATCGAGGACGAGACCGAGATCTTCTGGACATATTTGCCCTTCGCGCCCGACGGCTTGGCCTTGATGACGGCATCGACGAAAGCGTCGAAGTTCGCCTTGAGGTCAGCGTCCGAGAACGACAGCTTGCCGATGCCCGAGTGGATGATACCGGCCTTTTCGACGCGGTACTGGACCTGGCCGCCCTTGGCGTCCTTCACGGCCTGCGCCACGTTCGGGGTCACGGTGCCCAGCTTGGGGTTCGGCATCAGGCCCTTGGGGCCCAGCACCTTACCCAGACGGCCGACGACGCCCATCATGTCGGGAGTCGCGATCACGCGGTCATAGTCGAGGTTGCCGGCCTGCATGTCTTCCATCAGGTCTTCGGCACCAACCTTGTCGGCACCGGCTTCCAGCGCCTTTTCGGCATTGTCACCGCGCGCGAACACGGCGACCTTCACGGTCTTGCCGGTGCCTGCGGGCAGCGAAACCATGCCGCGGACCTGCTGGTCGGCGTGGCGCGGATCGACGCCAAGGTTCATGGCGACTTCCAGCGTCTGGTCGAACTTTGCGGTCTGCAGGTCGCGCAGCGTGGTCAGCGCCTCGTCGAAACCGTACAGCTTTTCCGAATCCAGCTTTTCGGCCAGCATCTTCTGCTTCTTGGTCTGCTTTGCCATCGGTTCAGCCCTCCACCACTTCAAGGCCCATCGAACGGGCGCTGCCCTCGATGATCTTCATGGCCTGGTCGATATCGTTCGCGTTCAAATCGGCCATCTTCTGCTCGGCGATCGCCTGCACGTCGCTACGCTTGATCGATCCGGCCGAAACCTTGCCCGGCTCCTTCGAGCCCGACTTCAGCTTCGCGGCCTTCTTCAGAAGGAACGAGGCCGGCGGCGACTTGGTGGTGAAAGTGAACGAGCGATCCGCATAGACCGTGATGGTCGTCGGGATCGGCATGCCCTTTTCCAGTTCCTGCGTGGCGGCATTGAACGCCTTGCAGAATTCCATGATGTTCACGCCGCGCTGACCCAGAGCAGGGCCGATCGGCGGGGACGGATTGGCGGTGCCGGCAGGCACCTGTAGCTTGATATAGCCTTCGATCTTCTTGGCCATGGGGCCACTCCTTTATCACACTATCGGATCGTGCGCCGTTTTGATCTGGCGAAAGACCCTCATGTTAAGCGGTCAGGCAGAGGCTGCTCGCCTCCTCCCGCAGGTTTCCCGACGATGTCTGTTGGGAAGGCGCGCGCATAGGCGCTTTCCCGATTCGAATCAACCGGTGTCTATGCGAACACCTTAGGCAACGGGCGCGGCATAGAGGTCGTGGGCGTCTGCCTCTTCCACCACCACCTCGATGATATCGCCTTCGCACAGGTCCGCATCCACATCGCGGATAAAGACATTGCCGTCGATCTCGGGCGCGTCGGACTGCGAACGGCCGGTCGCACCCATGTCGCCGTCCTCGTCCGGCTCGCCCACCTCGTCGATGATGACGGGGATGATGCGGCCCACCTTGGCCGCCAGCTTGGCGGCGCTGATCCGCTCGGTCACTTCCATCAGGCGGGCGTAGCGTTCTTCCTTCACAGCCTCGGGCACGGGGTTCGGCAGATCATTAGCCTGCGCGCCCTCGACGGGTTCAAAGCGGAAGCCGCCCACGCGGTCCAGCTGCGCTTCTTCCAGCCAGTCGAGGAGATATTTGAAATCGTCCTCGGTCTCGCCCGGAAAGCCGACCACGAAGCTGGAGCGCACGGTGAGGTCGGGGCAAATCTCGCGCCATGATTTTAGCCGGTCCAGCACCTTTGCCTCGTTCGCGGGGCGCTTCATGGCGCGCAAAACCGACGGGCTGGCATGCTGGAAGGGGATATCCAGATAGGGGGTGATCAACCCCTCGGCCATCAGCGGGATGATCGCATCGACATGCGGATAGGGATAGACATAGTGCAGCCGCACCCATGGCGGCACGCCGTCCGCCGTGCGCAATCCGCCCAGTTCGCGGGCCAGATCGGTCATATGGGTGCGGACCGCATGATCCTTCCACATGCGTTCCTCATGCCGGACGTCGACGCCATAGGCCGATGTGTCCTGCGAAATGACCAGCAATTCCCTAGTGCCTGCCGCCACCAGCTTCTCGGCCTCGCGCAAGACGGCATCGATCCGGCGGCTGGCCAGCTTTCCGCGCAATTGCGGGATGATGCAGAAGGCGCAGGAGTGATTGCAGCCTTCCGAAATCTTCAGATAGCTGTAGTGGCGCGGCGTCAGCTTTACATCGGGTTGCGGGATCAGATCGACGAATGGCCCGCGTTCGGCAGGGGCCGCTTCGTGCACCGCCTCGACCACTTGCTCGTACTGATGCGCGCCGGTCACGGCCAGAACTTGCGGAAAGCGGGCGCGGATCGTCTCGGCCTCTTCACCCATGCAGCCGGTCACGATCACGCGGCCGTTCTCGGCGATGGCCTCGCCGATCGCCTCAAGGCTTTCTTCCTTGGCACTGTCGAGGAAGCCGCAGGTGTTCACCAGCACGACATCGGCACCGGCGTAATCGGGGCTCATCGCATAGCCGTCGGACCGCAGTCTGGTGAGGATGCGTTCGGAATCGACCAGCGCCTTGGGACAGCCAAGGCTGACCATGCCCACCTTGGGCGAGGGCGCAATGCGGCTGGGCGTGGAATCGGTATCGGTTGCCATGGCGCGCCCCTACACCGCATCGCGGCAACGCGCCAGAAAGAGTGATGCCGATTACAAAGCGGACCGGTCGGGACCGGTTCGCAGGGAATAAACCGGCCCGATATCTTTTCATTTGTTACGCGACTTGTTTACATTGCGGTCAGCACATCCTGATAGCGTGCCGTAATTGCATTCATACTGGCGGGAGAGCGGATGGGACCGGTGGATTGGATCGGCGGCATTCTGGCCGCGCTGGCGGCCATGGCCGTGGCGGCGGGATGGTATCGCATCTTCGCCAGACCGCTGGCCGTGCGCGCGGGTCCGGGCGGGCTGGAAGTGCGGCGCAGGCCGTTCGTCACCATCGGCGGCACCTATATTCTGATCCAGCTTTCGGCTTTCATGATCGCGCATATGTTCGCCCGGCTGTCCGATCCGTCGAAATGGTGGCTTTATTTCATGATGACCGGCGGGGTGGCGCTGTTCTTCGTGATACCGGCCTTGTGGACCAACTATCTGCACCAGCGACATCCGCGCAGCATCGCGCTGATCGATGCGGGCTTCTGGCTGACAGCCTATCTGGCGATGGGCGTGGTGTTCTGGCTGCGCAGCCTTTAGGCAGCAATCCCGCAGGTCGGTTGACGCACGTTGGTTGACGGGCGTTCGGTTGACAAAGGCGACACGTCCTACAATCGCTGTCACCCGGCCCAAACCCGCGTAAATGCTGGCGTCATGGCCGATTGAGTGACACCACAAAGGGGACGCGAAATTTCGACATTGTGAAAGAGCGGGAAGCCCGATGTCAGGCCCGGCCCTTTATGCAGATGTCGCAGCAGTAGGACAGTAAAACCCGCAAGGCCCGCGACCCGCATCGCTATGCGCGCGATAGCTCAGCGGGCGAGAGCCCATATCCGGTCGTCGTCATCGCGCGCCCTATCCTCTTTGCCGGTATCCCAATAAAGATCGGCCCGCATGCGCAGCGCCGTGCGATCGTCGGGGTATATGTGCAGCAGTTGCGTCAGCATGGCGATGGCGGCGAGCGGATCGTCGTTACGAAAGGCGAGCATCGCCTCGCCGCGCAAGAGCCCGTTGCTGCCGGGTGAGAGCGCTTCAATCCGTGCGAAATCCCTGTGCGCTGCGTGGGGATTTCCCTGCCACACATATATCACCCCGCGTTGCGCGAGCGGCGGAATGCTTTCGGGATCGAGTTCGTGCGCGCGTGTCAGATCGGCGATAGCGTCGTCGGGCCGCGATGCGCGCCAATAAAGCATGCCGCGAAAGAAATAGGCGTCGCCATTGTCCGGGCGCAGGGCCAGCGATGCGCTATAGTCGCGTAGCGCGTGTTCGTGCTGTTCCAGTGCATCATAAGCCAGACCGCGATTATAGAGGGCATAGCTGTCGTCGGGGACACGCGCGATGGCCGCATCGTAATCGGCGATGGCAGGCCGATAGTCCTGCATCCGGTGGCGCGCATAGCCGCGATTGAGGTAAAGCCGTGCCACGCGCGTATCCTGACCGGTAAGGCCCAGCGTTGAACGGACGCGGTCGAGCCAGCCGTTACCAGCCGTTGCGATGGCGGACGAACATGCCGCGACCTGCGCTTCCCGATCCAGCCGTTCGCCGCGGTTTTCGCAATCCGCTGCCTCTCTGCCGGAATGGATGACCAGCGGTATGGCGAGCATCACTCCCGAAAGCGACAGGTTCCAGACAATGGTCGCCCAATAGCGGCGCGGCTGCGTTTCGCGGTCGAATTGCTTGTCGAGCCCCTTGATCATCAAAACAGCGTGGCGCCGGTGAAGATGTCTGACTGTTTCGAACAGGCAGAAACCGCCGATCGCAAGGAAAAGGAGTGACGGGAAGCCGTCCGAGCGCTCAAGCTCTTCCGTCCGGGTTACGGCGAAAACCGCGATCGCGAGGAGGAGCGACAGGATCGCTGCACTGATCGCAAAATCGGTCCGGTTGCGCCATGCCAGATCCTCGTCAGGCTGGGTAATGTCGCGGTGGCGGGGCGAATGGCGGATATAGTCGAAAATATAGCGTGCGGGCGCGATTGCGAACGCCGCCAGCGCAACAAGCAGGATCCAGTGCGCGGGAATATCATCAAGCATGCGCACCAAACCTTAAGCCTGCCGCATGAAAGCGCAACGAGTCTCGAAATCTTATACGCCTGCAGGCTTAACAATTTGCGCGATGATCACTGTCCGGCACGGTGCTCGCCCGTGCCGGTTCCACCGCCTGTCAGGATCAGAACCGGATCGACGCGCCCGCCACCAGCTTCTCGCCATAGTGATGATCCAGCACCGGAACGCGCAATTCGTCGCGGTGAATGTCGGTGTCGCTATAGGTCAGGCTGACTGTGAAGGGCATGATGTAATATTCCGCACCAACGGCCCAGTCGGCATAGGAGCCTGCCGGACGCAGCCGCGTCACATTGCCCGATCCGTTGTTCGTTCCGCTCGACCGCCCGGCATGGCCATAGACGACCAGCGGGGTCGCGGGAATGCCAAGGCTGGCCCCGATCCGCCCATAGAAATTGCTGCCGCCGATGGAATCCTGCGAAGGGGCATAGCTGGCCGATACATCGACCACTGCGGGGCCGAGCGACGCGCCTGCGCCTGCCTCAACCTCCACATAGTCCAGATCGCCGTTTCCGCCCGCGAATACATGATAGACCGCGCCCGCGCGCCAGTCGATCAGCCCTTCATAACCCGAATAGCTGGCAGCAAGGTCGAACCCCGCATCGGCGCCGCCATGCCGGTCCGATCCGCGCAGGGTAAGCGCCTGCACCGATACGTCGATGGATGTGGTGACGGGCAGTTCGATCCGCGCGCGCGCGGCGATCTCGCCGTCGCTCCAGCTAAGACCGCGGTCGCGGTAGTCGGTCACCGCTTCGAAATCGATGGTCGGCCCCGACTGGGCCTCCGCTGCGGCGGGGATGATGGCTGTCAGCGCCATGGCGGCGATCAGGGGGGCGAAACGGCTGGAGGGATTTGGAACGGGTCTTCTCCGTAAATTGGTCGGCCTGTCGCCGCCCCGTGCCGGTATCGGGACCGGTGTGGCGGGAAGAGGGATTAACCCGCCACGTCAAAGCGGCAACAGGCCTGATATCGGGATAAGTCCGGCAACCAAGGGACGGGGTGGACTTATCCCGAAGTCATTTCGCGCGGCAGCGCGGCTTGGCCCACATGCAGCGATCGACACGTGGGCTTTCCGCTGCGGTGTCGTTGGAATTGAACTGTGGGGAAGGCGTCGTTGCGCAACCGGCCAAGGCGGCCGCCGCGACAAGCAAGGCACCGGTTTTCATAGATTTATCCTGTCCTGCAAACGATATTGTTGTGTTTGGAGGGCTGCGGATAAAGGGGCCGTTTTGCTGCGGCATGGCCCGTTTGTAAGATTATGTTGCGCAGCGAAACGATGCTTGCTTTCGCTGCTAGCCTAACCTCCACAGCCAGCTGTCGGTATGGGCAGCGCGTTGCTTGCGGGGAATCCCCGATGTCATCGCCCGCCGCGCTTCGACACACTTTGCCCCGATCCACAGGTGCCTTTGCGTATCGGCACGGCGCCATCGCTGTCATCGAGGAGTTCAGCATGTCGACACCGGAAAAGCCGTTCCCGCTGCATATCGACCGCAACAAGCTGCCCGAACCCGAATGGGAATTTCCCAATGCGAAGATCGGCGTGTTCGCCGACAAGTCGCAGGCCGATTTCCCCCCGATGAAGCAGGCACCCGAAGGCGCGCCCAATATCCTGCTCGTGCTGCTGGACGATGTGGGTTTCGGCTGGCCCAGCGTGAACGGCGGGCTGGTTCGCATGCCGACTGCCGAAAAGCTGGCGAAAAACGGCTTGTTCTATAACCAGTTCCATACCACCGCTCTATGTTCGCCCACCCGCGCCGCCATGCTGACGGGGCGCAATCATCACACGGTGGCGACCGGCGTGATCCAGGAAATGGCAACCGGCTTTCCGGGTTACTGCGGGATCATCCCCAAAAGCTGCACGACCTTTGCCGAAATGCTGAAACAGGCAGGCTATCCCTGTTCGTGGTTCGGCAAGAACCATAACGTGCCCGATAATCTGACCAGCGCGGCCGGCCCGTTCGACAACTGGCCGACAAATCAGGGTTTCGATTATTTCTATGGCTTTATCTCGGGCGAGACGGACCAGTTCTATCCCTCGCTGATTCGCAATACCACGCCGGTCGAACCGCCCAAGCGGCCCGATGAAGGCTATCACCTGACCACCGATCTGGCCGACGAATGCATCGGCTGGATCCGTCAGCAAAAGGCGATCGCGCCTGACCGGCCCTTCATGGCCTATTTCTCGTCGGGCGCGGCCCATGCCCCGCACCAGCCGCCGCTGGACTGGCGCGGCAAGAACAAGGGCAGGTTCGACATGGGCTGGGACGAATATCGCAAGCAGGTGCACCAGCGGCAGCTGGATGCGGGCATCATCCCCGCTGGCACCAAACTGACCGGGCGGCCCGAACAGATCCCCGCGTGGGACAGCCACAAGCCCGAGGAACAGGAATTGTTTTCGGTTCAGGCCGAGAATTTCGCCGATTTCCTTGAACATTGCGATTACGAAGTCGGCCGCGTCGTCGATGCGATCGAGGATCTGGGCGAGATGGACAACACGCTTGTCATCTACATCCTGGGCGATAACGGATCGAGCGGCGAAGGATCGCTGGTCGGCACGCCGAACGAGCTGATGAGCCTGAACGGGCGTCAGCCATCGATCGAGGAGTCTATCGGGTTCAAGGATCGCTGGGGCCTGCCCGGTACGTCGCCACATTACGCCGTGGGCTGGGCATGGGCGGGCGATACGCCGTTCCAGTGGACCAAGCAGGTCGCATCGCATTTCGGCGGCACGCGCAACTCGATGATCGTGTCATGGCCCGACCGCATCAAGGACAAGGGCGCGATCCGGTCGCAGTTCCATCATGTGATCGACATCATGCCCACGCTGATGGAAGTCGTCGGCATCAAGGAGGCCAAGGAAGTCAACGGCTATATCCAGAAGCCGATCGAGGGCACGAGCTTTGCCTATACGTTCGATGCCGCCAACAAGGATGCGCCCAGCACGCGCAATGTCCAGTATTTCGAAATGCTGGGCAATCGCGCGATTTATGCCGATGGCTGGATCGCTTCGTGCCGACATGGCCGTCTGCCGTGGGAAACGTCGGGCAGCTTCAGTTTCGACGACGACAAATGGGAGCTGTATAATATCGAAGAGGATTTCAGCCAGGCAGTCGATCTGGCCGACAAGCACCCCGAGAAAATCGATTTCATGAGCCGCCTTTTCCTGAGCGAGGCGACCAAATATCAGGTGCTGCCGATCGATGACCGCTTTGCCGAACGCCTCGACGTAACCTTGCGACCAAGCTATTTCGCGGGACGGCAGGAAGTGACATTCTATCCCGGCATGACCCGTCTGCCCGAAGGCAGCGGCCCGCATCTAGTGAGCCGCGCATTGACCTTGACCGCGCCGGTCGAAGTGCCCGAGGGCGGTGCGGAAGGGGTGATCTTTGCCCTTGGTGGCGACGCGGCGGGCTTTGCGCTGTTCATGTGGGAAGGCAAGGCGCGTTTCCATTACAACTTCTTCGGCATTCAGCGCACCGATCTGCTGTCCGAAGCCCTGTCTGCGGGCAAACACGAGCTGATGGTATCGATCCTGCCCGAAACCGCAAATCCCGGCGGGCCTGCGAAAATCGCCCTGTCGGTCGATGGCGCGGTGGTCGATGTCGCGCGGCTGGAAGAGCAGATCCCGATGCGCTGTGGCACCGAAACTCTGGATGTCGGAATGGATTGCGTATCGCCCGTCTGCGCCGATTACGAGGAAAAGGGCCTTTTCCCCTTTACCGGCACAATCGAACATGTCCGGTTTGCCTTTGACGATGTGAAGGAACCGTCGGGCATGGAACGCTTCAAGATGGCGACCGCGATGGATTGATGGCGCCGCTGCCCCGCCGCGTTGTCTTGTGGCGGGGCGGTCCGCCCTATCCGGCCTCTGCCAGATTGGGGAAGCAGGCTTCGGCCTCGATCTCTTCGGGATAGCTGGGGACCAGACGGTTCATCACCGAATTGAACCCCTTGTCGATGATCACGCGGTTCGAACTGCCGAATGTCTTGCAGGTGGTATTGGTCTGCACCACCACATCGGATGCCGCGATCCTGATGCCATAGGACCCCGCGCGGGCGACGGCGAAATCCTGTTGCGCGGTCTGATCGTCGCAATCGGTGGAAATCGACATGCAGCGCACCGTGGCATAGGCCACTTCGTCCAGCGTGTGCTGCGTCCAGAACAGCCGGCCCGTTTCGATCAGGCCGAACAGCATCAGCACCAGAACGGGCCCCAGCAGGGCGAATTCGATGGCGGTACCGCCATGTTCGTCGCGGAAAAGCGGCCTGAGCATCGTTATTCCAGCCGCAGCGTGATGCTGCGGGAAATCTGGCCATTGCCCACGGCTTGTCCGGGCACGATCACAGAGTTGAAATTGGTCGTCGCATCCAGTGTCAGGTAATAGCCTGCGGTCGTGCCATTGGCCGTGCAAACGGTGCCGCATGCCTGCGCCGTAAAGCTGGCATCGGCGTTCAGGCAGGCGCAGGCGCGCGAGATATTGGTGCAGGCCCCCGCCACGCCGTTGCAGCGTACCGTGACCGACAGCGTATCGTCGCTGGCCAGCGCACGGGCATAGGTGGGCAGGTTAGTAAAGGGTACATTGCTGCGCTGGTCGAAGGCGCTGATCGCGGTGGCCGACAGCGATTCGTCGACCTGGCTACGGGCGATGTAATACAGGCCGAAATCGAGCCCCGCCGCGACCAGAAAGAACAGGCCGACCGACCACAGCGCGAATTCGACGGCGGCATTGCCGCTTTCGTCGTCGCGAATCCGGCGCAGGGTTTTCAGCATGCTCATTTCACCAGCTTTACCGTGGTGTTGCCCGAACCGCTGCTGGTTTCGTCGGACGAGACACAGGCGCTGCCCGCGACCGCGCCGCCCGCAGCCTTGATCTTGCCCGCGATCAGCATGAAGCACGCGCCGCCGCCATTGGTGGAATTGCCGCCCGTCATCGACACTTCGGTATTGGGCATATGCACGACGCCGCCGAATATATTGCCCGATCCGCCGGTCCAACTGGCCTTGCTGGTCGTGTCCGAATGGAACAGCATGGTCCCGATCTCGCCGCCCAGCACCGATTGCGCGGCGGCCAGCAGCCTGCTTTTCGCGCCGCCCGCCAGCTTCAGCGTGCCCGATGCGATAAAGCTGACATCATAGCCGGCCATGTCATAGCCCGCGCCCCAGCTGCCATATTGCTCGCCGTTCAGGCTGGACGTCTGCGGCCAGGTAGTGCCGCCGGTGCCGTTTTCGAAATCGCCGTCGATGGTGTAGCGGCCCGGTCCGAAAAAGGCAGATCCCGCGATTTTCAGATCGCCGGTGATGTAATGGTTGTTCGTCTCGCCGAACACGATGGCGCTGCCGCCCTGCGTGTCGATGTCTCCGTGGGCCGAGAATGCGCCATCGCCCATGAAGAGCCGCGCGCTCCCTTCCAGCTTGATGGCATAGCCCTGCTTGCTGGCGCCGATGTTATATTCGCCGTCACCCGCATTCAGCTCGCTGTTGCCGTTGATCTTGATCCCTTCGAGCACGGTCAGATCGCCGTCGCCCAGCAGCGTATTGCCGCCGCCGCCCAGCGTGATCGATTTAAAGCTGTGATTGCCCTTGCCGGCAGAGAAATAATGCCCGCCGCCCAGCGACATGTCGCCATTGATGATGACGTCGCCGTCGCCCTTTTTATTGGTGCCCTTGAAAGACACCGTGCCCGACCCGATCCACAGCACGCCATTGCCGAAGGTCACACCGTTCGATCCGCTGTCGAACCCGCCGTTGATATAGACGTTGCTGTCCCCGAAATTGACCGTCGATCCGCCGCCGATCGACACGCCCTTGGACACGGTAATGGTCGACCCGGAGGCAAAGGTCAGGCTGTTGCCGCCGCCCACCGTCAGCTTCTTGATGGTGTAGTTGCCCGCCGGAACGATGAAATTGCCGCTGGTGCCCTGCCGGAAGGGTACGGCGTTCGAACTGGGGCTCCACGAAAACGTATAGTCGCTGCCCGTCGGCGTCGTCGGATCGGCCAGCGCGGGCAGCGGGTCGGCATCGCCGATCTGTGCGATCGCGGCCAGCAGTTCGACATTGTTCTCCCACGGATCGGCAAGGCCGGTGGCCACATTATGCCGGTCGTCGGGGCCGGGCAGCGCGTTGTTCCACTGCGGCACGTTAAGGCTGCCCGCATAGCGCAGCGAATTGGCGACGAGCGAGCCCGAGTTGAGCGTGATGTCCCCGCTGCCCGAAATGATGTCGCTGGCCTGGATCGACGAACCCTTCTGGTCGAGATCGCCAATCGCCGCGACCGAGCAATTGGGCGCCACGATCGACGCGCCGCCGTTCACCACCAGCGAGGCATTGCCCGAATCCAGCGCGAGGAAGCAGGGCGTGGCATAGCTGGCCTGTGCCGACACGATGGCCGCGCTGTCCGCCGTGACCGTATAGCTGCCCGAAAATCCCAGCACCGAGGCAAGGGCAAAGGGCACATCGCGCGAGACGGTGACCTGTATCGAGCTCTCACCCTCGTTCGGGAAGTCGCTGAGCAATTCGGCATCGACAGTCGCGCCCTGCAGCCCGTTGGCCATGGCGATCACATTGGCGACGGCGTCGATGTCTACCGAATCGTCGCGCTGATATTCCATCGCAGTGGTCAGCGCCGCCATGTCGGCCACGCGCTGGTTCATCACCCGCTGGCCGTAACCGCGGTTGAGATCGAAGGCGAGGCCGACCGCGCCGATCACGACGGGCAGGCTGAGCGCCACGATGGTGGTGACCGATGCGCCCGCATCCTCGCGAAGGCGAGCAACGAAGCGGCGGATTGTGTTGGCGGTGTGCGACCAGTTCATAGTGGCGGGAAATACAACAGGATTATTTCCCGGTTGCTTTCCGGACATGGTTAACGGATCGAAAATCGGCACGGATTTCCGAACAGATGCTGTTAATTCCATGACAAAATGAAATTTCTGTTAAAAAGATAACAGAAAATGCAGGGGATTGCCCCTAAGGGATTTCATTGGCCCCGGATTAAAGGACGCCTTCACCCATGTCGGGCGTGGGGCGGATCACCACGATCATATCGCCTTTTTCCACGGCCTCCGCCTCCGGCTCCCAGTAACCGATGGCGCGGCCCTGCCGATAGAGGCGCACGCCGATGCTGCCCGTGCCCAGATGGCGCAGCGGCTTGCCGATATCCTCGGGCTTCGCCTCCCGCTCGATCAGTTGCACGCGGCCCGAAACGGAGGCGAGATCGGCGAGGTAATCGGCGACATGCATGCCGCTGGCCGATCCCGCCAGCAAAAGCCCTGTCATCCGCACCGGATTGATCACATTGGTCGCGCCCGCCTGCTTCGCCAGCAGCTCGTTGTCAGCCGCGCGGATCACCACGGTGATCGGCACATCGGGCGCAAGATGGCGCACGGTCAGCACGATCAGGATCGAGGCATCGTCGCGCCCCGCGCTGACCAGCACGGTCGCGGCCTGATCGATCCGCACGTCACGCAGCGAATCGTCGCGCGTGGCATCCGCCTCTATCACGTTGCAGCCCAGCCGTTCGGCCAGTGCCAGACGTTCCTCGCTGGTGTCCATTACGACGATACATTCGGGATCGCAGCCGCGCGCGATCAGCTCTGCCACTGATTCCGATCCCGACACGCCGAAGCCCAGCACGACATAGTGATCGGTCAGCCTTTGCTGGATACGGGCCATGCGGAACTTCTCCCAGCTTCTCTTGATGACGAAATTATAGGCGGCGCCGACGAAAATGAAGATGACGGCAAAGCGGATCGGGGTCACGATGATCGCTTCCACCATGCGCGCCTTGTCGGACACGGGGGCGATGTCGCCGAAACCGGTGGTGGTGATCGAGATCATGGTGAAATAGACGACGTCAAGGAAGCTGACATGGCCGTCGACATTGTCGACCAGTCCGGTGCGGTCCCACCAGTGGATCAGCACCACCATGAACACCAGCGCCAGCGCCGCGCCCAGCCGCAGGAACACATCAGCCCAGACGGGCACTTTCACGCGGCGGCGCAACGGGCGGTGCAGCCGCTGCCGTTCGCGGCGGCGGCGCATCGTCCTGCTTTCGGGCGATGCCTTGTCGAGGGGCTGTTCCTCAGCCGCCATTGGCATCCGCAAAGCGGCTGGCCAGCCGGTCGAGCGATGCATAATGCGTCAGGTCGAGCTGAAGCGGGGTGACCGAAATATAGCCGTCCTGCACCGCTTCCAGATCGGTTTCGTGGCCGGGGGTGTGTTCGATCGATTCCAGCCCGAACCAGAAATAGGGAAAACCGCGCGGATCGGTGCTTTCGACCAGCGTGCCGCGACCGTAATCGTGGAAGCCCTGACGCACGGTGCGGATGCCGCGCACATCGTCTGCCGCGATGGCGGGAAAGTTGATGTTGATCAGCGTGCGTTCGGAAAATTCCATGTCGAGCAGCGGGCGCAGCACCTTTGCCCCCCAATGCTGCGCGGCAGAGAAGGACACGTTCTCGCCCGCAGCTTCGTGGCTGTAAACCTGGCTGAGCGCGATCGAGCGTACGCCTGCCAGCGCACCCTCCAGCGCGGCGGAAACGGTGCCGGAATAGGTGATGTCATCGGCCAGATTCGCCCCGCGATTGACGCCCGACAGGATCAGGTCGGGTTTTTCCGGCATCACCTTGCGCAGGCCCATGGTGACCGCATCGGTCGGCGTGCCGGTGACCGAAAAGCGCTTTTCGCCATGCTTCCTCAACCGCACGGGGCGGGTGAGGGTAAGCGAATGGCCCGCGCCCGACATTTCTTCTGACGGGGCGCAGATCCAGATATCGTCAGAAAGTTCGCGGGCGATCGCCTCCAGCACGTCGAGGCCGGGGGCGTGGATGCCGTCGTCATTGGTCAGCAGGATACGCATTAATTGGCAGGCTCCAGTTTGGTGAGGCCGCCCGTATAGGGGTGCAATGCCTTGGGAATGGTGACGGACCCGTCCTGTTCCTGATAGTTTTCGAGGATTGCGACAAGCGTGCGGCCCACGGCAAGGCCCGATCCGTTCAGCGTATGGACGAATTCGGTCTTTTTCGAAGGCTTGCCGTTTTCATCGAGCGGCTTGAACCGCGCCTTCATCCGGCGCGCCTGAAAATCCCCGCAGTTCGAGATCGAGCTGATCTCGCGATAGGCATTCTGCCCCGGGAGCCAGACTTCAAGGTCATAGGTCTTGCGCGCGCTGAACCCCATGTCGCCCGCGCACAGCAGCATTTTGCGATAGGGCAGTTCCAGCGCTTCCAGCACCGCCTCGGCAGCGCGGGTCATATCCTCGTGCATCTGCTCTGATTGGTCGGGCGCGGTGATGGCGACCAGCTCGACCTTTTCGAACTGGTGCTGGCGGATCAACCCGCGCGTATCGCGCCCCGCCGATCCCGCCTCGCTGCGGAAACAGGGGGTGAGGGCGGTGAGCTTCATGGGAAGCTGGTCGTGCGAAAGGATTTGTTCGCGCACGGCATTGGTCAGGCTGACCTCGGCAGTAGGGATCAGCCAGCGGCCATCGGTGGTCCTGAACAGATCCTCCTCGAACTTCGGCAATTGCCCCGTGCCGAACGCAGCTTCGTCGCGCACCAGCAGCGGCGGGTTGCACTCCACGAAGCCCGCCGCGCCCTGCATGTCGAGCATAAACGCGCCCAGCGCACGGTTCAGCCGCGCCATTTGCCCGCGCATAAAGGTAAAGCGCGCGCCGCTGATCGCCGCCGCCGTCTCGAAATCGAGGCCGAGCGCGGGGCCGAAATCGGCATGCTCCTTCGGTTCGAAATCGAACGCCCGCGGCGTGCCCCAACGGGCGATCTCGACATTCGATTCCTCGTCCGCGCCATCGGGCACGCCATCGGCGGCGAGGTTGGGTAGGGCCGCCAGCATGGCGTCGAGCGCGTCGGATTTCTCCTTGGCCTCGACCTCCAGCGCGGGAAGCGTTTCCTTTAGCGTCGCCACTTCGGCCTTCAGTGCATCGGCGGTGGCACTGTCGCCTTGGCCCATCGCCTTGCCGATCGCCTTCGAAGCCTCGTTCCGGCGATTCTGCCCTTCCTGTGCGCGGGTTTGCAGTGCGCGTCGATCCTCGTCCAGCGCAAGCAGGCTGGCCGATGCGGGCGCGGCCCCGCGCTTTACTAGGGCGGCGTCAAAGGCTTCGGGATTGTCCCGTACAAGGCGGATGTCGTGCATATGGTCGCGGCTATGGCCAAAGCGGGTCCGCCCTGTCCAGTGGGGAAAAAATCTTGCGCGCAAATGCTGCGCGGTAACCGCCCGAAAGCCGGATCGCGGGAATCTCGACAACATTCGCGAAAACGCGCGGAAACCTGTCGATCCGCAGGCCGTTTCGGGTTTAACGAAGGGCCATATCAACCCTTTCCGACGGCAACGGAGCATCCCATGCGCATCGGCACCCCGCGTGAAATCAAGAACCATGAATATCGTATCGGCCTGACCCCCGAAAGCGTGACCGAACTTGTCGCCCATGGCCACGAAGTGCTGGTCGAAAGCGGCGGCGGACTGGGCATCGGCGCCGACGATGCCGCCTATATCGCGGCAGGCGCGACCATCACCGACGGACCCGAAGACATATTCGCCCGCTGCGACATGGTGGTAAAGGTCAAGGAACCGCAGGCGGTGGAACGCGCCATGCTGCGCGAGGGGCAGATCCTTTATACCTATCTGCACCTTGCCCCCGATCCGGCGCAGACCGCCGATCTGGTGAAATCTGGCGCGACGGCCATCGCCTATGAAACGGTGACCGGCGCGGGCGGCACGCTTCCCTTGTTGAAACCGATGAGCCAGGTGGCCGGCCGGATGAGCGTGCAGGCAGGCGCGACCGCGCTGGAAAAGGCGCATGGCGGGCGCGGCGTGCTGCTGGGCGGCGTTCCGGGCGTGGCGCCGGGCAAGGTGGCGGTGATCGGCGGCGGTGTCGTCGGCTGGAACGCGGCGCAAATGGCCGTGGGTCTGGGCGCGGATGTCACCATCCTCGACCGCAGCCCCGAACAGCTGGAGCGGCTGGGCCTTTATTTCGAAAGCCGCGCCAAGACCCGTTTTTCGAACAAGGCCAATCTGGCCGAAGTCGTCGCCGATGCCGATCTGGTTATCGGCGCGGTGCTGATCCCCGGCGCCGCCGCGCCCAAGCTTGTCAGCCGCGCGATGCTGAAAGACATGAAAAAGGGCGCGGTGCTGGTTGATGTCGCCATCGATCAGGGCGGCTGTTTCGAAACGTCGCATCCCACCACGCATGACGACCCGACCTTCGTGATCGACGATATCGTGCATTATTGCGTCGCCAATATGCCGGGCGCGGTTTCGCGCACCAGCACCTATGCGCTGAACAATGTGACCCTGCCTCACGCGCTGCGCATCGCGGCGGCATTCGATGCGGGCGACTGGAGGGACGCACTTCGCCGCGACCCCCATCTGGCGGAAGGGCTGAACGTGCACGCAGGCCGCGTCACCTATCGCGCGGTGGCCGAAGAGCTGGGCTATGATCATGCGCCGACGAGTGAGGTGCTGGGCTGATCGCGAAAAGTTCAGGCAAATTTATCGGGCGCGTCGATTTTCGGTCCGGAGCCATTGACACGAATCAACCCGCGCCCTAGTTGCGCGCTCCTACCTGCGAAGCGGCACACTGGCCGCATCGCAAAAGTGCCCAGATGGCGGAATTGGTAGACGCACCGTCTTCAGGTGGCGGCGCTCGCAAGGGCGTGGAGGTTCGAGTCCTCTTCTGGGCACCATTTGTTCTTCTCACGTTCTCCCAAATAATCTATAAAACCCGCAGAAATCCTAGGGATTTGGCCCTTGGATCGTTCCGGATCGTCCCGCCTGTTCTCGGGAGTTCCAGACACTTTTGTGGGCCTTTTGAGGCCGTTTCGCAAAGGCCCAGATGAAAAGGCCCCCACATGCCGCTGACAGATACTCGCCTCCGCGCACTCAAGCCCAAGGATAAGCCGTACAAGGTAACCGATGAGCGCGGCCTATATGTTGAGGTCACGCCGACCGGCGGCAAACTTTGGCGATTCCGATACCGGATCGGCGGCGCGCAAAAGAAGCTCTGCATCGGCAGCTATCCCGACATCAGCCTCAAGCAAGCGCGAGACGCGGCCTACGAGGCGCGTCGAGCTGTTGCTTCTGGGGGCGACCCGGCCTTTGAGAAGCGGAAGCGGAAAATCCGCGCCGAGTTCCTTTCCGCACAGACGTTCGAGGCAGTCGCACGCGAGTACATTGAACAGATGATGGTTCAGAATGGCCGCGCCGATGGCACGATCGTCAAGGCCAACTATTTCCTCGACAAGCTTGCCCCTGCCATCGGGAACCGACCCATCCACGAGATCGAGCCGTTCGAAGTCCTGGCTCCTCTCAAGCGTCTGGAAGCCACTGGTAAGCACGAGACTGCAAAGAAATGCCGCTCGTTCGCAGGCCGCGTGTTTCGCTACGGTGTCGCTACCACCCGCTGCAAATCCGATCCGACCAGTATGCTGAAGGGCGCTCTCGTAACGCCGAGAGCCACGCATTATGCAGCCATCCTCGAGCCCACCGAGTTAGGCGGGCTGCTGCGCGCAATCGACGACTTCACTGGCTACATGGTGACGAAGTTAGCTTTGCAGATAGCGCCGCATGTGTTCGTACGCCCCGGCGAACTCCGGCACGCCGAATGGCATGAGATCGACCTCGTCGATGGGGTCTGGAAGATCCCTGCCGGTAAAATGAAAGCGCGCCGAGCGCATGCCGTCCCGCTTTCCAAGCAGGTTAGAGGCTATCTCACTGATCTGGCCGAGATGCTCGGCCGCGAAGGATATGTTTTCCCATCTGCGCGCAGCTCCAAGCGTCCCATGAGTGAAAACACGCTCAATGCCGCATTTCGTCGCATGGGATATTCGAAGGAAGAAGTCACCGCGCACGGACTCCGGGCGACAGCATCGACATTCCTGAACGAGTCGGGACTTTGGAATCCGGATGCGATCGAGCGTGCCTTGGCACATGGCGACAGCAATGTTGTGCGTGGCATCTACCATCGCGGCAAGCATTGGGACGAGCGCGTGCGGATGGCTCAATGGTGGAGCGACTACCTCGATGAGCTCCGGACTGGAGGAAAGGTCATCATGGGGAAGTTTGCGAAGGGTTGATCGGGAGATCGAATTTCTTCTCAGCCAGTGCAGGATTGAAGGCCCAGGACCAGCCCTATCAGGGACACTGACGCGAGCAAGGCGAACTCAATTCTGATGCCCCAGACCTTAAGCCACTTCCGCATCGTGCCGAGCCTCAGTTCGTAGAGCTTTGGCAGCTAAGCTGATCGAAGCGCTCAGCAATAGTCTTCCACGTTGCTATGCCTGCCTCGTCCCCTTCGTTGGATAGGCGCTGGATTTGCTGCGCGATATACGCGGTTCCCTCTTCGCCATGGTTCTTGTCGACCCAGAGCGCGACGGCCCACAATTCCTGATCGCGGTTCAGCACCATGGTTCACGTCTCCCGGTCCAGGTTCGCGCCAGGCCTTCGCTGACCAGCTGATTGCCAAGCGAGCGACCGTCGCGCGTAACAACCCGCAATTTGCGACCGTACTGATCCTCATCTCTGCTCCCGATGGTTCTCAGTTCAAAGGGCCCGCCATTGAGCAATTCGACAAGGCGGTGCGTTGCACGCATGCCGAGTTGGTACTCATAGTCGCAACGAGGCTCGCTGATCTCGGGAGTGTCGATGTCGGCAATGCGGATCTTCACGCCATCAAGCCAGAAAGTATCTCCATCCACGACGCATGTGCGCCGGATCGATCCGCAGATGTCGAATTGTGGGGAGCTCGCTTGCTGGAATAGAGTTTGAGGCTGCTGAACGTCGTTAGCAAGGCTGGCATCATGGACTGGCCAGTTGAGTGCCAGCATCCCTCCAGCAAATACAATCGCGAATGCTCCCAAACCCAATGCGATCTCCTTTCTCAGCTTCCGGCGCTTTTGTGCCTTCAACGCCTTGCGAAAGTCGAACGGCTCACCGGGGGGCTCACTCACTAGCGTTGTCCGTCTTCATTCCGCCACATGATTTCAGACAATAGCCGGAAATCAGGTAGTTTCGTCAATTGTACGTACCAATTGCTTGCCAACGTCCCAACACAGACCGGACATATTGCGGCGTTTCACCATTGTTCGGAATGCCGCGTGATCGGGAGACGGCACCTGGGCCAGCATTGTAAGCAGCCAAGGCCAGGTGGACCGCGTCGAACCGGTCCAACATGTCGCGAAGGTACCTGGCGCCACCGTCGATCGATGCAAAAGGGTCATGAGGGTTCCGGACGCCCAGTTCTCGCGCCGTGGCTGGCATAAGCTGAGCAAGCCCGGCAGCACCAGCTGGACTCACAGCCATCGGATTGAAGCGGGACTCAGCCCAGATGAGAGCACGAAGCAGATTGGTCGGAAGCCCGTAACGGCGCTCGGCCTCGGCTATTGCCGCCATATACAAGCCTTCCCGGTAGGATACGTTTGCTGGCTCGGCCTGGTAGATTGCAGGAAGATATTCCCTTGCCGGCTGCTGGTCCGTCTTCGGCGGAACGATCGCGTGCTCGAACAAGGTGAAATCCTGAGCGCGGACTTCCTGTGATGAGGTCGCGATCATTCCCAAAAAAGCTACCGATATCGCAGTCAGACGATTGAGGCAGGTCATCTCGATTTGTGCTCCATTGATTCGAATCGCAATGGAACATAAATAGAACATGAGCCTGTAGGAAAGCTGCGAATGCTTGCCTTCGGGAGAGGAGAGGAACGCTGATGAGGGGGCCACTTTGCATGCTGAGGAGCTCGCATGTCCCTGTCTATCCAAACTCATCCCAACCGGTCGCTTGTTGAGACCGCTCGCTGCATCTGTGAATCGCGAGGGGGCAAATGGTCCGGCACAAAGGGCATGGCTTGCTGCCCTGCGCATGACGACCGCACGCCCTCGCTCGGTGTGTCGATCGGCCGACAGGCTATCCTCTTCCATTGCTTTGCGGGATGCGATCAGCAGAGCGTACTTGCCGCCTTGGCGCGTGAAGGTTTCGAGGCTCCTGCGCTCTTCTCAGGGTCTAAGGCGGCTGACTTTCCCGAGCCGACCAGAACGCGCAAACCCTCGACGGCAGCGCTGAGGATCTGGCGCGATGCAGAGCGACTGTGTGCCAGTCCGGCAAAGGCATATCTTGAGAGCCGCGGCATCCTCGCCGCATCGTCGGCGCTCCGTTTCCATCCACGGACGCCGCTTGGCCCGAAAGGCCGAACCCGCTTGCTGCCGGCGATGATTGCGGCGGTCAGCCTCGACGAGGGGCCGATTGCCGTCCATCGAACGTTCCTTTCGGGCAATGCCAAGGCCGATTTCGACAAGCCGAAACGCGCGCTTGGCGCGCTCGGTGAATCTGCTGTCCGCCTCTTCGCTCCGGCCTCTGGCAAGCTCGGCCTTGCTGAAGGCATTGAAAGCGCAATGTCGGCTTATGCTCTCACCGGTGTCCCCGTCTGGGCGACCCTCGGGAATGAGCGCTTCGGCCTCGTCAGTGTGCCCGAGAGCGTGACCGAGCTTCATCTCTTCGTCGATCACGACGCTGGCGGCGAGCTGGCTGCGTCGCGTGGCCTGGCTGCCTACGAACAAGAAGGCCGGACGATCCATGTGCGCAAGCCATCCTCCCACGACACCGACTGGAACGACGAACTCACAGCATGGCTGCGCCGCAAGGCGGCGCCGTAGAGGAGAGAGGGCTTCTCGAATTCCTGATCCGGCAGAGGGCGTGTCCCGATGCCTTCATCAGGAGGACGAATTGCCATGTTTCAATCAGACCTGTTTCCCACCGGCGAGCAGTTGCCGTCAATGCCTTTGGCCTACGCTATCGGCACCCGAGTTGCCGAACTACTCGCTTCGGGACGGCATCTTACCCGTGCCGACATTTCCGGGCTGTTCGCCGAAGAGACCGGCACCCCGGACTGGGGAAGCGCCTGGACCATCGATGACTACAACAACGCGGTCGAGATCGGCGCACTGCTCTGGCTTAGGGAGTCCTCATGCATCGATCTGGCAACAAGCGTGCACGAAGCCGACGCGCGGCTCGACTGGCTCGAAGCAGCCTTGCCGCCGCGGCATGTGCGCAGCGAAACACAGGTCGAGCTCCAGCAGTTCTCGACCCCGCCGATGCTGGCTTGGCTGATGGCGAAGGCTGCAGCTTTATGCGCGCAAGACACACTCCTCGAACCATCCGCCGGCAATGGCGCCCTCGCTCTCTGGAGCTCCCTCCAGAATGCTTCGCTGCTCCTCAACGAGATCGATCCGGCAAGACGAGATGGTCTGGCCCACATCTTCCCTTCGGCCACGATCACTGCGCATGACGGGGAACTGATCGCCGACCTGCATCGCGGCCCCATTCCGTCGGTCGTCCTGATGAATCCGCCGTTCGCGCGTAGCCAAGAACGCGGCAAGGATGGCGAGACGGCGCAGCGCCACCTTCGTAGTGCAATCCGGGCCGCGGCCAGTGGCGCAAGGATAGTCGCCATCATGCCCGAAGGCTTCGATGCTTCCACTTTCGCCAAGTCACAGCAAGAAGCGTCGCTGCTCCTCCATGTTCGCTTGCAGCAGATGTTTCGCCGGACAGGGACGGGGATTGCCGTTCGCCTGGTCGTCATCGACAAGACGCCGACTGCGTCTTCGCCCGCAATCAACGGGGATACCTGCGACCTGATCGCGCTCCACGCGCTTGTCACGAAGCTTTCGCCAAGGGCGAATATATCCGCCAACCTCCATCGCCTGCCAGTCGGAAAACCATTGCGCCTCGTTGGCAAGACTTCGAACCAACGCACGCCGGTCCGGCCGTTGGCGCCTTTCGCAGCGACATCAAAAGCCGCAGCGAATGCGATCGACCTCACCTATTCGGTCCTCGCCGAACCCGCGCCGGTGCCCGAACAGACAGGCATCTACCTACCTTACCGGCCAAGCCGAATCGCTTTCGAAGGCGCGCCGGTTCATCCCACCCCACTCGTGGAATCGGTCGCCATGGGGTCGGTTGCGGCTCCGCAGCCGAACGTTAGCCCGCGTCTCCCCGCAAATTGGCAGGCCAATGGCCTCTTGTCCGAAGCGCAATGCGAGACACTGGTCTATGCTGCCCAGGCATTCGCACGCGATCTCCCGGGGCGCTTCAAGGTCAGCCAGGAAGGCACCTCGCTCGAATTGTCGGGGAATGGGCACGCCTACCGACAGGGCTTCTTCCTCGGCGACGGAACCGGAGCGGGCAAGGGACGACAGATCGCCGCAGTCATCATGGATCGCTGGCTCGCAGGCGAGCGCCGCCATGTCTGGATCACCAAGAACGAGGCGCTGCTCGAAGATGCACGCCGCGACTGGGAAGCGCTTGGCGGGCTGCCGCTCGATCTCCAGCCGCTCTCGCGCTGGAAACTCGGCCAGCCCGTCACGATGTCCGAAGGCATTCTCTTCGTCACCTACCCGACGCTGCGCTCGGGGCGCGCCGACGATACGCGGCTCGACCAGATCCTTGCCTGGGCGGGCGAGGATTTCGATGGCGTGATCGCTTTCGACGAAGCCCACGCCATGGCCAATGCGCTCGGGGGCTCTTCAATCCGCGGCAAGGCCAAGGGCTCCGAACAAGGGATGGCGGGCCTCAGGCTGCAGAACCATCTCCCGCGCGCCCGCGTGCTCTATGCTTCTGCCACTGGCGCTTCGGATATTGCCAACCTCGGTTACACTTCCCGCCTCGGCCTTTGGGGACCCGAGACCGCTTTTCCGACCCACGAGGCATTCATGACCGAGATCCGCGCTGGCGGCGTCGCGGCGATGGAGCTCGTCGCCCGTGATCTCAAGGCCCAGGGCCTCTATCTTGCCCGTGCGCTGTCTGGACTTGTAACGGTTTTGTGCCGGTCACCTATTTCACTATGCCACCTTGGCTTCGAACGCGAGCGGGCTGATGCCGCCCAGATATGAATGGCGTCTACGGGTGTTGTAGAACCCGTTGATGTATTGGAAGATCGCGGCTTCAGCCTGGCGCCGCGTTGGCCAGTTCTGCCGCCAGATCAGCTCTGCCTTCAGCGATTTGAAGAATGTCTCGACAGCGGAATTGTCGTAGCAGTTTCCTTTGTCGCTCATCGATGGTCGCAAGCCATAGGCCTGCAGTTTCTTCTGATAATCATACGAGCAATATTGGCTGCCGCGATCGGAATGGAAAAAGCAGCCTAGCGGCGGATTGCGCAGCCGCACCGCCATGTCCAGCGCCCGGATCGCCAGATCCTTCTTCATCCGATCACTGACCGCCCAGCCCACAACGCGGCGGCTGTGCAGATCGAGGATGACGGCAAGGTAGAGCCAGCCTTCCTGCGTCCACACATAGGTAATGTCGCCAGCCCATTTACGGTTGGGTTTATCGGCGACGAAGTCGCCATCAAGCCAGTTCGCGGCGACACCCAGGCGATGATGGCTGTCGGTCGTGACCTTGTGCTTGCGGGTACGAACCGGCTTGATGGCGTTGATCCGCATCAACCGTCCTACCCGGCGCTCGCCGACATCGAGGCCGGCCTCCTTCAATTCCATTGTCATCCGGGGGCGGCCATAGCTGCCCAAGCTCAGGCTGTACTGCTCGCGGATATGCGCCAGCACCTTCATATCCGTTCGTTCCCGCCGGCTGATCGGACGCGAGCGCCAAGACCGATAGCCGCGCTCGCTGATCTGCAGGACACGGCACATCAATTCCACTGGCCAACGGTGCCGCCAGCTGTGCACGAAAGCGAACCTCACGGCTTTTGGCTCGCGAAGAACTGCGTGGCCTTTTTTAGCACTTCCCTCTCCTCCCGCAGCACGCGGTTCTCCAGGCGAAGCCGTTCATTCTCCCGCGCCAGATCAGCCTGCGGCGCGGCCACCAATTCTCCCGGCCGATATCGTGCAATCCATTTGCCGAGCGTCGATTTGCCGATCCCTAAATCCGCTGCGACCCGTTCGCGCGACAACCCGCTGGTCAGCGCAATCCGCACCGCCTCCTGCTTGAACTCTTCTGAATGCTTCATCATCTCGACGGTCTCCTCTTGCGAGCTTAAATCGCTCAGGTGACCGGCGCAAAACCGTTACAAGTCCAGTCCTTCGCCGGGGTCGAGTACGACATCCTCGAACATAGCCTGACCGAAGCACAGGTACGGATCTACGATGCCTATGCTGATGCCTGGGCGATCATCCACCGCAACCTCGAAGCGGCGCTCGAAGCAACCCGCGTGGTCGACGAGGACAGCGGCGACACGCTCAACCGCAATGCCAAGACTGCGGCGCTATCGATCTTCGAAGGCACCAAGCAGCGCTTCTTTGCCCAGCTCCTGCTTTCGATGAAATTGCCGAGCCTGATCCCCGCGATGGAAGTAGCGCTTGGCGAAGAGCATTCGGTTGTCGTGCAGCTGGTCTCGACCGCCGAGGCCATGCTCGACCGGCGCCTTGCCGACCTTACCGTGGAAGAACGCGAAGCTCTCGATATCGATCTGTCCCCGCGTGAATACGTCATCGACTACCTTACGAAGAGCTTCCCGATACGATTGATGCAGGTCTTCGCCGACGAGGACGGCAATCTTCGCTCCGAGGCGATGAGCGACGGAGAGGGCAATCCCGTTTTCTGCCCGCGCGCAATTGCTGCGCGCGATGCGCTGATCGAACAGCTTTGCGCACTGCCGCCCATCGCCACTGCGCTCGATGCGATTATCGAACATTTCGGAACCGACGCCGTGGCCGAAGTCACGGGCCGGACCCGCAGGCTTGTCCTGGGCCGCGATGGTGAGCAGCGCCTCGAACGGCGTAGCCCCAGCGCCAATGTCGCCGAAGCCCAAAGCTTCATGGAAGGGACCAAGCGCATCCTGGTCTTCTCGGATGCGGGCGGTACGGGGCGTTCCTACCATGCCGACCTCGGCTGCCGGAACCAGCAACGCCGGGTTCACTTCCTGCTTGAACCGGGATGGCGCGCCGACAACGCCATCCAGGGGCTCGGTCGTACCAACCGCACCAATCAGGCCTCGGCCCCGCTGTTCCGCCCGGTTACCACAGACGTAAAGGGCGAACGCCGTTTCATCTCGACCATTGCGCGAAGGCTCGATGCATTGGGCGCGCTTACGCGCGGCCAGCGCCAGACCGGCGGACAGAACCTGTTCGATCCGGCAGACAATCTCGAAAGCGACTATGCGCGAGATGCGCTCAGCCGCTGGTTCCAGTTGCTCTATGACGGCAAGCTCGAAGCCACGAGCTTCGGTAACTTCGTCGAGCGCACCGGCCTCCGGCTTGAAAGCCCCGATGGCGGGCTGACCGACAATCTCCCCACCATCCAGCGCTGGCTCAATCGCATTCTCGCGCTACCGATCGCGCTTCAGAACGCGATCTTCGACGAATATCTTGGCCTCGTCGAAGCGCGGATCGAAGCCGCACGCGAAGCCGGAACGCTCGACCAGGGGCTTGAGACTGTCAGGGTCGATCGCTTCACGGTCCTGGCAGATGAACTCCTGCGCACCGACCCCGTGACCGGAGCAGAAACACGTCTCATCTCGCTCGAAGTGACGAGGTACCTTCGGCCTTTGCAATTGCAGCGCCTCGTCCGGATGCACGAGATTGGCAACCTGCATGCGATCCCGATGCGCAATGCGCGCTCGGGCAAAGTCGCGCTCTCGGTTCCGGCCCGTCGCCTCATCGCCGACGACGGGGCCGTGATCGAACGCCGACGCCTGCTACGCCCGCTCAAGTCCGCGAACTGGACATTCGAGGCACTCGCTGAGAGCCACTGGGAAGAAATTGGCGTCACCGCGTTCACCAGCACCTGGCGGGCCGAGGAAGAGGAGGCCGCCGCTTCACCGGTGACCGAGCGCGTCCATCTCGCCACCGGACTTCTGCTTCCGGTCTGGAAGCGCCTCCCCGGCGATCATGTCCGCGTTACCCGGCTCGTTGCCGAGGACGGTCAGTCAATCATCGGCCGCGAAGTGCTCAATGTCGATCTCGCCGCAATTGCCGAGACCTTTGGCCTTTCCGGGGTTGTCGGACCGGCACCCGATCAGATCGGCGACCTCGTCCTCGCCAGCGGCAAACCGTTGGGCCTCGCAAGCCACGATCCACTCACAGTGAAGCGTGCGCTGGTTGGCGGCGAACAGCGCCTTGAACTGACCGGATTCTCGCCCGATCGCCTCGACTGGTACAAGAACAAGGGCTGCTTCACCGAGATCATCCGTTACCGCACGCGGCTGTTCGTGCCAGTTTCCGGAGCCTCGTTGGTCCTCCCCGCACTTGCCGCCTGATCCCTCGGACCGACGCCAGTCTCAGAATGAGAGTGGAGGGAGCCCTTTGGGCTTGTGGGCCTCGTGATCCTCACCTGCGCCTTCATTCCATCAGGAGAACACCCATGATCCAGTCGATTCCCTTGAAGAAGCTCGTCCCGAGCCCGCGTAACGTTCGCAAGTCGAGCGACGTGCTGGCCGACCTCCAGCTGCGGGCAGACATTGCCGCGCGCGGCCTGCTGCAGAACCTCGTCGTGCGCAAAGGAAAGCGCGGCAAGTTCGAGGTCGAGGCTGGCGGTCGCCGGCTCGCCGCGCTGCAGGCGCTGGCCGAAGAGGGCACCTTGCCTGACACGCACGAAGTCACCTGCCTCGTCATCGAAGGCGAGGAAAGCGAAGTGCGCGAAGCCAGCCTTGCCGAGAACTTCCAGCGACTCGCAATGAACCCGGCCGACGAGGCACAGGCCTTCGCCTCCATCATCGAAGCAGGAGCTACCACCGAAGACGTGGCGCGCCGCTTCGGCCTCACCCTCCGGTTCGTCGAAGGGCGCCTGCGTTTGGCAAGTCTGGCACCCTGCGTCTTCGAAGCGCTCGCCGAAGGCACGATCACGCTCGACATGGCCAAGGCCTACGGCGCGATCTCCGACGTCGAGCGCCAGGCGCATGTCTATGCCGAGCTGCAGGACGCCTGGTACCAGATCACGCCCGACACGATCCGCCGCATGGTGCTTGATGCCACGGTGCGCGGTTCCGATCCGCGAGCTGTGCTCGTCGGACGCGATGCCTACATCGCAGCGGGTGGCCGGATCGAGCGCGAACTTTTCGATGATGATGCCAGTGAAAGCTGGATCGATGTCGCGCTGCTCGAGGATCTCGCGCACAAAGCCATGGAAGAAGCCGCAGGAAAGGCCGCGCTCGAATTTGGCCTTGCCTGGGTGCGTCCGACGCTTGGCAATTATGTCAGCCATGACCTTGTCGAAGGTATGAGCCGCTTGCCTTGCGAACCTGCGCCGATGACCGAAAAGGAAGTACGGGAACTCGGAGAACTTGAGGCCGACTACGACCGCGTCGCCGCCGTGCTCGAAGACGAGGACAGCGACGAAGAGGAGATCGCCAAAGCCGAACGCGAACTGGTCGTCATCGACCGGGCCATGCGCGCGCTCAATGACCGGCCGCCGGTCCTCGCTGACGAACTGAAATCCGAGGCTGGTGCCTTCCTAGTCCTCTCGCGCAATGGCGAGCCGACCTTGGTCCCGCAGTTCTACACCGAGACCGAAGTCATCGCTGACGAAGGTGTTGTCGAGGCAATCGAGGAAAGTGGAGCGGCGAAGCCCAAGGGCAGCTCGCTGTCCCAGCGCCTGCTCGACGAACTGGCCATGCAGCGCCGCGACATCCTTGCGATCCATCTCGCCAACGATCCGGCACTGGCGCTCGACTTCATGGTCTTCACGCTTGCCGATGTCGATGGACATGACTGGCGCGCCAAGAAAGCGTCGACGCTGGTCGGCTCTGTCGCTTCCGGCCCGGTCACCGGGTTTGAGGCCAAGGATGCGCCGGCGAGCGCTGCCCTGGCCGAGTTTGCCGGGTCGCTCGATGAAAGCTGGCGTGCTGGTGAATGCGACGTGAAGCGGTTTGCGAGGTTCCGGGCGCTTTCCGATGAGGCGCGTTCGGCCTGGCTCGGCCATGTCGTCTCGCGCACTCTAGTTGCAAGCCTTGCGTGCGAAGGCGAACGTTCGGTGCCGCTGCACGAGGCGCTTGGCTCGTTACTTGAAATCGAGACCGCGCATTGGTGGCGTCCCACGGCGGCCAACTACTTCGACCGCGTGGCCAAGGCTCGCACGCTCGAAGCGCTCGATGGCGCCGGCGGTCCCGAACTCGTCAGTCGCTATGCCGCATCGAAGAAGGCCGAACTGGCGAGCGCTGCCGAGCGCATCTTCTCCGGCAACTTCATTGGCGAGCCCGAGGTCAAGGAACGGGCGCAGGCCTGGGTTCCACCTATAATGCGTTTCGCCGGTTCTGAAGAAGCCGAACTGGCGGACCACGGAGGCGACGAGGCGGCCAACGTGGAAGCAACTGACGAAATTGCCGAGCAGGCTGCCTGACCCCTCCTGACAGGTCCAGGTCACTCGGCGGGCGGTCCGTCCCAATCGGGACGGGCCGCCTTTCGCATGTCAAATTTGGGGCCGTTAGCGGTCTGGCAGCTCTTGGTGTGGCACCGGCGGAAAGCTGCCATTCAGCTTCCGACCCCATTGCGGACATTTCTTTGCGCGCGTAAAAAGGCGATTGAAATTGGGGGGACAATGTTGCGTCAGCCTGCCGGGCGGATCGAATCCGAACACTTCATGAGAAGCGTTAAGTCGACCGTCGCCAACACATTCCGATTGTCGGGACGCTCTCGCCGGAGCGAGTTCATATTTTATTGGGTTGCGGTAGCCGCAGTGGGCATGATCCCCTTTGTCCTGCATGAAGCTATCTCTTACGGCGGCGACATCGGACGATCCGTTTTTGTACTTTCGGCTATCTTACTAATCCCCTTCCCAGCACTATTAGTGCGTAGGCTGCATGATCAGAACCGCAGCGGCTGGTGGGCTTTCGCATGGGCTCCTGCCGTTTTAACAGGGATCGTCAAAAGTGGAGAACCGATAGGCTTAGCTCTTGGCATCCTAGTGGGGCTCGGAAATCTTCTTGTCCTAGCGTTCCTGCTCTGGCCGGGTTCAACCGGCTACAACAGGTTCGGGCCGAGCCCCCGCGCCAATGTGAATAGCAGCTTTCCACCCAAAGCTTGTCGCGCTTCTCGCATGCGGAGGAACCTAGAAGCGGTCGATCAGTACTGCTGAGCGACCGCTCCTTTCGTCAGATTTCGGTTCTCTCCGCCAGCAGCAAGGCGTCTTCGACATCTACGCCAAGATACCGGACGGTGTTCTCGATCTTCGTGTGGCCGAGCAGAATTTGGATAGCCCGGATATTGCCGGTGGCACGATAGATCATAGCCGCCTTCGTTCGGCGCAGCGAATGCGTCCCGTATTCTGCCTTTCGCAGTCCAATCGCAGTCACCCATTCATCAACCAAACGCGCATACTGTCGCGTGCCCATATGGCCGGCGTAATCCACACGGCTCGGGAACAGATAGTCGCCTGTCGACCCGCCCCGGCGCTCGATCCATGCTAGCAGCGTGGCTCGAACGTCGGCCGTGAGTTCGAACTGCACGGGCCGATTGGTCTTCTGCTGAATGACGGTAGCGCGATTTCGTATCTCAGCGCCCGCAACCACGTCACCAATCTTGATCTTCACCAGATCGCAGCCGCGTAGCTTGCTGTCGATGGCGAGATCGAAAAGAGCCTTGTCCCTCAATCGTTCCTCGCGATCGAGATGGAAGCGGATCGCCCAAATCTGTTTCTGCGTCAGTGGGCGCTTCGTTCCGACATTCTTGCCAGCGTTCCAAGCCTGACGATGCCGCGTCGCTGCATCAAATCCTGAGTTTCCCATTCTGTTTCTCCTTGGCCATGATTGGCCAGAGGGAGAACGCTCGAGATGGTGCAGATTGGGCCGGTTGCTGACTGTCTGCTTTGGGCAGGCAACCAATGCAAATCGGCCATTTTGCTTCCGACCCCATGGCAGACCACCCATGTATGCCCAGCACCTGTTCAATGGCAGCCGTTTGTCGTGTCTCTACAATACATCAGGTAGCAGAAGCCCATGAAGTTCATCACTCTCAATCGCGCCTCGACCCTTTCCGTTGGGCTGAGCTGGCCGGGTTTCCGGCTCGTGAAGCAGCAATGCCGCTCGACCATACGCGCCTAATCGATACTTCTCTGCGCTTGGCGCAGATGCCATTGCCCGCTTCGTTCGCGACGGCTTCGTCTGGGTGGGTGCTGCATTTTCATCCCAGGTGGCCGCAGAAGTGCGCGCGATCCTGTGGGTGGCCACGGGATGCGATCCCGATGACTCGACCACCTGGACCCGGCCCGTCTCGAGCGGTTCGATCAGGCTCCGTTTCACGAAGCGGCAAACACAACCGCCCTGCATACAGCATTCGACCAGCTTGTGGGCAAAGGTCGGTGGCTGCCGCGGGGCGGACTCGGAACATTTGCTGTTGGCTTTCCATCTGCCGAAGAACCTGGAGACGACGGGTGGCACATCGAGGTCAGCTTCGCTTATGAGAAGCCCGACTTCATGGAGTGGCGGGCCAATGTGCACCGCAAGGGCCGCGCCCTGTTGATGCTGTTCCTATTCTCGGATGTGGGTATTCACGATTCCTCAACGCGCATTCGGGTCGGCTCGCATATCGATACAGCGCGACAACTCGCACCGGCCAAGGAAGCCGGTCTGACCCTTCGAGAGTTGGCCTCGGACGGATTCGCCGGATCGGCCCATCGCCTGGAGCAACTGGCAACGGGTCCGGCCGGCAAGGTGTATCTGTGCCACCCTTTCCTCGTGCATTCTGCATATAAGGATTACGGTAAGCAGCCGCGCTTCATTGCGCAGCCGCCACTGCTACCGCGTGAGCCGATCAGTCTCGAGCGTTCCGACAATAGCTACTCGCCGGTCGAGAAGACTATTCTGAGGGCTTTGGGCAGGTGACGCGGTCAGAATTTGACGCAAAGGCGTGTCTGCCAGCATGACGCGCCTTGCAAATTATATATTGCGCACAATATAATTGGATACTATTTATCCTGCTGTCTAACCGTAAGGAGCTAACATGAAAAATTTCTACAACACTCGCGTTAACGCCTATGGTGGCCGCGCCGGAAAGGTCAAAAGCGAAGATGGCATTCTCGAGCTCGACCTCGCTCTACCGAAGGAACTCGGTGGCAAGGGCGACGCGACTAATCCCGAGCAACTCTTCGCTGCTGGTTATGCGGCTTGCTTCGAAAATGCCGTGATCCATGTAACGCGGGCACAGACCGACAAGGTGGGTGACGACGACATTGAAGTCTCCTGCCAGGTCGGCCTCTTGCCGAATGGTAATGACGGGTTTAATCTCGCTGTCACACTGGATGTCGAAATTGCCGGGGTCAATCAGGCAAAGGCTGACGAGATCGTGAAGAACGCCCACGCTGCTTGCCCCTATTCCAACGCAGTTAGCGGAAACGTCGATGTGAAAATTAATGTGTTCGCCCAATGAATGACGGAGTGGCAGCAGCACAGGACCCGCGCGATCCCTTGTTGCTCGATCGACAGGTTTGCTTTCCCCTTTATGCTGCCACCAACCTCCTCAGCCGCCTCTATGGCCCTGTTCTTCGGGAGCTGGGTCTCACCTATCCGCAATATCTGGTCATGCTGGTATTATGGGAGAAAGAACCCCAGACGGTGGGCTCCCTCGGCGCGCGGCTTTACCTCGATAGCGGAACTCTCACCCCTCTGCTGAAGCGTATGGAGGCCGCCGGCCTGGTTCGACGAACACGCGATCCGGAAGACGAGCGCCGAGTGGTTATCGAACTGACCGAGAGTGGAAAAATACTGCGCAACCAGGCAGTGTATGTTCCCGAAACCCTCGCGAGGGGGCGCAAATCCGAAGGGATTGACGAACTGCGGGACAGCGTGCGCAGGCTTGTCGAACTGCTTGCGGAGCAAACCGGCTCGAAGAGGTGAAGCCTCTCAGCAGGTGTCGCACGTCTGCGAGGATTGCCTGTCCGATCTTCGTGGGGCGTCCACTGGGACGCTTGGCGATAGTCGAGCGACCTTGCGATGCAGTTCGTTTCCTCTCGCCCGCCCGCGTAAATGAGGACTGCCGACCCGACTTTACAGACCTATCTCGACCGCAATGTCGCCGGTGCCACTCTACTGGTGGCACCCGAGACCGGACAGCCAACATCGGGCGATCCGATCGAAATCGTCCTGACCGGCCCCGACATGTTGAAGCTGCAAGAGCTGTCGCAGGACGTGCAGGCGCTGCTGGAAGACGAGGTTGGCGTAGTCGACGTTCGCGACAATCTCGGTAGCATCAAAGGTGAGATCGCACTTCAGCCAAACCGCGAGGCTTTCCGATGAATCGGCAAGGTCAGAGACGTCGAGCCGTTCCACCGACCTGGCTCTTGCCGATATCCCGTTCAACCATGGCCGCCGCATTTCTGGAGAATGGCCAGGCGCGGACCCTGTGGCTGTCGGGCGTTCACCGGAGAAGTGCCACGAAGGCCGATGCCAAGATCCTTGCCGGACAGGATCTGGACTATTCGCTCGACCCCTTTGATGACCAGAGCTTCTACCGGTCGGCCGCGCGTTCGCGCAATGCCGCGCTGGAAGTTACCGTGGGCGTGTCGCCCAAGGCCTCGCGGGTCTGGCTTGGCAAGGCAAATTCAATCGAAGGGTTTGCCGCTTCGGCGGCGCTGCTCATCAACGCTGTCGCGGCCGCGAAGCAAGGAACCGCCGAGCCATTCCGCTTTCTCGCAACCCCGGTGCAGGCGCTCGACCCTGCACAAGTCAAAGGCGGATAAAGACCGAACCCAGGTCGCTTTGTTGCCACCGTTCGAGATGTCCTTAAGCCCAATCCATCTCCGTTAAGCCGACTAATCCTATTGTCCGATATGGGCATCGCTCCGACGCCCTCGAACCGACGTCCGCTTTCGGAACGTAGCCCTCAATGCTCGGATGACTGGGATGAGAGGGCGAAGCCGACCTGAGCGCATGCCATGCGAACATCTGCTTCTGGCGAACCGCCGAGTTGGTGGTTAGGACCGACATTAGAGTCGCAACCCGCCATTCCACTTTTGACCATCCAGTCTACGCAAGCGCCAAGCCCCAGACTATTTGTCGAAACCCGGGCGGATCGGCGTTTTCTACTTGGACAAGGCGATGCGGGTAGAGTGGGCAGGCACAATCGTTTATGCTAGCCAAAGTGAGCCGGTTCTGTACGAAGTCATTCTGCCGTCGAAATGTGGGATCGCTTCGAACTGCCTTTCTCCTCGCGCACCTGACCCACGAATTCGAGAAGAAACGCAGTGCTCAAACCGAACATGACGAGGCCGTTGGCAGCCACGATCGCAGACAGCAGCCGCACATCCTGCGAGAGGATAACGTCGCCGAAGCCTAGCGTCGTCAGGGAAACCGTTGCGAAATAGAGCGCCGGTTCCAGCGCTTCGAAGGCACCCAATACAATAAACAGGCCCGCCCAAATCCAAGCCGCCAGCGTGATAGCGAGCAGCATCCATATCGTAGAAGCGGCAAGAAGCAAGGTCGCTCCAAAGCGTGTTGTTCGCGTGCGAGGCGGCGTGAAGCGATCATCGACTGAGAAGGCTATTGCGGCAAAACACGCTTGCATGATGATGGTAAGTGCAACGGTCACCGTTCCGATCGCGAGTTGAGCGACGATACTCATCGTTGATGATCCTCAATTTTATCAATTTGATTTACTCCTCCGATTATTATCAGTCTGCAGTGGAGTCTCGCTCATTCTGAGCTTCTACCCGCCGACAACAGCACGACTTGCACATGCAGTCCTCGGCCCGGCTTGGACCGGAACGAGACGGAGCCGCCTATGGCTTCGGCAAGTCCGCAGACGATCGCTAAGCCAAGGCCGGCTCCGCCCGTCTGTCGATCGCGTGACGGATCGAAACGGGCATAGGCCGTGCCTAACGTCAGTTGTTGGTCGGGCGCAACTCCCGGGCCATCGTCCTCAAACGACCAGCAGGTCTTACCGCCATCCGAAACATTCCTTACCGTGACGGTCGAGGCGTGGCGCAGGGCATTATCGACGAGGTTATCAAAAATCCGTCCGAGCGCGGTGGGATCACCCAGCACATGGCTTGCCGGCGAAAGGTCGAGGCCGATGCGGTCCTCATCTGAATGCAGCGCCAATAGATCACCAGTCAGAGCCGTAAGGTTGACCTCCACCGTCGCCCAGACCGCGGCGTCGTTCTCTTTATAGTAAGAGGGCGACGCTGCGCTTCGTGAAAGTTTTGAGGTCAGGAGAGAGGCTCCCGACCGGCCCGTCATGGAGAAAACTCATGGGCTCCGCCGCGAACCCGAACTGCCCGATCATCTCGATATCGCACGAGAAACGCCGGACTCGTTACCGACCGGCGAGTTCGCGATTTTCGACGATGACCCGGATGAAGCTGCGCGCGCATCGGCCTTGCGGCGACGGATGCAAGGGCTGGCGCGACAGGCCTCGCAACCCCGACGACGGCATTGATCTGTAGGAGATCGTGATGCGAAGCGTTACTAAGGGTTTATCGAGACGCTCGGGCGGCGGTACGCCTCTGGCAGAACATTGCTCGACGAGATTCCAGAGCACATTGAGCCGGGGCCATCTTCTGGACACTCCGATCACGATGAATCCGAAGGATACTGAAATATCTTTAGGTTCAAACCAATGCAACGAAGTTACTGATTTATAAGATATGCGCCAGCTTACCGCCCATTCGTCGAAAAGACGACGCCAGTGCGAAGTGCAGCCATCACGAAATCAAGTTCCTTGTCCAGGCTGACGGATTGGCTGCCATGATATTCGGGACCCATGCCCCTCAGTATTTCATAATTCGGCAAGGAGAATAATAAGTCGAAGACTATCTTAGCGATCGCCGGGAAGTCTGAGAACGCAATTTCTCCGTTTGCGTAGCCGTCCTTTAGAATTTGGTTCATAACGCCGGTAACGTCAGCCACGGCTTTGGCCCTGATCTTGTTCTGCAAATCGGGGCGGTAATTGGCAAGCCATGTCAGCAAGGTCTGTATGCCGCGGCCTTCTGCGGTGAGCGAGGCTTCTAGAAATTTATGCGCAACGGCTTCGAGGCGCTCGCGAATGGGGCCATTGGCAGGAAGAGTGCTCACCGGACGGATGTGCTTCGCAATACCATAGTCCATCGTCGCACATAGCAGTTCATCCTTGGATTTGTAGCGTGCGTAAAGTGTTCGCTTCGATACGTGGGCCGAAGCGGCGATCGCGTCCATCCGGGACGCATCGAGGCCCTTAGCGATAAATTCCTGCAGCGCTTCCTGCAATATGTGCTCGCCTAGTTTCTCGGCCTCCTCTTTTGAAGGACGACCGCCGCTTGAGGTTCTGCGGGGAAGTGACATCTATTCTCTCACTATTGCATTGGTTCGGCCATCTGATCTGCTGCCCAGTAGGACGAGGCCTTTGTGGTATGGCCAGGCAAAGCTCCGCAGCGGGCAACGCGGACTAATGATGCCCACATGAACGCTTGCCTGCCGCAACGGAAAACGGCATGGTACCGGTGAGTTTACTTTCTTTCATCGCCGGCGCCAGCAAAAATGGCCTTTCCCCCAAGGCAATCTCTCCGATCGATCAGTGAGCCGAGCTTTAGCGGTTGGAATGCAATCTCTGTCTTTCGTAGGTTCGTAGGGTTGAAGCCATTGCGGAACTGCGATGGCCAGCGCCTTCCAGATAATATCCCGATCGGACCGATATCGGTTCTCCGTCTTTCTGCCCTTTTATTGCTGGTCGCCTGCGCCGCCTTAACACCGGCTTCCGCTCAAATCGCTCCTGTGGCGGAGCCGATGGCCGAGCAGGCCGCTGAAGTGGCTACCGACCCTTTCGGTCGCGAGACGCCGCGTGGAACGGTGACCGGCCTGATCAGCGCCCTGGCGGCGAAGGACTACACGAGGGCTGCTCACTATTTCCACCTGTCTGCGGAAGAGGATGAGGCTAAACTTGTCGATCAAGGAGCGATCTGGGCCACCAAGCTGCAAGCCGCGCTCGACCAACAGGGGACGCTCCTGCCTTTCGGTGCCTTGTCGAACGAAGCGAGTGGGCGTCTCGACGATGAACTGCCGGCCGACACCGAAGAGGTAGGCAGGCTCGGCGGCGAGGAAAGTCTGCCGATCCTTCTCACCCGGACCGACAGCCCTGTCGGCAGCGAGGTCTGGGGGATTTCGCAGGAGACCGTTGAAGCTCTCGAAGCAGTGTCTGTGGCGGCGACAAATCCGGCTGAACCGGAAGACGGTGAAAGCGCCGAGGTGGCCGGAGCCCCGCTGCAGGACTGGGCTCTCTTGCTCGGGAGCGCAGCCGGCAGTTTCTTTCTCTACTGGCTTATATCGGCCGGACTTCTGGCCATCATGCGGCGTTTTGTGGCCGACCGCGAGAAAAGCGCGATCTACCGCTTCACGCAGGCCGCCTTGCCGCCGCTCAGCCTGTTTCTCGCAGTGGTGACCTTCCACCTGTGGACGGGCAGCATCGAGGCGTCCATCGTCGCGCGCCAGACCTTGCTGCGCTATATCGGTATCGTTGGCTGGGTAGCGCTTGCTTGGTTTGCGCTGCGCCTGGTCGATGCCATCGCACGCGTTGCTAGTGCCCGGATGGAACGCCGCCAGCGGCGGCAGGCAGTGTCGGTCGTCGTCCTGTTGCGGCGTACGGCAAAGATAGTGCTCTTCCTATTGGCGACGGTAGCGGTCCTCGACACGCTGGGGGTCGATGTGACCACGGGCATTGCCGCATTGGGCATTGGCGGCATCGCCTTGGCGTTAGGCGCACAGAAGGCCGTGGAGAATTTGATCGGCAGCCTGAACGTCATCGCAGACCGCCCTGTTCAGGTCGGAGACTTCTGCCGCGCGGGAGATATTGTCGGCACCGTAGAGGATATCGGTATGCGCTCGACGAGGATTCGCACGAATGAACGCACGCTCGTCACCATCCCGAACGGTGATTTTTCCTCCCGCGAGATCGAAAACTTCGCCAAGCGCGACCGCTTTCTCTTCAATCCCACGATCGGCGTCGAATACGGTATCTCCGCAGGCCAGCTGCGCCGGGCCGTGGAGATTATCGAGCAGATCCTGCGCGATCACCACCTGATTGAAAAGGATGGCCTCCGTGCTCGATTTGCTCATTTCGGCGAGAGCTCGCTGGATATCGAGATCTGGTCCTACATCATGGTTGCCGATTACGCGGAAAGCCGACTGATCCGGCAGGAACTGCTGCTGGCCATTTTCGAGAGGTTGAAGGCAGCCGGTCTCGCTATCGCCTACCCGACGCGGACGGTCCATTTGGTGACCCAGGAGAATGACGTCGGCGCGTAGGTCGCCGCGCCCAGATGGTATTCACAGCAGCCAATCGATCGGCGTTTTGCTGAGAAGGCGAGTGAGCACTCGCGACCACCATGTGGTTCCAGGCTCGGCCAGTTCACATTGACGGACATCGTCGCGCATGTCCATCCAGTTCAGTCGGCCTTTGTCATCCACGACGATTTTGTAGGAGCCGGACGCGATCATGGTATCGAAGGCGTGGTGCATCTGTGCCGCCAGATTCTCACTCTGGATGACGATCCCGAGCTCAGTATTGAGAGCGAAAGAGCGCGGATCGAAATTGAAAGAACCGACAAAGACCCGACGGCCGTCTACAGCGAACATCTTGGCATGCAGGGTGGCATTCTCGTTTGTGTTGCGCGGCGAAGGTCGACGCAGAGATTTGCGGGTGGTCTTGGGCCGGTCTCCAGGGGCAGGCATCTCATACAGACGCACCCCCGACTTCACGAGAAAATGCCGATGCTTTGCATATCCGGCATGAACCATAGCGACATCGGTCGAAGCAAAGGAATTGGTCAGGACGCGCACATCGACCCCGTTGCGTGCCATTTGCGCAAAGGCCCTGGCACCTGATGAGGTCGGCACGAAATAGCCCGAAACGACGAGCAATTCCCTTTCCGGTTGACCGATGAGACCCCTGAGGACGCTAGCCATGAGATCGCCTTGACGCGATTGTCCGAGAACCTTGGCGGGCCGATCGCTGACCAGCTCGACGGGCACCCATTCGAATTCAATCCGTCCGGCCCGCGCACGCTCTAGCAAAACAGATCCGGCGGCACGGCTTAGATAATCGGTCGCGGAGGGGCCGGAAACTGACCGCGTGAAATCAGTTGCCCCGCTTGCCGCGTACTGCTTCGGATCTTCCTTCACGATGCAGTCGATTTCGACTGCAGCGGGAAAATTCCAGAACGCATCGAAACATTCGGAGACTTCTTGCACCACCGCGCCTACGCAAAGCGCATCCACATCGGCAAAAATCCCCTGCTCTCGGTTGGCGAAGTACTCGTCTCCGACATTACGCCCGCCGACACAGGTTATCTGATTGTCGACTGTAAAGCTTTTCGAATGCATCCTGCGATTGACGCGGTGGAAATCCAGCAGGAAATCGAGCGGCTTGAAGTGTCGGTTTCGAAACGGATTGAAAATGCGGATTTCGAAATTGCGGTCGCTGGCCAGCCAGCGCAATTTGCGGTCGAGGCCGGGAATGCCGTTATCGTCAACCAGCAGACGGACCCGTACACCCCGCGCTGCCGCTCTGCGCAAGTCTTCCAGCAGGAGATTACCGGTCAGATCGTCGCGCCAGATGTAATATTGCAGGTCGATCGATCTTTCGGCCGCGACGATGAGTCGAGAGCGGATGGCAAACGCGTCTATGCCGTCCTCGACAAGTGCAACGCCCGTCAGGCCGGGATGGCCCACCGCGTGCTTAGCGACACTTAAGCCGATTGCGGAAAGTGCCGTATTTCCGAACGCATGAGAAGCTGCGCGCTGTATCATGAACGGAGGGTGCCGGTCGCGCATCCGCGTTACGGTGCGCTGTCGGGAGGCGTTGTCTGCGACGGAACAGCAGGGCCAATGTCCGGTTCTGTTCCGGTTAGTGCAACCGACCTGTTGCACAGCTTTCTCGTCATCTTTCGGTCGCGAGTCGGGTCTGTCACGACCGCGCGACCCGAAGTCTGGCCACGCATCCCCATGAGACCGCAAGGACCGGGATGGTCGCCGCCTTCCGCTTGCGGATCGGTCACGGCCTGTAAGACACGCAAAGTGCCGTGCTCGGCATCGCGACACGCCAGCAGCACGCGCACGCCTTTCATCGCCAGGTGCGGGGCGATCTCGTAGCCGGTGCCGCTATTGGCGCCGTTAACGACGGCCGGCCGTCCGGATTGATGGGGGATATCGGAAAAGGCGAAGCTCATGCGGTATGTTCGTCCCGGTGCCATGACGGGCGCTAATCCTCGGAACTCGTCGTTTCGGGCACGGCTGATGCGACAGTGTCCGGATCCGACGATGGCGGACTATCCTGCCATGCCTGTGCCCGACCGCGCTCCACGCCATAGTCGAACAGCGTGCGCATATAATCCTGCTCGAAAAGATCGTGCTCGTCCGCGTCGAAGTCCTGCTCGATAAAGGTCAAGTGATATCCGGCGCCGGTCGATCTCGCCCAGACATAGGCCGAGGCCACACGGTCCTGGAGGCTGGAGAAGAGCATCACCTCAAGCGTCCGCTTGGCGATGCTGGAGAGACCTGCTTCGATCAGCTCGAACTCGCCTGCCATCTTGCCGTTGACCAGCAGATACAGCTCCGTTGGGGACTGGCTGTCCCGCAGGATCTGGTCGTTCGCGACCGGCGGAGCGGCCATCAGGGTCGCAATGGTGCCGCCATCGACATGGAGTTCGCTGATTCGCTCTCCCTGCGCTTCCATCTCGATCAGCACCGGGGGGAACTGCACCGGGACGGAGCTGCTGGCGAGCAGGATGCGCCGGAAAAGGGCATAGCGACCGGGCGCATCACCGGCCGCGATCGCTCCCATGTCCCAGATCGCATTGCCGGGGCGGTCGAGGCTGACGGTGCCGACGAACAGGCGCCGGCCCTTGCGGTGCTCTTCGCCGATGGCATCGATCACCGCATCAGTGGCGAAGCGGGCGATTAGAGCCTCGAGCGGCCCGGTCGTCGCGACGCTGGTCGAGAACGGGATCGCCAACGCGAAGCGGTCCTTGTAAATGTCGTCGGGCGTGATCTCGGTATAGGCGCGTTTCAGCTCGTCGTCGTAGTCCGGCCCGAGCAGCGCGAAGGGGGCGATGAGAGCCCCGGTGCTGACTCCAGTGACCACGGCAAATTCAGGTCGCTTGCCGGTTTGCGACCATCCGTTGAGAAAACCCGCACCATAGGCCCCGTCATCCCCACCGCCCGACAGCGCGAGCACGCGCAGTGGCTCGCCCGGCGGTGGCGGGGCGATCGAGATCTGTGTCAACAGGTCGGGGGAATTGGCCCAATGGCGGATTTTCGGCGAATCCGGCGCGTGCGCGGCTTCGATCTGCGCGGCCTCGAACGGTTGCCGGTCGAAGCTGGCACAACCGCCAAGCAGCAATGCGGGGCCGAGCACTCCCAGGACGAGCGTTCGCACCAGGTCGATGGCCTGTCCCGGCATCATGGTCAGGCGGAGTTCTTTACGGGTTCGCATCGCCATCCTTCTCGGAAATCTCTGGGGGATCAGCCTCCGGCGCGTTCCAGCTTCCGCCGAGCGCCAGATTGAGCGTGACGAACTGCTCGCGTTCCATGCGCTCGATCGTCGCCAGATCGCTGCGCGCAGTGATCGCCTGCTGCCGGATCTGCAACACGTCAAGCAGGCTGCTTTCGCCGACCCTGTACCGCAGATCCTCGATCCTGAGCGCTTCCTCTATCTCGCGCACGCGGATGACGGCCGCGTCCCGGCGGCGGCGAAGCACCACGCCGCTGTCGAGCGCGGTTTCCACCTCCTCGAAAGCGGCCAGCGCGGCGCCGGCATATTGCGCGATCGCCGCGCGCAGTTCGGCATCGGCAATGTTTTCGCCGGCAGCCAGCGCGCCGCCCTGGTAGATCGGCGCCGCGACATTGCCGCCAATGCTGAACAGGGTCGCGGTAGGATCGAAGATATTTTCAAGGGCGTCCGACACCGCGCCCGCCAGCCCCGTGAGCGACAGGCGCGGCAGGCGCGCCTTGCTGGCCTGGTCCTCGGCATGCAGTGCGGCGGCGACGCGCCGCTCGGCCGCGACCAGATCGGGCCGCCGCTCGAGCAGCGTCGAAGGCAGCCCGGCAGGCGGCGGCGTTGGCATGGGCGGCAAGTCAATTCCCGAGGCGAACTCGGCCGCGGGATAGCGCCCGACCAGTAGTTCGAGAGCACGGATCGCCTCGCGCCGCGCGCCCTGTGCCCGTGCGAGAGCCTCGCGCGCCTGTTCGAGATTGGCGCGGATCAGTGCCAGATCGCCATCCATCGCGACGCCCTCGCGGACCTGCAGACCCACCAGGCGATGCAGATGTTCGAGCGTATCAACCGCTTCCTCGGCCAGCCCCACCTGCCGCGAAGCCTCGATCGAGACCAGATAGGCGCGCGCCACGCCCGCGGCAATCGATTGCCGGGCCGCGAAATAGTCGGCGCGGGCAGCCGCCTCGTTCTCGAGCGCGGCATACCAGCCATCGCTGATCCTGCCCCACAGGTCGATTTCCCAACTCGCCTGCGCCAGTCCCAGAAAGCTGGTGCTGTCATATTCGATGCTGGACGGCACCGGCAGTCCGGCCTGCCCGCCGATTTCGATATCATCGATCTCGATATGGCTGCGCGAACCCAGGCCGACCGCCTGAACGGCCGGACGCAGCCCGGAACGCGCCTGACGGGCAAGTGCTGCGGCGCGCTGGACCTGCGCCGCGGCGGCCTGAAGATCACTGTTCTTCTCCTGCGCTTCGGCCACGAGCGCGGCGAGGCGCGGGTCGCCGAAGGCGGCGACCCATCCGTCCGCGACCGGCCCTGCGGCATCGGCGACTGCCCGCCAGCGTTCCGGCAAAGGCGGCAGGGCCGCGCGGGCGGGTGCGACCGGACCATCGCCGACCCTGTCGGGATGCGAGCAGCCTGACACCAGCATCAGGCCGAGCAACATGGCGGTGAGAGGGACGATGCGCATGGTTCAACTTGCCCCCTGTGGCTCGGCTGCGGTCTCGTCAGGGCCGATCTTGAAGAAGATTGCATAGAGGACCGGCACCACGAACAGGGTCAGTACCGTCCCGAAGGCCAGCCCGAAGGCCAGGACCACGGCCATCGCCTTGAAGAAGGCGTCGAACAGCAGTGGGATGACGCCGAGTACCGTCGTCAGCGAACTCAGGATGACCGGGCGGGCGCGATCATAGGCTGCCTCAATGATGGCATCGAAACGCGGTTTGCCCTCGCCGATCTCGATATCCATCTGATCGACCAGCACGATCGCGTTCTTGATCAGCAGGCCCGAGAGCGAGAGCACACCGAGAATGGCGATGAACTCCATCGCTATGCCGGTGATGAGCAGGCCGATGGTTACGCCGATGATCGCCAGCGGCACGATCATGAAAATGATCACCGGCTGGCGCACTGCGTTGAACAGCACGATTACCACCAGCACCATGCCGATGACACCGAGCGGGACCACGCCAATCAGCGAATCGATCGCCTCGGTGCTCGTTCCTTCCTGGCCGTCCCATTCGAAATGGTAGCTGGAAGGCAGTTCGATCGCCTCGACGTCTCCGCGCACGCGATCGAGCAGACGGTTGGCGGTTTCGCCCGGCGCGGGATCGGCCTGGGCGTTGATTGCCCAGCGCTGATCGATCCGCTGAATCTGCGAATGACGCCAGCGGGTCTCGAAACCGTCGATCACTTCCTGCAGCGGAAGCGAGGCGCCGCTGGCGCTGAACACCTGGATTGCTTCCATGTTCTGCGCGTCGCGCGTTTCGCTTTCGGGCGAGCGGGCGATGATCGGGATCAGGTCGTCGCCCTCGCGGAAGACGCCTATCGGACGGCCCGCGAACGTGCCCTGCAAGGCCTCGGCCACGTCCTCGCGGCTGACGCCAAGGCGACGCGCGCGCGTTTCGGAATAGAGCGGGTGGATGACCGGCACCTGCTCGCGCCAGTCATCCTTCACGAGGATGGCCGCTTCGTCCTCGGCGAAGACATCCTTGGCCTGCTGCGCCAGGCTCTGCAGAACCGCCGGATCGGGCCCCGAAAACTGCGCCTCGATCTTCGAGCCGCCACCCGGCCCCAGTTCGAACAGCCAGACCTTGGCGCGCGCTTCGGGGGCGTTCTTTTGCAAATAGGCATGCACATCTGCCTGCAGCCGCTCGAGCGTCGAGGCGTCCTCAACCCGCAGGATCATCTGGCCGAAGGAGGATGTCGGCGCCTCGGGCTGATAGACCAGCTTGTAACGCAAGGTACCCATGCCGACCACGGTCTGAACGTCAGTAACGCCGTCCATCGTCGCCAGATCCTCCTCAATCTCCTCCAGGTCGGCATTGGTCCGCTCGATATCGGTGCCCGCAGGCAGCCAGTAATCGACCATCAAATGCGGCGTGGTGGAGGCGGGAAAGAAACCCTGTTCCACGAACGCGAAGCCCACAAGGGAGACGGCGAACAACCCCCCGGTCAGGCCCATGGTACGCCAGCGATGGCGCAGCGCGCGCGCGAGCCATTCGCGATAGGCGGTGCCGATCCGGCCGGCTTCGCGCTGCGGGGCGGCCTCGTCCTCGAGACCGTCGTGGCCTGCATCGAATCCTGTCTCGCGATCAGTGCCGGAAGCGGCAGCATCCTCCTCCTTCTCGAACAGCCAGTTGGCGAGAAAAGGCGCTACGGTGACCGCGAAGAACCACGAGAACAAGAGCGAGATCATCACCACCCAGAACAGGTGATTGGTGTATTCGGCGACCTGCCCGGGGGCGAGGCCGATCGGGGCGAAGGCGATGATGCCGACCAGCGTGCCTCCTAGTAGCGGCCACAGCATCTGGCCCACGATCGCGCGCGCCGCCTCCAGCCTGTTTTTGCCCTGCTTGAGGCCGACGAGCATCCCCTCGACCACGACGATGGCGTTGTCCACCATCATTCCCAGCGCGATGATCAGCGCGCCCAGCGAGATGCGGTGCATCGGTATCCCGCCGGCATTCATCCCAGCCAGCGTCGCCGCGACGGTGAGCATGAGCACGGCGCCGATGACCACGGCCGAGCGCCAGCCCATGAAGATCAGCAGCGTGACCACCACGATGACGAGCGCCGTCGCGACATTGATCACGAAATCGCCGATCGCGTCCGACACCACCTTGCCCTGGTGGTAGAATTCGTGGATCTCGATGCCGATCGGGCGGTCGCTCTCGCTCGCGCGCAGCTTGGCTTCGATCGCCTCGCCGACCTCGACCACATTTGTGCCGGTCGCATTCGAGATGCCCATGCCCACCGCCGGCCTGCCATTGTAGCGCAGGATCTGCATCGGCGGATCGACATAGCCGCGCGTCACGCGGGCCAGATCGCCCAGTCTCACGACCGCGCCTTCCTGGCCGGTCATCACCGGCAGATCGCGCAATTCCTCGACCGAATCGATCTCGCCGGTGGGAACGATCTCCAGACGCTGGTCGCCGACGCGCACGCTGCCCGCTGCGACGACGGAATTCTGCTGTGCTAGATCCTGATAGACGCTCTGCACCGACAGCCCCAGCGCCGCGACCCGCTCGCGCATGATCTCGACATAGAAGGCCTCGCGTTGCTCGCCCGACAGCACCACCTTGCCCACACCCTCCACACCGCTCAGGTCGGTGCGCAGCTTTTCGGCATAGTCGTACAGCTCGGCCGGCGAATAACCATCGGCGGTTAGCATGTAGAAGATGCCGAAGACGTCGCCGAAATCGTCGTTGACGATCGAGGGACCTGCCCCGGGCGGAAGCAGCCGGGCGGCATCGGCCACGCGGTTGCGCAGCTTGGTCCAGACGATCTGGAGCTGTTCCTTGTTGCGCCCGAACTCGTACTTGATCTCCACCTCGATGCGCGACTGGCCCGCCTCGGAGGTCGAAACAATCTCCTTCACCTCCTGCATCTGCCCGATCTCCCGCTCGAGACGCTGGGTGACCTCGGTGGCGACCTCCATCGGCGATCCGCCAGGATAGGGTGTTACCACGACAGCGCGGCGGATGGTGAACTCGGGATCCTCGAAGCGCGGCAGCGACCCATAGGCCGCCATCCCGGCAACGATCGTCCCGATGATGACGAGCAGGATGAGCAGGCGATTCCTGATCGAGAAGACGGCGGGATTAAACGACATGGCTCAGTCCCGCTCGTAGGGGCGGACTTTCATCCCCTCTTCGAGATTGGCGAGCCCGGCGGCTACGATCAGGTCTCCGCGGCCGATGCCGGCAGTTACAGGCAGCATTCCGCCTGCTCCCTTGCCTACGGTGACGCGGCGCAGCGCGATGGCTCCGGTCCTGCGGTCCACGCGCCAGACGAATGTCTTTTCGTCACGCCCAACGATCGCTTCCAGTGGCACAGCCGGCATCTCGGCATCATCGGTATCGAGCTCGACATGCAGTGTTCCCGTCATGCCCGGCAGGATCAGCGCGCCGGAAGGCGGATCGAACAGGAACGTCGCCTCGTAGGTGAGCGACTGACGCGTGGCGTCGGTGGCGAACGAGCCCAACCGGGCCGCGAACCGCCTGTCAGGGAGACTGTCGAGCGCGATCGCCGCGTTGATCGGGGCCCGCTGCTCGGCATTGGCAACGATGGACGAGGGAACCTGGACCACCGCCTTGGCGGAACCGGCGGTCTGTAAGGTCACGACCGGCTGCTGCGGCGAAACATATTCGAACGGCTCGGTCAGTCGCCTGGCCACGCGGCCTGAAAAGGGCGCCCGCAAGACGGTCTTCTCCAACTGCTCGCGCGCATTGTCAAGTTCGGCTCGCGCAGTGTCGCGCTGCGTTTCGCGCTGAACGTGCACTGCCCGCGGAATCGCGCCTTCGCCGACCAGCGCGTCGGCGCGGCGGAATGCATCCTGTGCCGCCTCGTACTGTTCGCGTGCCTGGACGAGCTGGTTGCGCGCGATGGTCTGGTCGAGCTGCGCGATCACCGTGCCGGCCCTGACGAAATCGCCCTGATCCACCGTTAGCCGGACGATCTTGCCCGGAACATCGAAGGTTAGATCCGAAGATGTGCTTGCCTCGATAATCGCGGGAAATTCATAAGTCCTGGCTTGGCCGCCTGTCGCCACGGTGTAGAGTTTGACGGGACGCCGATCGGCCTCCTCCGGAACGGGGGCGTTGTCACAACCTGCGATCAGACATGTGAAAATGAGCGAAACGAATATGCGCAGCATGAAGGGTTTGGGCCCAAAAACGGTTCGGCGCGAATCAGACTTTGACATGCGCCCAAAATGAAACGAATAAGTTTACATATCATCGCTCGTCGCAATAGGAAGACCCAATTGCAAGGCCAAACGCTTTCGCTGAACCTGTCTCATCCCGAATCGGCGAACCGCCCCCGGGTCGTCATCGTCGGCGCCGGTTTCGGCGGCATGGCTGCAGCGCGCGCTCTTCGCGGCAATGCCGCGGAAGTGACGCTGATCGACCAAACCAATCATCACCTGTTTCAACCGCTGCTATACCAGGTCGCGACTGCGGCGCTTTCCCCGTCCGATATCGCTACGGCCAATCGTGTGCTGATGCGCGGTGGGTCAAACCTAAGTGTGTTGATGGCGGAGGTTACAGGCGTCGATATCAGGGCGCGCTCGGTGCTGCTGCGCGATGGGCATCGGTTGCCATACGATTATCTCGTACTCGCCACGGGATCGGCCTCGAGCTTTTTTGGACAGGACAACTGGCGCGAACACACGCTGGTTCTCAAGACGATTGAGGATGCGCTTGCCATCCGCGCGCGGTTGCTGGAAGCGTTCGAGCGGGCCGAGCAGTCGACCGACGACGCAGAGATACGACGCCTCCTGACCTTTGCTATTGTTGGGGGCGGCCCAACTGGCGTGGAACTGGCTGGGACCATCTCCGAACTCGCACGCGCGACTTTGGCGCGCGATTTCTCTCGCATCGATCCGCGCGACACGCGTGTGGTCCTATGCGAGGCGGGCGGCCGTTTGCTGTCGGGTTTCGATCCCGCGCTTTCGACCTATGCGACCGAAGCTCTAACCTCGATGGGGGTGGAGGTGCGGATTGGCACGGCCGTCGAGGCAATCGATCCCACCGGCGTGGTGCTCGGTAGCGAGCGGATAGATACCGGAGCCGTGCTGTGGTGTGCCGGCACTGAGGCCCGTCCGGCTGCTGAATGGCTTGGAATCGATGGGGTCCGCAACGGGGCTGTAACGGTCCGGTCCGATTGTTCGGTGCCGGGTCATCCAAACATCTTTGCGATCGGGGACGTCGCAAGTTTCGAAGCAGGCGGCGACGAGCGCTTGCCGGCTCTTGCACCAGTTGCCAAGCAGCAGGGCACATATGTCGGGAAGCTGCTCGCGGCCCGTATCGCCGGTCGGCGCGAGCCCGGCGCCTTCCGCTACCGCGACTATGGTACCATGGCGGTGATCGGGCGCTCGCGTGCGGCGGCGCAATTCGGCAGGCTCCGGCTCACGGGATTTCTCGCCTGGCTGGTCTGGTCACTTATACATTTGATGCTGCTTGTGGACTTTCGCAGCCGCCTGGTCGTCTATGTCAACTGGGCTTGGGCATGGTTTACTTACGGACGCGGGGCGCGGTTGTTGACGGGATCAACCACAAGCGATGCCCGGCAGCCGCCGCTCAGCGACCCAGAAAGCGGGCGGCCCGATGACAAGTAGCGGTCTCAGCCAATATTCAAATAGTTGACCATGATGAAAGCATGCTCCCGCACCGCCATCTAGGACCATTCGAAGGCTCGCCTGGCCTCGCTATCCATCACCTGCAAGTTGTCGCGACCTAGCTTGCACTTGATCGCAGGAAGCGCTCGAAGCCAAACCGCATCTAAGATCAGCGTATCTGTCTTTGGCGTCGATCTACCTCAGTTGACTAAGCAGCGGTAGGCATGGCGGTCGCATGAAGACCGAACGGCTTCGGCGACACTACGTCATAGCTCTCATCTTCCCTGGAAACCCGGCTAGCGGCGAAGATATCGCGTTTCAGCTCACCATGCCGGGTTTGGAGGAGGAGCTCTTCTATCGTGGCATCCTGCTGTTCGCGCTGGATCAGGCTTTCACCGGAAGGAGACGGTTCCTCGGGTCGATTGGGGATGGGGCGCGGTCCTGTCGTGCTTCCTGTTCGGATTGGCACATGCCTGTGGCTTCTCGGACGACAGCTTTGCCTTCGATCCCATCACGATGGCGCTGACGGCAATCCCAGCCTTTATCGCGGTCTGGCTGCGTTTGCGCACCGGAAGCCTGCTCCTGCCGGTTCTGCTTCACAATTTCGGCAATTCGCTCTCGTTCATCGTGTGAAGATGTCTTCCCGGAATGCCCGCTTCCGGGATCAGCATTCTGCCCGTAAAATGACCGAATTTAGGGCGCATAGCGGCAATAATTAACAAGAGGGGAGGGAGCTTTGCTCTTCCTGAACCGGGGCATGTCCGTTCCGGCGATCAGGAGAACTCCCATGAAAAAGTCCCGCCGCACTGCATCGACTTCGCCTGCCGCGCGCATCACCGCCGCCATTATCGAAAAGCTCGAACAGGGCACAAAGCCGTGGGTCAAGCCGTGGCGCGGTGTCCCCGTCTCGCGGCCGTTGCGCTCCTGCGGGACGCCCTATCGCGGCATGAACACCTTCTGGCTGTGGATGGTAGCCGATGGCTGTGGCTACGCTTCGCCTTACTGGATGACTTATCGCCAGTGCCAGGCGCTCGGCGGACAGGTCCGCAAGGGTGAGAAATCGACCATCGCGATTTTCTACAAGAGCTACACCAAGGAGGTCGAGAACGCCGAAGGCGAAGTGGACACCGAGAACCGGCGCGTGCTCAAGGCCTACGCCGTTTTCAACGCTGACCAGTGCGATGGCCTCCCCGAGTTCTATCATCCCAAGCCACTCGTTGACGCGCTGGAGCCCGAAGGACGCGAAGAGCGGCTTGATGCCTTTTTCGCAGAGATTGGCGCAGACCTGCGCCATCATGGCGCCCAGGCCTATTACGAGCCGCTGCGCGACCGCGTCACCATGCCGCCAGCCGAACTTTTCGAAGCCTACGACCACTACTACGCGACGCTCGCGCACGAGCTGTCGCACTGGACGGGGCATTCCTCGCGGCTCGACCGCGATCTCAAGAACCGCTTCGGCAGCGACGCCTATGCTGCCGAGGAACTGATCGCCGAGCTGTCCTCGGCCATTCTCGGGGCAGAACTGGGTCTTCCCGTTACCCATCTCGACCATCACGCCAGCTACATCGCGTCCTGGCTCAAGATCCTCAAATCGGACGAGCGCGCGATCCTCACCGCTGCGGCCAAGGCCGAGGAAGCGGCCAGCCTGTTGCTCGAACTGGGTGGCCAGCAATCTAACGAAGGCGAGACTGACATCGATCTCGCTGATGCAGCCTGAGGAGCAGTGAGATGGGACGTTCCGTCAGCTACCCGACCGGCTCCGTAGTGGCCTTTCGCCTGCTCGATGACGGCGAAGTGGACGACACCGACTGGGCTTATGAGTGCCTCGTCGACGAAGTCATCGATACTGCGAAGGCGGCCTTTCCTTCCTTCGAGCGCTTCGATGGATGGCGCGGCCGCGAGGACCGCATCCTCCTTCGCAATGCCTTCGCCGATTGCGGCATATCGACCTGGTGCGGCCTTGCAGCGATCTGGCTCGCCGAACGCGACGATGCCCAGTACTGGGAGGCCGACTTCTACAACCCACGAACGGCGAGAGCACGGCACTGGCTTGGCCAAGTCTCAGGAAGGTTCATCGACCTGTTTGGTGAGTTGCGCCTCATCGGTCGGCTCTCAAATGGCGAAGCGATCTTCGAGCGCTCCCGATCCACCTGCGATACCGGGTGCTGATCCTGCCTCATCCCTGTCCGCCGGGAGAGGCCCTTGGGCCGGTCGGGGCGAGCCGCAACCTGCGGCCCGTCGGCCCGTGTTGCCCGCGCCAGCCTAGGACCGCAGGTTTCCCGCTGCGCGGTGCGTCACGCCCCCTTTTCCCGGCCCTGATCGGGCTCCGGCGGACAGGGCCGAGGCAATGGTGCCTCCTCTCCTTGTCCCCGCGATCAGGAGACACCCCATGTACGACAGCTTCATCGACCAGTTGAGCGGCCTCGATCTCTCAGGCCTGAGCATCAGGCCGGCCCCCTTCAACGAGACCGACTTTCCCTGCGAGGACGCGATCGAGCAGACGCTTGGCGCCGTATGGTCCGACCTCTTCGCGATGTTTTCCGACACAGCCCTGGAAGCCGATGCCGAGGATATTGCCTGGGGCATGGTCAATCTGTTCCACCGCGCAGCCAGCCGCAAGTCGGCTCAACTTGATCGGGCCAGCGACGAGATCCGGGTCCTCCTCGCATCAGCCGACGGGTCCGAAGTGCATTCGAGCAATCTTGAAGAGCAGGTTGAGCGCGCGCAGGCTGCCGAAGCCAGCATGCTTGCCTTTGAGCAGATGCGCGAGGCGGCGGCAGCACTTTACCGCGACGAGACCGGCTCCTCTTGGAAGCCCGTTTCCGGCTCGCGCGCGAGCCATTCGCGCCACCTTACCTCGGCCGTGATCGATGCCCGCGACTTCCTCCGCGCACGCGCCGAGAGCCGGCGTCACGCCTTGATCCCTGAAGGAACTCCAGTCGTCTTTGCGGGTGGTCGCCAGAGCTTTGAAAGCGCCGAGGACGCGCGCGCCTACGCCGAGAACATCTGGGCGACGCTGGACAAGGTTCGCGATGCGGTTCCCGATCTCTTCCTGGTCCATGGCGGCGACGGCAAGGGTGCCGATCGTCTGGCAGCGAGTTGGGCCGAGCGCCGCGAAGTCCAGCAGCTGACTTATTCGCTCGATCGTCGTCTCGGTGCCCGCGCCGGGTTCAAACGTAATGAGCAGATGCTCTCGCTCAATCCGCGTTATCTCGTCGCCTTTCCGGGCAATGGCGTGACCGAACGCCTTGTGATCGATGCCAAGACGCGCCGGATCACCGTGGTCGATCGTCGTGGCCCGTTGGGCACCTCTCCCGGCTCCTGAGGGGCCCTTCATCATCTGCATCTAAATTGCCTGGATGTGCATTCGGCGCCGACCCGACTATGGACCGGTCATGCAACTTGACGATCTGCTGCAGCGCTACTTTGCCACCACTGACCTCTCCGGAGTTGCTCCCGACGCCTTTGCAGCCGGCATCGAGCACTGCCGGGTCGATCTCGGCCTTGAGGAAGACCGGGGCAAGCGCTTTGCACTGTGGTCGTTTCTGCACATGTTCGGGTCCGCCCCCGATCTCGATGTGGCTTTCGAGAACGAGGAAGACCGGGAAGCTGCGCGCAACTTCATGGATCTCCTGGCGGCCTCGGAAGGCGATGTAGCAGGCTGATTACGGCAGGGTCTTGGCACCTTCAGACCCGCACCCGATACCCATCCGGCTTTCTTCGCGAACAGTCCTGAACCAGGTCAGCTGAGGACGGCAACCCGTTCCTTTCCGGCCGTGTTGGCAGCTGCGCTGCCTGCCCGCACCACCCGTCATGAACAGGTTCCCCTTGGAGCTTCGCTCCTGCGGTGCAGTCCTCCCATGCCCTGCTTCTTCTGGATGTTCGCAAGCCGGAGATGGTCTCCGGTTTGAGGAACTGAAGGAATATCATCATGACCAATATCGCAATCCTCACCGGACGCATCGCTCGCGATCCGGAAACACGCGAGACCAAGGGCGGCACCAATGTCACCGGGATTACCGTCGTCACCGATCGCCCCGCACGCGACAAGGACGGCAAGACCTACAAGGACGAGAACGGCTATACCGCCAAGGAAAGCGAGTTCCACCGGGTGACCTGCTTCAACGGCCTCGCCAAGACCGTCGGCCAGTACTGCTCCAAGGGCCAGCTGGTCAGCGTCCAGGGCCGCATCCACTACACCCAGTGGGAGGACAAGGACGGGGTCACCCGCTACGGCACCGAGATCCTTGCCGACAAGGTCGACTTCCTCTCCCGCGGTAACGGGTCGAGCGACGACAACGACAACACCGACGCTCCCGATATCGACTGACATCGATGCCGGTCGTTCCCCTTACGAAGAGGCTCTGCCGCGAGCGGCAGGGCCTCTTCTTCTGTGGTTACTGGGATCCCGGCGCTGCATTCGAAGCACGGGTTGAACCGCGCGCCGTCAGTTTCTCGATCGTGGCATCCTCGCCGAGTTTCCCGAGTTCTTCGGCAACCTTCCTCAGGCCCTTCTTCGAGAAGCTTTCGAGGCCGCTTCCCAGGATGATTTCGCCGAGTTCCTTGGCCGCTTGCACTTCAAGTTCGCGTTGTTTGGCGTCGAGCGCCCCGCGGTCCGCTTCGAGTTTTTGCAGGGCTGCAATCGCGCTCCTGTTTCGGGGCATGTTTCTTGTCCTTTTCCCCCTCGCTTCTGCTCCCCGGTTGTTTCCATGCCCGCGTCACCGGGGTGTAGGAAAGGCAATTCGCACCCAGCAGACGTTCGATATTGGGGCAGAGGTGGTGGGTCCTGGCTCACGGTTCTCCCAGCATGATGGCCTTGCGCCTCCCGCCTCAAGGACGGCGGGGCCCCACCATTTTGCCCGCCACCGGATTGCATCCGGCAGCGAACAAAATCGTTACCCCCACCGCCGCTTTCGCGGTCGCCCATTCGGGCGATCCCTGACCCGGGATGCACAAGACCATCGCGCGCACCTCCTGTCGTCTCACGACAGAAATCAGGAGGATTATCATGGCTTATTCGATGCATCGCGCCCTTCCGTCTCGGAGCTATTTCGAGGCTCTGGAAACAGCCGAGAAGAGAGCGCTGCACAGCTTCTTCGATCAGCACGTTATCGAGGATGACGAACTCGGGTACTTTGCCCTCGACGAGGGCGACTACAACATATTGCCAACGCATCTCGCAGCGCGGGTGGTCCACACGGTCCACGGCGGCATGCTCGACGAGTTCTGAGACTATAGACAGGGCGGGAACCGGGAACGGTTCCTGCCCTTTTTTCTTGTTCGCCGGGTAGTCCAACCAAGCACAAGAACCCCGTTCGGTCGGTTGCTCTGACGGTCGCCCACCGCAATGCGGCGGCGCCCGATAAATGGAGCGGGGCTGTGGACGCACTCTGTCCCGCGCATCTTGCGATGCGTTCCTGAGGGTGCGACGTAATTTGTTCTTGGGCCCCGCGCGCACTTGCGAACCGGCACCGGGTCGGGCGGCGGGAAGCTGGGCACGCGACATGCCCCGCTTGCCTTGCTTCCCACGCGCCCTTGGCCGCTGCCTTTTTCGCAGGTGCTGTCTTTGGCTGGAGGCGTCGAAATGCTCTCGATCTGCATCCGAAGAGGTGCCAGGCCTAGTTGCTCGCGCTCCAACATGGCGATCGGGAAAGGTCGTCCTTGATCAATCCCCCTCATTGTCTGGACCACCTCGCGCGCTTGGGAACAAGGGAGCACACCCTACCCCGCGATTTCGGGATTTATCCCTTTGGTATTGCTGAAGAATGTGGCTTTGGGCGAAATCAACCCGTCTGCGAGTAGAGCGGCTTTGCGCTGATCCGCAGACAACTCGCATCTCTCTACAACGCTGAAATATAGTCTGAATCTTTCGATTGACTGCGAGTTGTTCACGATTTATTCTCATCGGCACCTTCCGCAAGGTGAGCCAGGTTTCGTCGGCCCGACAAGGAACCTGTTTCATGACCCGACAAGATCGGCTTCAGACATTCGTATCTCTCTCCGTTGGTAACTGGGTTCGCCAGTGTGCCGCGGACCATGGCGTTAGTGTCAGCGTCTTTATCCGTGACCTCATTGTCGCAGCGTGGCAGCGCGATAACGAGGCGAAGGACCGGCCCGCTGGGCTCGATCCCGCGCGCCAGGCTATCTTCATTTCGGTGGCGCTCGATGCGCTTCTGGCCAGCCATTCTGATACGAGTTTGCGCGACCGTACTCACGAAGCGTACCGGCGACGCCTCGAGCGTCTTGGCCTCCCCGTCAACGCGAGCATGGGAGGCCATTCCCATGAAGCATAATCTCCTGAACTTCACCCGCGGGAGCCAGCTGCTCGGCCACTTCGGTTTCATGTTTGCAGCGGGGTTGAAGGGTCCTCTGATTGTCACCGGCCTGGTTGCCGTCGGCACCTGCTATTGGGAAGTGCGGTCGGCTCTGAGTGATCACCAGATCTACCTGGTCTGGATGCATATCTATGCCAGTCTCTATGCATTCATGGAGTTCGATCCGGCCAAACTGGTCAACCTTGAATTGCTTGACGGCGAAAGGGTCGGCCTCCCGTTTGGCATCGTTCGTGAGTTCCCGCCAATGCGCGAGGCAGTCGAGGCGTTTCGTTCGGCAGTGAAGCAGGGATTGCTCGTTTCGGCGGTACTGTTGATCCCGGCATTCGTGTTCTTCTGGTGGTTTGCCGAGCGCTTTGGCGGTCGGTCGAAGGAGCGCAAGCACGAGCGCGGGGCCATGCTTGTTTCGCTCGACGAACTCGAAGAAGAAATCGAGCGTCACAACAAGGCATTCCGGGCCGAAGAACTTGGACGCAAGTTCGGCTGGAAGTGGCGGCTTGCGAGCTCGTCAGCGCTCGCCGAAGCGGGCCACTACCAACCCGCACATCTCGCCGGTGTAAGCTGGCCGTGGCGGCTCGAGCAGTGGACTTGTAACGGTTTTGTGCCGGTCACCTATTTCACTATGCCACCTTGGCTTCGAACGCGAGCGGGCTGATGCCGCCCAGATATGAATGGCGTCTACGGGTGTTGTAGAACCCGTTGATGTATTGGAAGATCGCGGCTTCAGCCTGGCGCCGCGTTGGCCAGTTCTGCCGCCAGATCAGCTCTGCCTTCAGCGATTTGAAGAATGTCTCGACAGCGGAATTGTCGTAGCAGTTTCCTTTGTCGCTCATCGATGGTCGCAAGCCATAGGCCTGCAGTTTCTTCTGATAATCATACGAGCAATATTGGCTGCCGCGATCGGAATGGAAAAAGCAGCCTAGCGGCGGATTGCGCAGCCGCACCGCCATGTCCAGCGCCCGGATCGCCAGATCCTTCTTCATCCGATCACTGACCGCCCAGCCCACAACGCGGCGGCTGTGCAGATCGAGGATGACGGCAAGGTAGAGCCAGCCTTCCTGCGTCCACACATAGGTAATGTCGCCAGCCCATTTACGGTTGGGTTTATCGGCGACGAAGTCGCCATCAAGCCAGTTCGCGGCGACACCCAGGCGATGATGGCTGTCGGTCGTGACCTTGTGCTTGCGGGTACGAACCGGCTTGATGGCGTTGATCCGCATCAACCGTCCTACCCGGCGCTCGCCGACATCGAGGCCGGCCTCCTTCAATTCCATTGTCATCCGGGGGCGGCCATAGCTGCCCAAGCTCAGGCTGTACTGCTCGCGGATATGCGCCAGCACCTTCATATCCGTTCGTTCCCGCCGGCTGATCGGACGCGAGCGCCAAGACCGATAGCCGCGCTCGCTGATCTGCAGGACACGGCACATCAATTCCACTGGCCAACGGTGCCGCCAGCTGTGCACGAAAGCGAACCTCACGGCTTTTGGCTCGCGAAGAACTGCGTGGCCTTTTTTAGCACTTCCCTCTCCTCCCGCAGCACGCGGTTCTCCAGGCGAAGCCGTTCATTCTCCCGCGCCAGATCAGCCTGCGGCGCGGCCACCAATTCTCCCGGCCGATATCGTGCAATCCATTTGCCGAGCGTCGATTTGCCGATCCCTAAATCCGCTGCGACCCGTTCGCGCGACAACCCGCTGGTCAGCGCAATCCGCACCGCCTCCTGCTTGAACTCTTCTGAATGCTTCATCATCTCGACGGTCTCCTCTTGCGAGCTTAAATCGCTCAGGTGACCGGCGCAAAACCGTTACAAGTCCACAGAGCCACGCCATGCTCATTGGCACAACTGGAACCGGCAAGACCGTGGCGCTTACCGAACTTGTTGCCGAAGCGCGTGAACGCGGCCAGCGCGCGGTCATTTTCGACCTGACAGGGGCCTTCATTGAGGCCTTCTACGATCCCGCGCGCGACGTCATTCTCAATCCTGTCGATGTGCGGTGCCCCCTGTGGAGCGTGTTCAACGACTGCACGACGGAAGCGGAGTTTCACGCCGCCGCTGAAGCGCTCGTGCCCCATGACGGGGGTGGTTCAGAACAGTTCTGGGTGCTCGCGGCGCGCATGCTGTTCGTCGAGATGTGTCTCCATCTTGCCCGTACCGGCACGGCGACCAACGAGGCCTTGGCGCGGCGGCTGATGACCGCTGACCTGGCCGAAGTGCATAAGCTGATGCGCGGTACCATGGCCGATCCGCTGACCGCTCCGGAAGCCGCCCGCATGGCGGAATCGATCCGCGCTGTGTTCAATGCGAATGCGAAAGTGCTCAAACTTTTGCCCTCATCTGGACCGCGCTTTTCGGTCCGCGACTGGGTCAAAGGCGACTGCCAGGCGGGCTCGATCCTGTTCCTCTCTGCCCGCTATGTCGACATGAGCATCTCCTCGCAGTTGCTGACGCTATGGCTCGACACGGCGATGAATACGCTCATGACGCTCGAGCGCACACAGGACCTGCGGATGTGGTTCCTGATCGACGAGCTCGGTGCCCTTCACCGACTACCGGCCCTCGAAAAGGGGCTGCAAACCGCGCGCAACTTCGGCGGAGCGATCGTCACCGGCGTGCATGCGTTTGCCAAGCTCAAGGAAGTTTACGGCGAGAACACGGCCATGACCCTGTCCTCGCTTGCGCGCACCAAGCTCATCCTGGCGACAGCCGATCGCGAAACGGCGACCTGGTGCTCCGATTTCATCGGCCACCGGCAGGTGCGCGACATGGAAGAAGGCTACAGCTACGGATACAACAATGCGCGCGACGCAGTCAGCCTGACCCCCCGGCGGCAGATCGAGCCGTTGCTCCTGCCCGACCAGTTCATGAACCTTCCGCGCCTGTCAGCCTACATCAAGTTTCCCGACGGATTCCCCGCTGCGCCGGTCTCGCTCATTCCGCGCACACGTGGTCGTATTGCCGAGGGATTCATCGCCCGCGAGAAACGGCTCGTAAAGCCTGGCCAAGGTCCGGCGGCAACGACGCTCCAAGCAAAACCGGGTTCGAAACCGAATGACGAGCATCCCGCCTCGAACGATGACGGTGCTGGTAAGCCTGTCGATTTAAGGCAGCTCAAACTCGACCTGGAGGGGCAGCGCCGCGTCGCCGATCAACTGCAGGATCGGCAGGAGCTTGTGCCGCTTGAAAAGTTGAACGCAGGGCGCGCTTCTGGTGATCTCGGTGCCGAAACCCGCTCCGATGCTCATCTGGATGCAGGTCCAACGCTACCTCTCGCCGCATTAAGAACCGGTGAGGATGCACCAGCAGTAGGCGCGGAACAGCATCTGTCCGAACCAGGAACCGCCAGTGATGACGCAGGGGAAAAGGATGGTTCGAAGCCTCAAGCCCGTTCGGCTGCCAACGGGCGCCAGCCTCTCACACCGGTCGAAAAAGACCTACGCGAAGGCGCGGTCGCAGATCCTCCCGAAAAGGATTTCGGCGAGTTCGAGCCCGACATGTGAAGACGAAATGGGGAGGGGTTTACCGGCCACGGGGGGAGCCGTGACGAGGACCAGGCAAAATGCTTTCAGTCGCCAATGTGCGCTCCCCTTCGGCTGCTGCGAGCTATTTCGCGGCAGACAATTACTACACCGGCGCCGATGCCGATCGTTCCGGAACCTGGGTCGGGAAGGGAGCGGAACGACTTGGTCTCGAGGGCCGCGTCAGCGCCGAGCAGTTCGATGCCTTGCTGCGGGGAGAACTTCCCGGTGGTATCCAGGTCGGCAATGCGGGCCAAGCCCACAGGCCGGGAACCGACCTCACATTCTCACTGCCGAAAAGCTGGTCGTTGCTTGCGCTGGTGGGTGGCGACCAGCGGATAATCGATGCCTATCGCGAGGCCGTCATCGAGACCTTGCGCTGGGCAGAAAAGAACGCGGCGCAGACCCGGACGGGCAGTCAGGCTGGCTACGGGAAGGTCGCGACAGATAACCTGACGATTGGTCTTTTCCAGCACGACACCAACCGCAACCAGGAGCCGAACCTGCATTTTCATGCGGTCGTTGTCAACGGCGGAGCAAAAGTCGGCCATGCGGCGGCGTAAAACCAGGCCACGGTGTTACATGCCGGGGGGAGTGGCGTGAGGGCGTAGCCCGAAGGCCACTCCCCCCGGCATTGGCTTGATTTTCAGGGTCTGGTTTTGGCCTTTCGGGCCCGGCTGTGAGCGAGGCGATAGCTTTCGCCGTTCATCTCGAGGATGCTGACGTGATGGGTCAGACGATCGAGGAGCGCGCCTGTGAGGCGCTCGGATCCGAAGGTTTCGGTCCATTCGTCGAAGGGCAGGTTGCTGGTGATCAAGGTGGAGCCGCGCTCATAGCGCTGGGAGATCAGCTCGAACAACAGTTCGGCACCGGTCTTGGAGAGCGGTACGAAGCCCAGTTCGTCAATGATGAGCAGCTTGTATCCGGCCATCTGCTTCTGGAAGCGCAGGAGACGCCGCTCGTCGCGCGCCTCCATCATCTCGCTGACCAGCGCCGCCGCAGTGGTGAAGCCCACCGACAGTCCTTTCTGGCATGCTGCCAGTCCGAGCCCCAAAGCTACGTGCGTCTTCCCGGTGCCCGATGGCCCCAGAGCGATGGCGTTCTCACGCCGCTCGATCCACTCGCAGCGCGCCATCTCGAGCACCTGCATCTTGTTGAGCCTGGGGATGACGGCGAAGTCGAAGCTATCGAGGCTTTTGACGGCGGGGAAGCGCGCGGCCTTGATGCGCCGCTCGACCATACGACGCTCCCTGTCGATCATCTCCATCTCGACGAGACGGGCGAGGAAGCGGATATGATCGACGCCTTCAGCGGCACATTGCCGGGCGAGCTTGTGATGCTCTCGCAGGCACGTAGGCAGCTTGAGGGCCTTGAGATGGTGAGCGAGAAGAATCTCCGGTGCCTGATCGCTCATGCGGCCTCCTGCCTGTCGCAGAGCAGGCTCAGATAGGCTCTGGCAACGGTCTTCTCGACCGTGGTGCGAGGCAGGAAGGGATAGATGTCCAGGTCCAGTCTGGGCGGTACGCGTTCGACCCGGCACAGGACGAGGTGCTTGACGGCATCGAAGCCGATGGCGCCAAGGGCGATGGCCTGTTCCACCGCCGCCTGGAGATCGGCGAGGGTGAACGTTTCCAGCAGGCGCAGCACCTGCACATATTCGCGCCTGCCATGTTTGTGCATGCGCCCTTCCATCAACCGCTGCAGCGTCCCGAACGCTTCGGGCAAATCCCAGCCCTGCAAAGGGGCGGCCTGGTCGAATGCGTTGATCTTCTGCTCGACCAGCGGGAGATAGTGGAGCGGGGCGAAGATAACCTCCTCGCGGGCATAGCAACGAGGATGACGGGCGATAACTTCGCTGCGGCATCCGATCACCACTTCATCGACATAGGCCCTGATCCAGACCTCCTGATGGCCCCAGACTACCGGAACCGAATAATCGTTGGTCTTGTAGCGCACCAGAGATTGCGAGGAGACCCGCCCGCTCGTCTGATCGCAGGCCTCGAAGGGTGTAGCGGGCAGAGGCTGCATGGCCGCCAGATCGCGCTGCAAGCGCTCACCGATCGTCTCGCTCTCCCCGCGCACCTTGTCCTGCTGGCGCTTGCGGCATTGCTCCTCCAGCCACAGGTTGAAGGCCTCCCAGGTCGGGAACTTCGGGATCGGCACCATGAAATTGCGGCGGCAGTAACCTACCAGCCCTTCCACATTGCCTTTCTCGTTCCCCTTGCCCGGGCGGGCATAGCGGTCGCGGATCACGTAATGCGACAGGAAAGCGCTGAACAGCGTGGCACGCTTGCGCGTGCCGTCTGGCAGGATTTTCGCCACAAGGCAGCGATCGTTGTCATAGACGATCGAGCGCGGCACCGCGCCGAAGAACGCGAAGGCATGGACATGTCCGTCCACCCAGGCCTCCGCCACCGCCGCCGGATAGGCTCGCACATAGCAGGCATCACTGTGCGGCAGATCGAGCGCGAAGAAGTAGGCTTTTTGCTCCACCCCGCCGATCTCCACCAGAGCTTCCCCGAAATCGGCCTGTGCATCTCCCGCCGGGTGCGCCAGCGGCACGAACATCTCCCGGCTGCGCTGCTCGCGCTCCCGGATGTAATCCTTGATGATCGTATAGCCGCCGGTGAAACCATGCTCGGTGCGCAAACGGTCGAATACCCGCTTCGCCGTATGGCGCTGCTTGCGCGGGACACCGCGATCCCCCTCAAGCCATCCATCGATGATCCCCACAAACCCGTCCAGCTTCGGGCGCTGCGGTGCAGACTGACGCCGGTAACCCGGCGGCGATGAAAACGACAGCATCTTGCGCACCGTATCGCGCGACACATTGAAACGCTTCGCCGCCGCCCGCTGGCTCATGCCATCCGCGCAAGCCAAACGGACCTGAAGATAAAGTTCCACGCTGTAGATCCCCACACCTCCCTGACTTGGCAGAAAGGCTTCAAGGTGGACGACTTTTACGCCGCCCGCAGCAGGACTATCCCGCCGCTAGCGTGGCCGAATATTGCTCCGCCGTTCTCATCTGGCTGAGGCTGGTCGTGCGCATGAACTTGAAGCCCGCGCGCGCCGAGGCGGCTTCCTGGTCGGGGTAGACCAGGCACAGCATGGTCGCCGTTGGACAGGGGAAGCGCAGCTTGTCGGTGAACATGTCGCCGATGAGCCGCGCGCATTCCCAGGGCGCCCAGCGCTCAGGGGTTGAGCGCACGGCATAATGCCGCACGTCGAAATGGTCGGGATAGCATTCGCCGACTTCGGGATTGCCCTCTTCATCGCGGCCGGTCTCCCGAAAGCGCTCGGTCCTGAGGATCAGGCGATCGTCGCTGACCTCGAGCTCGATGTCGCGGCGGATGGCCTGGACATCGAGCGTATCGTGCGGATTCCACGCATGGATGTCGGTCTCGTGCGCGGTGGTCGGCGAGGTGAGTTCGTCGATCAGCGCCAGCAGTCCGCCCGGACGCAGCTCTTGCGCGAAGAGGCCGAGCGAATGGAGCATGCCCATCAGCCCTTCGCGGCATTCGGAGAGTTCTGCGTCGGTTACGCTGCCGGGCACCGGCACGCCGAGCGAGACAATCAGTCGGACGTTGCGGGCATGGAAGGGCGCATGCGCCGAGCCCGAGCTCCAGACGAGATCGTAAAGACGCTTGGTGCGCGCCTTGGCGATCGCCTCGTAGATCCCGCCTTGCTCGTAGCGCGGAGCAAACCAAGGGCCGACCACGCTGCCGATCCGCGGAGATGCGAAGTTCAGGACCTGGAGGCAGGCGCCCTGTGGCAGGCCTTCGGAGAAGAACTGGCCGAGGATCTCGCCGGTTCGCTCGTCGGCCCCTATCAGCGGGGTGACTTCGAGCACGAAGCCCTTCGAGCGGGCGTTGCGATAGAGCTTCGCCCCCTCGTCATATACCCGGTAGGGCAGCCAGTCCGAGAGCATGTCGAGCCCGAAATGTGCTTGGGGCTTCTCAGGCCGTGCCGTGTCGGCAAACAGGCCACGCGAGAGCGCGTCGCGCGCAGCAGCAAGGGATAGCGTCACTGGCTCTCTCCTTCGGTCATGTCAGGGTGGGGGACCGGCTCGCGGGGAGGGGAAAACGAGCCAGGCCCCCCGGGTCCCGGCGCGTCAGCGCCGGGCATCGCCGGAACGGGCTGCGAGGGGATGAACAGCTGTTCCGGCAATGTGTCTGTTGGTTGGAAATCGGGTGTGGGGTTGCCCTCGCGCGCCGCGGCAATAGTCGATGCCAGCGAGCGCAGGACTTCGCGGCGGCCCTGCGGCGCGCGCCAGCCTGTCCCTGCCTGTTCGGGCAGCGTCAGGTGAACGACGCGCGCCTCATGGTCGCGGCCCGCCGCGTCACGGTAGGGCGTCAACACGATCTGCAGGCGGCGAACCGCTTCGCCGGTCAGGGTCACCGTCCGATGCGCGCCAGACGTGTCGGCCTTCTCGATGCCGGTCGCCCCGGCATCGATCGTGGAGGTAGGCGCGCAGGTCCCTTCGGGAGCACGGCAGGCAAAGCTGCCTTTCACATTGCCGCCAAGGCTGGCGCAGCCACTGGCCAAGAGGAGCGGCGCAGCGAGCACCACGGCGCGAAGGATCGGAAGCCGGCTCATTGCGCCACTCCCTTGCCTTCGGCGACGAAGCGGCGGATCGCCGCGGCATCGCGGTAGCCATGAAGCACCGCCCCATCGCGGGCACGCACGATGACCGGAGTTCCGGCAAATCCGTTGGCCTTCGCGAAGGCTTCGTTGGCATCGAGCGCCTTGGCGTCCTTGCAGGTCTTGCCGGTCGCCGGAGCCTGGCCGGAATAGGCCGCATGCAGTGCCTTTGCCGGATCCTTGGCGCACAGCACCGCCTCGGAAATCTTGCGGCTCGCCGCGCCAAAGATCGAGATCGGTCGCTCTTCGACATGGACCTTGGCCTTGGCGAGTTCAGCGGTCAGGCGTTGGCAGTAGCCGCACTGAAAATCCGAGAAGACGACCAGGCGTTCGCCCTTGGGGTTGCCCCAATGGATCGCGCCTGCAGCCGGAAGCGACGAGAGGTCGACATGGTTGGAGGCCGCCTGGACCGGCGCTTCGTCGCGTCCCGCCGGTGCATCGCTCGCTACGCGCGCCGCACCAGCCGCGAGCAGGTCGGGATTGAGTTCGAGCAGGCGGGCGGCGGTCACGTCGCGCCGCTCTTCCATGTCGTAGAGACGGCCCACGAAAAGATAGCGGGCGGTCTCGTCGATGTAGAACAGCGTGTCGCCCGAGACGACTTCGCACCAGGGGCCTAGCGTGTCGCAGCTGATCGCATCGATCGGGGTCTTGGGCAGCCGCAGCTTCAGCGCCCGCGCGACATCGCTCGCCATGCCTGCAGCGCTCGCAGGCATAGCGGTGACGGCCGAGACGCCGAGCGTCAGCACGGCGGCGGCGCTCGAAAGGGCAAGGGCAAGGTGGGCGGCGCGGGCCTTCAGGCCCGGCCGGTGGTCATTGTAGTTCATTTGGAGGGGCTCCTGACGTGGACGCCGTCGAGAAAGACGATCTCGACCTCGATGCCGGTCGGCATCTCGACGACGGGTTGGTATTGTTCGGCGCGTTCGATGAGGTATCGGCTGACGGTGTCGGCGGCTTCGCCGGCACCCTGGCCAAAGCCACCGGCGAGGATGTCGGTCGGCGACAGCGCCTCGCGCTGACCGTTGGCCCCGACAGGCTGCGTGAAGATGCCGTTGGCGTTGGCGGAAAATCCGCGCCCGAAGCCGCCAACGATCCCGGCCAGCAGTGCCTGACTGACGAGGCTGCCTTCGCGGCTGACCACGCGGCCACGCACACCCGACTTTCCAGCAAAGGAGATGAACCCCTTGACCTCGCTGACCGCGAAGCGGCCACCGGGCTGCGCGCAGGTCATGCGCACCAGCTTGACGTAGACCTTCTCGGCCGAGAGATCGCCGCGCGCCGCGCCATTGACGAGGCAGCCGGTAATGTCGGTGGTGAGCAGCTTGTTGCCGCGCATGACCGAGCGGGCCGGACCGGTGATCCGGAGCACTACGGGAAGCGGATCGCTCTGGCTGGCAACGCCGGTCGAGGCGTCGACGCCCACGATGACCGTTGCCGGTGCGTAGCTGTTGGGCGGAAGGTAATCGCGGCTCGCTTCGAGCAGCAGTGCGGGCGCAGTCTCTGCCGCACGCGGCTTGCTGTCCTTGCCCGTCTCCGCGCCGAAACTCATCAGACTGAGCTGTCCGCCCTGCGTTTCCGGCGCTCCTTGCTGTGGCTGGACAGCTCCGCCGTTGCCGACGCCGGGGCCATAGGCCGGTGGCGGCGGCAGCGGCGGTGCGGCTGCAGGTGCTTTTGCAGCGTCGCTGAGCTGTGAACGTAGATTGGCATTCTCGGCCGAGATCGCGTCGATCGCTGCCTGGCCGTCGGAACGCATCTGCGCGTTCTCGCTGCGCAAGGCTTCGAGCTCCTGTTCGATCTCGGGGCGCGGGAGCTGGGCCTGCTGGAGATCCTTGATCGCGCGGCCCTGTGCATCGAGCCGGTTGCCGTAGCTCGCAACGAATTCGCGCTGCGAGAGGTTACGATTGACGAGGCCGCCGGTGTCGATCGTCGCCGCACCATTGGCATCACTGCCGCCCTCCTCGCCGTCGCCGCCGAAGATGAACATCCCGCCGCCGATGAGCGCGATGGCCCCGATCCCGGCGAGCAGCATCTTCTGGCGCTGCGCGATCTGCGAATTGAGGTTGCGCCGTCCGCTTTCACGCGCTTCGGGCGAGCCCGGCAGAGGCCTCTTTTCGGCGTCCTTCTGTGTTGCCTCGGCCATCAGTCGAGCCCTCCCTTGGCAAAGACAAGGAAGGCACTGGTCGCTTCACCGGGAGCGAGTGCATCGCGGCCATAGGCAAAAGCGAGCGCGCCTGCGGGACCTTCGCGCTCGGAGCCAAGCGCAAGGCTCTCCTTGCCGAGATTGCGTACGAGAAAGCGCTGTCCGGTAAGCTCATCGCCCTGGTATTCGGCGACCAGCTGGACCTCGATCCCGTCGGTACGGCGCGGAGCCGAAAGTTCAGCGCGGGCAGTGAAACCGGGCAGGACGGCATCGCTCGCCATCGCCTCGATCAGGCGAATCGCGGCATCCTCCGGCCCGGTCTCGGTCTCCCATTCGGTGGCCGCGGCTTTAGTGAGCGCGGGATTGGTGACGAAGAGCTGGGTCGCTTCCTCGCCGCCGAGGCGGCAGGCGAACTTGTAGACATAGCCCGCCTTGCTGGTCGCAAAGAAACTGACCCGGGCAGCGGCAAATTGCGGGGGCACGGAGATATAGATGTCTCCACGCACCGGCTCGTGCGTTACCTGGAAGTCGTTGTAGGGAAAGCCGCTCGCGATCTTCGAGACATTGGCAAAGCCGTCATCGATGAGCGCAATCCGGGTGAGTTCGCCGCGGGCGAGCTCGCAGTCGATGGTCGCATTGTCGGCTGCTTCGACGAACTGGTCGGCATGCGCCGGGACTGGCGCGATCGCGAAGGCGAGGACGGCGAGGCCGGTCAGCTTGAGCCCGGGATCGGGGCGCCTTGTCGCGCCGATCGCGAAACAGGCAAGGCCGGTTCCGGCAAGCGCAGCGGCGAGGGGAGATGGGAGAAGGCTCATTGGCCGGGTTCCTCCTTGTCGGTGGGAAGTTGCTCGAAGCCGGCGAGCGCGAGGCTGAGACCACGCTTCGACCAGCGGAAACGGAAGGAGCGGCGCTGGCTCGCGATCACCTGCGCGCCGACAAAGGTCTTGAGTGTGCCGGTGACGGTCGAGGTCAGGGCCTTGGGGTCGACATGCATTTCGGCGATCACGAAGGCCTGGCTGATGTCCGAGCCGCGCTGCTCCTCGACGATTCTGACGAGCTCGGCCTTGAGGCGGCCGTGCGCGGCGGGATCGGCGAGCTTCAGGATGTTCGCCATCCAGTAGTCGAGGCTTTCGGGTGCCCGGTTGAGGAGCATCAGCGCCGTGTCGCGGGTGACGAGCTCGAGATAGGGCGTATCTATCCCGCCGCTCGAAACGGTGATCCGCTCAGCAGTGATCGGGACCAGCACCACCTGCTTGTCGCGGGTGACCGCCGCGCCGAGGCTGACCAGCGTGGTCAGGCCAAGGACACCTGCCAGCACGGCAAAACGATTGCGTTGCCGGAGGTAGGTCTGCGCCTGTTCGTGCGCGAATTCTGCTCGCATGGGTCGCCTCCCTCAGCCCGCCAACAGGCGGCAGTGGGAGGGCGGCGTGGCCTTCAGCCCGAGAAAGCTCCCGGGCAGGTGCCAGTACGCAGCATGCACCAGTGCCGAACCGGCGCCGCGTGCCTTTGCCTTCCGCAAGGCAAGCCAGGCCCCGGCGGCCAGGCCGATACCGATGAAGATATGCTGCGAGAGAATGCCCCAGGCGAAGGGAATGAGGATCCCTGCAAACTCGTCGATGGTCCAGAAGCCGATGAGCTCCGGGTCGTCGAGCCGCCGTGGAACGAGGTACCTGTCGGCCATGCCGCCCTCCTGTCGTGACCGGATCCGCTGATCAGATGACCGCGGTCACGACCGAGGTGACGATCGGCACGCCGGTGCCGACGCCGATCCCGACGCCGACCGGCACCGCGACCTGGCCGAGCGAGAAGCGCCCGGAGGCGAGACCGATCAGACCGCCCGCGAGGCTGAGCACGGTGATGATCTTGCCGCCCGAGCCTTCGAGAAAGTCGGTGAACTTGGTCAACGCGGGATCGAAGGTGGTGTCGGCGCCGGCAAAGGCTGCACCGGCGCAAGCCAGCGCAACGCAGGCGGGAAGAATGTAGTCGCGGCCGCGAGCACCGTTGGTCGTGCGCTGCTGGGCCGGAAGGGCAGTCTTGGTGGTCATGGATGGAACCTTTCGAGGGATTGAACATCAGCCAGCGATGCGTTCGCTGTATGTTCTTTCCTCTCCCCGGAGCCGGGCTGTAGGAAATCGGGAATTGGATTTTAGGGCTGCCGACCAAGCAAAAAGCGACATCAGAAGGTGCATTGGCCGGGATTCGCGCAGGTTGATCGCGGATCAGCGCCGCCTGTGCCGAGTTTAGCGCGAAGCGTGCCGCGATGCGCGTGAACGCGACCGGAATTCGCGCGAATCGTCGAAGGAAGCTGGTTCGTTCTTTCCTCTATGTTCTCCAAATGTTCTTTTCGTTTTCCTACAGGCTTCCTTCGCGGTTAGCCCGGGAGTCGATCACTTCTAGGGATAAGGATTCGTCGATGACCAACATGGTGCTCTTTGCCGAACAACAGGTTCGCACCGACCTCGCCCGGCTGCTTTTGGCCGCTGTCGAAGGCAGCGGCCGTGCCCGCTGCGACATCGCGCGTGACGCGCAGATCCATAAGGATGCCCTGCGCCGCATCCTTGCCGGCGAGCGCTCGGCCAGCCTCGGCGAAGCCTTGCGCATTCTTGCCGCGAGCGGCGTCGCGCCGCACGCACACCTGCTTTTGTTCCTCGTCAGCAGCGGCGATCACGCGATTGCGTGGCTGCAATCGGACCTCGCGCAATTCTTCGAGGACTTTTCCGGCGAACTGCCTTCAGCGCTCGAACGTGTCCTGGGCAACCAGGTTCACGACGTGAAGCCGCGGTGGGCCAAGGGCACCGCGCATCGTGTCGCCCGCTTGCTTTCCGATCACATCGACGAGCTCGAGCGCAAGGACGCGCTCCTTGGCGATGTCTTTGCTGGTGCAGAAGGAAGCCATCGTGGGTGAAGAGATCGACAAGGAAGCGACCGAAGCCCGCAGGATCACTCGCCTCATTCGTTTGCCCGAGGTGCAGCATCGCGTCGGGCTTGGCCGTTCGACGATCTATCGCTGGATGAGCGAAGGCAAGTTTCCGAAACCGGTGCAGCTGGGCGGCTACTCGGTCGCTTGGGCCGAAGACGAGGTCGAAGAGTGGATATTAGGCAGGCTCGGTGAGCCTCAACAGGCTTGAGTTCAATCGAAGGTCAGCTCTTGCCTCGCCTTGATAAAACAGCGACCGTTGTAGGAGACGAAAGAGTCATAGAACGGGTAATCCTTCACACCCTCGGTCTCCTGTTGTTCAATACCTTCCCAAAACTCATCCTCGTCGTCTACGCCTACATCTTCGATGTGCGATTCCACCTCGGTGTTGATGCTACCGACCCTGCGGATCGAGTTTGGAAGGTGCACGACCGAGTCGAGATAAAGCCGTATGCTTTCGACCGTTTCGACGCCTTCCGGAAGTTCGACGTATCCGTCGTAGGAGGCATCCACGGTTCCGACCGTTCGTAAGCTGGCGGGCAGTTTCACGACAGGATGATCGGAGACATCGATTTCGCCGATCTTTGTAACTCCCTCCGGAATCTCGATACTGGCGTTGCGTTCCAGTTGAAGTCTGCCGATTTCTTGAAGCCCGGTCGGGTAGGCAGCGATGGTCGGCCACTCCATGTAATATTCCTGGACGTATTTAGCTTCGCAAAGTGCCTGCGTGTCCTTCCCTCGTGCTGCGGTTCGCGGATCTGGCAGAGGAAGGGGCTCTGGTGCGTCCTCTTCCAACCAAAGCGCGAGACGCTCGACAGCCCACTGATGGGCCTCCGCATTTTCATCGTCGATCTCGTCTGGCTTTTCACGTTTGCGATAATCCATTCCAAGATAGGCGAGCAGGTTGAGTGCCCCCCATTCTGCCCAGATAGCCCAAGCCGAACCGCGTACTCTTGGATAATGCCAACTCGAGAAATCCAGGGCGGCCCATTCTGCGCTCGCATAAAAGCCTTTCGGCGCGAACCAGCCAGCCCAGGCGGCGAGCCCCTCCTTGTATGCTTCCGCCCAGCCACCCTCGTCGAGCTCGCCGGATCGAAAAGACCTGGTTGCGATAATCGCCTTTCTAGGTCGGTCGTCCGAAGGGCATTCTTTCTCGAAGCTGAGTAGGGCTCTTGTGGCGCAATCGTTTATGAAGCCCGTCAGGCGATCCTTCACGACAGCATCTGTCTGTGCCACGCGCGCTACCGGAACCAGGAGTTGACGAACGCTTATCGGGTCTTTGAGCGAGGACGTGGCATCGCGCATTGTAAGGCGCTTCTTGGTAGACCTCCCGGTAAGCTCAAGCAAAACCGGGCGTATCCCATCGTTATAGAGGAGACACATGTCCAATTTATCGAGGTCTGCGATTGAGAGCGAAAACTTTGGCTTAACAGTCATCGGATCGCGACCTTTTGAATTTCATGCAGACGATTATGCAAGATCGATTGATCGCGCATCAATCGTAAGGATTTTCTCTTTTGCATCCCATTCGTGCCTTAGGCCGCGGTCTTTGGCAATTTCAATCAGGATGCGTTTCGCCCTGGTGGCAAGTTTCGAGAGATCTCCTTGCGTTGCAGCGTAAGGATCTGAATTAATGTAAGCTAAGATAGAACTGTATTCGTCTAATGCGATATCAAGCTTACTCCCAGATACGACCGGTACGTTCCCCTTTTTGTCCGCTAGGGCATCGTAAATGCGGTGGAACTCTCGATCTATGCGGAAAAACCTCTCGTTAAATCGCTCTGCGGCGTTGCGGCTTGTAGCCCTTCGACGCGTGTCGGCCAAATGACGCTGTGTCCAATATATCCCTTGACCCATATTCTTGGGTCTTCCTCCGCGCAAATTGAATGGCATTGCAATTTCCTCAAAATTCTTCGTCGCAACAGGGACCATATTTGCGAATTTTCTAGTGTGAAATATTTCTGCCTTCCATAGCAGTGCATTCAATTAGCCCGCGAGATAGCATGCACCCGCGCGTCGCAATACAACTCGCTCAAACCCGTTCAATTCCACTAAATTGGACATCGGCGGCATGTCCCCGCCAGATGGGCCTTTCAACGTTTTCCGCCAACGCAAAGCCCACAGATGCGAAATTCCCCAAGTGACTGAGAGCCTCGCATTGCTTAGCGATGGCCTCTACGTTGCTCGGTATCTGAGCCACCTTTTCTGGATATCGCGCTGCTCGTACGATTACCCACTCAGGTCCATTGTCTCCGACAAACCAGATGTTCGGATCGACCTTGGGATTTGAGTGAGTGGACATGATCTCGAAACCCTTCCCTTGGAGCCATTGCTTGACTACTTGAACTGCAAAATCAAGGAGTTCCCAGTCGGTGACCTCAATGAGTTCATCAGAGACCAGGGAAAACGGATCGACCGATTGAGCGTTTCTAAGGTCCATCAAGCCCCAACCGCCCAACTCCGGTTTCCAGCCTGTCAGCGTCCTTCTCATTGGCATAAGGCACGGAAAGCCATTCCAGCCTTCGGCCACACTTAAAAGACCATCCCGATTGCCCGGGGTCTCTGCCTTGTCTTCCACATCTTCCAGGCGCACAAAGAACACCTGATTGCCGATGCGGAATGATAGGTGCTCGAGAAAAGGCGGGTGAGGTTCAACCTTGAGCCAACTCTGTAGCCCATCTTGAAAAAAGCTCTGGATGTGTCGTCCAGCCGCCTGCCACATGGCCAAGAATTCTCTGGATGGATCCTGCGTTTCGATTTCGATCAAACCCAACCCCCATTTTCGTAATGTTCAATTTGAGCCCCACCCAGGAACCAGATGCCCAAACTTCTCGGGAGGGAAAGGCCACCAGGCCGATCCAGCAGTCGGCAGATCTTTGAAACCACGTGGCGTCCAGCCCTTTAAGGGCTATTAGAGCTGGAAGAGATTTGCACAGCACGCCAACCAATTTTTCCCGATTTTGCCGAACGCTTGATTGCAAGGCAGGTAACTTCGTATTTTCCCCCGGTATCGAAAGTTGCCGCTAAATCAGGCGGCACAAAAATATCGTCTCGGGAAGCGCGGATGAATGCGAAGGAATTGCCGTCATGGCGCTCCAATTGGCCCGACATCGTTTCGCAAAGACCCGGCAACTCGACAGCTTGTGAGGGTCGCCAGTCCAACGGTGGTCCGTCGGATTCTGCCCGCCCCACTTCCAAAATGGTACCCGGCACGAGGTCGGCAATCTGCGGGAATCTGGCATGTTTCAGCGCCATCCCCGTATTTACGCCCGTAGCAATATAGCTGAGCGCCTTGTCGTTGTTCACGTCATCCACGACCCCTTGAACATACGTAAGGCTTTTGCGATCCAAATTGCGAAGAAGCGCCATTGCCGCTGAGCCCACATCGGGCAAGTCCTGCATGCTGCCATCGCCATTGACGCGTGAATACCACTCGCTGCTCGCCAACTGCTGCAGTTCCTGGGGGATCTTAAACCCAGTGTCTTCGCGGTATTTGAGTGCAAGGGATATCTGGTGAGCGGCTTCGGCATAGCGCTCTTGCGACGCAAGTCGATGAGCGAGATGGATGCGCACTTTTGCCACCTCTTGCTCTTCTCTCGCGAGTTGCGTGGCGTACACAAGACAGACCAGCGCATCGTCGGGCTGTGACTTTTCGAGTATCTCGCCGAGCAAGGCCCAGGTCCAAGCAGCGCGGGCCTGGCGCCGTAAGACGGGCACCAAGCGCTTGATCGCAAGTGCGTCCTCTCCGCGCGCCAGGTGAGCTTTGCTCTGGTAGTAATTTAGCCACTGGTCGCTGGGATTTTCGGCAAGCGACTCATCGAGAATGCCCAGTCCCCAGTCGACTAATTCGGACGAAGATTGACCATCGGCAAGATGGGCGACTGCTTCCCTGCAGATTGCTCGTCGGAAGCGCTGTTCCAGACTGTCGATCGTCTTGCCTTTGTCATTGACGAACGGCTGCCGGTCATCATCGGAAAAATCATCCGTTCCGGACCAGCGCGCAAATCCGAGAAACTCGCGCCAGTCCTTCGAAACCTTGCCCGCTAAGCGCAGGATCTGGGAAAAGGCGGTGTCGCGTCGCAGCAGGTCTCCGAACCTGGCGAATTCCCGCATGGTTGGCGTAAATTGGTTGTTCAATTCAGTCGCGGACAAATGACCCGTCTCGAAGCGCCCCACCACATCTTTCAACTGGTCGTAGAGAACCCAAGCATATGCGCGCAGAAACCAGATATCGCGAGCATTCGCATCGTAATTTTCTCTCGCGACAGCCAGCGCCTCGGATGAACAACCCTGCTTCCGTAGTTTAAAAATTGTGTCAGATGTCATTGGTTTGTCGCTGCACTTGCTGACATCAACCGCTGCACATCTTCGTACAGGCCGTCGGTGCGCCCTGAACCGCCAACCTCCTGCGCGGACGTCCAGGTCGACTTTCCGTTGAACGAAAAGTCGATATCCCCGCTGCGTGAGCTATCGGCGACACTTACGCGCAAACGGTATGGAGACAATTGAAAGCCGGTACGTGCGATGGATGAACCTGCCAGCGCTTCCTCCATTAAATCAAGGAACTCCTGGATGAATTCGTCGGGCCGGATGTCATCCTTCTTCCCGGCAACCTCGGCAAGAATCCTCAGCGCCTCATCTGCTAGCAGGCGGTCTGACACTGACCCCGGAGCTTCACCCGATCGACTGATCTTAAATTGTCCATTGTAATGATATTGCACTGAAGCAAGCTTGCCTTCGCGCGTCAGTGTATAACGCTCGCAATAGTCCAAGTGGCGCAGTTGGTCGATTTCGATTCCTCGCGCATTCCAAGCTGCCCGTAGTCTTTGGTGAACTTCCATCAGTGGGGCAAGTGAGGAGGAGAATGAAAAGCGATCCCAGTCGGGATCGCCCGAGAGGTCCTTACTGGCTTCCACGGGAATAGTGCTTTGTTGATCCTTCCCACGCCAGATCTGGTCACTATACGGCGCGAACTCCGGAGGATTTATGAGAACCAAACTTTCCGCTGCTCGGGTGATTGCCGTGTAGGCCCATCGATAGAAATGCTCATTGCGAGGATCGCCAAAGCCGTTGAAATCGACGACAACGGTTTTCCATTCGCCGCCCTGCGCCTTGTGGCAGGTCATGGCGTAGCCGTACTTCACCTGAACCGCATTGAAATATGGATCAGCGCGAATGGCTTGCTGAAATTCCTGGGACGATGGCCGAAGATCGGGGTGCCGGTTCCGAAAATCGACCAGCAGCGCGCGCTGTTCAAGCGCGGATAACTGGCGACCGGGCGCGTCGAGTAGATTTTCCAGGACAAGCGTATCTTGTGCGACGATAGTTCCATCAGCTTCGCGATACGCCAGAGTGACCTCGCGGAATGAAAGGCTGACGCGATGTCCTCCTCGCAAAGGAACGGTCACTGTCTCCGGATCGGAACGGACCCTCATCACGCGGACCAGATCGCCGTTGCTCAATGGAGGTCTGTTCTTATTGACCAGAAGCGTTTCACCGACCTGGATCGGCATGTTCGCATCGCCCCACCAGCGCTCACGGATGGTTCGGTTATATTCCAGCGCAATCGAATTCGAATAGACGACAACCACGCTCGGCTCGCGGTCGCGCAGATGCCTTTCGACAAGGTCTACAGCCTGCCGACTGTCGGCCTTTTGGATGTCGTCGCCTTGGGATGCCAATGAAAACCGGTTGAAGGTTTTTGCGTCGATGGCATCTCGAATGTCGCTGGCACACGCTAGAATGCTGCTTTCCTGCGCCTGTCTCATAACTGTTCGCAGTTCGAATGTGGCGACCCGAAGGCCAAATTCACGCGTAAGATATTCGTCTGAGAGGGCCGGCGATGTGTTGTCGCCCACCGGGGGCAGCTGAGCTGGATCACCGACAAACAACAACTTCGTCAAAGGTCGCTCTCTGCGCCCCGGCCGCTTCGCCCTTACAAACTTCACCACATCGCTAAGCAGCCTTCCCGAGCCGAACTGCATGAAATCGCCGGACTGCTCCTTGTCCCCAAGCATAGAAGACTCGTCGATTACGAAAATCGCGGCCGTCGGTTCGTCGGTCTTGAGCGGAAACACCATCCGGACCCCAGGGTCGTTTTCCGCTTCGGCGCTTTCGTTGACACTGACTTTGGGAGATCCATAGATCTCGCCGTGAATGGTCGAGCTGCCGTGAGCACTGGCGCCGGACATCTGTCCGACCTTGTGGCCGATGATCCGTGCCGCCCTGCCAGTGGGCGCCATCAGCGCACAGGACAAGTTCATCTTGCCCATCGTGTCCATCAATTTGGCAATGAGCGTTGTTTTGCCGGTTCCGGCGCTCCCACGCAGAATGAAAGCATCGAGGTCATCGTCGCGCAAGAAGCTCTCGATAGCTTCAAGTGCGGCGCTTTGCTCCCCAGTTAATTCAATCACAAAGTCCCCCTGCCGGCCAGCAATCGCAACACCGGCTCTTTCTCGTCAGTTGTCTGAAACAGATCCAATCAAGGATTGCTGAATCGGTAGCCCGAATTCTCTGCGTTGGTTCTGTCGATATGCCATTTTTTTCAGTCGTTCGGAATTATGCGCCGCGAGTAGCGCTCATGCGCAGTGAGTTTTGCGGTTCGAACTGTCTTGCCAGACCGATAGACCTCGGACCGCAAGAAAGCCTTTTCGCGCTCTACGTCAGCTTCAAATACGTCCTTCCACCAAGCCCGAGGTTGGCCGTTTGCCTCGCCATTCCATCGATATCCGCGTGCTTTGAGCAGATCCTTGGTTTCGAATGGAGCGTCCTCGGCCCAGAAGCGAAAGGAGTTGCCTCGCGCTGAAGCAAGGAGCTGCGACAATGCTCCCTTGCCACTGCTCGGCAACTTTCTCGAAAGGAGTTCAATTGCCGCTCGACAGTCATTTTCGGCGCGATGGCCATCGTAAAAGAAGCCGCTGCTGAGCGCCAAGAAGGCGAGCTTCGTGCTTTCAAAGCCCTCGTCGCGCCAGTCGACCTCGCTCATCGAGCAAGCCCACGGATTTTGTGCCATCGCCGGGCAAAAGCGCTCGAGAAAAGGTCGGTCAAACGCTGCGTTGTGCGCTATAATGAGGCTGCGGCCCGCGAACTTGGCGACGTCTGATTGATCGATTGACTTGTTCTCGACCATCGCATCGGTGATCCCGGTGATCTTCGTGACCTCTTCGGAGATCGGAGCTTCCGGCTGTCGCAGGGCAGAGAATGCATCACCGATCGAGATTACTTCATCTTGGTCTGAATAATAGAATGGCACCATCGCGAGTTCGATGATTTCATCGCATTTAGGATCAAGGCCCGTGGTCTCCACATCAATAAAGATGGCTCGCCGGGCATTATCTGGAATTTTGGCTGCCTGGGGCGGCAGTCGAAGTCGCCGTAGTACTTTGAAATCGCCGGTGGCTTCTAGCGCCGCTATCATTTCCTCACTCTTCAACTATCCTGCCCTTTGTTACAGTCGTGACTCTCGCCTCGATGATCCCCCTATGAAAACGACAATTACGGCCGCCTACTCGACTACCAGTCGCCTTCTTGGGTCAGTCTCTTCGGCATTCTTTCTAAGCCAAGCTACAGTATGCCGACAGTCTTCTTCGGAAATAAGAGGATCGTGAGATAATCGAAAGTTTTCCATGCGTTCGTACTGGCGGGAGGACAACATCGACCTGTCCAGGAATGTTCGAACGGAAAAAACAGGCATAGGATCTGAAAAGAACGACTTCTGAGTTGCATTAATACGGAGGGTGCGCAGGACCAATCCACCTTCACCGTATGGGACCATCAAATCATAGGTCATGTCATCCATGAGCTTATCGAGACTATGGTCAACTCCAGACGACAAGAAGTTCCTTAGTGCCCTAGCTTCTTGGAGGATCTGTAGGACATCTCGCTCGATCGTTTCTGGTGTCGACGCCCCTCGTTCCAGTAGGCGTGAGATGGCGTGGTGAGAGATATTAGCTGAAATGTTTATGGTCGTTTGAATTTCGTGGCCTCTCGCAACGAACATGAGATCCGAGATGATTACTGATCGTTCGGAGAACGCCTTTTCCTCGTCGTTGTACATGGCGAAGACATCGGTTTCCCGAACCGATGCCAAGCGAACACCGAAAACTGCCTTCAACACTTTGTCCCACTGGGCCAGGTGCACCGTTTCGAAAGCAGGGCGCACATGCTTGGAAACGCGTTTCACAACCCTTCCAGGTTTCTTCGAGAACGCCGACTCGCGGAAAGCCAACACCGCTGCTTCCCGACGTGGCGAAGCCAGCCAATTTGTAATTTCGTTGAGGCTGGGCCGTTCTTGAATGAAGCTTGTGGCGTGACCGGCGGCCAATTTCTTATACAAATCCTGAGGTCCGTGCTTGAGGGAATTTTCGTATATTCAACATGATATCACGCGAAAATCTAGAACGATGAGCCGCCATTTGGTCATGTTCGAATCCCAAAAATCTGACGGTCTCTTCTTGTCGAAGCGGGTGATTGTTGTTTGAATCGAGCACCCAGCCAAGTTTTGTCCCCGCCCCCTTTGCTCCGGGCTGCAACGGTTTATCCCGCATTTTCAGGTTTCCGGGATTTGCGGGATAAATATGGCCAGTCCGCCTCAACCCTCGTCAAGCGCGACGGATAACCTTCTTGCGAGAACCGCAAAGCGTGCAGGTATCAACCTGGCGCTGGAAACCCGGTGACCCGGCCAATTCCCGCGTCTTGTGATTGGCGTGCTGCCTCACTGACAGCCCTAAACGATCGGCAATGCAGTCATCGCAAACTGCATCCGGACGTAAACGCTCGACGAACGCTCGCACTTGTTCAAGAACCGTCTCTGCCATCGCTCAATTGCTACCCCGCAGACCAAGCCAGATCAATTGTTATAACAGGTGCTTCTTTGCCTGGCACAGCATATTGGTCGGATGACGCTCCTGCTCTTTCCATTTTGTTGCAGACGAGATGCGGAACTCGAGTATCCTTGGATTGGCGAAGGCTACAAGCGGGGAATGTGGGCGACTGGCAATGCAAGACGAGACTTCGATCCCGAGGGTGCACGTGCCGTTGCTCCGACCGGAGGACGCAATCCATCACCTCGGTTCGCCGACCCATTGGCAGCCCGGAAGGTCAGCCAAATCTGTGGTCGACCTCTGGTTTTCTGCGAACGCGTTGCCGTCGTCCATACTGGCTGCATTGAGTGCCGATGCCGTGCTTCACGATTGCAGATTGCTGGATGCCTTCCTTGAGCGCTCTGTCGATCTCGGTGACGGTCAACGGCCAAGCCAGACAGACCTGATGGCTATCGTTCGTCACGAGAGCGGGCTTGGCGTTATTGCCATCGAAGCGAAAGTCGACGAGACCTTTGGTCCAACCGTCGCAGAATGGCTGGCTGACCCGAAAGGTGATCTTCCTACCAGGACGGCTCGACTTGATCGGCTGTGCGGCATGATTGGTCTCGATCCTGCCACAGTCGGTTCGTTGCGGTATCAGCTCATTCACCGGACAGCATCGGCGATCATCGAAGCTAAGCGCTACCACGCACAAGACGCGGTCATGATGGTGCAAAGCTTCTGTCCGCGTCGTTCGTGGTTTGATGATTTCAGTGCATTCGCAAGTGCCCTAGGATTTTCTTCCCCCCAAGTGGGCGCGATCAGCGAACCGAAAATTCGTGACGACGTTGCGCTTCGTATTGGGTGGGTTGCGGAGGCGAACGACGGCCCGCACACCAGGCTCGGAACGGCCAGGACAGTTCCCAAGCTGACAGATCTGGGCCGGGTCCAACTGTCAAAGTCCTTCTTCATGCGGGACATGCTCTATTCCGAGGTCGCAATGATCCACGGGCTCAACAATGCCCCAGATGATCCAGACCTGGCGATCAAGGCGGGCAAACGCCTTTGCGAGGAATTGCTCGAACCCCTTCAAGACCATTGGGGCAGGGTTGCGATCCGGTCTGCGTATCGCTCGTGTGAGGTGAATGGCTTTTGCAACGCAATGCAGCGTAAGAAGAAGGCCGGCTACACCTGTGCTTCGAACGAGAGCAACTTCGCGGGGCACATCTGGGATCGCCTCGACGAGAACGGCCACATGGGGGCGATGGCTTGCGTGGTCGTTCCTGGTTTCTGGGCCAAGCACCAAGAGCAAGGCGATTGGCGGATCCTCGCTCGATGGATCCATGAGCATCTGCCTTACTCGACGCTCTATTTCTTTCCGACCTATTGGGCATTCAACATCGGCTGGCATGAAAGTCCTGAAAGGATCATCAAGAGCTACGCCGAGCCAGCGGGTACATTCACTCCGTGACAGGGAGTGAGCGGTTCTATCAACCGTCCTTCTCATGCCGAGCTGCCAGTTCTCGAACGCAAACCACCCGTGTATGCTGAAGGCGCACCGAGTCGAGATTTAATGCGTAGCCTGTTGCTAGGCATTTCTGGGACGACGAAGTGTAGGAAATCAAACGAATTGTTCGGTTGCTTTCTTCATTTTATGTTGGAGATTTTATATGCTGGCGAAGTGCGCCATCTTTGTCGATTTCGACAATGTTTTCACGACTTTATGGGAATTGGATCGCGAAGCGGCACTGCGGTTTGCTTCAGAGCCGGGTGACTGGCTTCAAGTGCTGGCGAACACGCATGTCATCAGTGATCCAAGGCGCTGGCTTGTTGCCCGTTGCTACCTGAACCCGGCGGGCTTTGCCCGCGCCCCTGGAGACGCCAACGAGAGGTTATACTTTTCACGGTTCCGGCCGGGACTGGTACGCGCAGGCTTTGAGGTCATCGATTGTCCAGCAGTATCCCGAGGAGGCAAAAATGCCGCGGATATTCGCATGGTTGTTGATGCCCTGGAGTTGCTCGATCATCGAACACACTTTGATGAGTTTGTCCTCGCTTCAGGCGATTCCGATTTTACGCCGCTCCTGCAAAAGCTTCGTGCTGAAGACCGCCGGATAACGATCGTCTCCCCGGGGTATTTGTCGGCAGCATATACCTCTATCGCCGATCGCATTGTCGGCTTCGAAGCAATCACAGAACTCCTAAGAGCAGATGCAGACCTAGCACTAGGGGACGTCGACAAATCTGGTCCGAGCCAAGGCGAGACCGAGCAAGAAGATAGTCGAGCCGAATTCAGTTCATTGATCCGGACGCGTTATCAAGAGGCAAGTGCCCCCTTGAATCTCGCCGCCCTGGCGCTCGATGCAGCGCGAAAATGCGTCGATGCAAAGCAATCAGGATGGTTCGGAGCCGGAAGCTTCACTGCAGCGGTTGTGGCCTTGGACTTACCCAATGTGCAGTTCTCGCAGCATCACATGTGGGATGCCGAACGACATCAACCGCCGTCCGCTGACAGGACTGATGAGAGCGCCGGCTTGCCAGCCGACGTCGGCCTGCTTGCTAGAGAACTGGACCTGCCGAGAATTGATCGAGCTGACTGGCCCAAGGTTTTCGCCGTACTGGCACAATACGCCAAGACCCATGAGTTCAATCTAACCGAAGCAACGCGGTGGTGCCGTGATGCGCTGGCGGGTGAAGGCGTTGAGGTCGGTCGCAATTCGCTTGCGTACGTGATGCGCGGTGCTCAGTTTGGGGGCGTTAGGCTCGATTCCGAGTTGGCGCCCAGTCCTGAGGCTATTGGGGCGGCTTTTCGCGGTGCAGTCCTCGATCGTGCATCCTCGCTCGGCCTTTCACTTGGAGAGACTGCCGAAGAGGCGATTGGAAATTGGCTTGGCGTGAATTGAGCATGTGGGTCGAGGTCGCGGGTAGGAGACAGTTCAAATGGGCATATTTTCATCTATCTTCAGAGGCCTCTCACGAGGTGCCGTGGTAGTAAATCGCAGGTCATCTAAGATCGACAAGATCAACGATTGGAAGGCGGCCAAGAGGGTGCGCGGCGACTGGATCCCACATGATGAATGGGTAAAGCGGAAGCGTCGCCGCTAGCTCGTTGTATGGGGTAATGCGTCAAGTGACAGGCGGGGAGATTCTAAGTTTCGAGTCCCAAAAAAGCTATCGTGATGTTTGCTCAAATGTTTGACAAATAGCACAAAATTTGGACGCAGCCCCTGTCGAGGATCGCACCCCGGCCCGAATTAGCTCCCAATAGACCTTTTTCGAGGGCTGGGACCGCGCCGGGAAGAGGCAGTCCGCTTCCGGTGTTCAGACGGCAGTAAGTCGACATTCGGCATCCTAACCTATTCTAGGCTCGGAGCCCTCGAGCAGCTTGGGCTCCCCCTCATGGTCTTTTATCGGATGGGCACGATAAGTTCGATGGCAACGAGACGCCAACTGAGTCCATCCCGCTCGAAGCGATAGTTGTTATCGCTTGCTTCGTTGCGGCCTGACGGCGTTGCGACGATTGTATTAAATCCAGACCAGTCGAACGACCAGCTATCGGTGGTTTCCATTATCCGCGGCATGGGGCCCACGGGTTCTCCATCAGGAAAATCTGCGGGCAGTCCGGCGGCGGCGGCAAACTGCCATTCGCGATAAGGTTCGTTGATGAACATGCGAACCGCCCGGGGGTCCGACATCGCATCCAGCGAGCCATATGCTACGACTTCGGTTTCTTGCTGTGCCTTGATATCTGACGCTGGAGGCGCGCGCGTGTCCTACCCGCCTGCTCGGGCAAACAGGACAGCTCTCCAGCGCAGGAGGTTACCTGTACCACAATGGTGAGCACGTCTGCTGTTGAAAAACCGCCACTCGCGCGCCAAACATTCCCCCAAAATGCGTAAGATCCTCGCCTTTTTCCATGCTTTGCTGGCAACCGTACTGCTCACTTGCGGCGTCGCAGCTTTCGCCGCGACGTCGATTCTTCCGTCGTCCGGGGACGCCGCCGAGGCGCAGGTGGCGATGGATCCCTTCGGGCGGGAAACGCCGCGTTCGACCGTGACCAACCTGCTGGGCGTGCTGGCGAGCGAAGATCCCGGTGCCCTCGATCCCTATCTCGACTTGCCTGCCGGTATGGATCGCGCGGAGGTCGTGCCGCGCCTGCGCGCTGCGCTCGATGCGGGCGGGACGCTCGCCACCTATCAGGAACTGGCCAACGAGCCCAACGGGCGGCTCGACGATGGCCTCGACCCGGCAAGCGAACAGGTCGGGACACTCGCCGGGGGCGAGATACCCATCCTACTGACACAGAGCAGCGGCACGGACGGGTCCGCTATCTGGCAACTGTCGGCAGAGACGCTACAGGCCCTCCCGGATATCGAGCCGCAGGCGATCCCGGAGGAAGAGGCCATCGTCGCCGGTGCCCCTGCGCTGGATTGGGTCAAGCTGCTGGGGCTGTTGATCGCCGTCTTCATCGCGACCCGGTTGCTGGCCGCGCTGTTCCTGTTCGGTCTGCGGCAGGTCCTCTCGCGCGATGGGGCGGTGTACCGGGTTCTCGATGCCGCCCTGCCACCACTGGCGCTGGTTGTGACCATTGTCAGTTTCCGGCTGTGGTCGGACGCTGCGCCGATCTCGATCGTCGCGCGCCAGGTCGTGCTGCGCTATCTCGGCCTCGCAGCGTGGATCGTGTTCCTGTGGTTCCTGTTCCGCCTGGTCGATGCGCTCGCCCGGTGGTTGTCGCTGCGCATGACGCGGCGCGCGCGGTACCAGAGCGCGTCGGTCATCGTCTTTGCCCGCCGGGTTATCAAGGCCGGGTTGCTGGTCCTGGGGGCGCTCGGCATCCTCGATACGCTCGGCTTCGATGTCACCGCCGGTGTGGCAGCGCTCGGCATCGGCGGTCTGGTTCTGGCGCTGGGCGCACAGAAGACGGTCGAGAACCTGGTCGGCACCGTATCCGTGTTGGCCGACCGGCCGGTGCAGGTCGGGGATGTGTGCAAGGTCGGCGATGTGCTCGGCACGATCGAGGATATCGGGATGCGGTCGACCCGGATCAGGACGCTGGAACGAACCGTCGTCACGATCCCCAATGGCGATTTTTCCTCACGCCAGATCGAAAACTATACCAAGCGCGAACGTTTCCTCTTCAACGAGACGATCGGCCTCGAATACGCCTTGGATGCGGCCAAGCTGCGTGAAGGGATTGGCCTGATAGAAGAGGCGCTCGCACAGAACGAGCACATCGCCCCGGAGCCGCGCCGGGCGACATTACGTTATTTTGCAACGGACTCGCTGGCGATCGAAACCTTTGCCTACATCATGACCGCCGATTTCGACGAAAGCCTGAGAATCCGCAACGATCTCATGCTCGACATCTACGAGCGATTGGAACAGGCAGGCATCGGGTTCGCCTTCCCGACACAGACCCTTTACCTGCGCAAGGACGAAACCGGGCAAGGGTGACGCGGTACGGTGGTGGTCACGCAACGCTATCCGGCTGACGGTTCGCCGAACATGATCTGCCTGAAGACCTTCACGTAACTTTCTTCCGGCTGGGTGCCGTCGCCCGATCGCAAGACCGCAGTATGCCAGAGTATGAGCAAGGTTTCGGTGATGACATCGGCGGGCAAGCGGAGTGGCTGCCCAAACTGGGCGGCCAGGCCTTCGATCAGAACCCGGAACTGGGCCGTTACACGCGCCTCCGCAGCCTTGTACTGCGCGCGGAATTCCGGGTTGCGAAAGGCATAGAGCTGCAATTCCAGCGCCAGCGCCGCCCAGGCCTGGCGATCGGGGATGTCGGCTAGCCACGCAGCAAGCGTTTGCATGGCCTGATCGATATCGGCTTCCGGGATCGAGGCGGCGAGGTCTTCCAGTCGGTCCCGCTGTTCGGCCAAGTGACCTTCCATGACTTCGAGCAGCAGCAACTCCTTGCTCTCGAAATTCGAATAAAAGGCGCCTTGCGTAAATCCGGCGTCGGCGCAGAGCTGGCGCACGGAAAGTGCCGGGATGGAATGGGCGATCATCAGCCGCTCGGCCGATTCGATCAGCTTGGCGCGTGTTTCCGCCTGGCTTTGCCGACGCGATTTGGTGGTGGTTTCGCCGCTCATGGTGCTCGATCCGTCTCAAAAGTCCTGATTTTCGGAACCGAATTTTCAGATATCACTTGATATTTCAAATGCCCGGCCAGAGGATCGGTTTCCCGTCGATCCTTTTCAGCAGGCAAAACAGGCAGGAGTTGTTGCCCATGCAGCCCATACGGTTCACCCCCAATGTCGAGCAAGTCGATCCCGACGAACAGCGGCTGACGCGCGAGATCGTCGAACAGATGAATGCGACGGCGCGCAACGCGTTCGAACGGCATCGGCACGCCCATCGCGATGCCCATGCGAAATCGCACGCGATCCTTAAGGGTAGCATGACCGTGCACGACGGTCTGTCGGCTGAGCTTGCGCAGGGCATCTTCGCTTCTCCGAAGACCTACGAGGTCGTCGCGCGGCTTTCGTCCGCGCCGGGCGATATCCATTCGGACGAGGTTCCGGCCCCGCGCGGTTTCGCGATCAAGGTGATCGGCGTTCCGGGTGACCGGCTTTCGCCCGACATCGGTGGCGAGAACCAGGATTTCCTGATGGTGAATTTCCCGGTGCTCGCCTTCGGCACGATCCCGAAATACAAGCAGATGCTGGGTCTGCTCGAAAAGAACGCGCATGCGCCCGATTTCTTCCAACGCCTCGTTGCCGGCGTGGCGCGCGGCGCGAAGGATGCGGTGGAAGCGGTGGGCAAGGTGCCGAGCGCGACGCTCGAGGGGTTGGCGCGCGACAACAATCATCCTCTCGGCGAAACCTATCATACGCAGGCCGCTGTCCGGTTCGGCGACCATGTCGCCAAACTGTCGCTCGCCCCGAAATCCCAATCCGTGCGCGATTTGACCGGTCGGGATCTCGAAGACGTCCAATATTCGACCATGCGCGACGTAATCGGCGATTTTTTCCGCGCGAACGGCACCGAATATGAATTGCGCGCGCAGCTCTGCACCGATCTCGAAACGATGCCGGTGGAAGATGCTGCCGTGTTGTGGGAAGAGGAAAAGTCTCCCCATCGTGCCATCGCCACGCTGCGCTTCGACAGCCAGGACCCCTACAGCCCGCCACGCCAGGTTTTCGGCGACGATGTGCTGTCGTTCAATCCATGGAACGGCGTCGAGGCGCATCGCCCGCTGGGCGGCATCATGCGCATTCGCCGCGCGGCCTACGAACGGTCCAGCACCTATCGTCACACTCAGAACGATCGCCCGCGCATAGAGCCGCAGGCCCTGTCCGACATTCCCGATTGACCACCAAGCGCAAAAGGAGCGCGCCATGACCAAAAGCACCGATCCGCGTCTTGCCGATGAGAGCAAGCCCGAAGAAATCCGCCGCCGTGCGCGCGAGCTGGCAGAAGACCTGCCGCAGCTCGCGAAAATCGCGCTGGAAGCGATGATCCGCGACCACAATCCCGATTACAAGGGTACCGCCAACAAGGCGGGGCGCGCGGGAATGCAGTCGGGCAATGTGTCCGAACTGACCGCCATCGCCAAGGTCAAGCCCGGCGGGGCGGACCGCCTGCGTCGCATCTTCGACCTCACCAACGGCAATATGGACGGCGCGCAGCGGGTGTCGACCTTGCACGATATGCGCTTCGTATTTTTCGACGACGACACGCGCATCCTGTTCGCCACAACCTATGATGGCGACTGGGACACCTATATTAACGATTTCGCCACCAAGATTCCGGGGTTGATGGACCTGCTGTTCGCCAATGTCGAAGGCTGGCCGGGGATCGACAGCCCCAAGGTGAAGGACTTTATCGCCGATCACCAGATCGATGCATCGGGATGGTTTGTGGCCAATCCGCAAGTGACGGTTGTGGATACCCGCCGGTACCAGCGGATGGAGCACGCGCTGGATGACTTCCTCGAAAAATCCCGGGCGAATGCGGATATGGATCCCGCCACGAGCAAGGCTCTCGACGAGCTGAGCACGGCCATCGCGCAACCCGAAGGCGTGGATTATTGACATGGGCATTCTGCAAGAACTTTCCGCCCGCTTCCGTCCGGACAAGGTCAAGCTCCAACTCGACGATATCCAGGCGCTGATCCTTCGATCCCGGCCCGAACCCTATGTCGGCATCCATTCGATGATCCATGTCGACGAGGCCGCCGGAGGGCGGGATCTTTTGCGCCGCCTGGCCGACCATATCCCCGCTGCATCGGGTTGGACGGACGAGCTGGACTCGTGGACCGGCGTCGCCATCAGCTATGACGGCTTAAAGGCGCTCGGGCTGCCCGAAACCTCGTTGGAGAGTTTTCCGCTGGCCTTCCAGCAAGGCATGGCCGCCCGCGCCGAGCAGCTACGCGATTTCGGCGAAAACGCGCCCGAAACATGGGAGGATCCCTATCGCCCCGGCACTTGCCATATCGCATTGACCATTTATGCGCGCGACGACGATGCGCTCGACGACGTGCTGGCAAAGGCCGAGGCCGAACTGGAAAAATCCACCGGCATCACGCTGATCGGTACGCACCGTTTCGGTGCCGACGAGGACGCAAAGAACCCCTTCGGCTTTCGCGACAGCATTTCGCAGCCGTTGGTCGACGGGAGCGGGGTCGACCCCTTGCCCGGTCAGGAGCGCGCGATCGCGCCTGGAGAATTCATCTTGGGCGAGAACAGCGAGACCGGTAGCCCGCTCGCCATGCCGCAACCCGCACCGCTTGGGCGCAACGGGTCATACATCGTGCTGCGAAAATATCAGAGCCGCGTCGGCGCGTTTAACGACTTCCTGCGCGAGCAATCCGCCGACGAAGGAGAGCAGGATTATATAGCCGCGAAGATGTTCGGCCGGTGGCAGAGCGGTGCGCCATTGCCGTTAGCGCCGGACCGGGACGATCCGGAACTTGGCGCCGATTCCCGACGCAACAACGACTTCTCCTACGAAGACGATCATCGCGGCCTCGTCTGCCCGCACGCCGCGCATATGCGCCGCCTCAATCCGCGCGACAGCCAGCTTACGATCCTCAGCGATGTGAACATCCACCGCATCATCAGGCGCTCATCTACCTACGGTCCGAAATGGAGCCGCGACGTGACGTCGGAGTCCGATGCGCAGGAGGATCGCGGGCTGTTCTTCATTTTCATCAGCGCCAGGGCATTCGATACGATCGAATTTCTCCAGCAGGAATGGATCAACCGTGGCAACTTCGTCGACCTGGGCGAAGAACGGGATCCGATCGTCGGTCTGCACCAGACGCCCGGGACTTTCACCATTCCCGAAACGCCGGTGCGCCGAAAAATCGATGGCGTGACCACCTTCAACCGGCTGCGCGGCGGAGAATACATGTTCATGCCCTCGCTCACGGCCCTGCGCTGGATTGGCGACGGCGCATGGGACGAAGGCGCGAGCCCATGAACCCACAGAGGGGGCAGGAGGGCGGTTCGGCTTTCGTCTATCCCATCACGGTCGGCCCTGATGCGATCGACGAGCTCGATCACGTCAACAATGCGGTCTATCTGACCTGGGTGCAGCAGGCGATCACCGCCTATTGGGTCGCACATGCGCCGGCGGAGGAGGTCGCAAAGATCGCATGGATCGCCCTGCGCCACGACATCAGATATCGCAGCGAGGCGTTTCTCGGCGACCAGCTCGAGGCGAAAGTCCTCCTCAGGGGCTTTCGTGGGTCCCGCTCGCAATTCGAAATACAGTTCAGCCGCGGCAGCGTGTCTGTCGCCGAAGTGGACACGACCCTGTGCTGCATCGACCGAGAAACACGGCAGCTGCACCGCATCACGCACGAGTTGGCGAGGCATTTCGCCATTGTAGCTTAATGCACACGGCTTCTTGCCCTTTTTCTCCGAGCCATTTGACAATCCCAACGCGAAGGCGCGATAACTGTATAAGTTCTATTAATCGCAGCCCCACAACTATCCCCGTTCTAGCGAGGATACCGACCCGTTATCGTTGCATTTGTTATGCAATGCCTCGGCGCTGCCGACCAAGGCGGTCGCAATAGGAGCGCACATTTGCAGCGATCCCTTGTGCTGAACCGACGCCCACTCTCGGGGGGGACAGCACGCCGATCGCAAGGAGTGGTTGCTAAGGTGCGAAGCTGCCATCTGGGCTGATGCTGACGACAGGCAGCTTTCGGAAAAGATTCAAGCGAGCTTAAATGGCCGACATTAGGGCGCAAAGGAGACATTGAACTTCCTTGCCATCGAAGCCGCTGTGACAATTCCGAGTCCTGAAAAAGGCATCGAACCAATGCATTATACGACTTTTGAGGGCCTTTTGAGGACTTTTTGCAAACAGCCAAATTCCTAACTATTTGAAAAAACGTAGAAAAGTATTTCGAATGTGATGCCTCTTCTGGCACCATCACTTCTCAACATGTTGTGAACACACGCAGAAAGCTGCCCCGTCGGGCGGTTTCCTGCGTGCGGCTCGGTTGGGCTGCGGCGTGTGCTATTCGGGGCAGGGTTGGGTTTGCCATTGATAGGCGGTGACCTCTTCGCCCCTTGGCTGGTAGGAGATCGAAAGATGTTTGCTGCCGCGTTCGATTTCCAGATCGAGGACGCCGTCCTGTCGGCCCTGCAGCCCGTCCTGTGAAAAGCGGTTCAGGATTCGGTCTCCCTCGCGTAGGCCAGCCTTTTCGGCGTTCGAGCCGGGTTTGAGGCCGGTTACGCGGCGGTCCTGCGTCAGCAGGCTGGCGGGATCGAATCCCAGATCGAAGCGGCGCATCGGCTGGGTCGTGCGGCGAAAACACGGGCCAAAGGCGTCTGACGGGGGCAGCACGGTGGCTCCTGCCAACATGGCGTGAAAGCGCGCGATGCCTGCATCGCCCAGTTCGCGATGCAAAAGCCGTTCCCATAGCGCCAGATCCATCGGCTGCCCCGATGCGCGCTCTGCCAGCATTTCGCGCACGATATCGTCGAGCGAGCGTTCTCCACCCGATGCGTCGCGGATCGCCGCATCGGTTTCGGCGAAATAGAGCGATCCGCGATCATAGGGGAGCACGCGAATGCGCGTGTCGCGCCAGAAACCGGCGCCGATGTCGTCATTGGGCGTGCCGATCATGACATTCGTATAGTAACGCCCCGCCGTGCTGTTCAGATCGTCGAGGAAGTCCTGCCGCGATATCAGCCCGGCGCGGAAAGGAAGGAGGCGCTGGTAGTGGACGGCCAGACCCTCTCCGAACCAGGACGAGGCGAAGCCGTCGGGTTCGTTCATCTTGCCATCGAGCGAGTTGACCCATGCGTGCAGCATTTCATGTGCCAGCAGCCCCTTCAGCGCATCGGGCTCCATCGTGTCGTCGAAGGTAAAGGCAAAGCTGTCGGTAAGGCCGATGCCGCTGCCCGGATTGGTTTCGTTGACGCGGGCGAAGACGCCGAAATGATCGGGGCGCTGGCGGAAGAAATCGCCATAGAAGTCCTGCAACCGTGCGGCCCAGCCCATGATCTCTTTCCCGTCGAATGCGAAATCGCCGTCCCATGCAGCAAAGAAAGTGCCCTTTTCCCAGGCATGGGGTGTGCCTGCCATGAAATAGGAGGATTGCAGATCCTGCGCGGTTTGCGGGCGACCGGACTGCACATTGCCGATGCCAAGGCTGGAAATCCCGCGGCGAGCGCGATCCGTCGCTGCGAAATGCCAGTCGATATCGGTGTCGCGCGCGATCTCGTCGTCAGGCAGCATCAGGAACGACAGCCCAGCGCCCGACAGCACGCCGTTGCGCGTGCGAAGTTCGTATTGGGGAAGCGAGAACAGCGGCTGCGCAGGGTCGATCGTGACGCGGTAGGCAACGGTCAATGCGCCCTCGACCGGTCGCGAGGGGCGCCAGTGCCGCGCGCGATTGGCGTCATCCCCGTCCCCGCCTTCATCGCCGGCGGTCACCGCCAGCACGCCCTTTGCATCCGAAAAGGCAAGGGCCGACAGCATATCGGCAGATGTCGGGACGGTGTGGCGCCGCACCGGCATTTCAACCTGCGCATCGGGGGCTAGCCCTTCGATCCTGATCGCGACGTCCAGACTGCGGATATATCCCTGTGCATCGGGCGCGGCGGGTGACAAATGGATGTGCAGATCGGGCGCGTCCTGCGCGGTAGCGGGCAGCGCCGCCAGCGAGAGGGAGCAAGCCAGCAGCATGGCTGCGAACGAAAGCGGGGACCGGTTCATCATGCCCGTCAGCCTAGGCCGGTCGGGCGCAATTGCATCCACGAACAGCAGGCCATCCGCACCTGCCTGCGCATAGGCTATGCTCCGGCACCTGTCTCGTCGGGTAGCGGCAGGCGATGGGTGCATTTGATTTCGGACAGGGTGGCGGTCGACCGCACATCCTCTACCCCCGGCAGGCGCAGCAGGGTGCGGAAGGTGAAGTTCTGATACCACGCCATATTCGGGGCCAGCACTTTAAGGATCACGTCCATCTCGCCGAAAAGCGTATAGGCTTCCATGATTTGCGGTGTGTTTTCGATCGCGATGACAAAGCGGTCGCGTTCGTGGTCCGACAGGCGCGACATTTTCAGCTGGGCGAAAATGAACATGGATTCGCCGAATTTCGACCGGTCGAGGATCGAGACATTGCCGGTGACATAGCCTTCGTCCTTCAGCCGCTGCATCCGCCGCCAGCAGGGCGATTGCGACAGGCCGACCCGTTCGGCAATCTCGCTGGAAGATTCGGAGGAATCGATCTGCAAACGGTCGAGTATCTTAATATCGAGCCGGTCAAGCGGCGCAGGCATAATTATGCTCCTGTCGATGGTTTATTGGCTTGGTAATTCTATGACAGCTTGAACGGCGACAGGAAAGACACGGGCGTTGCCGCCCCTGCGGCTAGACTGATCCAACTGCCCGTTCGCCAAGGGAAAAGGCCGGACCATCATGCGTAAGGACGAAGTCGCCATTTTCGACGGGGCGGATGTTGCCCGCCTGCTCGACTATCCGGGCTGTATCGCGGCGGTGGCCGATGCGATGAAGGCGCTGTCGCAGGGCCGGACGCGGCAATTGCTGCGCACCATGATCCATATGGGCGAGGGGCGGACCTTTGCGCAGATGCCCGGTTCGCTGGGCGATGACGACATGTTCGGCGCCAAGATGATCAGCGTATTCGCGCAGGCCGGCAATCCGGGCGTCAGGCGGCATCGCGGCGTGGTCGCCATGTTCGAACCGGACGAGGGGCGCCCCGTGTGCATCGCCGATGCCGAGGAAATTACCCATATCCGCACCGCTGCCGCGACGGCCGTTGCGACCGATGCGCTGGCGCGGCCCGATGCGCGCACCCTGTTGCTGATGGGCACGGGCGGGCAGGTCCATTCGCATCTGGAGGCTTTGCCGCTGGTGCGCGAATTCGACCGTATCGCGATCTGGGGCCGTAACCGCGCCCATGTCGACGCGGTGGTGGCGCGCTGGCAGGACCGGCTGCCGGTAGAGCCTGCCGGTGACGCGCGGCAAGCGGCAGGGCAGGCCGATGTGATCTGCACGCTGACCGGTGCGAAACAGCCGGTTCTGGCGGGCGAATGGGTGCGCGCGGGGACCCATGTGAATATCGTGGGATCAAGCGGCCCGGGACCGGTAGAGATCGACAGCGCGCTTGTTTGCGCGGCGCGTTACATTGCCGACAGCAAGGCATCCGCACTCGACGCTGCGGCCGAATTTCTGGTGGCGCAGGATGCCGGGCTGGTCGGCCCCGATCATATCGTCGCGGAAATCGGCGAGGTGCTGCTGGGCATAGTCGCGGGGCGCAGCGCCAGCGATCAGATCACCATCTATAAATCGCTGGGCCATGCGGTGCAGGACCTTGCCGCCGCCGCCTATGTCTATCGCAAGAATCTGGCCGAAAAGGACAATTGATGCACCGCTTTCCCCTCTGCCGCCTGTCCCTGCTTGCCGCGACGGCGTTGTCCTTCGCGGCGGTCGCGCATGCGGAGGAGCAATCGTTCGTCGTGATCAGCGGGGGCGAGCGGGTGGGTCATGTCGTCGCAGATATCGACGGGGACAGCGTGGCGATAGACCATGATGTCAAGAACAACGGACGCGGCCCCACCATGCAGGAGCGGATCGTTCTGGGTGAAGACGGGCTGCCGACGGCATGGAGCCTGACCGGCAGCGGCACATTCGGCAATACGGTCGACGAAAGCTTTGGCCGCGATGGCGCGATGTTGCGCTGGCGCGATTCGACCGGCACCGGATCGTTGGAGGCAGACGGACCGGTAATCTATGTCGCGCAGGAAGGCAGCCCGTGGTCGCTGGGCCTGTATGCGCGCGCATTGCTGGCCGATGCCGATCACGCCATGGCATCGGCACCGGGCGGGATGCTGTCGCTGGAAGAGGAAGCGCCGGTCGATCTGGGCGGCACCCGATACCGGTCGTTCCTGATCAAGGGCATCGGCATGTCGCCCCTGGCCATATTGCTGGACGACAGCGGCGATCTGGTGGCCAGCTATTCGTCGGGCGGGGCGACGATCCGCGAAGGGCTGGAACGCCATGTCGAGGCGCTGTCCGCGATCGCTGCCGAGCGCAGCGCCGCGCGCTTTGCCCTGTTGCAGCAGCGGCTGGCCCATCGTTTCGATGTGCCCGTTCGGCTGCGCAACGTGCGCATATTCGATTCCCTTAGCGGCACATTGGGCGAGCCCGCATCGCTGGTATTTTTCGAAGATCGCATCGCGTCGGTCGAACCGGTGGACAGCCCCGCCAGCGCGGGCGAGGTGCTGATCGAGGGAGAGGGGCGCACGGTGATCCCCGGCCTCAACGACATGCATGCGCATCTGTCGATGCAAAGCGCGCTGCTCTATATTGCATCGGGCGTCACCTCTGTCCGCGACATGGGCAATGACAATGACGTGCTGCTCGACCTGCAACGCCGGATCGAAGGGGGCGAGCTGGCGGGGCCGCGCATCGTGCGCAACGGTTTTCTGGAAGGGCGCAGCGAATATAGCGCGCGCAACGGGCTGATTGCCGCCACGCAGGAAGAGGCGCTGGATGCGGTGCGCTGGTATGCGGCGCGCAATTATTGGCAGATCAAGATCTATAACAGCTTCGATCCCGGTTGGGTGCCTGCCGTTACGCAAGAGGCGAAGCGGCTGGGCATGGGGGTTACCGGCCATATTCCCGCCTTTACCAATGCCGATGCGATGATCGCGTCGGGTTATGACGAGATTACGCATATCAATCAGCTGATGCTGGGCTGGGTGCTGCGGCCGGACGAGGACACGCGCACGCCGCTGCGCCTGACCGCGATGCGGCGGACGGCGGGGCTGGATATCCATGCGCCGCGGGTCGATGCCACGCTGGACGCGATGGAAAAGGGCGGCATTGCGCTGGACCCCACGGCCGTTACGCTGGAACTGCTGATGTTAAGCCGCGACGGCGCGGTCGCCCCTGCGGTGCGGTCCTATTACGATCATCTGCCCGTCAGCCTGAAGCGCCGCCGCCTGCAGGGCATTGCGCCGATGGAAGGGCCGGAGGATCTGGCCGCCTATGAGGGCGCGTTCGATACGATCAAGGCGCTGCTGGCCGATATGCATGCGCGCGGCATTACCCTGCTGCCCGGAACCGACGATGGCACCGGCCTGTCGCTTCACCGCGAATTGCAGATTTATGCCGAGGCGGGGATTCCGGCTGCCGATGTGCTGCGGATCGGCACGCTGGGTCCGGCGGCCTATATGGGGCTGGACCAGTCGCGCGGATCGGTGGCCAAGGGCAAGCTGGCCGATTTCGCGCTGATCGACGGCAATCCGCTTGAGGATATGACCGCGCTGCATCGCATGGCGATGGTGGTGAAAGGGGGGGTGGTCTATTACCCGTCGGAAATCTGGCAGGAAGTGGGCGTTGCACCCTTTGCCGCCCCGCCATCCGTCGCGCAGCCTTCCGTTACCGCCGCGCACGTTCCTGCGGGGCGGGTGCACGATCATCAGGATGCGTTCTGATCGACCCTAGCGGCGGGGGCGAAGGCAATACCAGATGGCGCCCGCCGCGCCCCATGCCAGCAAGAGGACATAGGGGCGCCAGTCCGCCTCTATCCCCGTCAGCGCCAGAGCCAGCGCGCAGAGCGCCCCTGCGCGACCCAGCCATGTCATCGCAGCGGGCGAGGGGCGGAACGCAGCCTGCGCGTGCAGATCGGAATGCCCCGACGCGACCCGCGCCGCGACTAGGCAGATGCTGCCATATTTCACCAGATTGGGAATATTGACCGCAAGGAACAGAAAGGTCAGCTCCATCGGCAGCAACAGGCCTGCACAGCCGATCAGGAATACCGCCAGCAGCGCGACATGCGGCACATGGGTGCGCGGATGAACGCGGGTCAGGAACGCGGGCAGCACGCCGGCCTCTCCCATGGCGAACAGGCTGCGGCTGAACAGGGTGAAAATGGCGTTGAGGCTGGTGCCGATCGCAACCACCGCTGCGCAGACGATCACCGGTTTTGCCAGCGGCCCCATGAATTGCGCCGCCGCGTCGAGGATCGGTGCCTCGCTGGTGGCAAGCGTGTCGGCGCCCAGAACGGTCAGCGCGACGAAGGCGACCGCGATATACAGCAGCGTGGCCGATCCGATGGCCAGCGCGATTCCCAGCGGGATCGAACGGCGGCCGTCGGCGACTTCGGCCCCTGCCTCGGTCGCGGCTTCAAGCCCGAAGAACAGGCCCATCAGCAGCGGCGTCGCCGCCAGCACGCCGCCCCAGCCATGCGGCACGAACGGCGCCAGTCGCGCCGGTTCCGCCGCTACCGCGCCGCCCCATGCGACGAACACGCCGAACAGCACGACCAGCGCGCCGATCATCGCGGTCTGCGCGCGCGCGGCGATATGCACGCCCGCCAGATTGACCAGATAGGATGCCAGCAGCACCGCGAACATGGTCGGCTTTACCGGCAGGTCGACCACCATCGACACATAGCGGACCACCACCAGCGCCAGCACCACCATCGCGCCCATATTGGCGATAATGCGCATCCACGCGATAATGAATCCCAGCGCCGGATGCAGGAAACGCGAAGGCCAGACAAAGCTGGCGCCCGAAACGGGCATGGCCGATCCCAGAAAGGCATAGCTGATCGCGATCAGATACATTGGCAGCGCGGCGACGACCACCGACAGCAGCATGGCGGGGCCTGCCAGCGCGGTTGCGGGCGAAATGGCCGAAAAGATCGACACGCCGACCGCCGTGCCAAGCCCCAGCGAGACCACGCCCCACAGGCCGATCCCCTTGCGCAGCGATGATGCGCTATCGCTCACCGGCAGGGATCGTCCTGCACAAAGCCGGTGAGGTCGGAGAGAAATGCGGTGCGACTGGCATCGTCGGAATAGAACACATGGCCGCCGCCATAGACCTCGTTCCGCCAGCGGTCGCGCGGCAGGTTCGATTGCGCAAACAGATAATCCGCCGCACCCACCGTGGTCGTCAGGTCATAAAGGCCGGTGCCGACGAACAGGCGCAGACAGCGGTTTTGCGCGGCATGGGTTTCGACGGTCTGCATGAACGGCCAATCGGCAAACGGGCTGTCCGCGCCGCCATAGGACCAGGGCTGGTCAAAGCGCGAAATGACCTTGTATGCGTCCGCATTCGCGATCCCCAGCCATACGCGCAGATAATCGCGCATCGCCTTTTCATAAATGTCCGAAATAACCGAGGCCGGATCGGGGCCCATCATCACCGTCACATCCGCGGAGCGCGGCGCGGTATAGCGCGCGTCATAGCGTCCCGTCACTTGCCCCTGTTCGCGCAGCAATTCCACGCGAAAGCGTTCCTTGGAAATGCGCAGGTCGTTGGCGAGGTAGAATTGCGCGGAAATGCCGCTCAATTCTTCCAGCCTTTGCGCGATCCGCCTTCGTTCGGAAGCGGGGAGGTCGCGGCCCATGAACAATGCGGGCAGATAGGTTTCGCGCCCGAACCGCGCGGCGGCGTCGGCTGCGTCCTGCGGGTCGCATGGGGCGGCGATCCTGCCATGTCCGCAGGCGATGGCGGCCAGCGTGGGCAGCGATACCGGATAGGTGACCATATTGTCGGGGCGCTGCGATGTCTCGATCATGTTGAGCGCCTGCCCCAGCAGGATCACCCCGCGCAGCCGGTCGCCAAGGCCCAGTTCCTGCAAGGCGTCGAGCATGGCGACAGCGCGGATCGTGCCATAGCTTTCGCCAAGGATATAGACAGGCGCATCGGTGCGTTCCTGACGGTGCAACCATGCGGCGACCAGTTCGGCATTGGCGCGCGCGTCGCCCGACACGCTGCGATAGGGTGCTTCGCCGGCACCTGCGGGGCGCTGCGAAAAGCCGGTGCCGGGCGGGTCGATGAACACGATATCGGCCACGCGGTACAGTTCCGCCGCGCCCGACAGCCAGACGGGTTCTTCCGGCGCAGCGGCGGCGGGGTCCTGCGGGACCTGTGCCAGCACGGGGCCCAGCGCGCCCATGTGCAGAAACGCCGCGGCTGCCCCCGGCCCGCCGTTGAAGGCAAAAATCACCGGCCTGTTCGCATCCGCATTTTCGGCGCGATAGGACAGATAGCCTGCCGTCGCGCCCTGCGTATCGGGCCCGGCGGTTACGGGCAACACGCCCATTTCGGCCATCAGCGGCCCGTCCATGCCCGCCAGCGCAAGCGGCCTGCGGGCAAGAATTCCGGCGCTTGCCGTTTCGTTTTGTGCTTGACCGCGCCGGGTGTTTCCAGCCGCGGATGGCCCATCCTGGGCATGTGCGGGCGACAGCCATGCGACCGCTGCCCACAGCAGCGCAAAGATCACGGCCAGCGGCAGCACTTGCCAATGGGGTTTCATTCTGCGGTCCATGATCGGAACGATCGCTCCCTTCAAGCCCCGTCGCGGGACAGCGGTGCCGCGCGATAGGATTTCAGCCCGTCGGTCAGCGCGTCCAGTCCATAGACCAGCCTTTTGCGATCCATCGCAAAGCCCAGCCTTACATAACCCGGCGCTCCAAAGCACTCTCCGGGTGCGACCAGTACACCGCTGCGATCGGCCAGCCAGTCCGAAAAGCGGCGCGTATCGGCGATGCCGGTCAGGCGGGGAAAGGCGATGCAGCCAAATTCGGGCAGGTCACCTTCGATAAAGCCTTCGTCGCGCCAGTGGGCATAATAGGATTCCATCACGGGCCGCGCCTGTGCCAGCGTGTCCATGGTGTGCTGCATGAAGGGATCGGGGTTCTCCATGATCAGCGCGGCAATGGCGTGCGACAGATTGGAGATGGTGAATTCGGATTCGTGGCCGAACGCCTTGATCGGGGCGATCGTCTCGCTGTCGCCGATCAGCCAGCCGCAACGCAGCGTGCTCAGCCCGAAAATCTTGGTCAGGCTGTTGACCGAAATCAGTCGCGGCGAAATGCCAAGCGATGCCGCGGGGCGCAGGTTGTTGCCCGCATAGGGCGCGTAAACCTCGTCCACCACGACATACAGGTCGTGCTTTTCGGCCAGCGCGGCCAATGCGCGGATCGTATCCTCGCCCGTCAGCACGCCGGTGGGATTGTGCAGGTTCGATATCACGACCAGCCGCGTGGCGGGGCCGATGCTGCGTTCCAGCGCGTCGATGTCGATGGCGAAACCGGGACCGCTGCGCTGGAAACGGTCGAACGGAATGCCGAACGCATGGGCCAGATTGCCGAACAGGTCGAAACCCGGATTTTCCACCAGCACACGCTCGCCCGGACGGACAAGCGCATGATAGATCAGCGCGATGGCGCCGGTCGCACCCGTGGTGGTGTAAAGCTGGTCTTCCGACACGCCATACCCCTTCGCCAGATGTTTGACGACATAGGGATTCCCGCCGTCGAACGTGCTGGTATAGCGCGTGGTGATCTCGCCTCCGAAAGCCTCGATGATCTGGCTGCGCAACAATTCGGTCGGTTCTGCGACCGAGCTTTCGAACAGGTTGACCTGCAATTCGCGGCACGAACGATTGCGCCGGATCGCCTGTCGCACCCATTGCGAGAATGTTGCCTCGGGCGGGCGGGATGAAAGCGTGGCCATGGATGGGAACTCGGATGATCCGGACATTCGGGGCGTTCTGGAAATGCCCCCGCCCGCCGCGTGACGGGCAGGGGCGTGGCCGTTACATCTTGACGTTCACGCCGATCCAGAACCGGCGGCCCAGTATGTCGCCATAGCTGATGCGCGGATAGGACGGCTCTTCATCGGTGAAATTATCGACACCGCCGCGCAGGGTGAACGCGCCCGCCTGATACTGTCCCGAAAGGCTGTGGGTCAGATTGCTGTCGAGCACGGGGTTCGGATTATTCTCGATCGTGGCATCCGGACCGTTCAGCGTCTTGTCGAGGTAATAGGCCTGATAGCTCAGGCGCACGGGCCCCTTTTGCCAGTCGAGATTGAAGCGGCCTTCCCACTCCGGCTTGAAATAGGTGCCGTCGGTACGGGTAAAGGTTTCGCCCGTGACCGATGTGGTCAGCAGCGTGTTATGCGTGGCGTTGACGCCGATGTGGAAGTCGCCAAGCCCTTCGGGCGCGAAGACGTAATCGATTGCATAGATTTCGCCGCGATATTTGACGACGCCTGCGTTGAAAGTGGTCGTCGTGCCGGTGACCACCGTGCCGCCGGGGCTGATCCCATCGCTGACGTCAAGGCGGGTAAAGGCATCGCAGACCGCCGGATCGGGATCGGTATTGTCATAGCAGGCCGCCATGAAATCCTCGGTCGTAAAGGCCGAAAGCCCGTCTTCCAGATCGATCTCGATCCGGTCGGCGCTGATCGTCAGACCGGGGATGAAATAGGGTTGCAGCACGATGCCATAGGTGAAGGTGTCCGACACCTCGTTCCGCAGGTCGGGATTGCCGCCCGTCGTCACCATCGTGCGCTGGAAGTTCTCGGCAGGGTCCTGGAACGCGGCCAGCCGGTCCTCGGCGCTTAACCCGTCGTTCGCGCCATCGGGGCCGGTGCCATATCCGGGGTTGGCCTGAAACAGCGCAAGACAGTTGGCATAACGCACGTCGGGATTGGGGCCGGCATTGATCCTGTCGGCATCGCACGGATCGACGCCCGCGTTGGACAGGCCGGTCGAACTGGGCGCGATCAGCTGGGTCAGCGTGGGGGCGCGGAAATTGCGGCTGCGCGATGCGCGCAGCGTGACGCCCTCGAACATCTCCCACCTTGCGCCAAGATCCCACACTTCCTCGCCCCCGGCGAGCGAGTTGTCGACATAGCGGCCCGCCGCGTTCAGCTCGAGGCTGCGGACCAGCGGGATTGCCATGTCGCGGCTGATGATCGGGATCAGCAATTCGGCCGAGATTTCGTCGGTGTCATAGCCGCCCGACTGGATTTCCTCCATCGTGCCGCCGCCGAACAGGCCCAGCCGGTTGGCTTCCTTGGGCGTGAAGGTCGCCTGTTCGTCGCGGTGTTCGTATGCGACGCTGAATTTCGCCATGCCCGCGGGCAGTTCGACGATATCTCCACCCAGAGTGGCCAGGAAATCGATCTGCTCGTTCGTGTAATCCATGCCTGCGCGCACGCTGACATATTGCTGCGCATCGGCGCTGACATTGCCGAAACCGAACGGGTTGATCGGGGCGCAGGCCGCATCGTCGTTCGACGGATCGGCATCGGCATTGATGGCGCATACGATCTGCCCGCCCGACAGCACCGCATTGATCGCATTGTTATATTTGGCGTTGTCGACTTCCCAATAGGAGGATTCGCCTTCGACCCGGGCATAGCTGCCCGACACCGACCAATAGAAATCGCGGTCGCCCAGCCCGAAATCGCCTTCCAGCGCCAGCAGGCCGCGATAGGTGTCGGTTTCGGTCGTCTGCTGCGTATCGGGAGTCAGGTCGAAGAAATATTTCGACAGGAAGAGCGGTGCGCCTGCCGCAAAGGACGGGCTTGCCGCGCTGAGCGTGGCGATGGCGTCCGCCGTCAGGAACGGATTGTTGCGGGTGAACACCACCGGCCCCGCATAGGTGCCGTTGTTGAGTATGGTGCGGCTCTGTCCCTGCGGAATCTCGGTCCCCTTGGTATTGGCATAGAGAAATTCGCCGCGCAGGGTGATCGCATCGGTCAGGTCGTAATGTCCGATCGCATTGGCGGTCAGCCGGTCGACGCCGGTGCGCAGACCGACCAGATCGGTATAGGCAAAGCCGTCGCCGCCGCTGGCAAAGGGAATGCCGACATTGGTGCCGGGGTCGAAACCGGTCACGCCGCCATCGGGCGCGAATTGCAGCCCGCCGCCCGTCAGCGCAAAGGGGAAGGGCGCGGGAATGTTGAAGATCACGCCATTGCCGTTGAATTCCCAGAAATGCGCATCCAGCAATTCGCGAACAGAGGGAATGCCGTCATCGGGACCGGTGTCGTCGGGATTGCTTTGCGTCAGGCGGCCCAGTGCCGACAGCGGGCGATCGGTAAAGCGCAGCAGCGGCGAATGCGCATAGCCGACGTCGAGAGCGATATTGCCGCGCCCGTCCGCGAAATTGGTGCCGATGGTGCCCCTGAGGCTGTAGGTGTGGTAATCCCCGCGCGAGGAAATGCCGTTCTGCGCGTCCAGCTCGATCCCTTCGAAATCGTCTTTCAGCACATAGTTGACCACGCCCGCGATGGCATCCGAACCATAAACCGCTGCGCCGCCGCCCTGCACGACTTCGACCCGTTCCAGCAGGCCGAGGGGGATGATATTGGCATCGACCTGCGCATCGCCCAGACCGGACGAACTGGTCACCATGCGGCGGCCGTTGACCAGCGTCAGCGTGCGGCCTGCGCCAAGGCCGAAAAGATCGGGAAACTGCTGTCCCGAACCGCTCTGCTCGCCGCTTCCGTCGGCCTGGTTCAGTTGCGGCGAGTTGGATGTGATCTGGTTCAGCGCCTCTGCCGCGCTGGTATAGCCGCGATCGGCGAATTCCTGTTCGCTCACCACGATGCGGGGCGCGGTTTCATCGGCGGGATCGCGGCGGATGCGCGACCCGGTGACGACGATTTCTTCCGCCGGTGCCGCACTGTCGGCTTCGGCCGTTGCGGCGGGCGGCGCGATGTCCTGTGCGTGGGCGGCGGTCGATCCCAGCAGCAATGCGGGCGCGGACGTCGATGCGAGCAGCACGGCGAATCCGGTCCGGCAATTGAGAAGCTGGCGCTTGCGATAATCGGTCATCATTCCCTCACGTCCTTTACGACCCGTCTTGTCCATTACAGCAAGGTTACAGGCGGTCGGGGCGATAGGGATTGCAAACATGCGTCCACCAAGGGGCGGCGCGCATCAAAATTGTCGAAATCGGACTGCGAGCGAATTAATTTCCGGTTTGGGGCGGCAGGGGCGAATTGCCGAAGAAAGCGGTCAGGTCGCGGCCGAATAGCGGTGCCTGCGACGCTTCCTCGTACATCATATGCCCGCCGCGATAGCAGCGCAGGACGAAACTGCCGTGCCATTGCGGCCCGAAAGCCGCCGCAGCCGCGCGGTTCGCGGCGCAACTGCCCAGCGAATCGTAAAGTCCGGTGGCGACCAGTACGCGCGTGTCGGGCGACCGGGCCAAAAGCTGCGCCACCCATGGCTGCGACGGGCTGGGCGGCCCTTCGCCCGCCATGGCGCGGGCCAGCGATTCCTCGGTAACGGGTGCCTGATCATATTGCCATTGCGCGCCGACCGGAATGGCGGGAACCTCGATCCCCGCATATTCGCCGCTCCGATAGCCAAGCACTTCGCGGTAATAGGCAATGATCGCGGCATCGGCCTGCGCTTCGTCCGCGCCCGCATCCGTTTGCCGCATGTCGAAAATGCCCAGCGTCTTCCCCTTGTCAGCCAGCAGTTTCTGGCGGAAGTCACGGGGAGAGATCCACAGGCTTTCGGCATCGACCTGCGCTTCGTCCAGCCCGTGAAAGCGCGCCAGATCGCGCGCCACTTGCTGCCTGCGAACGGCTGGCAGCGATGCCGGATCGGCAAGGGCGGGATACCAGCTTTCCAGCGCCCATTTCTCTGCCATAGCAACCGCCTTGTCTCCCATCGCCTGCAGATCGGCAGGCAACCGCCCCAGCGCCAGGGCGGTGGCGGTGCGATTGGGTAGCGACAAGGCGCGCATCAGCGCACGTTCGGGTGCATCGCCCTGCGGAATGCCGCCCGAAATCAGCGCAATGCCCGCAATTTCGACGCCCGATCCGGCCAGCAGGTCCGCCGTTCCGGCCGCGCGCCACGTGCCAAAGCTTTCACCTGCCAGATAGAGAGGGGAAGCCTGCCGTCCGGCGGCTTCGCGGAACTGTGTGACAAAGCGGGCGGTCGCCGCGATATCGCCCATGGTGCCATATAGCGCCTTGCCCGCATCCTTACCGGCCGCGCGGCTGAAGCCGGTGCCTGCGGGGTCGAGGAAAACAAGATCGGCCGATACAAGCGGGGTCACCGGATTATCGACCAGTGCCCCGCCCTTCAGCACTTTTGGCCCCATCGCGTGGAAATGCAGCAGCCGCGAATCCGCACCAGGGCCGCCGTTCCAGACAAAGGCGATCGGGCGCCCAGCATCTGACCGGTCTAGGAAATAGGCCGTATAGAACAGATCCGCCTGGTTCGTGCCCGAAGCGTCATCGACGGGAAGCGTGCCCGCGCAGGCGCGATAGGACAGGGTGTCATCCCCCGCCTTCACGCTATGCTGCGTGGCAATTGCATCGCCGGGGCAGGCAGCGACCGGCGGCGGGACATGCGCGCAGGCGCCCAACAGCGGCGCAAGGGCAGAGAGGGTGAGCCAGACGATGGATTTCATGAATTGCCCCAAAGATGGTTTGTCGTCGCCATGGTACCACCAATCGCGGGAAGATTTATGCGCAAGGCGGTTCCAAGGCGCATTGCGATCCGGAAATCGGGCAGGTTTACGCGAGTTTGCGCCGAAACATGCATTATCTATTCCCGGCAATTGCGATAGGTTCGCCCCATGAACGACATTCGCGGTTCGCAACATGGTCGCGGTTCGCATGCGGCAATGAATTTAACGCGCAGGTCGCTGGTGGCGGGAACGGCAGCAATGCCCCTCATTCCTTCCCTTGCCAGGGCGGCCTTGCCGGGCGAAGCCGGATCCCCCACCGGCTTCGCCCCCATGGCTTTTCGCAGTTTCCTCGATTCCGGCACGATGCATCCCGTGCCGCTGGCCGCCAAGGCATCGGTCGACGCCTATCTGGCGACACGGGCCAACGGATCGCCTTGGCCCTCGCACGAGGTGGAAGAGCGGGTGAAGGCGGGGTTCGCGCGGCTGGTCAATGCCGATCCGGCCGGACTTGCATTCGTCCAGAGCACCACCGCGGGCGAGCAATTGGTGATCGATGCGCTGGATATTCCCGCGCGCGGCGGTTCGATCGTTACCGATACGCTGCATTTCTTCGGCTCGTTCTATCTGTACGAAGAGCTGGCGAAACGGGGCATGGATGTGCGCTGGATCAGGCCGGTTGCGGGGCGCATCGATCCCGACGAATATGAAAAACGCATCACTGGCGATACACGGCTGGTCAGCCTGTCGCTGGTGTCGACCTATAACGGTTTCGAACACGATCTTGCCCGCATTTGCGAGATTGCCCATGCGCGCGGCGCGCTGGTCTATGCCGATATCATCCATGCGGCAGGGACGGTTCCGGTCGATCTGCGCGCAGCCAAGGTCGATTTCGCCGCGACGGCCAGCTATAAATGGCTGATGGGCGATTTCGGTCTGGGCTTCCTGTATGTCCGCCCCGACCTGCTGCCGCAGTTGAAACGCCCGCGCTTTGGCTATTACCAGATCGGCAGCTTTCAGCCGCATGTCTATCCGTTCGATCCGCCGGGCGACACGATTGCCGATGCCGCACCGCGCAACGATGCCGAAGGGATGTTCGCCATGGGCACGCGATCGCACGCGGTCATGGCACAGCTGGACTGGTCGCTGCGCTTTCTGCTGGAACAGGGGGTCGAGCGCCTGGTGCAGGCCCGCATGCCGCTGCTGGACCGCCTGCACGACGGGCTGGCCTCGCTGGGGTATGAAACCGTCACGCCGCGCGAAAGCCGCACTCCGCTGGTGACCTGCGCGCTGGAAGGGGCATACCGGCGCCTGTCCGAACCGCTGGAGCGGGCGGGCGTAAAGATCACGCTGTCGCGCAACCGGTTCCGCGTGTGCCCGTCGTTTTTCAATACGCAGGACGATATCGAACGGCTGCTCGATGCCCTGCCGCCAGCCAGTTCCCATGCCACCGACCAATCCTGACAGGATGCCGATGAAAACCCTGCGCACCATTTTAAGCCTGCTGGCGAACCCCGCCGCAACGATCATGGCCGCCGCCGCGCTGGCAGCGCCCGCATCGGCGCAGAACCCCGATCTGCCGATGCCGCCCGCGTTTCTGCGCGCGATGGAACCGATGGAGCCGCGCGACAGCGATACGGTCCGCACGGTCGAAACGCATCACAGCATCGTCATCGGCGGACGGACCATCCCCTATCGCGCGATCGTCACCGAAACGCCCGTCAGGAACGACGCGGGCGAGGTCGCGGTCGTCGCGGTCAGCTATGGCTATATCGCCGAAGGCGGGACGCAGGATCAGGTCAGGCCGGTCCTGTTCATATTCAATGGCGGTCCGGGGGCATCGTCCTCTCCGCTGCATATGAACGCATTCGGCCCGCGCCGCATGGTGACCGGGGACAATGGCAGCGCGCGGATGGCGGATAATCCCCACAGCCTCATCGATGTCGCAGACCTTGTTTTCATCGACCCTCCCGGCACCGGCGCATCCATGCCGGTCAAGGGGCGCGATCCGGCCAGCCTGTTTTCGGTTGACGGCGATGCGCGTGCGGTGGCCGATATGGTGCAGCAATGGCGGGTGGCGAACGGGCGAGAGAATGCCCCCTTTGCATTGGTGGGCGAAAGCTATGGCACGGCCCGGGCACTGGCGATGCTGGGCGCCCAGATAAAGGGCGATCAGCCGCTGCCCGACGGGGTGGCGCTGTTTTCCCTGTCGATCGGTGGCGGTGACGGGCCGGTGATGTCCGATGTCTCGCTGTTCCCGACGCTGGCCGCGACCGCGTGGTATCATGATGCCGTCGACCGGGGCGGCATGGGTGTCGACGAATTTTTCGCCAAGGCGCTGGCCTTTGCGCAGGGCGAGTATGCCGATGCGCTGATTCTGGGCGCAGCGGCAGAGCCTGCGCAGCGGCAGCGCGTTGCAAAAGGGATGGAGCGTTTCCTTGGCCTTCCGGCGGAACAATTCCTGCAATCGGGGCTGAAGCTGGACCGGCAGGCATTCATGCTGGGGCTGCTGGCCGACAAGGGATTGCGAACCGGCCAGCTTGACGGGCGGGTGACGCGGCCCGTTGCGGAATCGAATTTCCATCCGCCCTTCGACGATCCCTCGATGAGCCTTGGGACAGAAACCGGCAATACCATCGCCCGCTATCTGGGCGACGAGCTGGGCTATACGCTGCCCGCCCCCTATCGGAGCCTGAATCTGGGCATTAATTTCAAGTGGAACTGGGGCGACCGGCAGACCTATGCCACGCGCGAATATGTGCCCTATCTGGTGGCCGCCCGCGAACAGAAGCCGGACATCAGCCTGCTGACCGTGGGTGGGTATTACGACATCACCACGCCCGTCCACACCGGCATTTTCGCGCTGAACGCCGCCGGTATCGGCCCGTCGCAGCGCCAATCCATCGCCTATCCGGCAGGGCATTCGGCGTTCGAGGACGAGGATGTGCTGACCCGTTTTGCGCAGGATATGCGTGTGTGGGCGTCCAGCCTGAAGCGTTGAGGGGTCAACCCCGATTGCGGCCGGTTTCAGTCGGGACGCTGCGCGGGCCCTTCTAGTCGGAGCGCTGCGCGGGCCCTTCTAGTTGGAGCGCTGCGCGGGCAGGGTCAATTCAATGGCGGTACGCGCATGGTCGCCGGCGATGCGCAGCGTGCCCTGGTGCCGGTGGACGATGGCCGCCACCAGCGTCAGTCCCAGCCCGTGCCCCGGCAGGTCGCCCGCAGCCGATCCCCTGAAGAACCGCTCGGTCAACCGCTCCGCCTCGCCTTTTTGCAGGGGCACGCCTTCATTCGCAATCACGAAACGGGCCGCGTCTGCGTCGCCCGTCAGCGCGATGCGGATGGTGCTGCCACCGCGCCCGTATTTGACCGCATTGTCGAGAAGATTGCCGATCGCCTGAAACAGCAGGTCGCGGTCCGCCGCCACCGGCAGGGTCGGCGGCGCGTCGAGCGCGATGGCGATCCGGTGCTGCGCGGCTGCCGGTTCGTAAAGTTCGACTGCATCGCGCACTATGGCGGCCAGGTCCACGGGGGCGAAACCCGCGTCATGGCGTCCCCCCTCGATCCGCGCGATGCGCAGCAGGGCATCGAATATCGCTTGCAACCGCGCCAGCTCTGCCCGTGCGGTGGCCAGTAAATCGGTACCGTCGCTTTCGCCTTGCGTGGCGGCTCGGTCCAGGCTGGCCTGTACGCGTGACAGCGGCGTGCGCAATTCATGCGCGATATTGTCGGACACGCGGCGGACCGAATCGAACAATGCCTCGTTCCGCTCCAGCATCAGGTTCAGCGTATCGCTCAGCCGGTCGAAATCGTCGCCGCTGCCATGCACGGGCACGCGTTCGCCCAGACGCCCCGCCATCACCTTGCGCGCGGCGCCCGATATCGCCTCGATCCTGTGGCCGATGGCGCGGCTCATCAGATAGCCGCCCGCAATGGCCAGCAGCAGGACCAGCACGATCATCCCGGGGAACAGCGCCAGTGCCAGATCCTCGCGGTCTTCGACATCCTCGGCATCGCGGCCCACGATCAGGCGGGTGCCGTCGGGAAAGACATGGTCGCGCGACAGGGCGCTGAAATCGATCTCGCCCCCTTCGACATAGACATCGGCCTCGATCGAATAAAATCCGCGCCGCGCGGTGCTGGGCCAGCTGGGAAGATTGGTCGTAACGACACGTCCGTCCGCCGCGATCAGCGTGTGAAACGCGCGGTCGAAGGGTGTCGATGCCTCTGCCCGCGCGTCCAGACGTTCGGCCAGCGCGGTGGTGCCCTGCTGCGCGTAAAGCGCCTCCAGCGTTGCCAGCTCTTCATTCACCTGTGCGCGGATCGCGCCCATGGGACGCGCGACGGCGAGCCAGAAATAGGCCGCGAACAACAGGGCGAGCGAGCCGCAGAACAGCGCCCCATAGATCAGCGCCAGCCGGAACGAGAGCGATTTGAACAGCCTGTCCATCAGGGGCCGAACCGGTATCCGGCCCCGCGCACCGTGCGGATCAGCGGTGCCTGTCCGTCGCCGTCCAGCTTCTGCCGCAGATTGCTGATGTGCTGATCGATGATATTTGTTTGCGGGTCGAAATTATAATCCCACACGCGTTCCAGCAGCATGGCGCGCGTGACGACGCGGCCCGCATTGCGCACCAGTTCGATCAATATGCCGAATTCGCGGGTCGTCAGCTCGATCCGCTTGCCCCCGCGCCGGACGGTCCGGCCCAGCGGGTCGATTTCCAGATCGGCGTGCAGGATCGGGCTGCTATCGGCCGCAGGGTATGCGGATTTGCGGCGGGCCAGCACTTCGACACGGGCCAGCATTTCCGACATGGCAAAGGGCTTGGGCAGATAATCGTCGCCGCCCGCGCGCAGCCCTTTGACCCGTTCGTCCACATCGCTCAGCGCGCTGACGATCAGCACGGGCGTTTTGTCATCGGTGGCGCGCAGTGCGGCCAGTATCTTCATCCCGTCGACATGCGGCAGCATCCGGTCGAGCACGATAACGTCATAGGTTTCGCTGCTGGCCTGCAACAGCCCCTGCCGCCCGTCGCGGCAGAGAGTGACGACATGGCCCGCCTGTTCCAGCCCGCCGCCGATATGGGCGGCCAAAGCGTCGTCATCCTCGATCAGCAAAATCTGCATTCGGCCATGCGTCCCGGTCCAGCGCCGCGATTGCCCGCAATAAGGCCGGCGGTTGGCCGCGACGATAGAGGGTGCCCGCCCGCGGGTCGAGATGCGACTTTCAGACGTTTATGGGCATACGAACATGGGCAAATTCAAATGTTTCGCCCATGCTGCCATCAGCCTTGCCTGCGACAGCGGCGCCCATGGCTGTTCCCGTTCCGATTGCGCGCGGTTCCATGACCGCGACCATCCATGTCCCCGCCATTGGCGGAGCGCACCAGTTCCTGCATTTCCTGCCCGTCGCGTTCGAACTGGCCGCGACCGAGGGATGTATCGTGCGCATTTTCGCGCCATCGGCTGCCGATGCGGACCGGATTGCCGATCTGGCGGAGCAGCTGGGCACCGCGCGGCCCGAAATATGGGTCATGGACCTGCCGCCCCCGCTGGCCGCGATCCTGCCGCGCGCTGCGCATAAGGTGGCGCGGCTGTTGCTGGCGGCGGGGCGGATCCGCGATTGCGATGCGATCCTGTGCGCCGAACGCACCAGCACCATGCTGAAACGCATGCCCGGACGCTGCCCGCCGCTGCTTCATATTCCGCATGGCGCAGGCGACCGTGCCGTGGGGTTCGAGGACCGCTTTCGCCTGTTCGACAAGGTGTTCGTCGCCGGAGACAAGGACCGCCACCGCCTGATCGCGCAAGGCTGTGCCACGCCCGAAAATTGCGTGGTCGGCGGTCCGGTCAAGCTGGCCGAGATGATGCGCATTGCACCTGAGCGACCGCCGCTCTTCCCCGATGACCGGCCCGTGATCCTGTATAACCCGCATTTCCACCGGCGCATGGGCACTGGAGAGGTAATGGCGCGGCGGCTGGCCGATGCCGTTTGCGAGTCGGACCGCTATAATCTGGTCATCGCGCCGCATGTGCGCATGGCCCAAGGCTGGGGCGAGGATAAAAAGGCGCGGTGGCAGGCGCTGGATGTGGCGGGCCGCGTTATGGTCGATCTGGGGTCGGCGCGGTCGGTGGACATGAGCTATACCGCTGGTGCTGCCCTGTATATTGGCGATGTCAGCAGTCAGGTTTACGAATATCTGGTCCGTCCGCGCCCATGCCTGTTCGTCAACGGCCATCATGCCGCATGGCGCGGGAATCCCGATTACGCGATGTGGCGCTTTGGCCCCGTGATCGAACCCGATGACGATCCGGTCGCCGCCATACAGCATGCCTTTGACAGCTGGCCCGATTATGCTGCGTTGCAACAGGAACGCGCGCGCGCCGCGTTCGGCGGGATCGTCTGGGATGCCGATGGGAACGCGCGCTTCGCAGGGCCCGATCCCTGCGCCCGCATTGCCCGCATCATTGCGGCAGACGCGCGCAGGTCAGGGCAGGCATGGCCAGACAGCGGGCCGCGCGATGGCGTGGCGGCGCTCGGCATCTGAAGCGCGGTCAGCCGGTCTGCCAACCGCCGCCCAGCGCAAGGAAGATCGCGATCTGGTCGTCGACCAGCACAGCCTCTGCCGTGGCATGACGCGCTTCGGCCGATGCCAGCGCACTCTGCGCGCTGAGCAGCGAGAGGAAATCGCTGCGGCCATAGCGGAACAGCGTCGCAGCCTGATCCGCCGACAATGCCGCGCTTTGCGATGCGCGTTGCAAGGCAGCGGCCTGATCCAGATCGCTGGCATAGCTGTCGAGTGCCGTTTCTGCCGAACGTAGCGCATCGAGCACGGTGGCATCGAAGCGCGCCTTGTCGGCCTGTACCTGCGCATCGGCCTGATCGATGCGGGCATCGACCTGCGTGCGATAGGGCCAGTTCCAGCTGAGCAGCGGGCCAAGGCCAAAGCTGATCGAATCGGTATCGGGCAGATCGCCGACCCGGTTGAACAGCATCAGGCCGCCCGCAATGCTGACCGAGGGGTAGAGATCGGCCATCGCCACCCCGATGCGGGCCGTATCGGCGGCCAGCATCCGTTCGGCCTGCCGGATATCGGGCCGCCGCCGGATCAGCGCCGCGCCATCGGAAATCGGCATCGGACGGGCAAGCCGGGGCAGCGCATCGCATTGCGCAATGTCGCGCGGATAATCCGCAGGCGGTTTGCCCAGCAATGTCGCCAACAGGTAAAGCGCCCCCTGCCGCTGCGCACGCAGGGCGGGCAGGGCAGCCTTGCTGCTGTCCACCGCGCTTTGTGCGCGGCTGACGTCAAATGCCGTGCCGCGGCCGCCCTGTTGCAGCCTGCGCGTCGCATCCAGCGTTTGTTGTTGCAAATCGACGATATTCTGCGCGGTGGCGATCTGGTCGTTCGCGGCGCATACCTGGGCATAGGCGCGCGCGGTGGCAGCCGCGACGGTGATCCGCACGTGGTCGCGCGCGGCTTCGGTTGCGTCACGGTCGGCGCTGCTGGCCTCTATTGCGCGGGTGATCTTGCCATGCAGGTCGAGCGGATATGTCAGTTGTAGCCCGATCTGGCCCGTCAGCACCCCCGAAAGCCCTGCGCCCGCCGATCGCAGCGAATGGTTGCGCTCTTGCATCAGCGAACCTTCGACCGATGCGCCCAGACCTTCCTCTCCCGCCGTTTCGCGCAGCACTGCCTCTGCGCGCAGCAGATTGGCATCTGCGGCGCGCAGATCGGCATTGGCAGCCAGCGCCTGTTGCACCAGATCGTCCAGACGGGGGTCGTCGTATAATTGCCACCAGCGGTCGGGCAGCGGATCAGACGCAAAGGCGGGATTGTCGCCCGCATCGAACGCGCCTTGCGCCGACGGGGCGACCGCGATGCTGTCGGCGGGCAGCGCGTAATCGGGCCCCGCCGTCGCGCAACCCGTCAGTGCCAGAGCGGCGGCGGCACTCGCGGACAGGAAACGAAAACGGATCATGCCGCCGTCCCTGACTTTTCGCGGACCGGTTCGACCGTGACGGTCGCGGTGCGGCCCGGGATCAGGCGGATGCCATCGGGCACATCGGTCAGCTCGATACGCACGGGTATGCGCTGGGGCAGGCGCACCCATGCAAAGGTCGCCTCGACATCGGGCAGCAGATTGCCCGCGCTGCCCCGCGTATTGTCATTGATGCCCGCCGCGATGCTTTCGACGCGGCCGGTGATATCCCTGTCCTCACCCATCAGATGCACGGTGACGGGCGCACCGATGCGGATCAGCGGCAGCTTCGTTTCTTCGAAATAGCCTTCGATCCGCAGCGATCCGCTGTCGACCAGCGCCATCGCCTGCGTTCCGGCAGCAAGATAATCGCCCGGATGCAGATCGAGATTGGTGACGGTGCCGTCGACCGACGCGTGCACCTGCGTGCGCCGCAGGTTCAGCAATGCGCCGTCCAGCATGGAATTCGCCTCTGCCAAAGCGGCACTGGCGACGGCGACGCGGGCGACATTCTGTTCATGCGTTTCGGCGGCGACCAGATCGCCCAACGCCCGGTCGCGCGCAGCCTCGCGCCGGGCCTGCGCCAGCGTGGCCTTTGCGCTGGCGACACTGGCGCGCGCCTGTTCCACGGCAAGGCTGTATCGCGGCTTGTCGAGCACGAACAGCAGGTCGCCTGCCGCAACATGCTGGTTGTCATGTACCTCCACCGAGGTGACGAGGCCCGAAATATCGGGCGTCACGCGCACCACTTCGGCGCGTACCCTGCCGTCGCGGGTCCATGGGCTGTTTTCGTAATGGTTCCACATCCAGACCGCGACGGACAGTGCGATCAGGACGATGACAATGGTGGCCACGCTGCGGGCCAGTTTGGGCAGAATGTTTTTCATGGGGCAAAACCGGTCAGGGGGAGGATCAGCGCAACCGCGCCGAAGATGATGACGAACAGGGCCAGATCGACCAGCGCGCGATAGGCGACAAAGCGATATAGGCCGAGGCGGTTGAACAGGCCGATCAGCAGCACCGTCAGCACAAGGGCGACAAGGCCGAAGACCAGCAGCGAAGGCACGAAAATGCCGTTGAGGGAATACTCTCCGTTCACGGGCGATTCTCCTGCCGGCCAGCGAAAGGGGCAGCATCGGCGAACATGGTGCGCCGCAGGGTGATCAGCGCCAGCACGCCGCGCCGCCGGACGTCGGGCGCGCCGGATGCCACCGACTGGCGCAGCGCTTCGTCGATCGCATGCAGCAATGCGGGATCGCTCTGCGGCGTGCGGTGGGGGACCAGCCTGCGATAGAATGCGCCGATGCGGCCCAGCACGTCGGCCAGTGCGGCGCGGGGAGCAATGGCTGCATCACGGCGCAAGGCGCGTAATTCGCCGATGGCAACCCCCGTGCGCAGGTCGCGCAGAATATCGTACAGCGGTTCCCCCGCTGATTTGCCCATCGCGGCAAGGCGCGGTTCCAGCAACGCCTGCCGGTCCAGCATGCGCGCGATCCACCCCTTGATATCGGGGCGCGCCCAATTGTCGCTATGGTCCGCGATATCGGTCCAGCCGGCCCGCAGGTTACGCCGGATCGCATGTTCGATCCCCGCCGTCTGCATGATCCGCATCATCACTGCCGCGAACAGTATCGCGGCCATCATGGCGACCTGCGAATTCATGAATGTCGCGAAATTGGCAGGCACGCCGGGGCCGATATCGACGCCGAATTGTTCCGACACGATAAACGGGCTGCCCAAACCCAGCAGCGCGGGCAGGGCAAGGCCCATATAGCGCGGATTGCTCAGCATGCTGCCCAGCACCAGCAATGGCGGGGCCAGTGCGGCGACCATTTCGGGAAAACCGTCGATAGAGGGCAGGATCGCAAAGGCATAGGCCGCGCCCAGCACGACCGAGATGGCGGTCCCTTTCAGAAAGCCGACGACCGGTGCGAGCCCGTTGTCCAGCGCGCCGAACAGCGCGGGAAACACCGATGCCAGCATCACGAATGTGCCGCCGTCGTGCCAACCCGATCCGATCCATAATGTGCAGCCGATAATCACCGTCAGCGCGGCGCCCGATGCTACGCGCACCGCGCCCGCCACATCGCGGTTGAGCGGTCTGGCGCCTGTGCCTTCCAGCAAGGCGGGAATGCGCGGCGACACCGGTTTGCGCGTCGCGCTGGCAAGCTGCGCGTGCAACAGGCGGCAATTGACATGCGCCTCGATCAGGCCGGACAGGCGCGCGATCAGGCTTAATTCCATCATGGCGTGCCAGTCGCTGTTACCGTCGATCACCGGTTCCAGCGCGGCGCAGCGGTCGATCAGCTGTTGGCCCGTTTCTTCCACGATAGCGGGGTCGCCGCCCGGATCCGCCACCCATGCGCGGGCATCGGCGATCAGTCGGTCGACAGCCGGTGCCAGCCCGCGATCTCCCGACAGAAAGGCGATGCGATCCGCAATCGCTGCTCCCAGCGGCATCAGCGCGGCCAGATTATCCTCCAGCGCGCGGATCACGCGGATGCGCGGGGCGGGGCGGTTCGTCTCGAACGGCAGATGGGTCGCGAACTGGTGCAGTTCGGTAATGTCCTGCGCCAACCGCCGCCTTTCTGCATCGACCGACGGGTCGGGAGCGGGTTGCAGCGTGTCGCGGCTCCAGCGTTCGGCATCGGCCAGAATGTCGGCTATCCGCCCCATCAGGAATTGCGCGCCCGATCGCGGCAAAACGACCGCATGGACCAGCGCCGAACAGGTGATGCCAATGGCGATTTCCTGCGCCCGCAGCGAGGCGACGTCGAAGATATGGTCGGGCGCCTGCACGGTGGGCCACACGATCAGCCCTGCGGTATAACCCGCCAGCGCGAAGATATAGGATGTCGGCGTCCGGTCGAGCAGCGAGACAAAGACGCACAGCGCCAGCCAGCATGCCATCACCGACACCAGAATGACCGGCGCGTGCACGAACAGCGGCACCACCAGCACCGAAAACGCCGCCCCCGCCAGCGTTCCGATCAGGCGGATGCTGGCACGGGAAACGACTGCGCCCGCGAACGGGCCGGAAATGATATAGGCCGTCAGGAACGCCCAATATGGCCGTTCCAGCCCGATGGAAAAGGCGACGAACATCGCCAGCATGGCCGCGATAAAGCACTTCAGGCTGAAGATCGCGGCATCGATGCCCCATTTGCCCATCATCAGCGGGGCCGCTTTTGCGCGACGCGTTCGGAGACGAGCGTCAGCACGTCGACTGCGGTTTGCAGGTCGGCGTCGGAAATGCCGCCGAGCAGTTCGGCGCGCAAATCCATCAGCCGCTCATCGATCAACCGCGCCAGCCGTGCGCCTTCTGCGGTCAGATGCAGCGTTTTCGCGCGCGCATCATCGGCATCGGTGCGGCGCTGGACCAGAGCGGCGCGTTCCAGATGTTGCAGCGTGCGGACCAATGAAGCCTCGGCAATGCCAATGGCGCGGGCAAGATCGGCCTGCCGCGCCCCGTCGCCCAGACGTTCGAGGTGGAGCAGCGCATAGCCGGTCGAGTTCGAGATATTGAGCGAGGCCAACACCTGGTCGGCCAATTGCCGCCATGCGCGGGCGAGGCTGATGACTTCGGCCGGCAGGGCGGCAGCAAGATTCGGGCGGTTGGGCATATTCATTAGTTAGGCACCTAACTAATTTGCCGCAAGGGGTGGTTTCGGTTTTTTATACAGGGTCAGCCGGTGTGACTGTCGCGGGTGGATTTGGGCGGGAAGGCCATCCCCCGATTGCCGTCCCGCCCGCCGGTAACAAGGGCTTGCGCGCGCCCAGAACCCGCGCTTGCCCCTGATCCAGCTAGTCACCCATTACTGCGATTGGCTCGCATTTGCAATAAAGAGTGGGGATTTTAGATACAAAAAGACCGGCGCGAAGGCCGGTCTCTGGCGATGCCGTTGTCGGGTCGCCGGGCCGCTCGCGCAGCCGAATGGAAAGAGGCGGGGCCGAAACCCCGCCTCCTCGCAAAGACTACATATCGTCCACGGCCTTGCTGACCAGCACGTTCACCGCAACGCGGCGGTTCTGTGCCTTGCCTTCGGGCGTCGAGTTGTCGGCCGTCGGGTCGGCTTCCGACATGCCGGTCGGGGTCAGCATGCGATAGGGCTTCCAGCCGCAGGCCTGCTGCAGATGGTTCACCACGCGGCCTGCGCGCTTCTCGCTCAGCACCTGGTTATATTCCTGGCTGCCGTCGGAATCGGTGTAACCGACCACCAGCATCAGGGCATTGTCCATGCCCTCGGCCTGCGTCGCGGTGTTGCACAGCGCCTGCTTCGCTTCTTCGGTCAGGTTAAACTTGCCGCTGGCGAAATTGACGTTGGTGACCGCCTTGACATTGTACTGGTCGATATCGCCGAACCGGCCACGCAGAGCCTCGGTCGCGGCGGCGTTCTTTTCGATCGCCAGTTCATTCTCGGCGAAACGCTGGCCGGTGCCGTTCGCGATCATTTCGGCGGTCTTCAGGTCCTTGGACTTCAGATCGATCGCACCCGCGACAAGACCGCCGCTCCACTGCAGCGTCTCGACCGAAACGGGCAGGCCGTTCAGCAGCTGGTTCGATGCCAGACGGTCCTTGTTCAGGCCCAGAAAGCCGCCGCTCGACTTGATCTTGGTCTCGTCGGTCACGGTGATCACGGTCTTGGTGCCGTCTTCCGCCGTGATTTGCATCTGATTGCCGCTGCGCGCGGTGATCATGCCTTCGATGTCGGGGCCATCGGTCATTTGCGACAGGGCAGGCATCTGCGAGCCATACGAGCTGGTCAGCACATCGCCGCTGGCCTGATCCTGCGCATGCGCGGCAACGCCGCCCGTTACGGGCAGGGCCATCGCGGCCAGCAGCAACATTGCCTTGGAACGTTTGGAAAGGGCATTCATACAGGTCACTCCTTCAGTTCGATCAGCCGATCATCGCGTTGAATGCGGGCCGCTCTGCCCCGCTTCCCCCCGTGATGCGTGTCCGACTGTCAGATCTCTCACCCCACTTGAAAAACTCATGCGACATCGCTGCCGCACCAGAACGCCAGTGCTGACTGTTTACCTTAACCTTGCTGTCAGATGAACAGCTTTTGCAGGACGACGAGTTGAGTGGTCCGCTTGACCGGCTTGTGCGACGAGCCGTTGCGGAGAGCTTCGGACAAAGGCCCGATCGGGCGGCGTTCAAACCGCCTTTGTGCCTGTGCCGGTGCAGAATCCGGCGGCGCGTTAGTGCAGCAAGAATGCGTCCATAATGTGTCCATATTGCGCGCCGAAACCGGCTTGTCGCCGCAACATGCGGCGCGCGATGAAAGGAATGGATATGAATTTAGGACGGATCGCGACATCGATGGCGGCACCGGTGCTGTTCGGCACCGCCATCTGGGCGCAGACGGTCAGCCCCGCCGCGGCACAGCAGCGGCCCGAGCGACCCGAGGGCGGCCGTGGGCCGAGCGAGGCGATGCTGGCGGCGTGCAGCGGTAAGCAAGAGGCCGATGCATGCAGCGTTGCCAATGCGGACGGAACCGAGGTTGCGGGCACTTGCCGCGCGCCCAAGGGCAAGGCGCCTGCCTGCCTGCCCGAAGGCATGGGGCCGCCGCCTGGGCGCCAGGGCGGTCCCCGCAGCACGCCCGACGACAACGCCGATTGATATGTCGGGACGACTGGCCGGCGAAAATGCCGGTCAGCGCGGCTTGCGCGCGGGTCGCGTCGGTTCGAAGCGATAGCCGGACCCGTAAACCGAACCGATCCCGCCCGCATCCGCGTTCACCGCCGCCATCTTGCGGCGGATATTCTTCACATGGCTGTCGATCGCGCGGTCCCCGCTTTCCAGCGCATGTTCGCCAAGCTGGTCCAGCAATTGCGCGCGCGAATAGACGCGGCCGGGATATTTCATCATCGCGCCCAACAGGCGAAACTCCGAAGGGGACAGATCCAGCCATGCGCCATGCCACGCGATGCGCTGGCCATCTTCGTCCACCAGAAACGCTTGCGCTTCGGGATTGCGGGTCATGCGCCCTTCCGACCGGCGGATCAGCGCGTTGATGCGCGCGACCACTTCGGCGGGGCTGAAGGGCTTGGTCACATAATCGTCGGCACCGATGTCCAGTGCTTCCAGCTTGTCGCGCTCTTCCACCCGCGCGGTCAGCATCAGGATCGGGGCGGGAAAAAACTCGCGCAACTGGCGGCACAGATCGACGCCGTTGCCCGCAGGCAGCATCACGTCGAGGATGATCGCGGCGGGCGGTTCGCGGCGCGCGCAATCGACCACCGAACGGGCATCGGGGAATATGCGCGGTCGGTGGCCGTGCCCTGCCAGATAATCGGCCACGATCTGCGCAATCTTTGCATCGTCCTCCACGACAAAGATGGATCTTGCGGCGCTCATGCGCTTTGCGTCCGTGCATTGACGGGCAGGGTGATCGCGATCTTCACCCCACCAAGATCCGATGGACCCGCCACAATGGTGCCGCCATGCGCCGCCGCAATGGCGCGCGCCACTGCCAGCCCCATGCCGCTTCCGCCCGAAATCCGGTCGCGCGCTTCCTCCAGCCGGTGGAGCGGTTCGAACATCTGCTCCAGCTGGTCGGCAGGCACGCCGGGGGCGGTGTCCTCCACCGTGATCGACACTGTCTCTTCGTCCGATGCCAGCGTCACCCGCACCATGCCGGGCGCATCGGTATAGCGGATGGCATTGGTGATCACATTGCCCAGCAATTGTTCGATCCGTTGCCGGTCCCAAACGACGGGCAAGGCAAGGTCGGGGCCACTGTCGGTTTCGATATCCAGACCCGCCTCGTCCAAAGCGGCGCCGAAGCGGGCGGTGATCCCCTCGACCAACAGCACCGCATCGGTTTCCGCAAGACATTGCGAGGGCGCACCCAGATCGCTGACCGCCATGAAATGCAAATCCTCGATCAGCAGGTTCAGCCGCTGCGCTTCCTCGGAAAGGGACTTCACTGCCTTCATATCGATGGGGCGGATGCCGTCTTCCAGCGCGTTCAGCTCGCCGCGCAGCACGGTCAGCGGCGTGCGCAATTCATGGCTGATCTCGGCCAGCCAGCGCCGCCTTGCGCTTTCCAAGCGCGCAAGCCCTTGGGCCATGGCGTTGATGTTCTGGCCCATCAGCGCAATCTCGTCGCTGCCGCGCGTTTCGACCCGCGCCGCGAAATCGCCGCTGGCGATGGCATTGGTCGCCTGTTGCACCGCTGCGATCTTGCGCACCGTGGCGCGGGCGAGGAACCATGCGAACAGGCCCGACAGCATCAGCAGAAGGCCGGTGACGATGATCACCCCGCGGAACTGGCCGCGCAGAAACACGAATTCGATCGAGCGCGGGGCAGGGCCGCGCGGGGCGAGCCGTGCGGTGGCAACCGGCTTGCCGTCGAAGCGGATGGGCTCGGACGGGCCGGATGCGTCGGATGCGCCGGATGAAGGGGATTGCGGCGTGGGATCGGTCGCGCCGCTAAAGATCAGCCTGCCGGCGGTATCGTAAAGCTGCAAGCGGCGGGCGAACATGTCGGGCGGGGGCGGTCCCATGCGCGGCGGGCCGTCGGGACCTTTCGGGCGAGGTTCCTGACCCTTTGGCTCCGGCGGGCCGTTTTTTTGAAAGAACGGTCGAAACGGACGTCCTTCCTGTTCCAGCCGTTCGCGCAGGAATTGCGGCGGAAAGCCGCGAATGCGCCCCTCGTCCGCCATTTGCCGGACGGCGGCCTTCAGGCTGGCCGGATCGGGCGCGAAATCCCCTGCGGCATCCTTTTCCTGCAAAAAAGTCTCGAAATCCCCCGCGAACCCTTCGAGCAATTCGGCGTCGCGCGCGTCGAGATAGCGGTCGAAACCGCGATCAAGATTCCACGCCAGCACCCCCGCCATCAACAGGGCGGCCAGCATCGCGGTGAGCGAGAAGAACAGGAAGTGCTTGTGTATAAGGCGCATGGATTTCCGTCCGTCCGTACAGCCAAATGCAGGACGGACAACAGCCCATAGCGAAGCAGGCAAATGTGAGCGAATTATGGGCGGCGCCCAATCCGTGGTGGGCGCGGCAGGGATTGAACCTGCGACCCCACCCGTGTGAAGGGTGTGCTCTACCACTGAGCTACGCGCCCGCTGACGGTCATAAAGGGCGAGAAGAATCACCCTTGCGTCGGCAGAGGCGCGCCTTTGCCAGAGCGCGAAGCCGTTGACAAGCATCCCGTTACCGCTAGAGGCCCGAACCGACATGACCGAAGACAACACCACTCCCGATTCCGCGGCCGAGGCCGCACCGGCCACCACCGGGCCCGACGTGCCGCCCGATCATCTGGCGATCGATCCGCGCAGCCGGCATTTCGATGGCGATGTGCTGCGCCGCGGCGTGGGCATCCGCTTCAAGGGCGCCGTGCGCACCAATATCGAGGAATATTGCATTTCCGAGGGCTGGGTCCGCGTGCAGGCGGGCAAGACCATGGACCGCAAGGGGCGCCCGCTGACGATCAAGCTGAACGGCCCGGTCGAGGCCTGGTTCGAGGATCTGGGCGAAGACGCTCCGGTCGCGAAAGCCGGCTGAACATCGGCGCTGCCGTGCAATTGAGTTGCAAGGTGGCGCGATAAACGCCACCTCTCGCATGATGCTACCAGAAGTCGTCATCATCGGACGCCCCAATGTGGGCAAGTCGACCCTGTGGAACAGGCTCGTCGGCAAGAAGCTTGCGCTGGTCGACGACCAGCCGGGGGTGACGCGCGACCGCCGTTTCGGCGATGCGGAGCTGCTGGGCCTGAAATTCCAGATCGTCGATACCGCCGGTTGGGAGGATGACGAGGCCGAAACGCTGCCCGGACGGATGCGCAAGCAGACCGAGGCGGCGCTGGTCGGCGCGGCGCTGGCGCTGTTCGTGATCGATTCGCGCGCGGGGCTGACACCGCTGGACGAGGAAATCGCCCGCTGGCTGCGCGGTCAGAGCGTGCCGGTGGTGCTGGTCGCCAACAAGGCCGAGGGCAGCGCGGGCGATGCGGGCCTGTATGAAAGTTTCGCATTGGGCTTTGGCGACCCGGTGGCGATGTCGGCCGAGCATGGCGAAGGCGTGGCAGACCTGTTCGAAGCGATCCTGCCTATTCTCGACCCTTTGCAACCGGAAGACGCGTTTCCGGTCGAGGATGACGGTGAGGAAAAGCCGCTCGGCCCATTGAAGCTGGCCATCGTGGGCCGCCCCAATGCGGGCAAGTCGACGCTGATCAACCGGCTGCTGCAGGAAGACCGGCTGCTGACGGGTCCCGAGGCCGGGATCACGCGCGATTCGATCACCATCGACTGGCACTGGACCGATCCGCGCGACGGCGAGATCCGCGACCTGAAGCTGATCGACACCGCCGGCATGCGCAAGCGCGCCCGAGTGACCGACAAGCTGGAGCGCATGGCGGTGGCCGATGCGCGCCACGCGGTCGATTTCGCCGAAGTCGTGGTGCTGCTGCTGGATGCGACCCTGGGGCTGGAGCATCAGGACCTGAAAATCGCAGCCCATGCTGTCGAGGAAGGGCGCGCCCTGATCGTCGCCATCAACAAATGGGACGTGGCGGCAGAGCCGTCGGCCTTGTTCAACGGCATCCGCGCCGCGCTGGACGAAGGGCTGGCGCAGGTGCGCGGCGTGCCATTGGTCGCTGTATCGGCCAAGACCGGCAAGGGTACCGACCAGCTGTTGCAGGCAGCCTTTGACATTCGTGAACAGTGGAACCGTCGTGTGCCGACGGCGGCGCTGAACCGCTGGTTCGACGATGCCCTTGCCGCCAATCCGCCACCTGCGCCCGGCGGCAAGCGGATCAAGATGCGTTATATCACGCAGGTCGGCGCCCGCCCGCCGCGTTTCGTGATCTTCGGCACGCGGCTCGACGATGTACCCGAAAGCTACCGCCGCTATCTGGTCAATGGCATCCGCCGCGAACTGGGCTTTGGCGCCGTGCCCGTGCGCCTGATGCTGCGCAGCGCAAAGAACCCCTACGCCAATAAGGACTGATTTCGCGGGGTTTTTATGGCCCCGTGACGCAATAGCGGTCGAGTTCGGGCCCGTTCAGATGGGCGCGCAGCGATTCGCTGTTTTCGGACCATTGCGCGGTGGGATCGGTGCGCAATGCGCAGATCGCCGCCAGGGCCTCGGCATTTTCGATCAGCTCGCCATAGGCCGGCAGGCCGATCACCGACACGTTCCGTCCCTGATAGCGCCCGTCCACGCGGCCCACGAATTCCTGTTCGGGACCGGAAATGACCAGCGTGCCTGTTTCGGGGTCGGTTTCGACGATCGTGGGGGCATCGGCAGCGATCGCCAGCCAGATCGCTGCCAGCACGGTAATCGCCAGCAACGCCATGGCGAGGATCATCGCCCCCTTGAACCGGCCTTGCCGCTGCTTTCTCAGCGGCTCACCGATCGATGTCACATTGCCCCCGTTACAGTCACGCCAACCTCTTATTCCTCGTCATCGCCAGCGGGCCGGCTTTGCAACTGGACATAGTTCTGCAGGCCCATGCGTTCGATCATGTCGAACTGCGTTTCGAGGAAATCGACATGCTCTTCCTCGCTTTCAAGGATGCGTTCGAAAATCTCGCGGCTGACATAGTCGCGCACTTTTTCGCAATATTCGATGGCATCGCGCAGCAGCGGGATCGCCTCCATCTCAAGCGCGAGATCGGCCTTCAGGATTTCCTCGACCGTTTCGCCCACTTTCAGCTTGTGGATCGCCTGGAAATTGGGAAGCCCGTCAAGGAACAGCACGCGTTCGGCCAGAACGTCGGCGTGCTTCATCTCGTCGATCGATTCGTGGCGTTCGTAATCGGCCAGCTTGCGCATACCCCAATGGTGCAGCGTGCGATAATGCAGCCAGTACTGGTTGATCGCCGTCAGCTCGTTGGTGAGCGCCTTGTTCAGGTACTCGACGACTTTGGGATCGCTTTTCATGGCCGTATTCCTTGCATTCGATGGCATCGCATGGCCGGTCAAACCGGCCGCTTCACGCCTCTATTCGCGCATAGCGGGGCGGGCATGCAAGCATAAACGCCTGTTGCGAGACGTTCGAATTAGCAAGGGTTTCCGCGGGTTTTCCGAAAGGGGAGGGAAAGGATTACGCCGCGCAGGCGCGCTCTTCCATGCAGATGTCGGCAGCCTCGTCCAGACATTGGCGGCACTGCGGTTCGACACCCATGCAGCGATAGACCGCTTCCGCATCGCCCGAACAGCTGCGTGCGGCAGCCCGTAGATCGCCTTCGCGAACGGCATTGCAGATGCAGATGATCATCGTGGAATAAGACCCTCTCGCTGTTCTCGAATCCCTTACTAATGCGAGTGGATATCAAAAGCAAGACCTCTGCGAGTGAATTGCAACAGCACGTCCGGGATCGACATTTCCGTACCCGCGCGGCCCCCTTGCGACTCACTTTTTACATCGGTTCTTGGGGAATATTGCCATCGGTTAACCCAAAATTAGGTTTGAACGGCAAGATTGACGTTCGACCGCAATGTTCAGGGGGATTCTTGGTGCGCGTTCTCGCATTGGCTTCACAGAAGGGTGGCTCTGGCAAGACCACGCTGTCCGGCCATCTGGCCGTTCAGGCCCAGCGCGCCGGCGCCGGTCCGGTCGTGCTTATCGACATCGACCCGCAGGGATCGCTGGCAGACTGGTGGAACGAGCGCGAGGATGAATTCCCCGCATTCGCCCAGACCGCCGTCGCCCGCCTTGCAAACGATCTGGCGACGCTGCGCCAGCAGGGGTTCAAGCTGGCCGTGATCGACACGCCGCCCGCGATCACCATGGCGATCCAGTCGGTGATTTCGGTCGCGGAACTGGTTGTCGTGCCGACGCGCCCCAGCCCGCATGACCTGCGCGCCGTGGGCGCCACGGTCGATATTTGCGCCCGTGCGAACAAGCCGCTGGTGTTCGTCGTGAACTCTGCCCTGTCAAAGGCGCGGATCACGTCGGAAGCCGCCGCCGCACTGGCGCAATATGGTACGGTCGCGCCGGTGGTGCTGCATCACCGGACCGATTTCGCCGCTTCGATGATCGATGGCCGCACGGTAATGGAAATCGATCCGCACGGCCGTTCGGCGCAGGAAATGGAACAGCTCTGGGCCTTCCTTGCCGAGCGTCTGGAAAAGAATTTCCGCCGCAATGTGTTCGCCGGCCAGCAGGGCGCTGCCCCTACGATGGGTACGCCGCGCACGGGTGGCGGTTTCGGCCGCCGCGCGGCCGGTTCGTAATCGGGGGGCGATGATGAACGGAGTGACCATGGACGCCATGCCCGCAGGATTGCTTGCCAAGAAAGGCGCGGCGAAACCCGCCATGCGCCGCCAGTCGCAGGTTCAGCAGGCCGGTTTCGGCAGCGGCAACATGGCCGGCCTTTCGGGCTGGCTGACGGGTGCCGAGGACGATTGCGGCTGGAACGACATGGGCGATACGCCTGCCCACGCGCCTGGCCAGAGCCATGGCGTGATCGGGCTGACGCCTGTTAGCGACAAGGCCGATTCGCTCTATCTTCATTCCAACGGAGACGATTGGGACGAAGCCGAGGGTTATGATGAGGACCAGCGCGCAGAACCGGGCTGGACGCCCGCGCCGGTCGCCGCGCCCAATCCTGTCGGCGCGATGCAGAACCGCCTGCGCGAGGCGGCGGCGCCTGCGCCGAAACCCGCCTTTGCCAATGGCGCAACGGCCAGCTTTGAACAGCCCGCCTTCACGCGCCCCGAGCCGGTCGCGGAAGAAATCGAATCGCCCGTCGGACTGCTGGGCCATGTGCGTGCCATGTTCGTGCATCTGTTCGCCATGATCTTTGGTCGCGGCCCCGTTCTGGTGGTGCATCCCGATCATGCCATGCGCGAAAAGATCGCCAATGCTGCCGCCCGCGAAGGATGCAGCGATGTGGAAATCGCCGAGCGTGCGATCCTGCGCTATGTCGACACCACGCCCAAAAGCGGTTTCACGTCGTCGCACGTGATGGGCAATGCCTGACCGCCAGCGATAGGTAAGGACTTTATCATGAAGACCCGTATCCGCAGCAACGCCCTGATCATCGCGCTGGCTGGCGCGACTGCCATGGCGCTTCCCATGGGTGCCGCCGCGCGCGACAATGCCGAAAAGGCAGAGGCCGCGCTGGCCAAGGAAAACGCCGACAAGGCCGTGTCCTATGCCGAGCGCGCCGTGGTGGAGAGCCCGCGCGACCCCGAAATGCGCGTGCTGCTGGGGCAGGCCTATCTCAAGGCCGGTCGCATGGTGTCGGCCCGCGATTCGCTGGCGGCAGCGGTGGAACTCGGCGATGCCTCGCCGCGCACCGCGCTGATGCTGGCACTGGCGCAAGCGGGTTCGGGAGAGAACCGGCTGGCCGTCGGCACCATCAATATGCAGGGCAGCGCCTTTCCCGCGGCCGATCGCGGTCTGGCGCTGGCGCTGGCGGGTGAAACTGCACGCGGCGTGGAGATTATTTCTGCCGATATCCGCGCGGGCAATAACACGCCCAAGTCCCGGCAGAATCTGGCCTATGCCTTCGCTCTCGACGGGCGCTGGCGCGAGGCGCGCGCCATGGCGGCACAGGATGTGCCCGCAGGCGAGCTGGGCGACCGCATGACCGAATGGGCCAGCACGGCCCGTCCCGACCTTTATGCCCAGCGCGTCGCCGCGCTGATGGGGGCAGAGGCCGTGGCCGATACCGGCATGCCGCAGCATCTGGCGCTGTCGAATTCGGCGCCCGCGATGCCGCAGGCGGCTCCGGCCCCGCAAATGGCGGCTGCGCCCGCTCCGGCGGCAAAGCCGGTGATGGTCGCCGCGGCAGAACCGGTCGATGCCGAATTGCCGCCCGTAAAGGCAGATCCCAAGCCTGCCGTTCCGGCCCAGCCGTCGACGGTTTCGCTGGCAGTGGTGCAGCCCGCACCGGTCGAAGCGCCCAAGCCCGCTTCCGCAGCGGTCCCTTCGTCGCGCAATGCGCCGAAGCCGGTTGTGGTCGCCTCGCTGCCCGCAAGTTCGGCAGCGACATCCGAAGCCGCGCCAAAAGCGGCGCCCGTGGCCAAGCCCGCGCCGGAACCGGTTCGCGTGGCGGCTGCGCCCGCTCCGCAGGCCAGGCCCGCGGCCCAGCCGAAACCCGCGCCCAAGGCGGCTCCGAAACCGGCAGCCAAGCCGCAGCTTCCCACGCCCGCCGCCAGCGGCACGCATATTGCGCAGCTTGGCTCTTACGCCAGTGTCGAGCAGGCCAATGCCGGATGGAAAGTGTTCCAGTCGCGCTATGCCAATCTGCGCGGTGCAGAGCCGGTGATCACCAAGGCGAATGTCGACGGCAAGGATTACTGGCGCGTGGCCGCAGGCGGTTTCGACCGTCAGGGCGCGAACGCCATGTGTTCGGCCGTGAAGGCAGGCGGCAATGGCTGTATCCCGATCGCGCAGGCGAATGGCAGCAACAGCACGAACAAGGCGCGTCTGGCCAAGGTTGATTAAGGATCGAGGACTTCCTTGAAAGAAAGGGCGCGGCCGGAAAGGCGGCGCCCTTTTTTCATGCGCTTTTGGGTTCGACCACGCGCATCAGCCCTTCCTGCGCGGTAGATGCGATCAGCTGACCGTCGCGGGTAAAGAACATGCCACGCCCGAAACCCCGCGCATTGCCCGACCACGGCGAATCCATCGCATAGAGCACCCAGTCGTCCATCCGCGCATCGGAATGGAACCAGACCGCATGGTCAAGGCTGGCACCGCGAAACCCGCCGCGCCACCATGCCCGCCCGTGCACCGTCATCGGCGCGGACAGCAGGCCGTAATCGGACAGATAGGCCAGCACCAGCCGGTGCATTGCCATATCGTCGGGCAGGGGCGATTTGATCCGGAACCAGAAATAGGCATGGTCGCGGTCGTGCAATGTCCCTTCTGCCGTGATGGGCGGCATGCGGATTTCATAGGCGCGGTTGCGGCGAAAGGCGATCATCTCCTTGATCGGGCGTGCCAGCCGCGCCATCACCTCTTCCTCGGTCTCAAGCTCTTCGGGCATGCGCACGTCGGGCATCGGCATCTGGTGCGACAGCCCGTCCTCGTGCCGGTGGAACGACGCCGTCAGGTTCAGGATCGGCACGCCGTTCTGCGCCGCAATCACACGGCGATTGGAAAAGCTGCCGCCGTCGAAATCGCGTTCGACCGAAAATTCGATGCGATAATCCTCGTCCCCGCCGCGCAGGAAATAGGCGTGGAGCGAATGGGGGCGGCGCGCGGGATCGACCGTGCTTTGCGCGGCGGCCATGGCCTGTGCGACCACCTGTCCGCCAAAGATGCGACCGACGCCCCCCGGCTTGCGATGGCCGAGGAAATGGTTGTCGGTCTGCTTGTCCAATGTCAGCAGGCGAACGATGGCGGCGGTCTTTTCCGCCTCGCTCATCGTATCGGGCATGGGATTGTCGTCGTCTTCCATAGATTGCGCATGGCCCCGCATGATGTTTCCGTCAATCGCCCGCGCAAAGAAGAACCCCCGCCCGGACCGCGCCGGACGGGGGCTCCCTTGCCTTGCGGCGCGATCAGGCCGCCAGTGCCGCCAGCAGCAGCAGGGCGACGATATTGGTGATCTTGATCATCGGGTTCACGGCGGGACCCGCCGTGTCCTTGTACGGATCGCCCACGGTGTCGCCGGTCACCGCGGCCTTGTGGGCCTCGCTCCCCTTGCCGCCGTGATTGCCGTCTTCGATATATTTCTTGGCATTGTCCCACGCGCCGCCGCCGCTTGTCATCGACAGCGCCACGAACAGGCCGCCCACGATCACGCCCAGCAGCAGCGCGCCCAGCGCGGCAAAGCCGTTCTGCGCGCCTGCGACCAGCGTAATCACGAAATAGACCGCGACCGGCGCCAGCACCGGCAGCAGCGAGGGCACGATCATCTCCTTGATCGCGGCCTTGGTCACCAGATCGACCGTTCTGACATAATCGGGCTTTGACGTTCCCGCCATGATGCCGGGGTCTGCCGCGAACTGGTCGCGCACATCCTTGACCACATCGCCCGCCGCGCGACCCACGGCGGTCATCCCCATCGCGCCGAACAGATAGGGCAGCAAAGCACCCAGCAGCAGGCCGACGATGACATAGGGATTTTCAAGGCTGAAATCGACGTCGAGGTTCGGGAAGAAATGCGCAAGGTCGGTCGTATAGGCCGCGAACAGCACCAGCGCTGCAAGCCCCGCCGATCCGATGGCATAGCCCTTGGTCACGGCCTTGGTAGTGTTGCCCACCGCGTCCAGCGCGTCGGTCTTGGCCCGTACATCGTCGTCCAGCCCCGCCATTTCGGCGATGCCGCCCGCATTGTCGGTTACGGGGCCATAGGCATCCAGTGCCACGACCATCCCTGCCAGTGCCAGCATCGCGGTCGCGCCATAGGCAATGCCGATCAGGCCCGCGAGCTGATAGGCGATGATGATGCCCGCAACGATCACGATGGTGGGCAGCGCGGTGGATTCAAGGCTGATGGCCAGACCCTGGATGACATTGGTGCCGTGTCCCGTTTCCGATGCCTTGGCGATGCTTTTCACGGGGCGATAATTGGTGCCGGTGTAATATTCGGTGATCCAGATGATCAGCCCCGTGATGACAAGGCCCAGCATCGAACACCAGAACAGGTCCCATCCGGTAAAGCCCGCAACCTGCGCCGACAGGCCTTCTTCGGCGATATTGCCGTCCTCGACCACCAGCATGGCTCCGCTGATGGTCTGGCCGCCGATGACATTGTTCATGTCGCCCAGAGCCATTTGCATCACGAACCAGATGGCAGGGATCGACAGCACGGCAGTGACAAGGAAACCCTTGTACATCGCGCCCATAATATTCGTGCCGCCTCCAAGCCGCACGAAATAGGTGCCGACGATGGAAGTGAGGATACAGGCCCCGCCGATCAGCAGTGGCAGAACCATAAGATTGCCCAGCAAGGCACCCGCCGTATCGGCCAGCAACAATGCCGTCAGCACCATGGTCGCGCCGACGGTGACGACATAGGTTTCGAACAGATCGGCCGCCATGCCCGCGCAATCGCCGACATTGTCGCCGACATTATCCGCGATCACCGCGGGGTTGCGCGGGTCGTCTTCGGGGATGCCCGCCTCGACCTTGCCGACAAGGTCCGCGCCGACATCGGCTGCCTTGGTGAAAATGCCCCCGCCCAGTCGCGCGAAGATCGAGATCAGCGACGCGCCAAAGGCCAGCGCGACCAGCGCATCGACGACGGTGCGGTCTTCTGTGCCCACGCCGAAACCGGCGATCGCGGTCAGGTAGTAATAGAACACCGCAATTGCCAGCAGGGCAAGGCCCGCAACCAGCATGCCGGTGATCGCACCCGCGCGAAACGCCAGGGTCAGCCCGTTCTGCAGCCCCTTTTGCGCGGCAGCGGCGGTTCGCACGTTCGACCGGACCGAGATGTTCATCCCGATAAAGCCCGCCACGCCCGACAGGACCGCGCCGATGACGAAGCCTGTCGCGCTGACCGGCCCGAGGAACACGCCGACGATCACCGCAACCACCACGCCGACGATGGCGATGGTGGTATATTGCCGCTTCAGATAGGCCTGCGCCCCTTCCTGCACGGCGGCGGCGATTTCCTGCATGCGCGCGGATCCTGCGTCCGCGCCCAAAACCTGTCTGCTGGTGACGAATCCATAGATGACGGCCAAAAGGCCGAGTGCAATCGCGATCGTGACAAGGTTCACTTCGCATCCCCTCCTATGTTTATCGCGCCCTTTTGCGGGCGTCGTGGCGGGGAAAGCTACACGCTAAACGATCTTGCGCAAGCGCACATTCATTATTCGCCGTGCCGGTAACCCAGCGACCGCCCCGCAGGCGGAGGCGATCCGTCGAGCAAAAGACTATGCGCGCCGCGCGGCAGGATCGTGCCGATGCGGGTGGCGCCGACCGAATCGTCGGCCACGGGGCAGTGCGCGTCCCGGGGCAGGGTGAACAATAATTCGTAATCATCGCCCCATGCCATCGCCTCGCGCTTGCGGCGGGTGAGGGCGGGGTGGACGGGGACGAGGCGAGTTTCGATGGCGATGGTCACGGCGCTGGCATCGGCCATGCGCTGCGCATCGAGTAGCAGCCCGTCGGACACATCCATCATCGCGCCGACCGTTGCGGCCAGGGCCTGCCCCGCAGCCAATCGCGGCACCGGGCGGCGGAAGGGGGCGGTCAGCGCATCGTCGCTGTTGCCCGCGCGCAAAGCCTCGAACCCCGCGAGCGCCGCGCCGCACCGGCCGGTAAGCCACAGCGATTGGCCAGCCTGCGCATCGGCGCGCGACGGCGGCGGATCGCGCATGGGGCGGCCAAGTGCGGTCAGCCCGATCACCTTGGGCGCATCGGGCGCGGGGGGCGATACCGTATCGCCGCCCAGCAGCGGCGCATCGAATGCGGCCAGCGCATCGCCCAGACCGGCCAGAAAACGGCTGTTCCAATACGCATCGCCCAGCATGAAGCTGAGCAGCAGGCCCGCCGGACGGCAGCATTTTGCGGCAAGATCGGACAGGTTCGACGCGACGAGTTTCCACGCCACATCGGCAGGGTCCTGGCCTGGCAGCCAGTGAACCCCTTCGACCATGGTATCGTGGGTGGCGACCATGGGGCCGGTGCCATCCAGCACCGCCGCATCATCGATCAAGCCGCGTGCCGCCGGATCATGCGCCAGTTCGCGCAGGGCGGCGATGAACGCTTCCTCGCCGGATATGTCAGAACCGCTCAGGCCCGCACGTCCTTGCCGATGGCGTCGAGCAGGCCGTTCACGAATTTGGCCTCGCGCGCTTCGAAAAAGGCGTGGGCGACATCGACATATTCGGTGATTGCCGCCGCCTTGGGCACATCGGGCCGCGCCAGCAGTTCATAGGTGCCGCAGCGCAGGATCTGCACCATGGTCTTGTCCAGCCGGCCCAGCGACCAGCCTTCGGCCAGCTTCCCCGCAATGAGTCCGTCGATCTCCTCACGCCGTGCATCGACGCCTTTTACGATATCGTCGAAGAAGGCGACCTCGGCATCGGCATATTGCTCGTCCTCGATCTCCTTGCCCAGACGGTGCTGGTGGAATTCGTCGAGCAGGCGGGCAAGCGGCGTTGCTTCCATATCGATCTGATACAGCGCCTGCACCGCGGCAAGGCGGGCGGCAGAGCGGGATTGCGATTTGGCATTCATTTCTTGGTCCAGTCCGGTCCCAGATAGTCGCGCTTGCCGATGGGAACGCCGATCTGGCGCAAAATGTCATAGGCGGTGGTCGCGTGGAAATAGAAATTGGGGATGGAGAACGACAGCAGGAATTCCTGCCCCGTAAAGGGCACCACCAGCCTGTCGCCGATGCGGAATTCCATATCGGCCGCGCCGAGGGCGTCCATTTCCTCCACGGTCAAGGCAGCAAGCTGTTCGCGCGCATCGGCCAGAATGGCACACAGCCCTGCGAAATCCTTGGGCGGCTCGCTTTGATCGGGCGAAAAGACGCCTGCGCGAATGCCGTCGATGCTTTTTACCGAATGCACCACGGTCGATTTCACCTGATAGGCGAAATCCAGCATATCCTCGGCCAGCCGCGCGGCGCAGATATCGGCTTCGGTCTTGCCGTTCGCCTCGCACCATGCCTCGGCCTTGCCGATCAGATGGTCCATATTGGCCAGCATGCGCAGAAAGGCGGGAATGGTGGCGGCGTGTAGCGACAGGCTCATTTCTTCGCTCCTTCCAGACGCAGCGCGACCGATCGGGCATGCGCGGGCAGCCCCTCTGCCTCGGCCAGTGCGACGGCGGCGGGGCCGATGGCGGCCAGCGCGGCCTCGTCCAGTTCGATAAAGCTGGTGCGTTTCATGAAATCGAGCACGGACAGCCCGCTGGCGAAACGCGCGCGGCGGCCGGTGGGCAGCACGTGGTTGGGGCCCGCGACATAATCGCCCACTGCTTCGGGGGCGTGGCGGCCGATGAACACGCTGCCGGCATGGCGGATCGATTCCAGCATGGGTTCGGGGTTCGCCACTGCAAGCTCGACATGTTCTGCCGCCAGCGCATTGGCAAGCGCGGGCGCTTCGTCGAGCGAGGCGACCTCGATTATGACGCCATGGTCGCGCCAGCTTGCTTCGGCCACGCGGCGGGTGGCCAGCTGCGCCAGTTCCACGCCGACGGCATCGGCCACGCGGTCGGCAAAATCATTGTCGTCGGTGATCAGGATCGATTGCGCCATCGGATCGTGTTCGGCCTGGCTCAGCAGATCGGCAGCGATGTGGCGCGCGCGATTATCCTTGTCCGCGATGACAAGGATTTCGCTGGGCCCTGCGACCATGTCGATGCCGACCGTGCCGTAAAGCTGGCGCTTCGCCTCTGCCACCCATGCATTGCCGGGGCCGGTGACGACATCGACGGGGGCGATGCGTTTCGTGCCGTGGGCCAGCGCGGAGATCGCCTGTGCGCCGCCGATGCGCCAGATCTCGTCCACGCCCGCCAGATGCGCGGCGGCCAGCACCAGATCGTTGACCTGTCCGCCGGGCGTCGGCGTTGCGATCACCAGCCGTTCGACACCGGCGACCTTGGCGGGGATCGCATTCATCAGCAGGGACGAGGGATAGGCCGCGCGCCCGCCGGGGACATACAGGCCTGCCGCATCCACCGGCCGCCAGATCGCGCCCAGCCGCACACCCTGATCGTCGCGGTAATCGCGCCGCGCGGGCAATTGTTCGCGGTGATAGGCAGCGATGCGGGTCGCCGCGGTTTCCAGCGCGCCGCGCAGTTCGGGCGCCAGCGCGTGAAAAGCGGCTTCGCAAGCCTCTTTCGAAATGCGCCAGTCGTCATCGCTGGCGGGGGTCCAGCGGTCGAATCGCGTCGTGTAATCGGCCAGCGCCGCATCGCCATCGGCTTTCACGCGGTCGATGATATTCGCGACATCGCGGCTGACATCGTCATCCGCTTCGCGCCGGTCGGTGACGATGCGGGCAAAGGCCTTGGCGAAATCGGGATCGCTGGATTTCAGACGCTTCATTTATGCGGCTTCCAGCGGCTGTGCGGCTAGTGCGCGGAACTTCTCGATCAGCGGGCCCAGACGCGCGCTATCGGTTTTCAGCGCCGCGCGATTGACGATCAGCCGTGCCGAAACCGGCAGCAGCTCGGCGGTTTCGACCAGCCCGTTTTCGCGCAATGTGGTGCCTGTGGAGACCAGATCGACGATCCGGTTGGCAAGGCCCAGCATCGGCGCCAGCTCCATCGCGCCGTTCAGCTTGACGCATTCCGCCTGAATGCCGCGCGCTTCGAACCAGCGGCGGGTCAGGTTCGGGTATTTGGTCGCGACGCGCAAATGGCTGGCATTGCGCAATTCGGTCGGGGCGGCATCCCGGGGTTCCGCGATGGACAGGCGGCAATGACCGATCGACAGATCGACCGGCGCATAGAGGTCGGGATAATCGAATTCCTCGATCACGTCGGAGCCCACGATCCCCGCCTGCGCCGCGCCATGGGCGACAAAGGTGGCGACATCGAATGCGCGCACGCGGATCAGCCGCATCGACGGGTCTTCGCAGGCGAAAGACAGCGACCGGTTCTTCTTGTCGTGAAACCCCGCCTCGGGCACGATTCCGGCACGCGCCATCAACGGGAGCGCTTCGTCGAGGATACGGCCCTTGGGCACGGCGAATGTCAGCGGCTGGGTCATGATGGCCGCCCTCTACGCAATGCGGCGGAAATGCGCAATCGAATGGGTATGTCGCGAACGGGCGTTACGGATAGCTGACGGTTTTCGGCACGTCGGGCAGGGGGATGAACTCTTCCTCGTCGCCCGGCACCTTGGGGAACCTGCCCGCGCGCCAGTCATCCTTGGCCTGATTGATCCGGTCGCGCGACGACGACACGAAGTTCCACCAGACGTGGCGGCGGGTCATCGCCTCTCCGCCCATCAGCACAACGCGTGCGCCGCTGCCCGACCGCAGGACCATGGCGCGGCCCGGGCGCAAGACGGCCAGCGTGAACAGGGCCAGCGGTTCGCCATCGACCTCCGCCTCGCCCTCGACCAGCAGCAGGGCACGTTCGTCGGCATCGGCATCGATCGGCATCGCGCCGCCCGCGCCGAGGATGATGTCGGCATTGACCGTGGCGGCGTGGCAGGTGGTGGGCGCTGTCACGCCCCACAGGCTGCCCATGATCACGCGCGCCTTGGCGCATGTATCCTCGATCACCGGCAGATCGCCTGCTGCCACGCTCTCGAAGGCAGGGGCAGTTTCCTCCAGCGCATCGGGCAGGGCCAGCCATGTCTGCGTGCCATAGATTTTGCCGCCCGCGTCGCGCTCCGATTGGGGCGAGCGTTCGGAATGCACGATGCCGCTGCCCGCCGTCATCAGATTGACCGCGCCGGGGCGGATCGTGGCGAAACTGCCCAGCGAATCGCGGTGATCGATGGCGCCCTGCATCAGATAGGTCACGGTCGACAGGCCGATATGCGGGTGCGGGCGTACATCCATGCCCTTGCCGATGTCATATTGCGCCGGGCCGAACTGGTCGATGAACACGAAAGGCCCGACCATGCGGCATTTCGGCTGCGGCACGGCCCGGCGCACGTCGAACGCGCCCAGATCGTGGCTGACCGGATCGACTTGCAGGGCGATGGCGGTTTCGGGTGACAATTCGCTCATGACTCGGCCTGCTCCTGATCGGTATGCCGGATAAGGCGGCACGATACGCCTGCGCCGCGCGGTTGGGAATGGCGCGAATCAGGCGGGTAGCGGCTCGGCAGGTGCAAGCGCCCTGATGGCGAAGGCATGGACCCGCTGGCCGGGAATATCGCCCAGCGCGGCCAGCACCATGCGCTGGCGCTGCAAGCGGCCCACACCGTCAAAGGCGGCGGCGCGGATCAGGACCGAGAAATGCGATTCCCCGCTGCCATCGTCGCCCGCATGGCCCGAATGCATCGCGCTGTCGTTCGAAACGATCAGCGTTTCGGGGGTAAAGGCATCGGTCAAAAGCTGGCGGATTTCGCCTTCGATCGGTCCGGTTTCGGGCATGGATTGGCTTTCGTGTCGGCTTCGGGGGCTTCCATTTGGGTGCTCGCGCCCTCATCTCAAGGGCGATGAAGCAAGACAGGTTCCACGGGCGATTCGAGAATAAGGGGCGCGACTGCGATGCGCCGGGTTGCGAAGAGGCAGGCGAATTCCGCGCGCCGGGTTCGCGCCCGTCGGGATTCGACGGGCCGGGCGAGTGGCGCTGGTTCTGTCTCGATCACGTGCGCGCGTTCAATGCGGGCTATGATTTTTTCGACGGGATGAGCGCGGACGAGATACTCGACGCCCAATCGCCCGCCTATGGCTGGGGGGCAGGGGGATCGCGCGGTCGCAGCGCCTTTTCCGCCACCGCCGGCATCGACGGCATGCCGCGCTGGGCCGATTTCGACGATCCGCTCGATGCGATCTCCGCCCGTGCGCGCAATATCAAAAGCCGGGCGCGGCAGGATTGGGAACGGGCCGAAAAAGCGCGCGGTTCGGGCCTTTCGGGTGCCGACCGCGAGGCTATGGACGTGCTGGGCCTGTCATACGATGCCGACCGGCCCGCGCTTCGGCGCCGGTACTCCGAACTGGTGCGCCGCTATCACCCGGACCGCAATGGCGGCGACCGCAGCCATGAACAGCGGCTGCAGGGCGTGGTCGATGCCTATCAACATCTGCGCAAGGCGCGTCATTTCGCTTAGCTGCGGGCGCTTTCGGCCTCGCAAATGGCGGCAAGCTGGTCGGCGCAGGCGCCCCAGCCGTCCTCGAACCCCATCTCGCGGTGGCTCTCCATCGCTTCCGCGCTCCAGTGCCGCGCGCTGGCGGTATAGGCCGTGCCCGACCCGTCGGGCGCGATTTCCCAGCAACCGATCATGAACGGGTCCGCCGGAACGAAGCCGCCCGTTGCAGGATCGATCCGCAGCGCATCGGTGGTGGTAAAGCGCACGCCGTCGACCCATTCCAGCATCACGCCTTCCTGTGGCATTTCCTCGCCATCGGGGCCGTGCATCACCATCGCGCTGCGCCCGCCCGCGCGGCGTTCCTGCGCGATCATGGTGATCGACCACGGCTTGGGGCACCACCATTCCTCCTGCCGGTCGGCCATCACCGCCCAGACGGTTTCGAGCGGCGCGGCGATGTGGCGGGTGATTGTCAGCTCGTGCATCGGGTATCTCCGTTCGTCTGCGCCGACCATCCGCCCCGGTTAACCCCGCCGGGCAGACTCGATCGCGGCAATGTCGATCTTGCCCATGGTCATCATCGCTTCCATCACCCGTTTCGCGGCGGCGGGGTCGGGATCGGCCATGCCGCGGGTCAGCGCGCGGGGCGTAATCTGCCAGCTGTATCCCCACCGGTCCTTGCACCAGCCGCAGGCGCTTTCCTGTCCGCCAAAGCCGGTGATCGCAGTCCACAGCCGGTCGGTCTCCTCCTGCGTATCGGTATGGATCTGCAGCGAGAAGCTTTCATTGGGTCGAAAGGCAGGCCCGCCATTCAGCAGCAGGAACGACAGTCCGCAGATTTTCAACGTGACCACCAGCACATCGCCCTCCTTGCCGCCCGGGAAATCGGCAGAGGCACGCTGGATGCTTCCCATCGCGCTGTCGGGGAAAGTGGCGGCATAGAAATGCGCGGCGGCCTCTGCCTCGCCATCGAACCATAGGCACACGGTCGCGCTGGCGCTGGCCGGATCGTGGGCGATGTCAGCCATTCTGCTTCTCCGCGATGGCGGCATTGTCCTTTGCCTTGGCAGCGCGATAGGCGTCGCGGGCGCGCAGCCGTTCGGCATAGGCGGCAAAGGCGGGGCGGTCGGGCAATGTGCCGAATGCCAGCCCCCAGTCGACGGCGGAACCGACATAGACATCGGCCATGGTGAAACGCGTACCGCAGGCGTAATCATGCGTTGCCAGCCAGTCTTCCAGCGTGGCGACCGTCAGGTCATAGCTGCCGAAACCGACCATGCCGGCGCGGCCGTCGGGCACATTCCAACCCATGCTTTTGGCGATGATCGCCTGTTCCAGCGGCCCCGCGGCAAAGAACATCCAGCGAAAGTAGTCGCCGCTTTCTTCCTCGCGCGGCAGCAGGCCTTTGTCGGGAGCGATTACGGCCAGATAATGGCAGATCGCGGGCGCTTCGGTCACGGCGATGTCGCGTGACGGCGTGTGGTGGACGATGGTCGGGATCTTGCCCATCGGGTTGGCGGCCAGCAGCGTTTCGGGCTTGGCGTCCCACTCCACCGGCACGATATCGAAATCGACCCCCGACTCGTGCAGGGCCCAATGGGCGATCTGGCCCCGGCTCATCGGATTATGGAAGAAGCTGATGTCGGCCATGGGTCAGTCCTTTTTCGGTGCGACGAGGCCAAAGATCGTGCCTTCGGGGTCGAGTGCAATGATGATCATCTCGTCGCCCGGCACTTCCATCGGTCCGAAAACCACGGTCCCGCCATTGGCCTCGACTGCGGCCTTGCCAGCTTCGATATCGGCGATGCGGAAATAGAAGCGCCAGCCGGCGGGGCTGTCGGGCGTTTTCATCATGGCCGCGCCGATCATGCTCTCGCCCGTTTTCAGGAATACGTAATCGCCCAGTTCGGGGCCCATCGGCATGCGTTCTTCCGTGTCGAAACGCAGGATATCGCGGTAAAAGCCCAGCGTCGGTTCGACATCGGGCGTGATCAGCTCGTTCCAGCCGCACAGGCCGGTGTCCTCGCCGGTTTCTCCAAAAACCCTGCTTTCCATGTCGGAAAAACCGCGCATCACATAAAACGGATTGCCTTGCGGATCGGCGACAAAGGCCATGCGCCCCACATGCTCCAGATCGAAGGCGGGCATCAGCACGCTGCCGCCCCGTGCGGTGATGGCGGCGACGGTCGCATCGACGTCCTCGACCGCGAAATAGACCGCCCACATTGGCCTTGCCCCGCCCGCCAGCATCTCGTCGGTAAGCGCCAGCGCACCGCCCATGGCGTCGTAATCGCCCGCGCCATGCCTGATAAAGCGATAGCCCGGCGCGTTATCCATGCCCGTATCGACGAAATTCCAGCCCACGACGGCAGCATAAAACGGCTCGGTGACCGACAGGTCGCGGCACATCAGCTCGTACCAGACCGGCTCTCCATGGCGGTTGCCCATTTGCACTCTCCCGCTTTGTATCGGGGTTTCAGCGACCCCGTTCGAGAATAGGGGCAAAGCAGCCCCAGATCATGCGCTTTCCGTCGAACGGCATTTCGCCCATTTCGGCCATGATCGGATCGCCTTCCATCGCCTTTTCGGCGGCTTCGGCCGTTTCGCGGTCGGGCCAGATAACCCATGAGAAGACGATCTTTTCCCCCTCGACCGCGGCGACGGCGCGGCGGAAATCGGTTTGCTTTCCGTCCTCCACCCGCTCTTCCCAAGCCTCGACCACTTCGGTCGCGCCGTGTTCCATCAGCCAGCTGTCGAACCGGTCGGCAACCGCGAGATAGGCGTCTTTCTTCTCTGCGGGGACGGGAATCACAAAGCCCTGAATATACATCACGCTTTCTCCATCTTTGGTGCGAACAGGTCGTCGAAACCGGCCATCTGGTCGGCCAGTGCGCGTTGGAATGCAGGGCGCGCCGTGCCGCGTTCGACATAGGCGGTCAGTGTCGGATGATTTTCGAGCGTTCCAAGCGTTACACTTGACCGCAGGACCGATACCATGGCGATGTCCGCGATCGAGAAATCGCCCGCCAGCCAGTCGCGGTCGGCCAAAGCTTCTCCCAACGCCTTGTGCCGCTTGTGCAGGTTCTTTTGCACCTCGGGGCGGCGCAGCCTTGCCCATTCCTTGTCGGGATTGAACACCTCTATCGCCGTCAATTCGAACTGCACCGGCTCCACGCTGTTATAGGCGGAGAACAGCCACGACAGCACATTGGCCCGCGCCTGACCAGTCGCGGGCAGCAGCCGGCCCGTCTTTTCCGCCAGATGCAGCAGGATCGCGCCGCTTTCGAACAGATGGATTTCGCCATCGCGCAGGACGGGCACCTGGCCGAACGGCTGCTCGCTACGCCAGTCGGCAGGCTTGTCCATCACGCTGATAAGCCGCTGGCGATAGGGAAGACCGACCTCTTCGCAGAACCAGCGTGCGCGCAGATCGCGAACGAAACCGGCGGCAAAGGGCGGCACCCAGTTATAGCCGCTGATCTCGATATCGGCGTCGGGCGTGACGGGCATGCAGGCTCCTCTATCCGCTGTTTTCGGGCCTGCGCACGAATCGCCGCGTCGCCCTCTGCTTGCGAGTCGTGCGTGCATGAGTTACAAAAAGCAACCATGAAGTTTCAAAATGAAAGTAATGCGCGGCAGGCCGAACCCGGTACCGCCACGGCCCCTTCGGCACATGGCCGCTGGTATGCCGATGCCTGCGCTGCCAGCTTTGCGTTCGAACTGATCGGCGAACGCTGGTCGATGCATGTCATGCGCGAACTGATGCTGGGCGCACGCCGTTTTTCCGATATTCGCGCCGCATTGCCCGGAATCAGCGCCAAGGTGCTGACAGAGCGTTTGGCGCGGCTGGAGGAACTGGGCGTGCTGATCCGCCGGAAACTGCCGCCGCCCGCCGCCAGCCAGGTCTATGAGCTGTCCGAATGGGGCTATATGGCAGAGCCCTTCATGCAGGAACTGGGCCGCTGGTCGGTCCGTTCGCCGCTGCACGATCCGACCCTGCCGCTGACGTCGGTGTCGGCGATGCTGTCGCTGCGCACCATGCTCGATCCGGCAAAAGCGGCGGGGCTGGCGGCGCGGATCGGGTTCGATTTCGGAGCCGATCGTTTCATCGCCGAACTGGCCCATGGCAAGCTGGCCATACGCCGCGCCGAGGATTTGGCAGGCGTCGATGCGCTTTTCCGCGCGCCTGCCGCTGGCGCGATCCTGCCGCTATTCTATGGCAAGCGCGATCCCGATGAAGTGGCCGCCACGACCGGCCTGTCGATCCATGGCGACCGCGACGCCGCGCTGCGCTTTGCCGCCGTTTTCTCCCTGCCGCCCAAGATCGCGCCGCCTGACGATACCGCAATGCGATAAACGCGGTTGCAGCAAGCCCCTTGCCCGCCAGCATCGGCGCGTATAACCCGTGCCCGCGATGAACGAACTGATCCAGAACACCAACAGCCACGAAACCCTGCTGCAGGCCCCCGATATCGAGCTTGACGTCCGCGAGACGTTCGGGATCGACATCGATATGAAAGTGCCTGCCTTTTCCCGTGCGGACGAACGTGTGCCCGACACGGACGAGGCCTATGTCTTCGATCCGGATACCACTCTGGCGATTCTCGCGGGCTTTGCCTTTAACCGCCGCGTGATGGTGCAGGGCTATCACGGCACGGGTAAATCGACCCATATCGAACAGGTTGCGGCGCGGTTGAACTGGCCTTGCGTCCGTATCAATCTCGACGCGCATATCAGCCGTATCGACCTTGTCGGCCGCGATGCCATCGTGCTGCGCGACGGGCTGCAGGTGACCGAATTCCGCGAAGGCCTGCTGCCTTGGGCGCTGCAGACGCCGACCGCGCTGGTGTTCGACGAATATGATGCGGGCCGTCCCGACGTGATGTTCGTGATCCAGCGCGTGCTGGAAACCGCGGGCAAGCTGACCCTGCTGGACCAGAACCGCGTGATCCGGCCGAACCCGTATTTCCGCCTGTTCGCCACCGCCAACACGGTGGGGCTGGGCGATACCAGCGGGCTTTATCACGGCACGCAGGCGATCAACCAGGGCCAGATGGACCGCTGGAACATCGTGGTGGGCCTGAACTATCTGCCCGAGGATACCGAGGTGACCATCGTGTCCACCAAGGTGCCGAACACGCCAAAGGAAACGCTCGCCAAGATGGTGCGCACCGCCGATCTGACGCGGCAGGGCTTCATCAATGGCGACATCTCTACGGTGATGAGCCCGCGCACGGTGATCAGCTGGGCGCAGAACGCGGAAATCTTTGGCGATATCGGATTCGCGTTCCGCCTCTCGTTCCTCAACAAATGTGACGAGACGGAGCGTATGCTGGTGGCCGAATATTACCAGCGCGTGTTCGGCGTGGATCTGCCCGAAAGCGTGGTCGGGCGCGCCTGAAACGCGTGCGTTCGGGCCAATCAACGGCCCATATGGCTCGATAAACGGCACTTGTGCAGCACGCGCAGGGGTTTAGCCTTGGGCGCGTGATGCCAATTTGCTTCCAACAAGCTGTCGACTACCGGCCACCGCTCATCGCCGCGAAAGATTGCGGCTGCTAGTTCGCCAGCGTGAAGAACCGCGATCTCCTCTCTCAGGCACGGGACATTATCGCCAGTTCGCGCCGCCATCGCGGGGCGGAACCCGATTCGCTGGACGAGGAATTCTACCGGACCGAGGCGGATTACGACCTCGACGGACTGGACGGCGATGCCGTTCCGCCCGAACCGAGGGGGCCGTCGCTGGCCGGGCGCACGGCGAGGGGGTGCCTGTGGCTGCTCGTCCTGCCGTTCAGGCTGGCCTATCTGTTCATCAAATGGCTGGCGATCGGCGCGGCGGTGGCGGTGCTGGCGCTGGTCGGCTGGCTGGCGCTGACCAAGCCGGTGGAACGCACGCTGGAGCCGCATGGCGATCCCTATGTGCTGGTCAGCCAGAAGGGCGAACCGATTGCGCGGGGCGGCGATGTCGTGCTGGCGCCGGTAGAGGCGGAACTGCTGCCCGATCACGTGGTGAACGCCTTTATCGCGACCGAGGATCGCCGGTTCTGGTCGCATTGGGGCATCGATCCGCGCGGCATGGCGCGCGCTTTCGTGTCGAACCTGTTTTCGGGCACGCGGCAGGGCGGTTCGACGATCACCATGCAGCTGGCCAAGGTGACCTATTTCACGCACGACCAGACCATGGGCCGCAAGCTGCTGGAAATTCCGACGGCGCTGTGGCTTGAAGCATGGCTGACCAAGGACGAGATTCTCGAACGTTACCTGTCGAAGATTTATTTCGGCGACCGTTCCTATGGCATTCGCGCCGCTTCCCTGCGCTATTTCGACAAGGCACCCGAAGCGCTGACCCCGGCCGAAGCCATGGTGCTGGCAGGGCTTCCCAAGGCGCCGAGCAATTACGCGCCCAGCTTCCACCCCGAAGCGGCAAGGAAACGCGCGGCGGTTGTGAAGCAGGCCATGGTCGACGCAGGCTATCTGACCCCTGCGGAGTCGCGCGCCATCGGCCCCGCACAGTTCCGCCTTACGCGTGAGCGCGATCTGCCGCGCTATGCGCATTTCACCAACTGGATCCGGCAAGAGGCGGCCAAGCAAGGCTATGACCCCGATGCGCGGATCATCCCCACGACGCTCGACGTCGATATCCAGCGCGCGGCGGAAGCGGCGGTGAAATCGGTGAATGTGGGCGATGCGCAAGTCGCCATCGTCGCCATGCGGCCCGATGGCGCGGTGCTGGCGATGGTGGGGTCCAAGGATTATAATTCGAACCAGTTCAACCATGCGCTGGCAGGGCGTCAGCCGGGGTCGACCTTCAAGATATTCGTCTGGCTCGCCGCGCTGGAATCGGGGATGACGCCGGGCACCGTCGTGGCCGATACGCCGCTGGCCGGTGGCCCGCGCAATTCGGGCGAGCACTACGAAGGCAATATCACGCTGGAACGCGCCTTTGCGAAATCGAGCAATGTGGCGGCGACGCGCCTGTATGAGGGGATCGGCGGCGACGCAGTCGTCGATCTGGCGCAGCGCTTCGGCATTTCGGCGCAGATGGACCCCAACGATACCTCGATCCCGCTGGGCACGGCGGATGTGTCGCTGCTGGAACTGACGGCGGCCTATGCGGGCGTGGCGCGGGGGGAATATCCGGTGGTGCCCTATGCGGTCGTCGATGCCGACGGGCAGTGGATCGACCATTCGGGCAAATACCGGCTGGACCCGCGGGTGCGCACCCAGATGGCCGATATGCTGCGCGCGGCAGTGAACGACGGCACGGGCAAGGCGGCGCGGCTGGGCATCCCGAATTTCGGCAAGACAGGCACCAGCCAGCAGAACCGCAATGCCGTATTCGTCGGCTGGGCCGGCGGCATCGTCGCGGGCGTGTGGGTCTATGCCGAGGCGGACGACAAGGACCGCACCGGCCTGTCGGGCGGCGACGCGCCTGCGCGCATCTGGAAGGCCTTTATGCAACGTGCCGTGCCCGGCGCCTGACCTGCCGACCTGCCGGCGCGTTACGGGTATAGCGCTTCCATGAAATACAGCCCCTGCGGCGGCGCATTGAACCCCAGTGCTGCGCGGCTTTTCGCGGCAAGTGCGTCGGCCATGTCCTGTTCGCTCCACCGCCCCATGCCGACCAGCGCAAGACAGCCGACCATCGACCGCACCTGATGGTGGAGAAAGCTGCGCGCCGCAGCGTGGATCGCGATTTCCGCGCCCCACGGTCCTGCCACTGCCTCTACGTCCAGCCGGTCGAGCGTTTTCACCGGACTGGCGGACTGGCAATGGGCCGAACGGAACGTGGTGAAATCATGCAGCCCCACCAGATGCTGCGCGGCGCGGTGCATGGCGGCGGCGTCCAGTTCCTGCGGCACTTGCCATGCGCGGTCCTTCATCAGTGCCAGCGGCGCGCGGCGGTTGATGATGCGATAAAGATAGCGCCGCCCCGTGCAGGAAAAGCGCGCATGCCAGTCGTCGTCCACGTCCTCGCACGCGGTGATGGCGACGGGATCGGGGCGCAGCCTGGCGTTCATCCCCTCCATCAGGCGAAAGGGGGCGATATCCTTTGCCACGTCGATATGGGCGCGCATCGCCACCGCATGGACGCCCGTGTCGGTGCGCCCCGCGGCATGCATACGCACATCCTCGCCCGTGATGGCAAGTGCGGCTTCCTCGACCGCCTGTTGCACCGACGGGCCATCGGCCTGCCGTTGCAGCCCGAAAAAGGCGCTGCCGTCATATTCGATGGTAAGGGCGTAGCGGCTCACCGTATTTCGGTGCCTGCCGGTATCGATTTGCCGCGCAGCATGGCGGCGGTTTCCATCGCCGGCTTGCCCGCGCGCTGCACGATGGTGGGGCGCAGCGCGCTGAAACCGCATGCAATGGTCAGCTCGTCGTCCAATGTCCTGCCCGCAACCCCTTCGCGTCCGATCACTTCGGCAGCCAACACGCGGATACGTTCGCCCTCAAGCTCGAAAAACGCGCCGGGGCGGGGGGCGAATGCGCGGATCTGGCGTTCCAGCAGGGCCGCGTCATGGGTGAAATCCAGACGCGCCTCGGCCTTGTCGATCTTGGCGGCATGGGTCACGCCCAGCGCGGGCTGCGGCGTGGCGGTCCGGCGGGGCAGGTCGGCCAACACCTCGACCATCAGCCGCGCGCCGATAACCGACAGCTCGTCGGTCAGCTCGCCTGCGGTCTTGTCCTCTATCCGGGTGGTGCGCGTGGCGATCATCGGGCCGGTATCCAGCCCCTTTTCCATCTGCATGATGGTCACCCCCGTCGTCAGGTCGCCCGCCAGTATCGCGCGCTGGATCGGCGCCGCCCCGCGCCATCGCGGCAGGATCGAGGCGTGGACGTTCAGGCATCCGTGCCTGGGCGCTTCCAGTACGGCGACGGGCAGCAACAACCCATAGGCCGCCACCACCGCCACATCGGCTTCCAGCGCGGCAAAGCCATCCTTTTCCTCTTGCGGTTTCAGCGAGACGGGCGTGCGCACCTCTATCCCGTGCGCCTCTGCCTCAAGGTGGACGGGCGTGGGTTGCAGTTTCTTGCCGCGACCAGCGGGGCGGGGCGGCTGGGAATAGGCGCAGACAACATCGTGCCCCGCATCGATCAGCGCGTCCAGCACCGGCACGGCGAAATCGGGCGTCCCCATGAAAATAATGCGCATAGACTTACGGCTTTCCGGAAAGAGCGGCAGTCCCTATCTATCCGTCAATGGCTATTCAAGTATCAGGTGGGCAAGAGATCGAAGCCCTCGCTGGCGCATTGGCGCGCCTTCCCGGGCTTGGCCCCCGTTCGGCGCGGCGGGCGGTATTGTGGCTGGTGAAACGGCGCGAATCCGATCTGCCGCGCCTGCTGGAGGCGCTGGCCACGGTGCAGGAACTGCTGGTCGAATGCGACATCTGCGGCAATATCGACACGAAGAACCCCTGCGGTATCTGCGCCGACCCGCGCCGCGATGCGCGTTCGCTCTGCGTGGTGGAGGAAGTGTCGGATCTGTGGGCGCTCGACCGGTCGAAGCTGTTTCCCGGGCGCTATCACGTATTGGGCGGCAGGCTGTCGGCACTGGACGGCGTGGGGCCCGAAGATCTGGCCATCGGCACATTGCTGGCGCGGCTGGATGCGCGCGGCGACGATGGCGGCGGTATCGAAGAAGTGGTGCTGGCCATGAATGCCACGCTGGAAGGGCAGACCACGGCCCATTACATCGCCGAACGGCTGGAAGACCGGCCCGTGCGCATCACCCAGCTGGCCCATGGGCTGCCCGTGGGGGGAGAGCTGGATTATCTGGACGAGGGCACGCTGGCACAGGCGCTGCGCGCGCGCCGTCCGGTGGGGTGACGGGCGGCATCTCACGAATCATTGCCGGAACCGGCTGCGCCCCCTAAATAGGGGCGATGGCTATCCGCGAAATTCTTGAAGTGCCGAACCCGCTGCTGAAGCGCGTGTCGGACCCCGTTGAAAAGTTCGACGACGAGCTGAAGCAGCTGGTCGAGGACATGTTCGAGACGATGTACGACGCCCCGGGCATCGGCCTTGCGGCGATACAGGTGGGCGTGCCGCTGCGCGTTCTGGTGATCGATCTGCAGCCCGACGACCCCGATGCGGAGCCCGAGACGTGCAATCACGGCGGGCACGAGCACACGCACCAGCCGACGAAAAAGGAACCGCGGGTCTTCATCAATCCCCAAATTCTCGACCCGTCGGAAGAAATGAAAGCCTATCAGGAAGGCTGCCTCTCCGTCCCTGAAATCTTTGCCGAGGTCGACCGCCCCGCCACCTGCCGCGTGCGCTGGCAAGATCTTGAGGGCAAGACCCATGAAGAGGATATGGACGGGCTGATGGCCGTGTGCATCCAGCACGAGATGGACCATCTGAACGGCATCGTATTCATCGACCACCTCTCGCGTCTGAAGCGGAACATGGCGATGAAGAAGCTGCAGAAACTGCGCGCCGCGGCTTGATTTTCTTGGGCCGTCAGACGCCGGGCGCGGGCCATCCGGCCCGCTTGGCTTCGCCGCAATAAGCGGCGGCGGCCGGTCGGCCTTGCGGGTATCGCTTCGCGCCCCGAGTTGATATCCTTACGGATGTCACTTCGCGCCTCGATTTGATCTTTCGATAGCGGGGGACAAGGTCCGGTTCGGGGCTTGTTGCGCTTGAATGCGTTGGTGTTCAGGCTATGTTCCGCGCATGGACATGCTTGCTTTCATAGTTGCTTTCGTCGCGCTGGTGCTGGGTACCGCGCTGGGCTGGTTCTTCGGATCGCGGCCCGTGGCCGACTGGCGCGCTCGACACGGCGAACGCGATGCAGAGGCGAAGGCGCTGGACGAGAAATTCCGCAGCGCCATTGCCGAGCTTGCGACGATGAGCGAGCGGGCCGAGCGTGCGGCCGCGCTCGACGCTGATCTTCGTGCGGCGCGGCAGGAAGCCGACGGGCTGCGCGTGAAAATCGCCGAGGCTGCGCGTGACCGCCATAATCTGGCCGAGCGCGAGAAGCTTCTGGTCGAAGCGCGCGAGGCCTTGGGCAAGGAGTTCGAGGCGCTGGGCAACAAGGCGCTCGAAGGCGCGCAGGCCCGTTTCCTAGAACGCGCGAACGAGCGGTTCGAGGCGAGCGAGAAGGCCAATGCCGAAAAGATCCGCGCGCTGCTTTCGCCGGTGGGCGAACGGCTCGACACCTATCGCAAGCAGGTCGAAGAGCTTGAGGCGAAGCGCGTCGATGCGTTCGGCCAGCTGTCCGGCCTGATCGAAGGGATGCGCAAGGGACAGGAAGACGTGCGGCGCGAAGCGGCGCGGCTGGGCAATTCGCTGCGCAACGCGCCCAAGGCGCGGGGCCGCTGGGGCGAGCAGCAATTGAAAAACGTGCTCGAACATTGCGGCCTTGCCGAACATACCGATTTCCACCTCGAGCATTCGATCGATACCGAAGACGGACGGCTGCGCCCCGATGCCATCGTGCGCATTCCGGGGCAGAAGATGCTGGTGATCGATGCCAAGGTGTCGCTCAACGCCTATCAGGCTGCGTTCGAGGCGGATAATGACGACGCGCGCGACACGGCTTTGGCGCAACATGCGGCATCCATGCGCACCCATGTGCAGCAATTGGGCGCAAAATCGTACCAGAGCCAGTTCGAGGAAGCACCCGACTATGTCGTGATGTTCGTGCCCGGAGAGCATTTCGTCGCCGCCGCGCTGGAAGCCGATCCGACCCTTTGGGACTTCGCATTTGCAAAAGGCGTGTTGCTGGCGACGCCGACGAACCTCGTGGCTATTGCACGGACCGTCGCACAGGTCTGGCGGCAGGACGGGCTTGCGAAAGAGGCGCAGGAGATCGGCCGGATGGGCGGTGAGCTGTATGACAGGCTGGCCGTCGCGGCCGAGCATATGAAGCGTGTCGGGTCCGGGCTTGAGACAGCTGTCAATAATTACAACAAGTTCGTCGGTTCTTTCGAGCGCAATGTGCTGTCGGCGGGTCGCCGGTTGAAGGACAAGCATATCGAAATCGGCAAGCGCGAGATCGAGGATGTGCCGCAGGTCGAGAGTTCGCCGCGCTACGGTCACAGTGATGTGCCTGTCTTGTCTCAGGCAGAGAATGCTGCAATGCCGCAGCCTCCGCATGAGAGCTGAAACGACTTACGGACGAATCCTCCCCATGAAATACCCGATTTCCGGCCAGATGGCTGGCCTGTGCGCCCTTTCGCTGCTGCTGGCCGCTTGCGGCGACAGCCCTGCCGACGAAGCCCCCGTGACCGAAGCGGTCGCGCCGGTCGAGGAAGCGCCCACGCTGGCCGATGCCGTCACCAATGCCGAGGGGCCTTTCGCGCCCAAGGACGATTGCGGCGCGCTTTACGGCTTTGACAGTTTCCGCGGCCAGTTGCGCCGTGCGATCACCTTCCAGAATGTCGACAGCATTGCCGCACTGGCCGATCCGGCGATCAAGCTGGACTTTGGCGGCGGTGCGGGCGTGGAGGAGCTGAAGAAGCGTCTGGCCGACGATCCCGAATTGTGGGGCGAAATGGGCGACGCCATCGCGCTGGGCTGTGCCGCGCAGGGCGATACGGCGGTGACCATGCCGTGGATCTTCGCCAGCCTGCCCGATGGGGCCGACGGTCTTTCGACCTATCTCGTCACCGCGAATGACGCGCCGGTGCTTGCCGCCGCCGATGCCGGATCGGAAAGTACGGGCACCATCGGCTGGGATCTGGTGAAGCTGGCGGGCGATGGGCCTGCCGCCGATGCCGAATTCATCGAGGTGAGCACGCTCGACGGTGCGACCAGCGGCTTCGTCGCGGCGGAAAGCCTGCGTCCGGTCAGCTCCTATCGCATCCTTGCCAATCGGGGCGACGATGGCTGGAAGGTCACGGCCTTTGTGACCGGCGACTGATTTCGGGGCGCCGGATGGCCGGTCCATCCGGCGCCCTGTATCGTATCGACGGCCCGATCTCTTACCGCAGGCCCAATATCTTACCGCAGGCTTGCCAGCGCCTCATAGGCCAGAACGGCCCCCGCGATGGCGGCATTCAGGCTGTCGGCGCGGCCCAGCATCGGGATGGTAACGCGCAAATCGCACGCCATCTCGTATTCTTCGGGCAGGCCGCGCGATTCGTTGCCGACCAGCAGGAAACAGGGCGCGGCATAGGGCGCGCCGCGATAATCGACCGCATCGCGCAAGGATGCCGCCACCAGCTGCCCGCCCGAGCCGCCGCGCAGCCATGGCAGAAACTCTTCCCAGCGGGCCATGGCCAGCGGGACCGTAAAGATTGCGCCCATGCTGGCGCGCACGGCCTCTACTGAAAATGGATCGGCGCAATCGTCGATCAGCACCAGTCCGCCCGCGCCGACCGCATCGGCCGTGCGCAGCATGGTGCCCAGATTGCCAGGATCGCGCAGGGCCTGCGCGGCCAGAAAGATCGGCGCGGCATCGCGGTCCAGCCGGTCAAGCGAAGTGTCGAATTCGGCAAAAACACCGCAGACGGCCTGCGGATTATCCTTGCCGGTAATCTTCGCCAGCGCGGCCTCCGACATGGCCAGCACCTCGCCGCCGGTTTCCTCGACCGCCGCGATCAGCGCGTCGAGCAAGGGGTGCGGATCGCGCCCCTCTGCCATGGCAAGCATTTGCGGCACGCGCCCGCTTTCGCGCGCATCGGTCAACAGGCGCAGCCCTTCGGCCAGAAACACACCTTCGCGCCGCCGGTGCTTTTTATCGCGCAGGGAGCGGAGATATTTGACGGTGGGATTGGAAAGGCCGCTGATGGTCTTCATCGATTGGTCTGCTTTATTGCCGGCTGCAAAGGGCACGTGCCCTTATTCCTCGCCGAAACGCCCTTCGACCAGCGCGACCAGCACGTCCATCGCCTGCTGCGCAGCCTCGCCCGACGTGCGGATCTCGATCTCGTCGCCCTTGGCCGCGCCCAGCATCATCAGGCCCAGTATCGATCCGCCCGCCGCCTCGTTGCCTTCGCGTGCGACGCGGACCGTGGTGCCCGCCGGCAATTCGGCCACCGCGCCGACGAATTTGGCACTGGCGCGCGCATGCAGGCCGCGCCGGTTGGAAATCATCACTTTGCGGCAAAGCATATCCGGCGCATCTCCTTCTCGTGCGAAGCGGGCGCCGGAATCGCTCATGCGTCCTGACCCAGAAATTCGCTGGCGACGGTAATGTAATTGCGGCCCGCATCGCGCGCGGCAACGACCGCGTCGGTCACGGCCATGTCGTTACGCGCACCGGCAAGGCGGATCAGCATGGGCAGGTTGATGCCAGCGATCACCTCTACCTTGCCCGTTTCCAGCAGCGAGATGGCAAGGTTCGACGGGGTGCCGCCGAACAGGTCGGTCAGCACGATCACGCCCGATCCGTCGTTCACCTCTGTAATGGCAGAGGCGATTTCGCTGCGGCGGGCTTCCATATCGTCATTCGGGCCGATGCAGACCGGAACGATCCGGTCCTGCTTGCCCACCACATGTTCCATCGCAGCGACAAATTCCTGCGCCAGGTCACCATGGGTCACCAGGATGAGGCCAATCATGTCCGTCCTTCTAAACAGCCAAAGCTCACTATGGCCTCACCCAAAAACGGCGCCGCCCTTTTATGGCGTGCGCTTGATCGTGCATTCGTTGCAATGGCGCAGCGGTAGTAAGCCAACATCCGTTACCGCGCGCGCGTTCCGCCTTCGACCAGATCACTTGCACTGGTGTCAAGGTTGCGATGCAGCACGCCGGGATTGTGTCCCGTTTTGCGCAAGGCCTGTGCCATGGATTCCGCACTGAACACCGACCGGTGCTTTCCGCCGGTACAGCCAAAGGCGATATGCAGATAGGTCTTGCCCTGCGCTTCGTAGAGCGGGACCAGCGAGAGCACGAGATCGCGGATGCGGGCGAAATTGTCCTGCCATGCCGGATCGCCGGCGATATGGTCGGCCACCGGTGCGTCGCGGCCCGTCAACGGGCGCAGATCTTCCACCCAGTGCGGATTGTCGAGGAAACGCATGTCGAACACCAGATCGGCCAGCGGCGGCATGCCGCGGGCAAAGCCGAAACTGGACACGGTAATCGTCATGCCCTGCGGCGCGCTGGGGGCGAACAGTTCGCGGATCGTGCGGCCAAGGTCGTTGGTCGAAAAGCTGGTGGTGTTGACCACCACATCGGCCCAGCGGCGCAAGGGGGCCATCAGTTCGCGCTCTGCCGCGATGCCTGCGGCGACGGGGCGTTCGCCCGCCATCGGGTGACGGCGGCGGGTTTCGTTATAGCGGCGCTCAAGCTCTTCCGACCCGCAATCCAGGAACAGGGTGGACACCGCGATATCGTCGCGCCGTGCCAGCGCATCGACTTCGGCAATCACCTGCTGCGGATCGAAGCCGCGCGTGCGCGAATCGAACCCGATGGCGAGCGGAGGGCTTTCCGCCCCGCTGCGATCGTGCCCCGGACCGGGCGCGGTCGAGACGAGGCGGGGCAGCAGGCGTACCGGGAAATTATCGACCGGCTCCCAGCCCAGATCCTCCAGCGCGCGCAAGGCGGTGGTCTTGCCCGCCCCCAAAAGGCCGGTGACCAGCAGGATGCGTGTCGGCTTTTTGTCCCCGGCAGGATCGCTGTCGGGCGGGATGGGCGATTCGGCAGTCATCGCGGGCTGCTATCCCCGATTGCGCCCGAAAGCGGAAGCCCGTGTTCGCGCAAGGCCCATTCCGTCCGCAGGGCGATCACCGGCGTATCGGGCCACAAGGTCAGCGACGGGACCGGCACGCCGCCGATCAGTTGCTGGGCAACCCCGTCGATATGGCGCGGGGCATCATGCGTCAGCGTGATGGCCAGCGCGACCGGCGCGGGGGCGGCATTCATGGTGACGATGCCGACATTGCGGATTTCCACCATGCCCCGCGTGTTCGGATGGGGAAAAGCCCAGAGCGTGCCCGCCATATCGGCCAGCAGCACACCGTCGTCGCCCACCAGCACCGCACCCCTGTCGATCAGCGCAAGGGCAAGGCTGGTCTTGCCGCTGGCGGGCTCTCCCTCGATCAGGATCGCGCGGCCGCCGATGGCGACGACCGTTGCCTGATGGCTGGCCGCGTGATCGGGTACGGCGATCAGGGTCATGAACGGGCCCCGCTGTCCAGTGCGGGCAGGGTTATGACGAACACCGCGCCGCTGGCTCCGTCCTCTCTGCCGCGTACGACCAGCGTGCCCTTGTGGCCGGTGACGATCGACCGCGCGATGGCAAGGCCCAGCCCCGAATGCTTGCCGAAACTTTCGGGTTCGGGCCGGTGCGAGTGAAACCGTTCGAACACTGCCTCGCGCTGGTCCTCGGCAATGCCGGGGCCGTCGTCGGTGACGGTCACTTCGACCTTGTCGCCCAGATCGCGAAAGGCGATGGCGATGGTGCCGCCATGGGGCGAAAAGCTGGCGGCATTGTCGACCAGATTTTCCAGCACGCGTTCCAGCTGCGCTTCGTCTCCGCGCACCATGGTGGCACTGGTGGGTGCACTTTCGACATGGAACTGCAAGTCGCGTTCGGCGCTCAGCCGCGTGGCGGCAGTGCGTCCGCCCAGCACGTTGCGGGCCAGCGCCAGCAGGTCAACCGGTTCGAACGAGGCGCGCGACAATTCGGCGTCGAGGCGGCTTGCCTCGGCAATTTCGGTGATCAGCCGGTCGATGCGGCGCAGATCGGCTTGCGCGATTTCGGCCAGCTGGCGGCGCAGATCGGGATCGTCCACCGTTTCCAGCGTGTCCAGTGCGCTGCGCAGCGAAGCGAGCGGGTTCTTCAGCTCGTGGCTGACATCGGCGGCAAAGGCCTCGCCCGCGTCGATGCGGTCGCGCAGCGCCTGTGTCATGTCGGACAGCGATCGGGCAAGATTGCCGATCTCGTCCTGGCGTTCGGGAAGGCGCGGGATCACTACCTCGCGCTCGCGCCCCGCGCTGACGCGGGTGGCCGCGCGCGACAGGGTGCGGACCGGCTGGACGATGGTGCGCGCAAGGAACAGCGACAATTGCACCGAAAACAGCACCGCCAGCGTCAGCAGCACCAGCAGCAATTGTCGCGCGGCGCGGATCGCGGCGGTGATGTCGGTCGCATTGCGCATCGTCAGCAGCGTTTCGCCCTGCGCGCCATAGGGCGCCGCCGCCGTGATGACGGGCGTGCGGTCGGGTGCGTGGCGCAGCATTACCGTGCCCGCGCGTGCCTGTTCGGCCACGAATACCTCGGGCCATTGCGACTTGGTGGTCGGCTCTTCATCCTTTGCAGGATCATAGGGCGGGACGGGCGGCGCAAAGACCAGCGCGTCGACCACGCGGTCCATGGTGCGGGCCAGCGCGTGGGTCCAATCCTGCTGTTCGGGATCGGCGAACGAGAATACCGGCTCGCCCACCACGAAACTGTCGGTCTGCAGCCGCCCCAGCGCGTCGAATGTGCGCAGGCGGAGCCGTTGCTGGTCACCGATGCGCGCCAAAAGCGCGGCATGTTCGCTGGCGGGCGCCTCTGCCAGTGCATTGGCAATGATCTCGACTTCCGAACGGGCAAGGCGCGAGCGTTCGGCAATTAGCTGCTTGCGATTGGTGTCGAGCACAAACAGCCCGCCCAGCACCAGTCCGACGATCAGCAGGTTGACCGCCAAAATACGCGTGGTGAGCGAAAAGCGCCGCGTCCAGAACAGCGGATCGGGGGCATCGCCGCCGCCCAATCTGGTGCCCCCCAGTCTGTTGCCTACCGGTCTGCTTCCCTCCGGCCGGTTGCCTTCAGGCTTGTCGCTGGCCGCGCTCAACGCCGCCAAAGCGGCGGGCGCGTCGGCCCGCTCGCTGGCATCGTGATGGGGATCAGTCCCCCGCAAAGCTGTAGCCCGCGCCATAAAGCGTGGAAATGCCGGAGAATTCCCGGTCGACTTGCCGGAACTTGCGGCGCAGGCGCTTGATATGGCTGTCGATCGTCCGGTCGTCGACAAACACATCGTCCTGATAGGCCGCATCCATCAGCTGATTGCGCGTTTTCACCACGCCGGGCCGCTGGGCCAAAGCCTCCAGAATCAGGAATTCGGTGACGGTCAGCGAAACGGGATGGCCGTCCCATGTAACGCGGTGGCGTTCGGGCTCCATCGTCAGGCGGCCGCGTGTGATCAGTTCGGCGGGCGGCTGGCTGGTATCGCCCGACAGCCGGTTCATCACCAGCTCCTCGCGCCTGAGCAAGGCGCGGATGCGGGCGATCAGCAGGCGCTGGCTGAACGGTTTGGCGATATAATCGTCGGCCCCCATGGCAAGGCCCAGCGCCTCGTCCTGCTCGTCGGTCTTGGAGGTGAGGAAGATGACCGGCAGCGACGATTTCTCGCGCAGGCGGCGCAGCAGTTCCAGCCCGTCCATGCGCGGCATCTTGATATCGCATACCGCCAGATCGGGCGGATTTTCGATCAGGGCTTCCAGCGCGGCGGACCCGTCGGAATAGACCCGCGTGTCGAACCCTTCGGCCTGCAGCGCGATCGACAGGCCCGTCAGTATGTTCCGGTCGTCGTCCACCAGGGCGATTACATGCGCCATATCAAAACCTTCTTTTCGCGATCAGAGTGACTTGCAACGCACCGACCGCCATTTGCGTTTCGGTTTAGCCAATTCGCGCGCCAGCGCCAAATGGCCTTTGCGTTGCGTTTCGGATCGATAATCCGATGGGGGAAGGCGTGGACCGAATCTTACCAATCTGGTCAAGCGCTGCAATTCGTGACAGTCTTCCGCAGAATAATTGACTCACATGCGATTTGTGAGCATCTGAAAATCAAACAAATCGGGGCGAGAGGCCTGTGCTCCTCGACTTCGGAACCATCCCGAGAGGATTGCATCAATTGCCCGCGCTTGCGCCGCGCGGTCGGCCCCGTCTGGAGAGGGGTCTCTGAAAGGAGAGCTACGTGCCGAACGATTCCACCCTGCTTGGTCAGGGCATTGTCACCAATGCCCGGATTTTTGCCAATCTTGGCCGGTCCCAACTGGTCGAACATGCGCTCGCCAATGGCGAGGGCAAGCTTGCCGCCGACGGGCCGCTGGTCGTCGACACCGGCCGTTTCACGGGCCGCAGCGTCAAGGACAAGTTCGTCGTCAAGGACGAGATGACGGCCGACACCATCAACTGGGGCAAGATCAACCAGCCGATGTCGCCCGAACATTTCGCCAATCTGAAGGCGGATTTCCTCGACGCGCTGAAGGGTGAGGAAAAGCTGTATGTGGCCGATCTGTTCGGCGGTTCGCAGCCCGAATATCGCGTCAATGTGCGCGTCATCAACCAGCTGGCATGGCACAATCTGTTCATCCGCACGCTGCTCGTCCGCCCGACCAGGGAAGAGCTGGACGGCTTCGAGCCGGAATACACCATCATCAACCTGCCCAGCTTCAAGGCCGACCCTGAACGCCACGGCAGCGTGTCCGACACGATGATCGCCGTCAGCTTCACCGAAAAGCTGATCCTGATTGCCAACACCGAATATTCGGGCGAGATGAAGAAGGGCGTATTCGGCCTTCTCAACTATCTGCTGCCCGAACAGGGCGTGATGCCGATGCACTGTTCCGCCAATGTCGGTGCGGATGGCAAGACCGCGATCTTCTTCGGTCTGTCGGGCACCGGCAAGACCACGCTGTCGGCCGATGCCAGCCGCACGCTGATCGGCGACGATGAACATGGCTGGTCGGATTCGGCGGTCTTCAACTTCGAAGGCGGCTGCTATGCGAAGATGATCGACCTGTCGGAAGAGGGCGAGCCCGAGATCTACGCCACGACGAAGATGTTCGGCACGATCCTTGAAAACGTGGCGATGGACGAAGAAACGCGTACCATCGATTTCACCGATACGTCGAAGACGGAAAACACCCGCGGCGCCTATCCGATCGAGTTCATTCCGAACACGTCGGAAAAGAACCTTGGCCCCGTGCCGTCGAACGTGATCATGCTGACCGCCGATGCCTTTGGCGTGCTGCCTCCGATCGCGCGCCTCACGCCCGATCAGGCGATGTATTACTTCCTTTCGGGTTACACCGCCAAGGTCGCCGGCACCGAAATCGGCGTGACCGAACCGCAGGCGACGTTCAGCACCTGTTTCGGCGCGCCCTTCATGCCGCGTCACCCCAGCGTCTATGGCAATTTGCTGAAAGAACGTATCGCGCAGGGCGGCGCGCAGTGCTGGCTGGTCAACACCGGCTGGACCGGCGGCCAGTATGGCACCGGCCATCGCATGCCGATCAAGGTGACCCGCGCACTGCTGAATGCCGCGCTCGACGGGTCGCTGAACGATGTGGAATTCCGCAAGGACCCCAATTTCGGTTTCGAGGTTCCGGTCGCGGTTCCCGGTGTGGATGACACCATCCTCGACCCGCGTGCGACCTGGGCCGACAAGGACGATTTCGACGCGACCGCGCATAAGCTGGTGCAGCTGTTCGTCGATAATTTCGCCCAGTTCGAAAGCCATGTCGACGAAGGCGTGCGCAAGGCGGCGCCGACGGCGGCCTAGTAACTCCGCTTGCTGGAATGCGAAACGCCCCGGGCCATTGCGGTTCGGGGCGTTTTCTTTTGCGCGAAACAGGTGTCGATTGTCTTCAACCGGTCATTGTGAGTGGCCACCCCTGCGAAAATGTCTAGTATTCACGCGCGGCAGTGAACGCCGCCGCCTGAATCCACCGTTGCGAGGAGTAAAGGACATGGCCGTATTCGATCAGCTTTTGGGCCAGCTTTCGAGCGAGACCCCCGATGTCGCCAATCTTGCCACCAAGCTGGGCATTCAGCCCGCCATGGCCGAAAAGGCGATCGCCGCGCTGGGGCAGGCGCATCAGGCACCCGGCGATACGGTCGAACTGGCATCGGTCCGCACCGGCATGGACACATCGATCCTGTCGACCATCGTCGAGCAGATCGGGGGCGAGGGATCGCTGACCCATTTCGCACAAATGCTGAAGGATAATCCGCAGGCGGCGGGTATTCTGGACATGCTGGACCGCGACGGCGACGGCAATCCGCTGAACGATATCATGGGCATGGCGCAGGGTTTCTTCGGCAAGAAATAGGCGCCATCGATGTCCGGGCAGGGCGCAATGCCCGCCCGGACCTCTGTTTTCGCGGATCAGTCGGTAAGCGAGGCGGGCACTTTGCCGCCATTCTTGGCCAGTTCCCGCATGACCTGCTTGTACAGCCAGATATTGTCCTCGGCCGATCCTTCGTAATCGGTTCGCCCCAGTTCGACCGCCAGCTCCTTGCGATTGGCATAGCTGGGATCGATGTCGAGCAGCTTCATCAGATCGACGATCGAGGTGCGCCAGTTGAGCGTCTTGCCCTCGGCCATGCCTGCCAGCTTTGCCTCTACATCCACTTCGGCCATGGGCGCCGGTTTGGCAGGGGCAGCGGGCGCGGCAGCCGGTTTCGGCGCGGCAGCGGGAGCAGCGGCTTTCGGCTTTTCTTCCTTCTTGCCGAAGATCGAATCGCGCATCTTGCTGAAAATACCCATCTTGAACTCCTTGTCGTCCGTCCAAGCCCGCAGTGTTGGTAGCAAGCCAATGCTACAAACACAGCACTATTTCGCCTTGTTCCGCAGGCCGCCGCCGGTCTATGCGCAGCCGCATGGCCGATCTTGCCCTTTCCCTGATGGTTCTGTGCGCCGTGGTGATGAGCGTCGCGGCGTTTTTCGCGTTCCGGCGCGGCGATAAGAAACAGGGCGGGCTGATGCTGGTGCTTGCCGTGGTGCTAGCGATCAATGTGACGATCTGGACGATACCGGGCCCGGACGAGGCTTCCCTGTCGCAGGCGGGTGCCGCCGCCGATTAATGTTCGGCGCGCTGACCGCCGCCAATTCGCTGACCACCCTTGAACAGGGCAGTGGCGCGGCCCTGCACGGGCTGCTTGTCAAACGGCGTATTGCCTGCCTGCGCTTCCATGCGGTTCGAATCGACGATCCACGGGCGATCGGGATCGATTACCGCGATATCGGCTTCCAGCCCCGCCTCCAGCCTGCCGGCATCCACCCCCAGAATGCGGGCGGGATTGACGCATAGCAATTCGCACATGCGCGCCATGTCGATCACATCGTCGCGCACAAGGCTGAGCGTAAGCGGCAGCAGCGTTTCCGCGCCCGCCATGCCGGGGGCGGCATCGGCAAAGGGAAGGCGCTTGTCTTCCGGTCCGCGCGGATCGTGGCCCGATGCGATGGTGTCGATCGTGCCATCGGCCAGCGCGGCGCGCACGGCATGGCGGTCGGCCTCGCTCCGCAGCGGGGGCGACAGGCGCGTAAAGGTCAGAAAACCCGCCGTCGCCAGATCGGACAGCATGAAATAGGCAGGGGTCACCCCGCAAGTCAGCCGCAGGCCGCGGGCCTTGGCCGAACGCACAAGATCAAGCCCTGCCGCCGTCGTAACCTGCCTGATATGCAGATGCGCGCCCGCGATCTCGGCCAGCGCGATGTCGCGCATGATCGCCAGCGCCTCCGCCTCTGCCGGTGCGCTGGGCAGGCCGAGGCGGGTTGCCATCTCGCCCGCGGTCGCCACGGCGTCGCCGGTCAGCCCCGCATCTTCGGCATGGGCGATGACGGGCAGGCCCAGCATCGCGGCATATTGCATCATGCGCAGCATCATGCCCGAATCGCCCAGCCATTTCCGGCCCGACGATACGGCGCGCGCGCCTGCATCCTGCATCAGCCCCAGTTCGGGCAATTCCTGTCCGGCAAGGCTCCGCGTGGCGGCGGCGATGGGGTGGACCCAGAAATCGGGCTTGCCATAGCTGGCCGCGAAACGGACCCGCGCCGGATAGTCGAGCGGCGGGTTCTGATCGGGCATCAGCGCGGCGCGGGTGATGCCGCCAAAGTGAAAGGCGGGCTTGTCGATCTCGAACACGCCAAGGTCGATGATGCCGGGCATGACGATCCGCCCCGACGCGTCGAAGCTGCGATCGCCGCCTTGCGCAGCGGTGTCGCCCACCGCGACGATGCGGTCGCCTTCGCAGCGGATAGATCCGGCGACGGGTGCGCCGCTGCCGGTCAGCAATTGTCCGCCGGTGATGGTCAGGGGTTCGCGCGGGATCATGCCCATTCTCCCCGCGTGAGCGGCCCCCATCCCGCGATTCCGCGCGCGCGCCGGGTCAGCACGTCGAGGCAGGCCATCCGCAAGGCCACGCCCATTTCAACCTGTCGCGTGATCGCCGACCGTTCCAGCATGTCCGCGACCGAGGAATCGATTTCGACCCCGCGGTTCATCGGGCCCGGGTGCATGACCAGGGCGTGCGGTGCCGCGCGCTTCAGCCGTTCGGGCGTCAGGCCGAACAAATGGCGATATTCGCGGGCAGAGGGAATGAACGGCCCCGCCATGCGCTCCATCTGAAGGCGCAGCATCATCACCACGTCCACACCGTCGATGGCGGCATTGAAATCGGTATAGGGTTTGACGCGCATCTGCTCGACCGCGGCAGGCATCAGCGCGGGGGGCGCGCAGACGCGCACTTCGGCGCCCAAAGCGGTCAGCAGCAGGATATTCGACCGCGCCACGCGGCTGTGCATTATATCGCCGCAAATCACGATTTTCAGCTTGGCGAACTCGTCGCCCAGCGGACAGGCATCGCTGCGCAACCAGAACCGCATGGTCAGCGCGTCCAGCAACGCCTGTGTCGGGTGCTCGTGCTGCCCGTCGCCCGCGTTCAACACGGGGCAGTCCACCTTGTCCGCGATCAGCTGCACCGCGCCCGACGAGGAATGGCGGATCACGATGGCATCGGCGCGCATCGCGTTCAGCGTGGTCGCCGTATCGATCAGCGTCTCGCCCTTTTTCACGCTGGACTGCGCGGCATGCATATTGACGACATCCGCGCCCAGCCGCTTGCCCGCGATTTCGAACGATAGCAGCGTGCGGGTCGAATTTTCGAAGAAAGCGTTGATGATGGTCAGCCCTGCCAGCGCGTCGGCATGCTTGGCAGGCTGGCGGTTGAGCGCGACCCATTGCTCAGCCTCGTCCAGCAGGTAGTGGATTTCCCATGGAGCCAATGGCGCAATGCCGATCAGATCCTTGTGCCGGAACGCATCGCCACCGGCGGGATAGCGGGTGGAGGAAGGAGAGGGCGCGTCGTTCATTCTGAAATCGGGCGTCTAATCACCCTTGGGCCATCGGGCAAGGGCGATGGGACGATGCCGGCCACAAAATCACCGGTTACAAAATGAGAGGCGTTTCGCATTTGCGACATCGGCCCCGCCATCCTAACTTGCCGGAAATGCCAAGGCGTGCATGCGTCTTTCGTGAAGGGAATATGAAAATGGCGTTCGCGCGTAAGGTCTGGAAACTGCTGGTGGCGATCAAGGACGGTCTGGTCCTGTTGTTCATGCTGCTGTTCTTTGGCCTGCTCTATGCGGCGCTCAGCTTTCGGCCCGTCGATGGCGCGCATGTGCAGGAAGGGGCCTTGCTGGTCGCGCTGGACGGCGTGGTGGTGGAAGAGCCGGAGGCAGTCGATCCGTTCTCGATGCTGCTATCGACCGGCACGCCCATCCGCGAGCACCGCGCGCGCGACGTGATACGCGCCATCGAAGGAGCCGCGACGGACGACCGGATCAAGGCCGTCGTGCTCGACCTCGATTATTTTCTGGGCGGCGGTCAGGTACATATGACCGAAATCGGCAAGGCGATCGACAAGGTGCGTGCCGCGAAAAAGCCGGTGCTGGCACATGCCTATGCCTATACGGGCGACGGAATGCAGTTGGCTGCCCACGCCAGCGAGGTTTGGGTCGATCCCTTGGGCGGCGCGCTTGTCGCGGGACCGGGCGGGACCTTTCTGTTCTATGGCGACATTGCCGACCGGCTGAAGGTCAATGTCCATGTCTATCGCACGGGCGAGTACAAGAGTGCTGTCGAACCCTATACGCTCAGCCGGTTTTCCGATGCCGCGCGCCGCGATATCGAGGGGACCTATGGCGCGCTGTGGGAAAACTGGGTTGACGAGGTCGCCAAGGCCCGCCCCAAGGCGAAGGCGCGCGAAGTGGCGCTCGATCCGGTAAGCGCGATACAGGCGGCGGGCGGCGACGGAGCCAGAGCGGCCCTGGCGGCGGGGATGGTCGACAAGATCGGTTCGTACGAAGATTTCGCGGCGCGCGTTGGCGAGCTGGTCGGCGAAGATCCCGATGCACCCGACGATGCGCATAGCTTCGCGCATACATTCTACACCGACTGGGTGAAGGCGGTTGCGCCGTCGAAAAAGGGCAAGGCGATCGGCGTCATCACCGTCGCGGGCGAGATCGTGGACGGCGAGGCCGGCCCCGGCACGGCGGGCGGCGACCGGATCGCGGCATTGCTCGACGATGCGCTGGAGGATGATCTCGCCGCGCTGGTGGTGCGTGTCGATTCGCCGGGCGGTTCGGTGACGGCATCGGAACGCATCCGGCAGGCGATCCTGCGCCACAAGGAAAAGGGCATTCCCGTCGTCGTTTCCATGGCGAATGTGGCGGCCAGCGGCGGCTATTACGTGTCGACGCCTGCCGACGCGATTTTCGCCGATCCGTCGACCATCACCGGGTCCATCGGCGTATTCCTTGCCGTGCCCAGCGCCGAAAATGCGTTGCCCGAATGGGGCGTGACCCCCGATTCGATCCGGACAACGCCCTTGTCGGGGCAGCCCGACCTGTTCGGCGGATTCTCGCCCCAGATGGATGCGGTGCTGCAATCGCAGGTCGAGCACAGCTATGACATGTTCCTCGGGCTGGTGTCCGACAGCCGCAAGATCACCAAGGCGAAATTGCGCAGCGACATTGCCGAGGGGCGCACATGGGCTGGCGGACCCGCGCGACAGGTGGGGCTGGTCGACCGTTTCGGCAATCTGGACGATGCGCTGGCATTTGCCGCAGAAAAGGCGGGGCTGAAAGAAGGCGACTGGCACGCGGACTATATTCAGGACGAGCCTGACCCGTTCACCGCCTTTGTCCAGTCGATGACCGAACCGGCGGAATCGAGCGGCGATGGCGATATGCTGGCGGTGATGATGGCGCGGCGCGATATGGCGGCTGGCCGTGCGGCGGGCGATCTGCTGGCATTGCTGGAAAGCCCGCGCATGCAGGCGCGCTGCATGGCATGCCCCGCGCCTTTCGCAGCCCCCGATGCAAAGCGCGGCGAATCGCTATTGCAGGCGGTCGTCGCGCGGACGGGGCTGTAACGGTCAGTCCGCAGGCGGCGGCGTTTCGGGCAGTCCCGGATCGGGATTGTCGTAATCGGGTGCGGGCGGCTCGATCTCGTCCGGTCGTGCGGGGTCGATTTCCGGCGCTTCCAGCGGGGCGGGTGTGGCCGGTGTTTCGGGCGGGGCCGCGGGCTCGATCCTGTCGGGCGCGGGTATGTTCGGGTTCGTTGCCATATCGCTGAAACGCTTGGGCGCTCGGAACGATCCGCAATCTATCAACGGTGCGAAACGCGCAATTCCGCCAACGCGCTTGCTCTTTTGCCGCCCGTCCGATAGAGGCCCGCGAGCCTGAGAATCCTGTCCGCTGGGCGGCACGGGGCAATGCGGGCGTGGCGGAACTGGTAGACGCGCCAGATTTAGGTTCTGGTATCGCAAGATGTGGGGGTTCGATTCCCTTCGCCCGCACCAGGCTCGCTGCGCAATGGACGCGGCCCTTTGTCGTCTGTGCGACCCACACAGAACGCAATACAGCGACGCCTGAAAGAGACATCATGCAGATTTCCGAAACCAAGAATGACGGGCTTGCCCGCGCTTACACCGTCAAGATCCCCGCCGGCGAGATCGCCGACAAGGTCACTGCCGAGATCAAGAAGATCGCTCCGCAGGTCCGCATGCCCGGCTTCCGCCCCGGCAAGGTGCCCGCCAATCTGGTCAAGAAGATGCATGGCGAGGCGATCCACGCAGACGTGCTGAACAAGACCGTGCGCGAAAGCGTCGACAAGGTGATGGCCGAAAACAAGCTGCGCCCCGCGATGCAGCCCGCCGTGACGCTTGGCGAAGGCTATGAAGAAGGCAAGGACGCCGAAGTCGCGATCGAGCTGGAAGTGCTGCCCGCGATCGAAACGCCGAATACCGACGGCCTGAAGCTGGAGCGCCTGGTCGTTCCCGTCAGCGACGAAGCCGTGGACGAGGCGGTGGCCAAGTTCGCAGAAGGTCAGAAGAGCTTTGTCGATGCGAAGAAAACGCACAAGGCCGGTGAAGGCGACCAGCTGATCATCGATTTCGTCGGCAAGCTGGACGGCGAGGAATTCGAAGGCGGCAAGGCCGAGGACGCTCCGCTGGAAATCGGCGCGGGCCGCTTCATCCCCGGTTTCGAGGAACAGCTGACCGGTGCGAAGACCGGCGAGGAAAAGACCATCACGGTCACTTTCCCCGAAGATTATCCTGCCGCGCATCTGGCAGGCAAGGAAGCGACCTTCGACATCACCGTGAAGGCGGTGAAGGTTCCGGGCGAAACCAAGATCGACGACGAGTTCGCCAAGACGCTCGGCCTCGAAGGTCTCGACAAGCTGAAGGAACTGCTCAAGGCGCAGCTGGAGCAGGAAACCGCCGGTCTGACCCGCACGCAGATGAAGCGTCAGCTTCTCGACGCGCTGGCCGCCGGCCATGATTTCCCTGTCCCCGGCCAGATGGTCGAAGCCGAGTTCGAGCAGATCTGGCAGCAGCTTCAGCATGAAGCGAGCCACGAGGAAGATCCCGAAGCCGCGATGAAGGAAATCGAGGCGGAGAAGGACGATTATCGCAAGATCGCCGAACGCCGCGTGCGTCTGGGCCTTTTGTTGTCGGAAATCGGCCAGGCCAATGGCGTGGAAGTGACCGGCCAGGAAATGTCGATGCTGGTGCAGCAGGCTGCGCAGCAATATCGTCCCGAAGACCGTCAGCGCTTCATGGAATATGTCCAGTCCGAACCGATGGCAGCCGCCCAGCTGCGCGCGCCATTGTATGAGGACAAGGTCGTCGACTTCCTGTTCGACAAGGCGGAAGTGACCGAACGCGAAGTGACGCGCGAGGAGCTGCAGGCCGCGATCGAGGCCGAGGAAGGCGCCGAAGCGGAAAAGAAGCCAGCTGCGAAGAAGGCTCCGGCCAAGAAGCCGGCGGCGAAGAAAGCCCCCGCCAAGAAGGCCGATGACGCTGCCGAAGGCGAAGCGAAGCCTGCCGCCAAAAAGGCGCCTGCGAAGAAAGCGCCTGCCAAGAAGGCGGACGATGCAGCGGAGGCCGAAGCCAAGCCCGCAGCCAAGAAAGCTCCGGCGAAGAAGGCCCCCGCCAAGAAGGCGGCTGACGGCGAAACCGCTGCCAAGCCTGCAGCGAAAAAGGCTCCGGCCAAGAAGCCTGCCGCCAAGAAGGCCGACGCCGAATAAGGTTTCGCAAGGCCCGAAAGCATAGGGAAAGGGGTCGCGGGCGTCAGCCTTGCGGCCCTTTTTCTTTGGTTGCCGTGCCAGTTTCTGCGGCTGCCTTGTCGTCGCAGGGCGATTTCCGGTGTATCGCGTCCATCGCCACGGTAACCCGCGCTCATCATTGTGTCGCATCGTGTCGCAGGGGCCCGTCGCACTATTGATTGACCGCGAATATTCGATCCAGAGCGGACCCGATGCCGGATGGACCGGCTATGCTGAACGGGTTTGAAGATGAGCGAGCAACATGACGCGGGGCTACGGGCCGATCTGATCGAGATCGAAAGGATCAGATTGGGCAGACGGCGGGCGCTGGGCCTGATCGGTGCGGGCGGTGGCGCATTGGTGCTGGCGGGATGCGGCGGATCGGAAGCATCCGCGACCAGTGACAGCAATGTCACCGTCAGCGATAGCGGGACGGCCGCGTCCGGGTCGGGATCGGGCACTGGAACGACCGGATCGACCGCCACCGGCAGTTCGTCGGGCAGCTGCACCGCCTTTGCGAGCGAGACCAACGGCCCCTATCCCGCCGATGGCACCAATAGTTCGCGCGGCTTAAGCTCGAATGTCCTGGTCGAAAGCGGTGTGGTCCGCAGCGATATCCGCTCCAGCTTTCTGGGCGGATCGACGACCGTGGCCGAGGGAATAGAGCTGACGATCACGCTGCGTCTGGCCGATGTGAACGACAGCTGCGGCGCATTGGAAGGCTATGCCGTCTATCTGTGGCACTGCGACGTAGAAGGCGATTACTCGCTTTACGACCAGCCGAACGAAAGCTGGCTGCGCGGTGTGCAGGTCGCCGATGAAAACGGCGAGGTAACCTTCACCACGATCTGGCCCGGCTGTTATAACGGGCGCTTCCCGCATATTCATTTCGAGGTCTATTCCTCGATCGATAACGCAACCAGCGGGCGTTATGCCGTGTTGATATCGCAGATTGCCATGCCCGATGACGCCAATCAGACGGTCTATGCGACGCAGGCCTATGCCAGCAGCCAGTCGAATTATGCGGGCGAATCGATCGGCGGCGACAATGTGTTCGGCGACAACACCACCGACCAGATGGAAGCGATGACCGCCAGCGCCAGCGGATCGGTAACGGCGGGTTTTACGGCCGAAGTGACAGTCGGTATCGCGACCTGAGGAAGCCACAACTTCTCACACTCGGGAAGCGGTGCCGGTCTGCCCGCACCCTCCGCCGCGTTCTTCCTGTGCCGAACGGCGCGTCAGCGGCCCCTGATCTGTCCTGATATGGGGCCGAATCGCCCAAGGGATGCAGCATGCGGTGGAGGGTGCGGTAAACGGGGTTGAACATGTGCAGGCAAGGCCCGACATAGGCGGTCCAGATTGCACAGAGGATTTCATGAATCAGATCGGGAACATGCGGATCGACCCCGAAACCGGCGCGCTCGTGCCCGTGGTCGTCGAACAGACCAGCCGCGGCGAACGCAGCTTCGACATTTTCTCGCGCCTTTTGCGCGAACGCATCGTCTTCGTAACCGGACAGGTCGAAGACCATATGGCATCGCTTATCGTGGCGCAGCTGCTCTTCCTTGAATCGGAAGACAGCACCAAGGATATCTCGATGTATATCAACTCGCCGGGCGGCGTCGTCACGGCGGGCATGGCGATCCATGACACGATGCAATATATCAAGCCGCGCGTATCGACCGTTTGTATCGGTCAGGCGGCGTCGATGGGCAGCTTCTTGCTGGCTGCAGGCGAACCGGGCATGCGCATCGCGCTTCCCAGTGCCCGCGTCATGGTGCACCAGCCCTCGGGCGGCGCGCAGGGCATGGCATCGGATATTGAGATCCAGGCCCGCGAAATCCTGCGCATCCGTCGCCGGATGAACGAGCTTTACGTGAAATACACCGGCAAGCCGCTGGAAGAGATCGAGCGTGCGATGGATCGCGACACCTTCCTCGAGGCAGAGGAAGCCAAGGAATTCGGTATCGTCGACAAGGTATTCGTGTCGCGCGCCGACGCGGCGGGCGGCGAAGCCTGATATCGCTTGACGGGTGGCCGGCGGGCGCAGCATGCCTGCCGGCCATCCCGTTGCTCTCGGGCATATGCGGCGCAGTCGCATTCCGGCCCGAAAGGGGCATGCGATGCCCGCCCGGCTTAGCATTTTCGCTATGCGCATTGACTCTTTAATCGGATATACAGAGCGTTGCAATTATGCACTGTATGGCCGGGTGTGTTGTGCGCCTGCGGTTGATTCTCTGTGACAGCCGCGTAAGTTTGAGTTTGGCCCGAATCTGCGGGCGTTTTACGAGACTTTTATGACCAAAGTTAGCGGATCGGACAGCAAGAGCACTTTGTACTGCAGCTTCTGCGGGAAGTCGCAGCACGAGGTGCGCAAGCTGATCGCCGGACCCACCGTTTTCATCTGCGACGAATGTGTCGAGCTTTGCAACGACATCATCCGCGAGGAAACGAAGGCAGGCATCGCGGGCAAGAAAGATGCAGGCGTTCCCCCTCCGATCGAGATTTTCGAGACACTGAACGATTACGTGATCGGTCAGGACCGGGCGAAGCGCGTGCTTTCCGTCGCGGTGCACAACCATTACAAGCGGCTGCGCCATTCGGGGAAGTCGAGCGACGTCGAACTGGCGAAGTCGAACATCCTGCTGGTCGGTCCGACCGGTTCGGGCAAGACGCTGCTGGCCCAGACGCTGGCGCGCACTTTCGACGTGCCCTTCACCATGGCCGACGCGACGACGCTGACCGAAGCCGGTTACGTGGGTGAGGATGTGGAGAACATCATCCTCAAGCTGCTCCAGTCATCCGACTATAATGTCGAGAAGGCGCAGCACGGCATCGTCTATATCGACGAGATCGACAAGATCACGCGCAAGGCCGAAAACCCCTCGATCACGCGCGACGTATCGGGCGAGGGCGTGCAGCAGGCTTTGCTGAAGCTGATGGAAGGCACCACTGCCAGCGTTCCGCCGCAGGGTGGGCGCAAGCATCCGCAGCAGGAATTCCTGCAGGTCGACACGACGAACATCCTGTTCATTTGCGGCGGCGCTTTCGCGGGTCTGGAAAAGCTGATTTCCGACCGTCTGCAAAAGCGTTCGATCGGCTTCGGCGCGCATGTCGCCGATCCCGAAAAGCGCAAGGTGGGCGAACTGCTGTCGAAGGCAGAGCCGGAAGACCTTCTGAAATTCGGGCTGATCCCGGAATTCGTCGGCCGTCTGCCGGTGATCGCCACGCTGGAAGACCTTGATGTCGAGGCGTTGGTCAAAATCCTGAAAGAGCCCAAGAACGCGCTGGTCAAGCAGTACCAGAAGCTGTTCGAGCTTGAGGATGTGCAACTGACCTTCACCGACGATGCACTTGAAGCGATTGCCGCAAAGGCGATCCAGCGCAAGACCGGTGCACGCGGTCTGCGTTCGATTGTCGAGGCGATCCTGCTCGACACCATGTTCGATCTGCCCACGCTGGAAGGCGTTTCTGAAGTGGTGGTCGACAAGGACGTCGTCGATGGCCGGAAGGAGCCTGTGCAGGTTCTGAAGGGCAAGGAAGCGGCCGCCTAATCGCGTAGGCGAGCATTGGCGGACAAGAATTGGCGCGGCCCGACCATTTGACCGGTCGTGGCCGCGCTTTTCTTGGGGCGATCCCGATTCTGGCCCCCTGCGCGCGTGCGATCATGCGCCGGCTAGACCCCGTGCGGCGCGAAAAGCACCGGTTGATGAACGATCCGTCGATCGACCTCTTTCAGCCCTTTCCGACCACGGGGGAAGACCGTTATCCGCTGCTGTTCGCCGAACTGGCCCGCAAGCTGGACGGCATGGAAAGGCCGCGCGTTCTCTCTTACGGTTGCGCTTCGGGTGAGGAAGTACGCAGCCTGCGTCGCCATCTGCCGCACGCCGAGATCGTGGGATTGGATCCGAACAGGCTGGCCATCGGCAAGGCGCGCCAGCGGGACGGGCACCCGCTGTCTTCCTATCGCATTGCCGATGCGCCAGATCCGGACGAGACATTCGACGCCATTCTGGCAATGGCCGTATTTCGCCACGGATCGCTGGAGGATGACGCGCCTGCGACCTGCACCGCGATCATGCCCTTCGCGCGGTTTGCGGCGGGCGTTGCGCGTTTGGACAGGGTACTGGCGCCAGGCGGATGGCTGGCGATCTGGCACAGCCATTTCCGCTTTGCCGATTGCGCGGTTGCTGCCGCCTATGAAGCCGATCGCTTCACCATGGCGGACCATGACCCGATGACCTTGCTGTACGGCCCCGACGATCGCCGCATCGACACTATCAGCGAGAGAGCAGTGCTATATCGCAAGCGTCAGACGATGTGATCGCTGGCCAACCGGCAACCGGCATGGCCCGTTTCGACCTGCAAGGTAACATGGCCGATGCCATGATCATGCTCCAGCCTGTGGGCCAGCGCGTCGAGCACTTCGTCGCCCGGATGGCCGCCCGGCATGACGAGATGGGCCGTCAGAGCATTTTCCGTCGTGCTCATCGGCCAGACGTGCAGATCGTGGACGGCGGCAACGCCCGCTTCGCTTTCCAGCACGCTGCGCACCTGGGCCATGTCGATCCCGTCGGGGACGGCCAGCAGGCCCATCTTCACCGAATCCTTCAAAAGCCCCCACGTACCGACCGCGATGATCGCCACGATGGCCAGTCCCGCCACCGGATCGATCCAGTTCAGCCCCGTCAGCGCGATCAGCAGCCCTGCGATCACCACGCCTGCCGAAACGGCCGCATCGGCGGCCATATGCAGATAGGCGCCGCGTATGTTCAGATCGTCGTCCTTGCCGCGAATGAACAGCAGGGCGGTTACCGTATTGATGACGATCCCGATGCCCGCCACGATCATGACCGCGCCCGGTTCGACCGGAGCGGGATCGAACAGCCGTCGTACGGTCTCTATCGCGATAGCCCCGAGCGCGACCAGCAGCAGCGCCGCATTGGCCATGGCGGCAAGGATCGAGCTGGACTTGAGGCCATAGGTAAAGCGTTCCGATGGAGGTCTGCGGGCCGCTGCGCTGGCGCCCCAGGCGATCAGCAGCGACAGCACATCCGACAGATTGTGCCCCGCATCGGCCACCAGCGCCATCGACCCGAACCAGAAACCGGCCCCCGCCTCCAGAGCGACGAACACGGTGTTGAGTGCAATGCCGATCGCAAAGGCTCGGTCGAAACTGGCGGGAGCATGGCTGTGCGAATGGCCGTGCCCATGCCCGTGCCCATGCCCGTGCGAATGTCCATGGTGATGATCGTGTGAATGATGATGCGCGAAACCCATGCCGACGATTCTTAACGGCTTATGCGCAAGGCGAAAGTGGCTTGTGATAATCGTTGCAAAAATGCCGCAGTGCACAATGAACTGACCTATCTGTCAGTCCCCGGCATTTAATTGCGCGCGCCTGAAACGCCTTGAAGATCAAGGAAAACTGCGGATTTGCGAGCCTGTGACAAAAGGAAGTCAGCGAAACCGGTTTCTGTTGTCACTTGCTCGTCATAATTCTCCGCTTATGGCGCGGCGCAGCAAGGGCGCGAATTTCCAAGCGGCCTGCCGTTCGCAAAACCATTCAGGGACCAATTCAGCCATGAAGAAATTGCTTCTTCGCAGCACCGCGATCATCGCAGTGGCAGTGCCTGCCGCCGCGCACGCACAGTCGACCGGCTCGATCGACTTCGAAGACGAGATTATCGTTACCGGCGCTCTGTCGACCGATGTCGGCGGTGTCGAAATTCCCGACACGCCCAAGGCCAAGGTGCAGCTCGATTCCGAACTGATCCTGCGCCAGGTGCCCGGCCAGACGATCAACGATACGCTGAACCTGGTCCCCGGTGTCAGCTTCACCAACAACGATCCGTTCGGTTCGCTGGGTGGCAGCTTCACCATTCGCGGCTTCTCGTCTGACCGCATCTCGCAGACGCTCGACGGTATTCCGCTGAACGATTCGGGTAACTACGCCCTTTACACCAACCAGATGATCGATCCCGAGATCATCGAGAGCGCGACCGTCAGCCTGGGTTCGACCGATGTCGACAGCCCGACCGCTTCGGCAGCGGGCGGCACCGTCAACATCCGCACAAAGACGCCCGACGACGATTTCGGCATCATGACTGCGCTGACCTATGGCAACATCATCTCGCGCGGCGATCCGGGCGACCGCATGATGTATCGCGTCTTCGCCAAGGTCGAGACCGGCGAACTGACGGCGGGCGGTCTGAAGGCTTACTTCACCGCTTCCAAGACGCAGAACGATTCCACGTTCTCGAATTACGGCGGCGTCGACAAGCAGCAGTATAACGGCAAAATCTTCCAGCCGTTCGGTGACAATGGCGATTTCGTTGCGGTGGCGGGCCACTACAACGAGAACCGCAACAACTTCAACGGTTCGCCTTTCCGTTACACTGGTGAACCCAGCCCGATTCAGAATCCGGAAGACCGCTTTTACGATCTGTATGACGGCACGCCCTGCCAGACCGACGAACCCGAAGCTGGCGTAGCAGATACGACTAACAGCTGCGGCAGCCCGTTCGAGCGCCGCTATAATCCTTCGAATACCGGCAACGTGCGCATCAATTCGCGTTTCACGCTGGCTGATCCGCTGGTCCTGACTGTCGATCCTTTCTACCAGTATGTAAAAGCCAATGGCGGTGGCACGTCCACTGCCTATGAGTATGGGCAGGGCGACCTTGACGTCGACGGTTCGAATGGTGGCGGCATTTTTGGCGTTATAGGTGGCCGTTATTATACTGGCATCGATCTGAACGGTGATGGCGATCTGCTCGATGCGGTCCGCGCACTTTCGCCGAGCCAGACCCAGACGCACCGGTATGGCGTGATCGCCAACCTCGCTTGGGAACTGAACGACTTCAACCGCGTGCGCGTCGCCTATACTTATGACCGTGCCCGTCACCGTCAGACTGGACAACTCGGCTACCTCTATCGCAATGCCGAGCCCTATGACGTTTTCCCCGTCAACGATCCGATCCTTGATGCGAACGGCATTGAGGTCAACAAGCGCGACCGTAAGTCAATTGCGGAACTTCACCAGATTTCGGGCGAATATCGTGGCGAATTCTTCGACGATGCGCTGACCGTCCTGCTGGGTGCCCGCGTGCCGTTCTTCAAGCGCGAGCTAAACCAGTATTGCGTTACCACCGACTCGGGTGGCAATGTGAACTGCATCAACGGTGCCGACGCGATTGACGATTATCTTGTTGCGAACCCGACCTATGTCGGCCCGACGTCGCGTACTGTAGACTACAGCAAATTCCTGCCGAATGTCGGCGCGACCTTCAATATCACGAATGATTTCAACATCTTCGCCAGCTATGCCAAGAACATCTCCGTTCCCGGCACGGATGCGCTGTATGGTGCTATCTTCGCTGATCTTGAGCCCGATCCGGAAACGTCGGATTCGTTCGATCTTGGCCTTCGCTGGCAGAACCGCAACATCCAAGCGCAGCTGACCGGCTGGTTTAATGGCTACCAGAACCGTTTGGCATCGGCATACAATCTGGAATGCGATTGCACGATCACCCGTAACCTCGGCAAGGTCGAGAAATACGGTATCGACGGCAGCATCGCCTATCGTCCGATCAGCGACCTGCTGTTCTATGTCTGGGGCTCGTATCTCGAATCCGAGATTAAAGACGATGTGCAGACGAGTGCCACAGAATTTGCCGCAACTTCCGGTATGCGTGAGGCAGGTGCGCCCGACTATATGATCGGTGGTCGCGTGCAGGGTACGCTGGGTCCGGTCGAACTGGGTGCGCAGGTGAAGCGGACGGGTTCGCGTTACCTGAACGACATCAACACCATCAAGCTGCCCGGCTATACCACTGCCGACCTCGACCTGCGCCTGGCGCTGGGTCACTTCGCGGAGGCACTGGAGGAAAGCTATGTGCAGTTCAACGTGACCAACATCTTCGACGAGGTGTATATCGGTTCGGCTCCGACCGGCCTGACCACCTCGGGTGAATATGTGAACATTGGCGCGCCGCGCGCCTTCACCGCTTCGCTGATCTGGGGCTTCTAAGCCTCAACAGCCGAACGGCGTAGAACAGGGCGGCGGCGCTTCTACGGAAGCGCCGCCGCTTTGCGTTTTTCCCCTATTCGTAAACGCAGCCATCCAGCCCTTCGTTCGCCACCACATTGATCCGCGATGCGATCGTATTGCCGTGGCGACGCAGCCAGCCCGACGGGCTTACCACGGCACGCTCCTTGGGCAGTGGCAGGGCAGCGGCCATGCGCGCGGCCTCGCTGCGGCTCAGCGTTTCGGCGGAATGCTTGAAATAGCGCTGCGATCCGGCCTCTGCACCGTATGTGCCGATGCCGGTTTCCGCGACATTCAGATAGACTTCCATGATCCGGCGTTTGCCCCAGATATTCTCGATCAAAAGCGTGAACCAGGCTTCCAGACCTTTGCGGAAATAGCCGCCGCCCTGCCACAGGAAGACGTTCTTCGCGGTTTGCTGGCTGATGGTGGAGCCGCCACGGATACGGCCTCCCTGCGCATTGCGCGCCATGGCGCTGGCGATGGCTTCGGCATCGAAACCGTCGTGGGTGCAGAACTTTGAATCCTCTGCCGCGATCACGGCGCGGACCAGATTGCGGTCGATATTCTCCAACGGCTCCCAGTCCTTGGTGATGCCGTTCTCGTCCATGACCATGGTGGCGGTGACCGGCACGGGCACAAAACGGAACATCAGGGTGAGGAGGAGGCTGAGTACGACAAGAGCGAGTATCAGCTTGACGATGAAGAATGTGATGCGTCGGATCATGATGCTGCATCTAGCGCAGCTTTGCCCGGTGCAAAACGGTTCTGCCATTGTTGCCGTGTCGGATCATCGCGGGTGCGTTGCCATTCGGCCTTTGCCTGCGCCGCCGCTTCGCTAGGCTGCCTGCCCCATAACAGGAACAAGCGGGAGCGAGCGATGCAAGGCAGTCAGGTCAAAACGGCGGTCATTACCGGTGCAAGCTCGGGCATCGGGCTGGCCGCGGCAGAGGCTTTGCTGCGGCGGGGATGGCGCGTCATCGGCGTGGGCCGCGATCCCGTGCGCACCGCTGCGGCGCAGGACATGTTACGCAGCAGAATGCCCGATGGGGATATCACCATGCTGCAGGGCGATCTGTCCCTAATGGCCGAAGCCGACCGTCTGGCGGCGGCGATCGGCGGATTGACCGACCACGTAAACCTACTGGCGAATAATGCGGGCGGTATGGCCGACGCGCAGCGCATGACTGCCGAAGGGCTGGAAGAGAATTTTGCCGCCAATCATCTCGGTCCGTTCCGGCTGACCCAACGGTTGCAACCTCTTCTGCTTGCCGCGGTCAAGGATGGCGGGGCGAGGGTGGTGATGACGTCGTCGGACGGGTCGGAAATGATCCCCGGCATCGACTGCGACGATTTGCAAAGCCTGTCCGGCTGGAGTCCCGGGAAAGCCTATTGCACCGGAAAGCTGGCCAATGTGCTGTTCGCCCGCGCTTTGGCGCAGCGTTGGGGGGAAGACGGGATCATGGCGCATGCCTTTCACCCGGGCACGGTCGACAGCAATTTCTTTACCCATGTTCCGGCGGAAACGCGCCGCCATACAGACGCGATGGCCAAGATCACACCGGAACAGGGTGCCGAAACTCTGGTCTGGTTGGCGATTTCGCCCGAAGCGGGCGAATGCAACGGGGGCTATTGGTCGGACTGCCAACCGCGCAAACCGAATCCCGTGGTCGAGCAGGATGGCCTGCCCGACCGGTTCTGGGAAGCCAGCGAAAAACTGCTGGCGAAGGTTTCCGGTTGAGTCCCCGCAGTAACGGGGGCTTTTAGAATCAGGCCAGTGCGGGACTCATGCGGTCTTCCAGAATGCGGTTCATCGCCTTCTGGATCTTCTCGAAAGCGCGCACCTCGATCTGACGGATGCGTTCGCGGCTGACATCATAGACCTGCGAAAGCTCTTCCAGCGTTTGCGGATCGTCGGTCAGGCGACGTTCGGTCAGAATGTGCTTCTCGCGGTCGTTGAGCACGTCCATCGCCTCGACCAGCATGTCGTGACGGACCTGTTTTTCTTCCGCGTCGGCGACCGTTTCGTCCTGCAGAGGGCGATCGTCGGTCAGCCAGTCCTGCCACTGGCCCGACCCTTCCTCGTCCGCGCGCATGGAGACGTTGAGCGACGCATCGCCGCCCATCATCATGCGCCGGTTCATATTGATCACTTCCTGCTCGGGCACGCCGAGGTCGGTTGCGATCTTGGCCACGTCGTCGGGGTGAAGATCGGAATCCTCATAGGCTTCGAGGTTCTTCTTCATCCGGCGCAGGTTGAAGAAAAGCTTCTTTTGCGCCGCGGTCGTACCCATCTTGACCAGCGACCAGGACCGCAGGATGAACTCTTGAATAGAGGCCTTGATCCACCACATCGCATAGGTGGCGAGGCGGAAGCCGCGATCGGGCTCGAACTTCTTCACGCCCTGCATCAAGCCGACATTGCCTTCGGAGATCAGGTCGGACACGGGCAGGCCATAGCCGCGATAGCCCATGGCGATTTTCGCCACGAGTCGCAGATGGCTGGTGACCAGCTGGGCCGCTGCCTCAGGGTCTTCATGCTCGGCATAGCGCTTGGCGAGCATATATTCCTGCTCAGCCGTAAGCACCGGGAATTTCTTGATTTCCGACAGGTAGCGGTTGAGGCTTTGTTCGCCGCCAAGGGCCGGAACGGTTGGTTTTGTGTTCGTCACGTCTGCGAAACCTTTCCTTGCGTCGATCAGAGTCGTGGGACCCCAATCGGGCATCCCCAATCCTGACCACAATCTTCTTATAGGCGTATTTTCCCCGAATTTCCCGCCTAAATTCTCACTATCTACGAGCGAGTGTATCGATCAGTTCCGCCATGTCGTGCGGAATCTCGCTGTAAAATTGTATCCGTTTGTCGCTTGCGGGATGGGTGAATCCCAGCATGGCCGCATGAAGGGCCTGACGGTGAAAGGATAGCCGATTGAGAATCGGTCGAAATCGGGAATCGGAGCGCCCATAGACAGGGTCTCCTATTAGCGCATGACCGATTGACGACATGTGAACGCGGATCTGGTGGGTGCGCCCTGTTTCCAGCGTGCATTCGACCAAAGTCGCACCCGTCAAAAGTTTCATTGTCCGGAAATGCGTAATCGCATGTTTTCCGCGCGTATCATTGTCATCCAGAACCGCCATTTTCTTGCGGTCCTTGCTACTGCGCCCGATTCGTCCCTCGATCGTGCCTGCAGCGGGAATGGGCTGTCCCCTGACCACGGCGCGATAGGCGCGGTCGATCGAATGGTCGGCAAATTGCCGCGCCAACCCCTCATGCGCCAGATCGGTTTTCGCAGCGACCAGCAAGCCCGATGTATCCTTGTCGATCCGGTGCACGATGCCGGGGCGGGCCACGCCGCCGATACCCGATAATTGCCCTGCGCAATGGTGCAGCAGCGCATTGACCAAAGTGCCGTCTGGATTGCCCGCCGCAGGGTGGACGACCATACCCGCGGGCTTGTCGACGATGATCAGATGCTCATCCTCGAAAACCACGTTGAGCGGGATGTCCTGCGGGACCGCCTGTGCGGGCGCGGGGGCAGGGACGACGATCGCAAAGGGGCTTTCGCTGGCGGCTTTGGCCGACCCCGATGTGACCGCCTTGCCGTTCAGCATGATCGCGCCATCCGCGATCAGCGCCTTGATCCTTTCGCGCGACAATCCGCTGGCATGGCTGAGCGCCTTGTCCAGCCTTTCGCCCGGCGGGACCGTGCCTTCGATCCGTTCGGCATCGTCGCCGTCCGCCAGATCGTCGTCGGCCATGGTGATTGGCTTGCCCCCCATGCTATGGAAGATGGGTGCTGGACCTTTCCGTGACAAGAACCGTGATCGACGCGATGACCGCTGCCGCCGGCATGGCTGTGCCGGACGAGGCATGCGGATTGTTGCTGGGGCAGGGCGGCCATATCGATGCCTTTCGCCCGACCGCCAATGTCGCCCCCGACCCCGCCCGCCATTTCGAGATCGATCCCGCGGCCCTGATCGCCGCGCACAAGGTTGAAAGGGCCGGCGGCAAACGGTTGATCGGCTTTTTCCATTCGCATCCCACCGGTCTGCCCGAACCGTCCGCCACCGATCGGGCGCAGGCGGCGCGCGACGGGCGGGTCTGGGCCATCGCTACGCCCGATGGCGCGATCGGCTGGTTCGTCAGCGACGTGGCGGGTTTTATGCCGCTGGTGCCGCAAATCCTGCCCTGACCGGCCCGAAAAGCCGCTATTCGCCGTGGAATGTGGGGCATGGCGCTTTCTTGCCCCCGACAATCGGGTTATGGCGGGGGTATAGCCAATAGGAAGCGCTGAACCTTTGTAATGTCTACGGATTCCATCCAGCTTGCCAGCCTGATCGCATCGCGCCTGTGTCACGACCTGTTGTCGCCCGTTGGCGGCATGGCGAATGGCATCGAATTGCTGGTCGACGAAACCGACCCGAAAATGCGCGAACAATGCATCGATCTGTTGGCGCAAGGTGCGCGGCGAACGGCGACGCGGCTGCGCTTTTTCCGGCTGGCGTTCGGCGCGGCTGGCGGCTTTGACGCGCAGCTTCCCGCGGCGGAGATCGAGGAGCTGGTCCGCGCGCAAGCGGCCGAGGGGCGCGATATCGACGTGCAATGGGCCGTATCCGTGGCCGAATTGTCCAAGTCGGCGGCCAAGGTGCTTTTGAACTATGCGCTGATCGGCATCGATGCCCTGCCGCGCGGCGGAACGCTGGCCATCGCGGCGGAAGAGCGCGAGGGAAGCTATGAAATCGCCGTCCGGGCAGAAGGGATGCGGATCGCATTCGACAAGGATATCGGCCGCGCGCTGGAAGGCGGGATCGCAATGGATGATCTGTCGGCCCATACCGCCCCTGCCATGCTGGTCCGCCTGTTGGCGCAGGAATGCGGCGGCGGGGTGCAGCACGCGCTGACCCTGGCAGAAGGCGCGGGCGGGGCGCTGGTGCTGGGCGCCATTTTGCCCTGTGGCTGAAAAGGGCGCAAAACCGGGCGACGGGCTGCCGATGGTCCGCGATTGCCCTTCGCCCAATTTCAATGTCCGCAAGCTGCCCGTCAGCATGGTGGTCATGCATTATACCGACATGCCCGATGTCGAAGAGGCGATCGCCCGCATGTGCGACCCCGAGGCGGAAGTCAGCGCCCATTACTGCATCACGCGCACGGGCGAGCTGGTGCGGCTGGTGGATGAGGACAAGCGCGCGTGGCATGCGGGCAAATCGTACTGGCGCGGCCATACCGATGTGAATTCGGCCAGCATCGGGATCGAGATGGACAATCCCGGCCACACATGGGGCTATGAGCCCTTTACCGATCCGCAGATGGAAACGCTGTGCATCCTGCTGGCCGATATCGTGAAGCGGCACGATATTCCGCGGGCGAATGTGGTGGGCCATTCCGATGTGGCCCCGCAGCGCAAGGTAGACCCCGGCGAATTGTTCGACTGGGCACGGCTTGCGAAGCACCGGCTGGCGCTGCCGCGTCCCGATATACGGCTGGGCGATCCGTTCGAAAATGACGGGGCGTTCTTTCTGGCGCTGGAACGGTTCGGCTATGACATTTCCGATGGCCATGCGGCGGTGCGCGCGTTCCAGCGGCGGTTTCGCCCCGAATGTATCGACGGCGAGGTCGATGGCGAGATTCGCGCCATGCTGTTCGCCTTGCTGCTCGACCGCGACCGCGGCGTCACGCGCTAGGCCGCGGCGCCGCTTAATTCACTTGTCAGCCATGTGTTTCGCGCTATCAAGCCAGCGCGTCGGGGGGCCGGGCAGCCGCGTCGAAGTTCGCTTCGTCGAGGAAAGTCCGGGCTCCACGAAACAAGGATGGCGGGTAACGCCCGCCCGGCGGGGATACGACGGTTCAGGCCGGAACGTCCGAAGCCGAGGGAAAGTGCCACAGAGAGCAATCCGCCGATGGCCGTAACCGGCACAGGCAAGGGTGAAAGGGTGCGGTAAGAGCGCACCGGGGACGCGGCAACGCGGTCCGCATGGCAAACCCCATCCGGAGCAAGACCGAATAGGGGCGGCGCGCCCGGCCGCAAGGTCAGGGCAGGGGTGTTTCGCCCCGTGATCGCCCGGGTTGGTTGCTGGAGCCCTGCGGCAACGCAGGGCCGAGATGAATGGCTGCCCTTGCGGGGCTGGTGTTGAAACACATACCGCTCGCATGACAGAACCCGGCTTACAGGCTCCCCGACGTATCCGGCCCGATCAGGGTGACAAAGGTGACATGTCCTACAAACCTGTCACCCGCCCGAAAGCCGCAGGATTGCGCGGGTTTTGCCCTGTCGGTTGACGGTGACAGTTGTGCGCGAAATCGACCGTTTCAAGGAGCGTCGCGCCCGCTGTCGAAGCGCCCCGCATGCCTAGGCCCGACCCGCGCTGTAGGACAGTAAAACCTGCCGCTCCGTTTATCCGGAAGACCAATGACCGGCCAAAGGCGCAGGTCGCATGGCGCAATCGGTTCGTCGCAAAGCTATTCTCAACCGAATTGGTCGAGAATATAGGGAGCCTGTCGGACCATACGACTTGGACGGCCACTCTTCCCCTTGAAACAGGAGGGCAGGACATGGCCCATTATCTCGAACTCGATACAGAAACATTGCAGCACCCGCCGCTGATCCTTGTGCTGGCGGGCGGCAGGCAAAGGCGGCGGCATTTCTGGCGCTCGCTGGAACTGACCGGCATCGATTACCGGACGGTCGATATCGATGGCGGCCAAAAATCCCCTCCCCCGAAATCCCCTCCCCCGAAATCCGGTGCCCAGACATCCGGTGCCAGAACAACCGGCGGCTACACATCCGACAGCTTGCACCGCAACACGCTGGTCAACCGCATCAGCCTTGCCGTCTATCGCGCAAGGCGGCCCGTGGTGCTGGTGGCGCATGGCATCGGCTGTGTCGTGGCGGCATGGTGGGCGGAATATGAACGTCCCGCCTGCGGCAATCCGGTGCTGGGCGCGGTGCTGGTCGAGCCGCCCGATGTCGACCGCCCCGGCACCGATCCGGTGCTGGCGCGGCTGGGCAGCTGTCCGCGCGGGGCATGGCCCTTTCCCAGTTTCCTCGTCTCTGACCTTAGGCAAGAGGACGCACTGCGCCGTTCGCATCGCATGCTGGCAGCCGATTGGGGCAGCCGCCTTGCCGAAATTACCCGCGATCCGCGCATGGCAAGGATGAGCGCCCACGGCCCCGCGCCCGAGGCACGGCTGGTCGCAAGACTGCTGGCCGAACGCGGCATCGCGCCCCGCGCCGTAGTGGCAGATTCGGCACCGGCGGATATGGCACCGGCGGGACCGATGTTCGGGCACGCCGGCCGCCCGCGCTCGTTGCCGCAAAGGATCGGCGATGCCGTCGGCCAGATCGTCCGCTGGTAGCAGGGCGGGCCCGGCTGAAATGGAGGAAGTGGGGGCGATTCTGTTGCTAGGCCCGCCCCCGAGCCCCCGGAATCCGCTTCTGTTGCCCGGTGGGTCCAACCGCGCTTTAGCTTTGTAAATTCGGGCCGTTAGGCCGTAAAATTACGCAGCGAGAGCGAGTGCTTCGTTGTCGTTGGCACTTGTAGGTTTTGAGCCTTTAACGGGTTACTCAGCCCGGGCGAAAACAGTGCCTTTCAACACACGTCGATCCTGGTTCGGCCCCCTGATACCAATTCCCCGACAACGGGTGTATTTGGTGGAGCCGCCGGGTACTGCCCCCGGGTCCGCTGTGCCTATTGCACACCGCAATTTATCGCCATAGCCGGTCGAAACCGGCACGCCCCATATAGCGATCCCGATATTAATGTGAAGTGAGCGTGAAACAAATCGCGCTTGTCCGATACGCAGCTACTCGCCTTCGGGCGGTTCCTTGCGGTCCAGCGCCTTGGCGATCTTGTCGAGGCTGGTGACGATCTGCACCAGCATGCCGAGGACGAAGAGCCCCCAGCCGATTACAAGCCAGCCGGGAAGCTCTTCCATCCTGCTATCTCCTGTCCTGAACGAAGCGTATCAGCCCTTGGCGGCCAGCTGGTCGCGGATTTCCTTGAGCACGTCGAGCGTGGGATCGGTGGTGACCGCTTCTTCCTCGCTCGTCGCCTCGGCTTCCTTCTTCTGCTTTTCGGCTTCCTCGATGATCTTGTTCGCGCCGCGCACCAGCAGGAACAGGGCAAAGGCGATCAGCAGGAAATTGATGATCTGGGTGATCAGGTCGCCATAGCCGATCATCGGCACGCCCGCTTCTTTCAGGGCAGCGAAATTGGCGGGATCGCCCTCATACCCCTCGGGGATGGAGCCGAGCAGGATGAAATGGTTCGACCAGTCCATCGTGCCGAAAATCCAGCCCAGCAGCGGCATGATGATATTTTCGGTCAGCGAGGTCGTGATCTTGCCGAAAGCCGCGCCGATGACGACGCCGACCGCCAGATCGAGCACATTGCCACGGGCGATGAATTTCTTGAATTCGGTTAGCATGCGACGCCGTTTCCCCTGTTGTCTGCAAGGCGGCAAGAGTTAACGGCTGGACTGCATATGGCAATAGGGCTGGGCCGACCGGTAGGAATCCCCTTTTAAATTCAGGGTCGCTCCGCCCTTGTTGAGCGCGCGGCGCACCCTATAGTATCTGTCGAGAGAGGGGGTGCGGATGGCCGTATTCCCGCAACTGTCTTTCGTCGACCGAGAATGGGGAACCGACCGCCATGGCAATCACCAATCCGCTGCGCATCGTTCTTGCGGCTGCGCTGGCCAGCATGCTGGCCGCATGCGGCATCAATTCCGTGCCCACTGCCGAGGAAGAGGCCAAGGCGCGCTGGGCCGATGTGCAGAACGCCTATGACCGGCGGGCACAGGCGATCCCGAACCTTGCCGCCGTCGCCAAGGGCGCGGCCGAGCAGGAGCGCGGCATTCTGACCGACGTGATCGAGGCGCGCGCCAAGGCGACGAGCATCCAGGTCAGCGCCGACGATCTGGGCGATGCCGCCAAGATGGCCGAATATGCGCAGGCGCAGGGCGCCTTGTCGCAGGGGCTGGGCCGTCTGCTTGCCAATTTCGAGGCCTATCCCGATCTGAAGAGCATCACCAATTACCAGATGCTGCAAAGCCAGGTCGAAGGCAGCGAGAACCGCATCAATGTCGCCGTGCGCGATTATAACGAAGCGGTGCGCGAATATAACACCACCATCCGCACCTTCCCCGACATCATCGGCGCCAAGCTGGTGCATGGGGCAGAGCCGATGCAGCCGTTCGAGGCGGTGACGCCCAATGCCGAACAGGCGCCCGATCTGGGTGAGATGCTCTGACCCCAGCAGGCGACATCGTCCGGCACCCGCTGCGCCACTGGCGCTGGTTCGCGGTGGCCTTCATGCTGACGGCGGGCGCCTTGCTGCCATGGAGCGGCGGCGCCTTCCGCTATGTGGGCGAAACGGCAGGGGCAGGCGATGAAGCGCCGCTGCCGGTGCGGACGGTGGAGCCGGTGATCGACCCGATCGGCCTGTTCTCTGCCGAAGAGGCGGGGGCCTTGCGCGAAAGGGTCGACAAGGCGCGCACCGATACGGGCGCAAGGATCGTTGTGATGACGACGCGCGGTTTGCGGGGCGAGAATTTCAACCATTACGCCAGCCGGTTCCATGCCGGATGGGAACGCGGCACGGGCCGCAACGATGCGGCGATCGTGTTCCTGTCGCCTTCGGACGGGCTGGTGGGCGTGTCGACCGGCCATGGATTGCCCGTCCGCCCGAACGAAGCGCAGCGGCAGGCGATCATCGATGCGATGAAGCCGCTGGCCCGCGCGGGCGATTTCAAGGGTGCGGCGCTGACCGGAATAGAAGGGGTCGAGGATCTGCTGGCCAAGGCCGGCGGTCCGGATGTGACATGAAACGGATATTTGCCCTGATCTGGCTTGCGGTCGCGCTGTGCACCGCACCGGCCGCCTTTGCGCAGGATTTCCCCAAGCTGACGGGCCGCGTGGTCGATGCGGCCGATATCATACCCGCCGCGGAAGAAGCGATGCTGGGCCAGAAACTGGCCGAGTTCGAAAGCCGCACGCAGCGGCAGTTCGTAGTGGCGACCGTGCCCGACCTGCAAGGGTATGACATTGCCGATTTCGGGTACCGGCTGGGCCGTGCATGGGGCATCGGCGATCAAGAGCGCAACGATGGTGTCCTGCTGATCGTCGCGCCCAATGAACGCAAGGTGCGGATCGAGGTCGGCTATGGCCTCGAACCCGTACTGACCGACGGATTGTCGTTCCTGATCATCAACCGGCAAATCCTGCCACGCTTCAAATCGGGCGATATGTCGGGCGGTATCGTCGCGGGCGCCGATGCGGTGATCGAACAGCTGGAGCTTCCCCCCGAAGAGGCAGCGAAAGTCGCGGCGCAGGCCGAACAACAGGCCGATGGCGAGCGCGAGGGCGACGGGATCAATATGTTCGAAATCATCTTCCTCCTGATCTTCCTTTTCTTCTTCATCATTCCGCTGCTGCGCGGCCTGCGCGGCGGGCACCGGTATCGCGGTAGCGGGCCGGTGATCATCTGGGGCGGGGACGACCATTGGGGCGGCGGTTCCGGCGGGGGCGGTTTCGGGGGCGGCTTTGGCGGCGGCGGCGGCTTTTCCGGCGGGGGCGGCAGCTTTGGCGGCGGCGGCGCGAGCGGGGGCTGGTAAGGATGGCACAGAAACCGATCTACCTGGGCGAAGAGGATCATCTTCGCGTGACGGCCGCCGTCAGCGCGGCGGAACAGCATACTTCGGGCGAGATCGTGACGATCCTGACCGAGAAATCGGACGATTATCTGGATGTCGCGCTGTGCTGGGCGGCGGCGGCTTCGCTGGTCGGGCTGGCGGCGCTGGCGATGAATGCCGATTTCTACCTGCGCGTGTGGGACACGCTGACGGGGCAATGGGGCGCGGAACATACGCCGTCGGAACTGTTCTGGATGGCGGGGCTGTTCGCGGCGCTGCAATTCGCGGGCGCGATGATCGTGCTGGCATGGTGGCCCTTCCGCCTGATCCTCGTCCCCGGACGCATCAAGACAAAGCGCGTGCATGCCCGCGCCGTGTCGTTCTTCAAGGTCGGGGCCGAACGGCGCACCCACGGGCGCACGGGCATCCTGATCTATCTGTCGATGCGCGAACACCGCGCCGAGATCGTGGCCGATGCCGCCATCGCCCATCGCGTGCCCGAAGCCGTGTGGGGCGAGGCGATGATCGACATGCTGGGCGAGTTGAAGGAAGGGCGCACCGCCGCCGCCATGGTGTCGGGCGTCGAGCATGTGGGCAGGGTGCTGGCCGAGCATTTCCCCCGCGCCGAGGATGACGAGAACGAAATCCCCGACCGCCTGATCGAGTTATAGGATATTGCATGACCGCGGACCGTGACGCGCCCGAACATATCGCATGGGAAGGCAAGTGGATCATCGCCAAGCAGCGGGGCCGCTGGGAATATGTGTCGCGCGCACGATCGATCCGCGCGGCGGTGATCCTGGCGGTAGAGGACGGGCATGTGCTGCTGGTGGAGCAATATCGCGTGCCTTTGGGCAAGCCGTGCATCGAATTGCCCGCCGGCCTGATCGGCGACGATGACAGCGCGGCCGACGAAGACCCGCTGGCAGCCGCGGGGCGCGAACTGGAAGAGGAAACCGGCTATCGCGCCGCCGTGCTGGAAGATGCGGGCGAATATCATTCCTCGCCCGGCATGGTGAGCGAGAGCTTTACGCTGGTGCTGGCCAGGGGGCTGACCAGAATCGGCGCGGGCGGCGGTGTCGGCGGTGAGGATATCACCCCGCATCGCGTACCGCTGGACAGGCTGGAGCAATTCGTCGCCGACGCGCGGCAGGCGGGCAAGGCGATCGACGTCAAGCTGCTGTTGCTGCTGGGCGCGGGACTGCTGCGCGGGAACTGAGCCGTCGGGCCTTGGAAAAGGCGCCGTTCAGTCATGCGCCTGTCATAACAAGAACCCAGTAAATGGCCTCCGTGTGCTGCGGCATCGGCATTATTACCGGCGAAACTGGTAAGTAACCGCGAGTTGGCGCGTGCGGATAGCGGCCCTATGCCCGAAGCTTGGGTCATGCAATTCGAGTGAGAAGGGGATTCTCGATGAAGAAATTCGTTAGCATTGCGGCCGTTGCCGCTCTGGGTCTTGCCACTACTGCCTGCGACAGCGCCGCCGAAAACGCCGCCGAGGATCAGGTCGAGGCGAACGAGGAAGCCGACGCCATGGGCGAAGCCGTCGAAGCGAAAGCCGATGCCGAGCTGGAAGCGCTGGACGAGGCCGACCCGACCACCATGGACGAAGCCGAAGCCATCGTGCGCGACAAGGCCGAAAGCATGGCCAAGGAAAAGGCCGAGGGCGTCGCCAAGGACGCGGTTGGCATGTAACCATCGCATCATGCGACGAAAGGCCGGTCCGGAGCATGCTTCGGGCCGGTTTTTCATTGATGGGCCGGTTTGACATTGTCGGGGCCCCTGTTGCCGCCTAACCCTTACCGCATGGAGTTGCAGGAGAGTTCGATGCGTTTCACCCTTTTCGCCGCCGCCATTGCATTGGCCGTGCCCGTTTCCGCGCAGGCGCAGGACCATTCCGCCCATCAGGGGCATGCCGCGCATCAGGATCATGCTGCCCATATGGCGATGCAGGCCGCACTGGCGCAGGAAAACCGCGCCGGGGACAAGGCGCGCGACCAATATCGCCATCCGGCTGAAACCCTGGCGTTTTTCGACGTCAAACCGGGCATGACCGTCGCCGATTTCATGCCGTCGAGCGGCTGGTACACGCGCGTTCTGGTGCCTTATCTGGGCGCGGAGGGGCGCTATATCGGCTTGAACCCCGATCCGGCGCTGATCTCGGACGAAGGGGGCAAGGCCTATAGCTCGAAGCTGGTCGGCAATTTCGCCGCACAGAGCCCGACATGGGCGCTGTCGGGCGCGCCGGTCGAAAACCTGTCGAGCGCCGATCTGGGCGAGGCGCGAAACGGCACGGTGGACCGCGTGCTGATCTTTCGCGAGATGCATAATCTGAAGCGCTGGGGCAGCGTCGGCGCAGAGCTGGACCGCATCCATGCCTTGCTGAAGGATGACGGCATGCTGGGCATCGTCCAGCACCGCGCAAAGGCCGATGCGTCCGACGATTATGTCACCGGCGGCAAGGGTTATCTGCGGCAGGCCGATGTTATCGCGCTGGTCGAAAGCCACGGTTTCGAGCTGGTGAAAGCGGGCGAGGTCAACGCCAACCCCAAGGACCCCGCCGATTGGGAAGGCGGCGTCTGGTCGCTGCCACCCAGCTATCGCGGTGCGGACGACGATTCCGAACGTGCCCGACGCGCGGCCATTGGCGAGAGCGACCGCATGACGCTGCTGTTCAGGAAAAAAGGCTGATCGGGGCCGGCGCGCCGCCGGTACGGACGGCGCGCCACTCGTTTGGCATCAGGCCTCAGCCATCAGGATTTTGTCGAGGGCGAGGCGGAATTTCTGCATATCCTCTGCCGAACCGACCGTAATCCGGCTCATCGTCGGCCATGCGTCCCATGACCGGCCGATCTGCACCCCGTGCGACAGGAATTTCTCTTGCATTTGGGCAGGGGCGGCGATGCTGCCCCAATCGGCCATGAACATATTCGCCTGCGACCCGACGGTCGGAATGCCGCGCGATTTCAGATGGGCCAGCGTCTCTTCGCGCACCGCGATCATTTCCGCGCGCCGGGCGGCGATCTTGTCGGCCAGTTTCAGGCTGGCCGTGCCGCAGGCGATGGCGGTCATCGGCACCATGAAGGTCACCTGCTGCCCGTCATAGCGCATCATGCGTTCGTAAAGCGCCGGATTCGCAAAGGTCAGCCCCAGCCGCATCCCCGCCATGCCGAACAGCTTGGAAAATGTGCGCAGCACGATCACATCGTCGCGGCTGGCAGCCAGCGGCGCGGCGCTGGGCGTGCCCGCAAAATGGATATAGGCCTCGTCCACGACCAGAACGGCGTCTTTCGGCTTGTTCTCGGCCAGCCAGACGATGTCCTCCAGCGGGGTAACGGTGCCGGTGGGATTGTTGGGCGAACAGACATAGTAAAGCCCCGCCTGCGGATTGGCGGCCAGCATGGCCCTGACATCGTGGCGGTAATCCGCCGTCAGCGGCACGCGCTTTAACGGCACGCCCAGCCAGTCGCTGGTGCGCCAGCTTTGTTCATAGCTGGGATTGGCAGTGACCAGCCCCCGTTCGGGCGAGCAGAAGGTGACCACGACACGGTTCAACGGATCGCTGGACCCCGGCCATGCAAGAATGTGATCTTCGGGCACGCCCTCTACCTCGGCGACGGCGGCGGTCAGGCGGGCGTGGTCGTTGTCGGGTTCGTACCGGTTGCCTTCCCTTGCCAGCATGGCGGCAGCGGCGACCCCTTCGCTGAACGGGCCGGTCCAGCATTCGTTCGACGCGATCCGCACCGCGCCCACCACGGCGGGGCCGGATTGCTGGGCAGCGGCGGGGCGGCCAAAGCTGGCCATGGCGGCGCCCCCGCCCAGCATCATGGCAATGCGCCCGATCTGGCGGCGGTTATAGCCGCGCGCCCGCAGTTCTTCGGCGGCTTCGGTATCTGGCATGTCATGGTCTTGGTCGTGCAGCATCGATCAGGTCCCTCCCCTGATGGTGGTCAACGCGCCCCGACGCATCCGTCCCTGTCCGCGCTGTCAGGGACGGGCCATTTTCGGCACCCGACGCTCCCTGCCGCGCTTGCATCGGGGGAGTTCATCAAATGCGAAGCCGCTTGTCCACTGCGCGATGCGAAAGCCATGCCGATTTCATGGGGCGGGAATGGTGCGGGGGCGGACAGGGTAAACGCGTTAGCCGCACTCGTTCATGCTTAATTTCAGGTTTCCGTTAAGCCGCGCGGCATCAGCTTGGGGCTCGCCCGATGTGTGGTCACGGGCGTTTGTTGGGGGGAACCGACATGATCCAGTTCGGCATAATCTTTATGGCCATCGGCCTTGCGCTGCTGCTTTTCCTGCCCGTTTTCCGGAACCGTCACGTGCGAATGGCATCGCAACTGGCCAGTGCCGCCGTGTTCGGCGCGGGCACCATCGGTTTTGTCTATAGCGTGATGACGCCGCCCCTGTGATGCGGGCTGTCGGGCCGGTCAATAGGGCACGCCCCAATAGCCATAGACATGGGCGGCATAGGCGCGGTCCCACTGCGGGTCTTCGTTTTCCATGAAGGACGGGCTGGCTTTCAGCACGTCTTCCTCGGCCGAAACGACATAGCCGCCAAGCCTTGTATCGTAATCCAGCGCTTCCCACGGGACGGGGCGGCGTTCGGTGCCCATGCCGAGAAAGCCGCCAAAGCTGAGCACGGCATATTCCACGCGGCCGTTACGCTTGCCGATCATCAGGTGATGGATGCGGCCGATCTTTTCGCCATCGGGCCGATAGACGGCGGTCCCGTCCACGCGGTCGGACGAGATGAGGTCGCGCCCTTCGTCGCGTTCCATCGCGTGGCCCGCATCGACCAGATCGCGGACCGAAGCGGTTCCGGTGCTGCGTTCGATAGTGTTTGCCATGGTCATTCTCCCTCTGTCGTGAGTGAAAATGATGGCGCCGGTTCGGAGATTTCCGGGCGGCCCAATCGGCGTCATCCTCTATGGGAAAGATGCGCGAATGGCCGTGTTGTTCCGAATTTTCCGACCTAGGCCGCGATCGGCGCGCCGTGATCGTCTTCCAGCACATTGCCCAGCGCGGTGATGAACTGGTCGGTCGCGGCTTCCCAGCTGAAGCTGGCGCCATAGGCGGCACAATCCTCGCGGCTGGCGAGCAATGCGTGCGCGATCGCGGTGTCGAGATGATCGTCGACCGCGCCGATGGAACGGTGCAGTTCGCTGTTCCCGCCGCGCCCCTTGGGCCCGACGATGTCGATCGGCCCCTGCACCGGATAGCCCGCGACCGGAACGCCGCAGGCCAAAGCCTCTACCATGACCAGCCCGAACGTGTCGGACCTGCTGGGAAAGACGAAGCAATCGGCGGCGGCATAGGCGCTGGCCAGCGAATCGCCCGTCAGCTTTCCGGTAAAGACCGCATCGGGATATTTGGCCTTCAATCCGGCCAGAGCGGGACCGTTGCCGACGACGACGCGTGTGCCGGGATGGCGCGAGCCGAGAAAGTCGTCCAGCCCCTTTTCAGGGGCGACGCGGCCGACATACATCAGCACGGGCCCTTCCAGCGCGCGGATCGCGGGATCGGGCACCACACCGGCATTGAACAGGCTGGCATCGATCCCGCGCGACCATGGGGCGACGGGGCCGATGCCGCGTTCGCCCAGTTCGGCGCGCAGGCTGGGCGTGGCGGCCAGCACGGTGCGCGACGGGGCGTGAAACCGCTGCATGATCGGCCAGAACCGTTCCGGCGACAGTCCGGTGCGCACGGCGGCATAATCGGGAAAGCGCGTGTGGAACGCGGTGGTAAAGGGCATGTCATGCTTACGGCACCAGCGCCGCGCGGCCCAGCCGATCGGCCCTTCGGTGGCGATATGGACCAGATCGGGCGCGAATGCCTCTATCCGGCGGGTCACGCCCGAACCGGGCACCATGGCCAGCCGGATTTCGGAATAGAACGGCATGGGCATGTTCACGAACAGGTCGGGCGTGACCAGTTCGACCACATGGCCGCGCGCGCGCAGCCTGGTGACGGTTTCCTGCAAGGTGCGCACCACGCCGTTCACTTGCGGTGCCCATGCATCGCTGGCCAGCAGGAGTCGGCGGGGCATGGGTATGCTACTCTCGCCCTCCTGCACGTCAGGCCGCTTCCGGTTCGGCCGAAACGGGGGCGTCGACACGCTGGCGTTCCTCGCGCGCGGCGCGGTCGCGTTCGCGCACTTCGGCGGCGTGGTCGATGATATGCATCGAACCGTCGGCGTTTTCGACCAGCGCGGTGCAGCTTTCGACCCAGTCGCCGTCGTTGTAATATTCGATATCGCCGATCTGGCGGATTTCGGCGCAATGGATGTGGCCGCAGACCACCCCGTCGACCCCGCGTTCGCGCGCGGCATGGGCGACCGCTTCCTCGAAATCGCAGACGAACTGGACCACGTTCTTCACGCGGTGCTTCATATAGGCCGACAGCGACCAGTAGGGCAGCTTGAATGCGCGGCGGAACCGGTTCAGCCAGATGTTCGATTTCAGCAGCAGAGCATAGGCCTGATCGCCCAGAAAGGCGAGCCAGCGGGCATAGAGCACCACACCGTCGAACGCATCGCCATGCACCACCAGCAGGCGGCGGCCATCGGCGGTGACGTGGATCGCCTCGTTCGCGATTTCCACCCCGCCGAAATGCATCCCGGCATAGCTGCGCAGCATTTCGTCATGATTGCCCGCGACAAGGATGACCCGCGTGCCGCGATGCGCCATTTTCAGAATGCGGCGCACGACTTCATTATGCGCGTCGGGCCAGTACCAGCCCTTTTTCAGACGCCAGCCGTCGACGATATCGCCGACCAGATAGAGCGTTTCGCATTCCACGCCCGCCAGAAAGTCGAGCAGCAGTTCGGCATTGCAGCCCGGCGTGCCTAGATGGACATCGGAAATATAGATCGTGCGAAATTTGCGTTTGGGCCTGAAACCGCGCGGTTCGGGCAAGTCGAGCCAGTCGGGCAAGGCGCCCGGAACCGCAATCGAACTTTCAGATCCAAGATGCGTAAAGACAGTGTTCCGCATGTTCCGGCCCCCTGATGTTGTGCCGCGCCAATTTCGCCTTTCGTGTGATTCTGCCCTGCCTGCCGCGTGTTTCCGTTCGGGGACGTTGTGACAGCCGCGTGACGGATGACGGGGCAAAGCTGTGGAAAAGCTGGGGGCGGGGTGTGAGCAGGCGGGGGACGCTGTGGTGAAATCCGCCGCGACAGTCCATTTAGGACGGCAACCATGCTGACCAGCCTGCAGATCCGCAATATCGTTCTGATAGAGGCGCTTGACCTCGATTTCCGCGCGGGACTCGGCGTGCTGACGGGTGAGACGGGTGCGGGCAAGTCGATCCTGCTCGACGCTTTGGGGCTGGTTTTGGGAAATCGCGCGGAAACGTCGCTCGTTCGTGCGGGCGAAGACCGCGCCAGCGTGACCGCCGCCTTTGAATTTGCCGAAATGCCGCCCCTGCTGGCCGAAGTGCTGGAGGATGCGGGCGTCGAAATCGAACCGGGCGAGCCGCTGCTGTTACGCCGTCAGGTGAAGGCGGCCAAAGGGAACGATGGGGGCGGGTCCAAGGCCTTCGTCAACGGCCAGCCCGTCGGCGTGGCGGTGCTGCGCGCTTTGGCCCCCGCGCTGGTCGAATTGCACGGCCAGCACGACGACCGCGGCCTTGTGAACCCGCGCGGACACCGCGAATTGCTGACCCGCTATGCCGGAGCGGACGAGGGGCGCGTTGCCGATGCATGGGCCGCATGGCGCAAGGTGGAGGACGCGCTGGCCGAGGCGAAGCAGGCCGCCGCCGATGCCGAGGCGGAGCAGGAATTGCTGACCGCCCATGTCGCGGAACTGGAAAAGCTGCACCCCGTGCCGGGCGAGGAGGAGGAACTGGCCCTCGCCCGTGCGGACATGCAAAAGGGTGAGCGGCTCGCGGGCGATCTTTCGGACCTTGGCCATGTGTTCGCAGGGTCCGACGGTCCGCTGGCGCAATTGCGCGCCGCCGCCCGCAAGCTGGATCGCATTGCCGAAGATCACCCCGCGCTGGGCGATGCGCTGGCGGCGCTGGACCGCGCGCTGATCGAAGGGGGCGAGGCGGAAGAGGCGCTGGCGCGGGCGAGCGAGGCGCTGGCCTTCGACCCCAAGGTGCTGGACGAGACCGAGCGCCGCCTGTTCGACCTGCGCGCCGCGGCCCGCAAGCACGAGGTGGAGGTCGACGCGCTGCCCGCAAGGCTGGACGCCATGCGCGAGGCGCTGGACGCGATCACCCATAGCAGCGAGCGGATCGCCATGCTGGAGCGCAAGGCATTCGACGCGGGCGCGCATTACCATGCCGAGGCGGAAACCCTGTCTGCCGCAAGGGCCGAGGCAGCGCGCAGGCTGGACAAGGCGGTCGCGGCCGAACTGGCGCCGCTGAAGCTGGATGCCGCGAAATTCCGCACATCGGTCCAGCGTCTGCCCGAAGAACGCTGGGGCCCGCATGGCATGGACGGGGTGGAATTCCTGATCGCGACCAATCCGGGCGCGCCCTTCGCTCCGCTGGCCAAGATCGCAAGCGGCGGCGAATTGTCGCGCTTCATCCTCGCGCTGAAGGTCGCGCTGGCAGAAGAGGGCGGCGCGGCGGTCATCATCTTCGACGAAATCGACCGCGGCGTCGGCGGCGCGGTGGCCAGCGCCATCGGTGACCGTTTGGCGCGGCTTGCAGGCGGATCGGCGGGCGGCGGTGCGGCGGCTGCGGCGCAATTGCTGGCGGTTACGCACAGCCCGCAAGTCGCCGCGCGCGGGGGCAGCCATTACATGATCGCCAAGTCGAGCGAGGGCACGGTGACGCGCACATCGGTCCGCATGCTGGATGCGGGCCAGCGGGTCGAGGAAATCGCCCGCATGTTGTCGGGCGCGGAAATCACGCCCGAGGCGCGGGCACAGGCCGAACGGCTGCTGGAAGGGGTATGACGATGGAACCGGACCCGATGGCCAAGGGCGGGCCCGTAACGGAACGGGGCGGTTTCCTGCTGTTCCTTGCCGCGATAACCGTGTTGCTGGCGCTGATCGCGTGGCCCTTCCTGACGCCCTTGTTCTGGGCGATGCTGGCCGCGATGATGTTCCAGCCGCTGTTCCGACGCGTGCTGAGGAACATGGGCGGCAGGCGCAATCGCGCGGCTTTCGTGACGCTGCTGGTCATTACCTTTGCCGTGATCATTCCGGCCATGATCATCGGGTCGATGATCGTGCGACAGGCGACGGGCATTTACGTCGCCTTGCAGGACCAGCAGATCGACGCGGGCTATTATTTCCGCTGGGGCTATGACGCATTGCCCGCGCGGCTGCAGACCATGGTCGACAATTCGGGCTATGGCGAGTTCGAGCTGTTGCAGGCCAGGCTGGTCGAACTGCTGCAGCAAAGCGTGGGGCTGATCGCCAGCAAGGCGCTGGAAATCGGCGGCGGGGTGCTGGGCTTTGCGCTGGCCTTTGCGATGGGGCTGTATGTCACCTTTTTCCTTCTGCGCGACGGCGAACGCCTGACAGCGACGCTGACGGCCAGCCTGCCGATGGAACCGGCCATTGCGCAGCGGCTGGTGGCGAATTTCACGGCGGTGACGCGCGCGACGATCAAGGGTTCGATCGTGGTCGGGCTGGTGCAGGGCGCGCTGGGGGCGATCACGTTCTGGATCGCAGGGCTGCCCGCCGTTCTGCTGTTCGGATTGCTGATGGCGATCTTCTCGCTGCTGCCCGCGGTGGGGCCCGCCATCGTCTGGGTGCCCGCTGCGGCCTATCTGCTGGCGACGGGCGCGATCTGGCAGGGGCTGGTGGTGATCGGGTCTGGCGTGCTGGTCATCGGCATGGCCGACAATGCGCTGCGCCCGCTTTTGGTGGGCCGCGATACGGGCCTGCCCGATTGGGTCATTCTGGTCACCACGCTGGGCGGCATTGCCGCGCTGGGCATTACCGGCATCGTCGTGGGGCCGGTCGTCGCGGGTCTGTTCATGACCGGCTGGGCGATCCTGCGCGAACAGCGCGAGGCGGCGCGGGGCTAATCCTCCACCTTGCGTACGGTGATCATCGTCACCGGATCGGCCAGCATCTGCCCCTTCATCCACCCTTCGCCCGCATCGGGGTCTAGCGGGGCGTTCCAGATCGCCTCGACCACCTCCATCCCGTCGACCACATGGCCGAACGCGGCATAGCCCGGGCGGCGGGCGGGGTCGGGATTGTCGGGATCGGCGTCCAGCCCCGGCATGTCCGACAGCAGGATCGACCAGTCGCCGGTCGCGCTGCCCGGTTCCAGCATGGCCATCGAAATCGTGCCCCGCTTGTGGGTGATGCCGGTCTCGTCCGTCGGCTCGTGCGCGATGGGCGGCAGCACACGGTCGGGATAGCCCTGCGATCCGCCCTGTATCAGCCCGTTCGGCTGCTCTCCCCATTCAAGCCGCATCGCGCGATAGAACACGGCCCCGTCGAATTTCCCGCCCGCCGCATAGCGCAGGAAATTGGCAGCGGTGACAGGCGCGCGTTCGACTTCCAGCGCGATGGTAATGGTGCCCAGCGCGGTTTCGATGGCGACCAGCTCGGTCCGCGGGGCGGGCGCTTCGGCAGCATCGGGCAGCGGCGCGGCAGGCGCTTCCTGCGCAAAGGCGGGCGCGGCAAGCAGGCCGGACACAAGGGCGAGAGCCGGGATCAGAGCGCGGATCATCGCGCGACTATCGCGCTGCCGCCGCGCAGGTGCAAGCACGGATCGAAGCGGGCGGGCGCCGACGAACGACATAGACCGCTCGACCGGCGACATGGTTGGCCGCGATCGGGCGTTTACAGCTGTAGTCGATTGCGTTTACATCTGTAATCGAACGACACGCCTAAAGGGACGATCATGGCCGACGCTGCCGCAGACCGCATTTCCGAAGCCGAGCAATCCGTGCTCGAAACATTATGGGATGCGGACGAGGCGCTGACCGCGTCGCAGGTTGCCGACCGCGTCGGGGCGGAAAAAGGGTGGAGCCTGGCGACGGTCAAGACGCTGCTGTCGCGGCTGGTGGCCAAGAACGCCATTGCGACCCAGCCCGACGGGCGCCGCTTTCTCTATACGCCGCTGATCGGGCGCGATGCCTTTCTGGGCAGCGAATCGCGCCGCCTGCTCGACCGGCTGTTCGGCGGGCGCGCATCCAGCCTGTTCGCCCATCTGGTCGAGGCCGAGGCGCTGAGCGAGCGCGATTTGAACGAGATCGAGGGACTGCTGAGGGAGCTCAGGAAATGACGGGAGACATTGGCCTTCTGGACTTTGCGGTCGATACGCTGGTCGGGACCGGCGTGCTGATCGCCGCCGCGCTGGTGCTGCGCCGCCCTGTGGCGCGCTGGTTCGGCCCGCGCGCGGCCTATGCCTTGTGGCTGTTGCCGCTGATCCGGCTGATGCTGCCGCCGCTGGTGCTGCCTGCATGGATGCGCCCTGCCGATCCGGTCGCGGGCGGCGCCGGTCATGTTCCCCTGTTCGCGGATCATGCGCCCGCGCCGGTCGATGCGGTTTCGGCTGTCGCCGCACCGTCGGTATCGGGCGTTTCCATGGGCGACATTCCCATGGGCGATCCGGCCCCCGCGCTGGTCGCGCCCGACATGCTGGTCGGCGGGGCGATCTGTGTCTGGCTGGGCGTGGCGGCGCTGTTCCTTGCGTGGCGCTGGTCGTCCTATCACGCGATGCGCAGGATGCTGCTGAAAGGCGCGCGTCCGGTGGGCGAATGGGAAGATATCCGCCTGATCGAAAGCGATGCCGTTGCGGCCCCCGTCGCGTTCGGCGTGTTCGACAAGGTGATCGCCATGCCGGTCGGCTTTATGGCCGGTATCGACAGCGCTGGCCGCGATCTGGCCATCGCGCACGAGATTGCGCATCACCGCGGCCACGACTTGCTGGCCAATATCGTCGCACAGCCGGTTCTGGCGCTGCACTGGTTCAACCCCGTCGCGTGGCTGGGCTGGCGCGCGATGCGGCGCGATCAGGAAGCGGCCTGCGACGCGCGGGTCATAGAGGGCCGAGATGCCGCCACCCGCGCGCATTACGGCAGCGTGATCGCCGCATCGGCGCGCGAACAGAACCTTGCCCTTGCTGCCCCCATGGCCGGATTTCGGGAGATCGGGCCCTTGCTGGGCGAAAAAGCCATTGTCCATCGTCTCAGGAGTCTTGCCATGTCCCCCTCCCGCCTGCGCCGTCGCACCGGTCTGCTGCTTGTCGGCGCGGGAGCGTGCATCGCCGTGCCGCTGACCGCATCGGTATCCTATGCCGAGGCGCAAATCGCGGAAGTGCCCGCGCCGCCATCGGTTCCCGCCGCACCCGAGGCGCCGCTTCCGCCCGAGGCTCCACAAGCGCCCGAGGCTCCGCTGCCGCCGGAATCGCCCGTCGCACCGGCCCCGCCTGTGCCGCCCGAACACGGCGTCTATTCCGATGGCACCCACAGCTGGGTGTTCGAGACCGAGCGCGAATTCAGCGAAGCCGACGCCGATCTGGTCGAGGGGCAAAAGGAAATCCGCCGCGAGATCCGCGTCGTGCGTAGCAACAAGGAATTGAGCGCCGCGGAACGCGCGAAGCTGGAACGCGATCTGGAGCGCGCTGCTGCCGATATGGAACGTGCCCGCGCCGACATCCGCCGGTCCAGCCGCGAAACGACCCGCGCTATTGCCGAGGCCGAACGCGCCGCCGCTGCCGCGCCGCAAGTGACCGAAACAGTATCGTCCGATGGCGTTCGCACGATCCGCGTCACCCGCAAGAGCGCGGACGGCAAGGATCTGGTGGTGCAGGAACACGTCATCGACGAAGCCGCGATAGAGCGCAGCGCCATGCAGGCTGCGATCGCCGGGATCGAAGGCGCGCGCCTTGCCATCGCGTCGAGCGGATCGCTGTCCGCCGATGTGCGCGCCGAGGTCATGGCCGAGCTGGATGCCGAACTGGCCGAGCTGCGCAAGGAAATGGGCGCGCGCTGAATTTCGGGTAGTTCACTTTCAATTCATCGACAGAATACCACGGTTCGTCTCTCCATACTGAATGGCCCACCTGAATGGCTATTCCGAAAGGGGAGACGACATCGTGTCGGACTATGAACAATCGCATCAATCCGGCCGACAACGGTCGCCGGGCATAAAACTACTCTTCACCCTGCTGGTCGCGGGCGCGCTCGCGGTGCCTTTGATGATGGTCTATGCGCTGGTCTGGGACCGGCAGGACCAGTCGCATACGGCGCGGCAGACGATCACGCAGGGCTGGGGCGGCGCGCAGCTGGTGACGGGGCCGGTGCTGGTGATCCCCTATGAAGAGACGGTCGCCGAAAACAGCGTGGTCGACGGGAAACAGACGTCAAAGCTGACGAGGGTAACGCGCGAGCTGTATCTCTCTCCGGTCGAGCAGAAGATCGCGACCGGTCTGGACCCGCAGCTTAAACAGAAATCGATCTATGCCTCGGTGCTGTATAACGCCGCGGTCGAAGGCACGGCGCGGTTCGAACTGCCTGCCGATCTGGCGCGACAGGGGATCGATCCCGACGCGCTGATGCCCGAACGCGCCGAATTGCGTTTCGGCGTGTCCGACCCGCGCGGCCTGCAAAGCCAGAGCGCGGTAACGGTGAACGGCAAGGCTTTGGCCACGCGGCCCGGCGGCGGTCCGGCGGCGACCAGCGGGGCGGGTTTTCACGGCTTTCCCGACTGGGACGAAAGTCAGGCGATGACTGTCGCATGGTCCTATGGCCTGCGCGGCAGCGAAACGATCAGCCTTGTGCCGCGCGGGGGGAACACCGAATGGTCGGTTACATCCAGCTGGCCGCATCCCAGCTTTTCGGGCGGGTTCCTGCCCGGCGATCCGCAAATATCCGATGCGGGCTTCGCGGCTGAATTTGCGGTGCCCGATCTGGCGCTGGGGCAGGGGCTGGCCATGACCAGCGATCTTGAACCGCCCGTCGTGACCAATATTTACATGGACCCCGACATGCACGGCGGATCGCAGGCGCGCGTCGCCACGATCGGGCTGGTCGAACCGGTCGATCTCTACAGCCGGATCGACCGTTCGGTGAAATACGGCTTTCTGATCATCGGCTTCACCTTTCTGACCTTTCTGATGTTCGACGTGGTCGCGGGCGTGACCGTGGCGGCAGCGGAATATCTGCTGACCGGCGCGGGGCTGGTGCTGTTCTTCGTGCTGCTGCTCGCCTTTGCCGAGGTGACGGGCTTTACCATCGCCTATCTGGTGGCCAGCGCCGCCATTGTCGGCCTGATCACGGCCTATAGCGCGTCGGTGTTGAAAAGCTGGAAGCGGGCGCGGGTGATGGGCGTGCTGCTGGCAGGGCTGTATGCGCTGCTGTTCGTGCTGCTCAGTCTTGAGGCATGGTCGCTGCTGATCGGTTCGCTGCTGCTGTTCGCGGCACTGGCGGGCGTGATGTATGCCACGCGCAATATCGACTGGTCGGGCATCGCGCGGCCCTCTCAATACTGACCGGCCTGATACCGAATGGCCGAGAACTGAATGCGATGATGGGCGCGGGGGGCAGTGTTCTCCCGCGCCTTTCTATTCGGCTGCGGGCCGCGCGGGTGCCTTGCATCCGCGTTCCAGCCCGATGCCTTTCAGGAATGCGCGCCGCACCGTGGCGGCCACGACCAGCTCGCTGACATATTGTTCCTGCGCCTTGGCCCCCGTGATTTCGCGCACGATGCCGCGAAACGGGATCAGCCCGCCGACGATGTCCTGCGCCACTTCGCCCACCTTGTTCGCGCCCTTTTGCAGGTCGGACCGCTCCTCCTTCGGAACGTCGATATCGTCGCCCAGCATCACGTCGATATCCGCAATGGCCTTGCCGATGGTGGCGCAATCGGTCAGCCCGCCGGTGGAGTAGGGATGATTGCCGATATCGACCAGCAGCGGCGGAATTTCGGATTGATCGAGGTTGAGGTCGCGCAGCGGTTGCAGCGGAATATCCTCTAACTTCACATTATCGCTGACGACCGGCCCGCTCGCGTCGGGCTGGTCGGCGTCGGGTTGGGCCGCTTCGGCCTGTGCGCCCTGTGTCTGTTGAGCCAGGGCGGCGGGGGACAGCGTCATCGCAGCCCCCGCCATAGCGGTATAGATCAGCCGAAAAGCGCGCCGAATGTATCGCATTGATCCTCGTCACCTGTACGCAGCCCACGTTGCAGCCATTCCATGCGCTGGGCACTGGTGCCGTGGGTGAAATTGTCGGGGCTGACGCGGCCCTGTGTCAAACGGTCGTCGCCGATGGATGCTGCCGCTGTCATACCCTCTTCAATGTCGCCGGGCTCCATAAGGTTCCGGTTCTTGGCCGCCCATACGCCGGCATAGCAATCGGCCTGCAGTTCCATCGCCACCTGTATGCGATTGGCCGCGCCGGGGTTCTGCTGCTGCGCCTGCCGCACCTGCGTCGATGTGCCGGTCAGCGTCTGGATATGGTGGCCGTATTCATGCGCCATCACATAGGCGCGCGCGAAATCGCCGCCCGCGCCCAGTTGCCGGTCGAGCTGGTCGTAAAAGCTGGTGTCGATATAGATGCCCTGATCCGACGGGCAATAGAACGGCCCCATCGCGCTTTGCGCCGCGCCGCAGCCCGACGAACCGCGCCCGTCATAGAAATTGAGCGTGGGCTGCGTGAATTTGATCCCCGCCTCTGCGAACAGGGGCTGCCATGTGGCGTCGAGCGAGGAGAGCGCGGCACAGGTCTCGCGGCTGTATTCGTTGACCGAGCAGCTTTGTTCCAGCGTCTGGCCGCCCGCTTGCGGGGCCGTTGTCGTTTCCATCGATCCGACCGTGCCCAATGTCGTCATCGGGTCGAGGCCGAAGATCAGATAGCCCGCGATCGCCAGCACCACCGCGCCGCAGCCCAGCTTGCCCCCGCCTCCGCCGAAACCGCCGCCGCCCGATCCGCGCTGGTCGCGAACGCGAATATTGCGGGAAATGTCATTCAGCCGCATCGTTACCCCCGTATTGGCCAATATCGTAAAAGCGGCACGCGATTCGGCCTGCTCGATCAAAACCCTAACGAATTCCCAACCATAGTGGAGACTGAAATGTTCCTTTCCGGCAAGACTGCGCTCGTCACCGGTTCCACCTCGGGCATCGGGCTCGCCTATGCCAAGGCGCTCGCGGCCGAGGGGGCGAACCTTGTGATCAACGGTTTCGGCGACGAGGCGGAGATCGAAAAGGAGCGCGCCGCGCTGGAAGCCGCCAGCGGCGCGAAGGCGATCTTCGCAGGCGGCGACCTGACAAAGACCGAAGGTTGCGAAAGCCTGATGCAGGCGGCACTGGACGCGTTCGGCACGGTCGACATTCTGATCTGCAATGCGGGCATGCAATATGTCGCGCCGGTCGACGAATTTCCGGTCGAAAAATGGGACCAGATCATCGCGCTGAACCTGTCGAGCGCGTTTCACTGTACGCGCCTTGCCATTCCGGGCATGAAGGAAAAGGGCTGGGGCCGCATCATCTTTACCGCCAGCGCCCATTCGCTGACGGCTTCTCCGTTCAAATCGGCCTATGTCTCGGCCAAGCACGCGCTGGCGGGGCTGGCCAAGACCATTGCGCTGGAACTGGCCGAACAGAACGTCACCGCCAATTGCATCAGCCCGGGCTATGTCTGGACGCCTTTGGTTGAAAACCAGATCCCCGACACGATGAAGGCGCGGGGCATGACCCGCGATCAGGTGATCAAGGACGTGCTGCTGGAACGCGAGCCGACCAAGAAATTCTCGACCGCAGAGGATATCGCGGCGGTCGCCATGTTCCTGTGCGGCAAGGCGGCGGACAATATCACCGGCACCAATATTTCGGTCGATGGCGGATGGACTGCGCAATAAGCGCCGGTCGGGTAATTATCGGACAGTCGCACCCCCGTTTGGCGAAAGGCAAACGGGGGTGAAATAAATGCATCGTCCCCCTCTAGCGAAAGGGGGGTCATCTGGTTACATGGGCCGCCACGATTCTCCCTTTCCAGATCATGCAGGCAGGTGTCCCGTGGCGAACCGCATCACTTCCGAAATCCCGCTGGGTCTCACCTTTGACGATGTTCTTCTGCGTCCCGCGGAATCGAATATCGTGCCCAGCATGGCCGATACGAAAACGCGCATCACCCGCGATATCGCGCTGAACATCCCGATCCTGTCCAGCGCGATGGACACCGTGACCGAAGCGGATATGGCCATCGTCATGGCGCAGATGGGCGGCATGGGCGTGCTGCACCGGAACCTGACGGTAGAGGAACAATGCGCCGCCGTGCGCCAGGTGAAGCGCTTCGAAAGCGGCATGGTGGTGAACCCCATCACCATCGCGCCCGAAGCGACGCTGGGCGAAGCCCGCGCGATCATGATGGCGAACCGTATTTCGGGCATTCCGGTGGTCGAGGCTTCGGGCAGGCTGGTCGGTATCCTGACCAACCGCGACGTCCGCTTTGCCGCAAATGACGCGCAGCCTGTGAAAGAGCTGATGACGGCGGATAATCTGGCGACCGTGCGCGCCGATATCGGGCAGGAAGAGGCACGCCGCCTTTTGCACCAGCGCCGCATCGAAAAACTGCTGGTGGTGGACGATAATTACCACTGCACCGGCCTGATCACGGTCAAGGATATCGAGAAGGCCGTGACCTATCCCGATTCCACCAAGGACAGCGCGGGCCGCCTGCGCGTGGCAGCCGCCTCGACCGTGGGCGACAAGGGCTTTGCGCGGACCGAGGCGCTGGTCGATGCAGGCGTGGACGTCGTGGTGATCGACACGGCCCATGGCCATAACAAGGATGTCGCCGCCGCTGTAACGCGCGTCAAAAAGCGGTCGAACAGCGTGCAGGTGATCGCCGGCAATGTCGCCACGGCAGAGGCGACCAAGGCGCTGGTCGGCGCGGGTGCGGACGGGATCAAGGTGGGCATCGGCCCCGGTTCGATCTGCACCACGCGCATCGTCGCGGGCGTGGGCGTGCCGCAGCTGACCGCCGTGATGGAAAGCGCCGAGGAAGCGATCAAGAACGACGTTCCGGTCGTCGCCGATGGCGGCATCCGGTCGTCGGGCGATGCGGCCAAGGCGATTGCGGCGGGCGCGTCGACGATCATGGTCGGATCGATGCTGGCCGGAACCGAGGAAGCGCCGGGCGAGACGTTCCTGTATCAGGGCCGCGCCTATAAGAGCTATCGCGGCATGGGCAGCGTGGGCGCGATGGCGCGCGGCAGCGCCGACCGCTATTTCCAGCAGGACATCAAGGACCAGATGAAGCTGGTTCCCGAAGGCATCGAGGGTCAGGTCCCCTATAAGGGCCCCGCCAAGGATGTCGTCCACCAGCTGGTCGGCGGGATCAAGGCGGCGATGGGCTATACCGGCTGCGCCGATATCCCCTCGCTGCGGCAGCGGGCGGAATTCATCCGCATCACCAATGCGGGCCTGTCGGAAAGCCACGTCCACGACGTGACCATCACGCGCGAGGCGCCCAACTATCAGGGCCGCTGAGGCGGCGGTGCGCTGGGAAGCCCGCCTTGCGCAGGCTTTCGGGCTGGACGATGCGGGCTGGGACCGTCACGCCAATCCGTGGAGCGGGTGGAGCCGCATGATCACCGGATGGCCGGTGATCATCGCCGTGGGGTGGAGCCGTCTGTGGATCGGCTGGTGGGCCGTGCCGCTGGCACTGGTCGCGGCCTTGTGGCTGTGGCGCAACCCGCTCAGCTTTCCGCCCGCGCGGGACGACCGTTCGTGGATGAGCCGCGCCGTCTGGGGCGAGCGTTTGTGGATCGGGCGTGAAGGGTTGGCCGACGCCGGCCTCGCCGTCTGGAAGTTTCATGGCTGGAACGTGCTGGCAGGGCTGGGCGCAGTGGTGGCCATTTATGGAATCGTGATGTTCGACGTGATCGCCTGTTTCTCTGGCGCATTGGCCAGCTTTTTCGCCAAGATCGGCTTCATCGCCCGCTGCGAAACGCTGTATCGCCGCGCGGTGGCGGCGCATCCGGAATGGCGGCGCGGCCAGATTGCAGGGGTAGAACGGCCATGACCCCCGCAGCCCGCGTTCAGGCCGCCATCGAATTGCTGGACGGTATCATCACCGCCGCGCGCGAAGGCGGTGCCCCTGCCGATCGCATCGTGGCCGACGGGCTGCGCGCCCGCCGCTATGCCGGATCGAAGGACCGCCGCGCGATCCGCGAACTGGTCTATGGCGCGATCCGCGTCTGCGGACCGGTGCCGGAAAACGGCCGCGCGGCGATGCTGCGGCTGGCACAGGTTCAGCCCGACATCGCCGGACTGTTCAACGGTGCGCCCTATGGTCCCGCGCCGGTCGTCGCGGAAGAGGTTGCGGCGCAGGGCGGCGTCGCGCCCGAATGGCTGGCCCGGCGGCTGGCCGCATCGGATATCGCGGGCGAGGAGGCAGAGGCTCTGCTGGGCCGTGCGCCGCTGGATATTCGGGTCAATACGCTGAAAGCCGCGCGCGACGGGCTGACCCTGCCGGTCGATGGCGAAGCCCTGCTCACCCCGAATGGCCTGCGCCTGCCTGCCGGTACGCCGGTCGAGCAATGGGATGCCTATCGGGACGGGCTGATCGAAGTGCAGGACGGCGGCAGCCAGCTTGCCTGTCTGGCGCTGGATGCACAGGCGGGCGAGACCGTCGTCGACCTGTGCGCGGGCGCGGGGGGCAAGACTTTGGCATTGGCCGCCGCCATGAAGAACAGCGGAACCCTGATCGCCTGCGACACCAATCGCCAGCGCCTTTCCCGGCTGCGACCCCGTGCCGAGCGTGCGGGCGCGGGCAATATCACCGAACTGCTGCTGAACCCGATGCGCGAGATGGAAGCGCTGGAACAATGGCGCGGCAAAGCCGATGCAGTGCTGGTCGACGCGCCGTGCAGCGGCACGGGCACATGGCGGCGCAATCCCGAATCGCGCTGGCGGATCACCGCGCAAGAGATCGGGAAGCTGTCGATCCTGCAATTCCGCCTGCTGGAAATCGCCAGCGAACTGCTCCGCCCCGGCGGTCGGCTGGTCTATGTCGTCTGTTCGCTGCTGGATGAAGAGGGTTCACAGGTTTTCGACCGTTTTACAGATTCTTATCCGGAAATATCGGCCAGCCCGCTGACGCTTTCGGCCGGGCGGTCAAGGGGGCGGGGCATGCGGTTGACCCCGTATCATGACGGCACGGACGGATTTTTCTTCGCGCGGGCGGCGAAGGTCTGATAGCCTTAAACATTATGGCTGACGTTCCGGTAAGCACCGGCCATTCGGGCCAGACATTCGGTCCTGACGGGCCGGTCGGCGCGGGTGGAACGGAATTTCCGGACAGCCATTACGGGACTGCGCCAGTTGAACGGCGCTCCACATGGATGGAGCTTTTGATGCGTTATTCGCCCCTTGCCCTCGCCTTGTCGCTTGCCGTTGCGGTGACGGCCAGTACGGGTTTCGGGCAAGTGCCGCAGACCGACGATCCGCGCGTGACCGAATTGCTGGCCATGGGCCGCGCTGCCCTTGCATCGGGCGATGCCGATGCCGCGACCGACCGGTTCGAGGCGGCGCTGGTGCTCGACCCCGGATTTGCGCCGACCTATCTGGAACTGGCCGATGCTGCCCGCGCGCGCGGCATGCAGGGGCAGGCGATCCATTATTACCGCGAGGCGCAGGCCCGCGACCCCGGCAATCTGCAGGCCATCGCGGGTGAAGGGGCGGCCATGGCCGAAAAGGGCGCGACCGCCAAGGCGGAGCAGAACCTTGCCAAGCTGCAAAGCCTGTGCGGCAGCAATTGCGCAGAGGCGGGGGAACTCGCCGCCGTGATCGCGCGCGGCCCGCTGCCGGAAGTGAAATCGGCCGATGCCGGTGCGCATGATGCGATGAACGGCCCGGGGGGCAAGAAACCTGCCGAGAAGAACTGACCGCGTACGGCCATGGGCTGGCTCCTTGGCGCGGTCGGGGCTTATGTTTTCTGCTATTTGATCGCCGATAAAGAGCGGTTGCACATCGAACGTGAGAAATTGAGCCGCGATTGGCGGGTCAAGGCTTTCGGCATCGGCGTTTCGGTCTCTATTCTGATCCTGTTTCTGATCTAGGCAGCCAGCCGTCAGATCAGATCGCGGAATTCCGCCAGCACCTGTTCGTAAACCGGCTGTTTGAACGGGATGATCAGCTGGGGCAGCAGCTCGGGTTCGATCCAGCGGAATTCCGAAAATTCGGCAGGGTCGTGCGCGGCAAGGTCGATATCCGCATCCTCGCCCGAAAAGCGCAGCAGGAACCAGCTTTGCCGCTGGCCGATATATTTTCCGCCCCATAATTTGCCGTGCAGATGGGACGGCAGTTCATAGAACAGTTCCTCGCGCGTGGTGGCGACGATTTCCACCTTGTCGCGGGTAATGCCGGTTTCCTCGTGCAATTCGCGGAATGCCGCCTCGTGCAGATCCTCGCCCTTGTCGATCCCGCCTTGCGGCATTTGCCACCAGTCGCCTTCCTTGGTGTCGATCCTTTTGCCAACGAAAACGCGGCCCAGCCCGTTCACGATCATCAGGCCCGCGCAGGGGCGGAACCGGGCGGGGTCACGGTTGGTTTCGGGGGCAGAGGTCATATGGGTGCAGTCCGCCTGTAATCTTTCATCAAAGCTGCAATCTTGCATCAAAGCTGTAATCTTGCATCAAAAGCGCAAAACACCTGTGCAGGGCACAAGCCCCCTTGCGCAAGTGCCCAGATATGGCGCAGCTTCGCCGGGCGCAAAACATTTCTCGATCGCCACACGATCGGGGCATAGCGTGGATAAAAAAAGGGCACTCCCGCGTGGACTGCGCGGGCAGGAATGCCCCGACAGGACGACCGCCCGCCGAACGAGGCGGTCCGCAGATGGAAGAGTGAACGCGATGGCAGAAACGACGAATCCCGTCCCGGTCCCCGAATCCGTAACCGTGCGCTTTGCCGGCGATTCCGGCGACGGGATGCAGTTGACCGGCGGGCAGTTCACCCTTTCCACGGCACTGGCGGGCAACGATCTGGCGACTTTTCCCGACTTTCCCGCCGAAATCCGCGCGCCGCAGGGCACCTTGTTCGGTGTTTCCGCCTTTCAGATCAATTTCGGATCGACCGCCATCGAAACCGCGGGGGACGCGCCCGATGTGCTGGTGGCGATGAACCCCGCCGCGCTGAAGGTGAACCTGTCGGCGCTGAAACCCGGCGGGCTGATCATCGCGGACAGCGGCGAATTTTCGAAGCGCAATCTGGAAAAGGCGAAATACGACGGGAATCCGCTGGAAGATGGCAGCCTGGCCAGATGGGACCTGCTGGCTTTCGACATCAGCGCCCAGACGCTGGAAGCGGTGAAGCCTTTCGGCCTTGGCAACAAGGAAGCGCTGCGCTGCAAGAACATGTGGACGCTGGGCCTGGCGCTGTGGATGTTCGACCGTCCGCGTGGGCCCATCCATGACTGGCTGAAGGCGAAATTCGCCAAGGCGCCCGATATTGCCGCCGCCAATATCGCCGCGCTGGACGCGGGCCACGCCTATGGCGAGACGGCCGAGATTTCGGGGCCGGTCAAACAGGTCCATGTCGATCCGGTGGCCAGCGAGCCGGGGCTGTATCGCACGATCACGGGGGCCGAAAGCGTGTCGCTGGGCCTAGTCGCGGGGGCGCAGCTGGCCGAATTGCCGATGTTCTTCGGCGGCTATCCGATCACGCCGGCCAGCGCGATCCTGCACCATCTGGCGCGGCTTCGCGAATTCGACGTCACCACGTTTCAGGCAGAGGACGAGATTGCCGCCATCTGCGCCGCCATCGGCGCGAGCTATGCAGGCCATCTGGGCGTGACCAGCTCGTCCGGCCCCGGAATTGCGCTGAAAGGCGAGGCGATGGGGCTGGCCATCATGACCGAATTGCCGCTGGTGATCGTCAATTCGCAGCGCGGCGGGCCGTCGACCGGCCTTCCCACCAAGACCGAGCAATCGGATCTGTATCAGGCGGTCTATGGCCGCAACGGCGATGCGCCCATGCCCGTCGTCGCCGCGCGCAGCCCTGCCGATGCGTTCGAATGCGCGATAGAGGCGTGCCGGATCGCGGTGCAATATATGACGCCGGTCATGCTGCTGACCGATGGCTATATCGCCAATGCGGCCGAGCCGTGGAAAGTGCCCGATCCTGCCACCTATGAACCGTTTCCGGTGCAGTTCCTGACCGAAAAGAACGGTGATACCCTGCTGCCCTATCAGCGGGACGACACCGGCAAGCGCTCGTGGATCAAGCCCGGCACCCCCGGCCTGATGCACCGCATCGGCGGGATCGAGAAGGACGCGCTGACCGGCAATATCTCCTATGATCCGGCGAACCATCAGGCGATGACCGACGCGCGCAAGGCCAAGGTGGATGGCATTGCGGTGCCCGATCAGGACGTCTGCCTTGGCAATGACAGCGGCAGGCTGGTGCTGGTCGGCTGGGGCAGCACCTATGGCCCGATCCATCAGGCGGTCCGGCGGGCGCGGAAACGCGGGCTGGATGTCAGCCATATCCATGTCCGCCATGTCTGGCCGATGCCGAAGAACCTTGGCCCGCTGCTGAAGGGTTTCGACAAGGTGCTGGTCCCTGAAATGAACACCGGCCAGTTCAAGACCGTGCTGCGCGACCAGTTCCTTGTCGATGCGCAGCCGCTGACCAAGACGAGCGGCCAGCCCTTTGCCATTGCCGAGATCGAGGATGCGATCTGCGACGCGCTGGGCGAACCGCGGGCCAGTGACATCGGCGGCGAGGTGCCGGTGAACGACAGCCAGTTGCCGACACCGGAATCGGTGGAACAGTAAGAGCGAAGGGACGAGAACGATGAACGAATTCACGAAAATCGAAACCACGCTCAAGGACTGGGAAACCGATCAGGAAGTCCGCTGGTGCCCCGGTTGCGGGGACTATGCGATCCTGAAGGCGGTGCAGCGCACCCTGCCGCAAATCGGCGCGGACCCGGCGAACACCGTATTCGTCAGCGGTATCGGCTGCTCCAGCCGCTTTCCCTATTACGTCGAAAGCTATGGCTTTCACACGATCCATGGCCGCGCGCCTGCCTTTGTGACCGGTATCAAGCTGGCCAATCCCGACCTTGATATCTGGATGGTGACGGGCGACGGCGATGGCATGTCGATCGGCGGCAATCACACCATGCATTTGCTGCGCCGCAATCTGAATTGCCAGATATTGCTGTTCAACAACGAGATTTATGGCCTGACCAAGGGGCAATATTCGCCCACCAGCCGCCGCGGCACGACCAGCCCGACCAGCCCCGGCGGCAGCGTCGACCGGCCCGCCAACCCCTGCGCATTCGCGCTGGGTTCGGGCGCGCGTTTCGTGGCGCGCGGCTATGACGTTTCCAAGGATCTGGGCGATGTGCTGGTGGCCGCCCATGCGCATCGCGGCGCGGCCTTTGTCGAGATCTTCCAGAACTGCATCGTCTATAACAAGGATGTGTTCGACGATTTCACCCAGAAGAAGGTCGCCGCCGAAACACAGGTCTGGGCGATCCACGGACAGCCATTGGTGTTCGGCGCAGGCAAGGACAAGGTGCCGACCAAGGGGCTCGCTCTCGATCCCGCGACCATGGCGCTGAAAGTGGTCGATATCACCGATGGCGATTGGCAGGCGGCGGGGGTGATGGTCCACGACCAGACCAACCGCAGCCTTGCCCATATGCTGGTCGAGCTGGAATTCGGCCCGTTCCCCATGGTGCTGGGGGTTATATATGACGATCCGCGCCCTACCTATGACGCGGCCATTGCCGAGCAGATGCAGGCCGCCCGCGCGAAAGGCAAAGGCGATCTGGCGGGGTTGCTTGCCAAGGGTCAGACTTGGACCGTTTCCGGCACAGCACAGGACCCAATCTGATTATGTCGATCCTCTTCACCCCGTTCACGCTGCGGGGTCTGACAATTCCCAATCGCATCGCGATGGCGCCCATGACGCGCAATTTCTCGCCCGATGGCGTGCCGGGCGCGAATGTGGCCGAATATTACCGCCGCCGCGCCCAGGGGGGCGTGGGGCTAATCATTTCCGAAGGCACCGTCGTCAACCGGCCCGAGGCGCGCAACGATCCCGGCATTCCGTTCTTTCACGGCGAAAAACCGCTGGTGGGCTGGAAGCGGGTGGTGGATGCCGTGCATGGCGAAGGCGGGCTGTTCGCGCCGCAGATTTGGCACACCGGCCTTGTGCGCGAGCAGTTCCGCGACAAGCCGCGACCGACAACGCCCGAGGGGCCGTCGGGCCTGTTCCGCCCGGGCGAACCCTATGGTCAGGCGATGAGCGAGACCGATGTGATCGACACGATCGCGGCCTTCGTCGAATCCGCCCGCGCGGCGGCTGCGATGGGCTGCGACGCGGTGGAGCTGCATGGCGCGCACGGTTATCTGATCGACCAGTTCTTCTGGGCGGGCACCAACCAGCGCAGCGACGCATGGGGCGGCCCGACCCTTGCCGATCGCACGAAATTCGCGGCCGAGATCGTCAGCGCGGTGCGCGCCGCGATTGGCGATACGCCGCTGATCCTGCGCATCAGCCAGTGGAGCCAGCAGGATTACACCCGCCGCCTTGCGCCGACGCCGGACGAGCTGGCCGCGTGGACGCAGCCTTTGGTCGATGCGGGCGCGGATATGCTGCATTGTTCGCAGCGCCGTTTCTGGGAGCCGGAGTTCCCCGACATCGACGGCGAGAACGGGTTGAATTTCGCAGGCTGGGTCAAGAAGCTCACCGGCATCCCGACGATGAGCGTGGGATCGGTTGGTCTGTCCGACGATTTCTTCGGCGCGTTCAAGGACCAGACGACCGAAGCGACCGATCTGGGCCAGTTGGAACGCCGGATGGAAGCAGGCGAGTTCGACATGATCGCGGTGGGCCGCGCGCTGATCGCCAATCCCGATTGGGCCGAAAAGGTGCGCGAAGGGGCGATGGACCGGCTTTCGGGATATCGCACCGAAATGCTGCGGGAACTGGTCTGATCCTGACGCGCGCCGATGGATAATCTGACACACGGGCTTGTCGGCGCGCTGATCGGGCAGGCCGGCCTCAAGCGCAGGACCGGCCTTGCCATGCCCGCGCTGATTTTCGGTGCGAACCTGCCCGATATCGACGCGGGCTGTGTCGTCTGGGGCACCGAAAGCCTTGCGATGCGGCGCGGGCTGACTCACGGGCCGATCGCGCTGGTGCTGCTGCCGCTGGCGCTGGCGGGGTTCCTGTGGTGGTTCGACCGCTGGCAGGCCAGTCGCGGCACACGGCCGGAGGAGCGGCTGAAGGTGCATTTCGGCTGGCTGTTCGCGCTGGCCTTTCTGGCCTGCCTTACCCATCCGGCGCTCGACTGGATGAACGTCTATGGCATCCGCCTGCTGGAGCCGTTTTCGTACCGCTGGTTCCATGGCGACGTGCTGTTCATCATCGATGTGTGGCTGTGGGTGATGATGGGGATCGGGCTGATCCTGTCGCTGCGGCGGGAAAAGCGGGGTGGCAACTGGCGAGCTCCGGCTCGGGCGGCGATTGCGGGGGCGTTGGCCTATATCGGGGTGAATGCGGGGATTACCCATTGGCACGAAGCGCGCGCCACGTTGACGGAGCCCTTTCCGGAGACCGTTATTGCCGCGCCCGTACCGATCAAATTCTGGCATCGCAATATACTGGCATCGCGGGGCAGTGGCGACTGGATTGCCAGCGACTGGAGCGGCCGTGAATTCGGCTATGGCTATCGCTATCCGGCGGGGACACGCTGCCACTTGCCCGATGCGCGCCATGCCAGCGCGAACCGCCCCGACGTCGCCGCGTTCCTGTTCTGGAGTCAGGCACCTTTCGCCTTGCGCAATCCCGATGGCGGAGTGACGGTCTATGACGCGCGCTTTTTCTTTGGACCGACGCGCGGTAATTTCATGGTCGAGCTTCCCGATACGCCCTGCATACCGCTGCGTTAAGGAACCCCGCCCCGTCCGGCCCGTTCACCCCGCATGACCGCCCCGCATATCGTATGGCTGCGCCGCGACCTGCGCCTTGCCGATCAGCCCGCCCTATATTCCGCTGCCCGGCAGGGGCCGGTGATCTGCGTCTATGTGCTGGATGACGAACGCGCGGGAAGTCGTGCCATGGGCGGGGCGTCGCGCTGGTGGCTGCATCATTCGCTGGCGGCGATGGCCTGCGAACTGGGCAAGCACCGGGCAAAGCTGATCCTGCGGCGCGGCGATGCGGTGGACCAGATTTGCAAGCTTGCCAATGAAACGGGTGCGGCCGCCGTCCATGCGATCCGCCATTACGAACCGTGGTGGAGGAAAGCGCAGGGCGAACTGGCCAAGCGCATCGACCTGCATTTGTATGACGGCAATTATCTGCTGCCGCCCGGCACGGTGACGACGGGATCGGGCGATCCGTACAAGATCTATACCCCCTTCGCGAAATCGGCGCGGCAGTGCCTGCCGCAGCGCGAGGTGCTGGACGCACCCGCGCTGACGAATCCCGATACATGGCCCGCATCCGACGATCCGGACGATTGGGGCCTGTTGCCAACCAAGCCCGATTGGGCAGCGGGCTTTCGTGAGGCATGGCAGGTGGGCGAAGCTGCGGCGCACGGGCAGCTGGACGATTTCACCGACCGCGTCGCTGCCTATGACGACGATCGCAACAAGCCCTCGATCGACGGATCCTCCCGCCTGTCGCCGCACCTCCATTTCGGAGAGATTTCGCCCGCGCAGGTCTGGGACCGGCTCTCGCGCCATACGGGCGAGGGGGCGGAAACCTATCGCGGCGAATTGCTTTGGCGCGATTATGCGCAAAACGTGATCTGCCAGTTTCCTGCCTATCCTTCTGAATCCTATCGCGATCTGGGTGGAGAGGCATTGTGGCGCAATCCCAATCGCGGCCATGTGATCGCCGAAGAATTGCAAGCGTGGCAGCAGGGGCGAACCGGATATCCCATCGTCGATGCGGGCATGCGGCAATTGTGGCAGACCGGATGGATGCACAATCGCGTGCGGATGATCGCGGCCAGTTTCCTGATCAAGCACCTGCTGATCGACTGGCGCCATGGCGAGCAATGGTTCTGGGACACGCTGGTCGATGCCGATTACGCGAATAATGGCGTGAACTGGCAATGGGTGGCGGGCACGGGGGTGGACAGCAATATGTTCCCGCGCATCATGGCCCCGCTGTCGCAATCCGAAAAATTCGATGCAGGGGATTATATTCGGGAATTCGTCCCCGAACTGGCCGACCTGTCCGATGCGCAGATCCACGATCCCGACGACAGCCACCGCCCGGCCGATTACCCCGCGAAGATCATCGGCCACCGCGAAGCGCGCGAACGGGCGCTGGCAGCATACCGGCAGGCCAAGGGGGAATAAAACCCGCACTCGCTTGCCCGCTGCGCCGTGCTTGCATATCTCTTATCCTTATGGAGAGGCGGGGCGTACATCTGACACGTGCGGCGGGGGAAGGTCGCGATTCGACCGGCATATTGGCGCGGCTGATTTCGGGCGGTCAGGCCAGGATATTGCGCCGCATCGACCACGGTCTGGCCACCGGATCGATCACGGCGCGGCTGCCGAACGGCGATGTCATCACGCTGGGCGGAAAGCGCAGCGGGTTCGATGCCGATATCGCCGTGCACGACTGGCGCTGCATATTGCGGCTGGCGACGGGCGGATCGGTCGGCTGGTATCGCGCATGGGAAAAGGGCGAATGGTCGAGCAGCGATCCGGTGAAGATATTCGCCCTGTTCATGGCCAATGCCGACACTTTGGGCAATGCCGCGCGGGCCAAGGGGCCGTGGCGCATGGTGTCGCAGGCCTATCACCGCATGCGGCGCAATACCAAGGCGGGTTCGCGCCAAAATATCGCGGCGCATTACGATCTGGGCAATGATTTCTATACGCCCTGGCTGGGGCGGACGATGGCCTATTCCAGCGCGATCTGGAGCGATGCGCTGACGCTGGATGCCGCGCAGCAGGCCAAGATGAACGCCATGGCCAACCGGATCGCGGGCGCGCCGGGGCCGGGCGTGCTGGAAATCGGCTGCGGCTGGGGTGCGTTATCGGCATTGCTGGCCGCGCGCGGGCACGAGGTAGAGGCGATCAGCCTGTCGGACGAGCAACTGGCCTTCGCCCGCGAAGCCGCCCCCGATGTCGCGTTCCGCAAGCAGGATTACCGCGATGTCGACGGGCGTTACGACGCCATCGTCAGTGTCGAGATGGTGGAAGCGCTGGGCCGCGAATACTGGCCCGCCTTTATGGATTGCATCGCGCATAATCTGAAAGCGGGCGGGCGCGCGGCGATCCAGTTTATTTCGATCCGCGACGAATTGTTCGACCATTATGCCCGCAGCGCCGATTTCATCCAGACCTATATCTTCCCCGGCGGCATGCTGATCCGGACCACCGAATTCCGCCGTCTGGCCGAAGCACGCGGACTGGAATGGCGCGACGAGGCGCGTTTCGGGCAGGATTATGCGCGCACATTGGCCGATTGGCGGCTGCGTTTCGACCGCGCGGTGGAACAGGGGCGCCTGCCCGCGGGCTTTGACGACACATTTACGCGGCTATGGCGATTTTACCTGATGTATTGCGAGGGCGGGTTCCGCGGCGGCGGGATCGACGTGCATCAGGTGACGCTGGTAAAACCCGCCTGACGCGCCGTGCCGGGCCATGCGGCCCGAAAAGCAGGTCGTCCGCCCCGCCGGGAGAGGGAGTGAACCCGGCGGAGCGAAGTCGGAATTCAGAGCGTGCTGCGGCGCACCGCACCTTCGCGATAGCGCGAGACGATATCGTCATAGATCACGGGGCTGAGCAGGTTCTGGAACGCGCAGCCGACCAGATTGCTTTGCCACCAGATCACTTCGCATTGCAGCGCTTCCAGACCGGGCAGTTTCAGCCAGCACAGCGATCCGATCGCCAGCCGGTTGACGCATTCGGCCGAAAAGCCGCCCAGCGACAGGTCGTTCACGACGGTCGTAAAACCGTGGCCGCCCGTGGGGCGCAGATTGGCCGGAATGGCGACACGAAGGCGCGGCGAGGAGCGATCCTCTTGCGCGGCCGCGTAATAGCGGTCGGTCGTGTTATAGCGATCCCTCAATCTATAGTCGGTCATGGCCGCTGTCCTTCTTGCACAAGGAACCGGACTGTCGTGCCCGAAGGCGGACGGATTCGTTCCTGATTGGGACAGGGTAGAAGATTCGAGGTTATTTTTCGGTTAAGACGGCTGCTTAACGCGAAATTTCTCTCCGTTTACGAACGAGTCGCGGACAAGTCCTAGGATTTCCTGCGCCACGACATCGGGGGTCTTTACCGTATTCGGATCCTCGCCGGGAAATGCGCGGGCGCGCATGGCGGTGCGGGTTGCGCCGGGATCGACGATGGCCGTGGTGATCCGCGAAATCTTCTCGTTTTCCTGCGCATAGCAGGACAGCAGCACATCGAACGCTGCCTTGGACGCGCCATAGGCACCCCAGAACGCGCGCGGAGCCGACCCGACAGAGCTGGTGATGCCGATCACCTTGCCCGCTTCGGCCGCTTTCAGCATCGGGTGGAATGCCGACAGCAGGGTCTGCGTCGCCAGCACGTTCACCGTCAGCGCCTGAGAGAATTGCTTGGCGCTGATATCGGTCACGGGGGTCAGCTCGGGCAGGATCGCCGCATTGATGACCAGCGCGTCCAGCCGGTCCCAGCGGCCCGAAATCGCCGCTGCCAGCCGTGCCACCGCATCGGGTTCGGCCAGGTCGAGCGGCGCGATGGTCGCGCTTCCGCCGGCGGCGTGGATCTTTTCCTCCACCGCTTCCAGCGCGCGGTCGTCGCGGGCGGTGATCACCACATGCATGCCCGCCGATGCCAGCGCCAGTGCCGTCGCCTCGCCAATGCCGCGCGATGCGCCGGTGACAAGGGCCAGCCTGCCCGCCAGCGGGCGATTGTCGGTCTGTTCGTTCATCGGATCAGGCGACCTTTTCCGCCTTGCCGGGGGCAAGGTCGAGCTGTCCCGCCTTGGTCCGGTCGGCCAGATCGGTCAGCCGCGTCGGATAATCGCCGGTAAAGCAGGCATCGCAATAGGCGGGCTTGGCGGGCTGGCGCTGCTCCTCGCCCACGGCGCGATACAGGCCGTCGATCGAGACAAAGGCAAGGCTGTCGGCCTGAATGAATTCGCGCATGGCATCCATATCCATCCGCGCGGCGAGCAGCTTGTTCCTTTCGGGCGTGTCGACGCCATAGAAGCAGCTGTGCATGGTGGGCGGGCTGGCGATGCGCATATGCACTTCGGTCGCGCCCGCGTCGCGCATCATCTGCACGATTTTCAGGCTGGTGGTGCCGCGCACGATCGAATCGTCGATCAGCACGATGCGCTTGCCCGCGACCAGTGCGCGATTGGCATTATGCTTGCGGCTGACGCTGCTGGACCGCGCGCCGTCCGACGGCTGGATAAAGGTGCGGCCGACATAGTGCGACCGGATGATGCCCAGTTCGAACGGCACGCCCGATTCCTGCGCATAGCCGATGGCCGCGGGCACCCCCGAATCGGGCACGGGGATCACCAGATCCACCTCTGCCGGCGATTCGATGGCGAGCTGCTGGCCGATCGCCTTGCGCACCGAATAGACCGACTGGCCCGCCGAAATCGAATCGGGGCGCGAGAAATAGACATGCTCGAAAATGCAGGGGCGCGACGCGGTCTTGGTGAAAGGCCGGTGGCTGGTCGTCTTGCCGTCGAGGTCGACCTCGATCAGCTCGCCCGGTTCGACTTCGCGGTCGAAAATGGCGCCCACGATGTCCAGCGCGACGGTTTCGGATGCGAAGACGACCGCGCCTTTCCCCTTCTTCTCGGGGATATGGCCCATGACCAGCGGGCGGATACCCAGCGGATCGCGGCAGGCGATCATGCCCTGCGGCGTGGTGCAGACCAGCGAATAGGCCCCTTCCAGCATCCGCAGCGCATCGACGAATTTGTCGAGCAGCGTGGGATAGCGGCTGGTCGCGACGAGGTGGATAATCACCTCGGTATCGGCCGTTCCCTGAAAGATCGCGCCGCGCCGCACCAGATCGCCGCGCAGGTGCATCGCGTTGGAAATATTGCCGTTATGCGCGATGGCAAAACCGCCGGTCGCCAGTTCGGCATAAAGCGGCTGCACATTGCGCAGGCCCGATCCGCCCGTGGTGGAATAGCGGACATGCCCGCATGCCATGGTACCGGGCAATTCGGCCATCGCCTCGCCGGTCGAAAAATTTTCGGCCACGTGGCCATTGCCGCGCCGGACGTGGAATTCCTGACCGTCATAGGAAACGATCCCCGCCGCTTCCTGTCCGCGGTGCTGCAGGGCATGCAGCCCCAGCGCCGTGACCGCCGCCGCGTCGCGCGCGCCGACGACGCCGAAAACGCCGCATTCCTCGCGCAGGGAATCCCCATCCTCGTCGTGAAAGGGATGGTGGACGAAGTCCGTGGACATCATGCCTTCAATGTTCCGCTGTATAGCCTGGGGCCTGCATCGTTCCGCCCTAACAGATGTGGGCGCCAACGTCATGCGCGGCCTTTGCCGATGTTTCGTTATGATTACAACCGGAGATGTGGTTTGCGGGCCTGAAGGAGAAATGTCTCTTGTCGCGGGCCAGCCCGGCCCGAAGCGGCTGGTGCCGGGCGCTGTGAGCGAAGCGGACGAACCGACGCCACCTATTGCCACCTGCCGCCGCGCCCCCTAGTTCATCTCCCTCTCATCCAGGCCCCTTCACGGGTGCTGTCGGACCTGTCCGTTTTACTCCATCCGGAGCTGTCTTCTTGATTCTCTCACCCTTCGAATGGACCATCGCCAAACGCTATATGCTGCCGGGCAAGGGCGAGGCGTTTATTGCCATGGTGGCGGGCATCAGCCTTGCGGCGGTGATGCTCGGCGTTGCCGCGCTGGTCATCGTGATGAGCGTGATGAACGGTTTCCGCGCCGAGCTGATGGACAAGATCGTCGGCCTGAACGGCCATGCCATCGTGCAGGGCTATGGCGGGCGGCTGCCGCAATGGCAGGACGTGCTGAAAGAGGTGCGCGAGACGCCGGGCGTCACCCGCGCCTCGCCGCTGATCGAACAGCCGCTGCTCGCAACCTTTAACGGGCGGGTAGAGGCAGTGCTGGTGCGCGGCAATCTGCCCGAGGATATTGCGCGGCTGGGCGACAAGAAGGTGCTGGGCAATCTGGATGCGCTGCAACCCGGTGCGCAGCGCGTGGCGGTGGGGTCGCGGCTGGCGCAGAATCTGGGCGCGCGGATCGGCGATGTCATCACCATCATCAATCCGCAGGGCCGCTCCACCCCGTTCGGCACCGTCCCGCGCGAGATCGGATACGAGATTTCCGCCATATTCGAAATCGGCATCTATGATTACGATCAGGCCTTCGTCGTCATGCCGATGCAGGATGCGCAGACCCTGCTGCTGACGGGCGACCAGATCGGCATGATCGAGATTACGACCGAGGATCCCGATACGGTGGGCGAGACGCTTGCCCCCATTCGCGGCAGACTGCAGGGGCAGGCCGTGGTGTCCGACTGGAAGACGATCAATTCCTCGCTGTTCGAGGCGCTGGCGGTAGAGCGCGTCGCCATGTTCGTCGTGCTGTCGATCATCGTGCTGGTCGCGGTGTTCAACATCCTGTCCAGCCTGATCATGCTGGTGCGCGCCAAGACCCGCGACATCGCCATCATGCGCACGATGGGCGCGACACGGCGGTCGATCCTGAAAATCTTTGTCACCGCCGGTTTCCTGATCGGTGCGCTGGGCACATTGGCGGGGCTAGGGCTGGGCTTTCTGGCCCTGGCATTCCGCCAGTCTGCCGTGCGGGGGGTAGAGGCGATTACGGGGCAGGAATTGTGGGATCCGTCGATCCGCTTTCTGACCACGCTGCCCGCGCGCACCGATCCGGCCGAGGTGACGACCATCGTCATCATGGCGCTGGTGCTGTCCTTCCTTGCCACGCTCTATCCCGCTTTCAAGGCGGCGAGCACCGATCCGGTGCAGGTGCTTCGTTATGAATAATCCGGTTGTCGTCCTGTCGAACCTGACCCGCAGCTTCACGCAGGGCGGGGTCACCATCGATGTGCTGCGCGGCGTGAACCTGTCGATCATGCCGGGTGAGATCGTGGCCCTGCTGGGCCCGTCGGGGTCGGGCAAATCGACCATGCTGCAAGCCGTGGGCCTGCTGGAAGGCGGGTTCGGGGGCGAGATTTCGATCTGCGGCAAATCGGCCGAGAAATCGAACGGCGATGCGCGCACGGCGCTGCGGCGCGAGCATCTGGGATTTGTCTATCAGTTCCATCATCTGCTGCCCGATTTCGACGCGCGCGAAAACGTGGTGTTGCCCCAGCTGGTCGCGGGCACGCCGCGCGCCGATGCCAATGCGCGGGCCGAAGAGCTGCTGACCGCACTGGGCCTTGGCGCGCGCATGGACCATCGCCCCAGCCAGCTTTCGGGCGGCGAGCAACAGCGCGTGGCCGTGGCCCGCGCACTGGCGAACAAGCCGCAACTGGTGCTGGCGGACGAACCCACCGGCAATCTGGACGAGGCAACGAGCGACCGCGTGCTCGAGGAATTCCTGCGGCTGGTGCGCGGGCAGGGCAGCGCGGCGCTGGTCGCGACTCACAACGAACGGCTTGCGGCCAAGATGGACCGTGTGGTGCGCCTGCACGAAGGGGTGCTGGCGCAGGGCTAGGGCCGGTCCATGGGGCGGAACCTTGCGGCACGGTCTTGCGTTGATTTGGCAAGACCGAGTGAGAAAGACCATGACCATGACCCGCCCCACCACTTTTCACGGCGAATCCGACGTGCCCAACGGCATCGATTGGCAGGACCGCGCCACGCTTCACCGCCGCGCCGATGGCGACAAGAGCGACATGCTGCGCGGTTTCGCGATCATCCGCGACGGCACCTTTGCCGAAATGATCCGCTTCGTCGCCTCGCTTCCCGAAGCGGACCGGCAAGGGCTGGTGATCCAGAAATCGGGCGACCGCCTGTTCGAACTGGGTGAGATCATGACCCTGGCCCGCCGTCCCGATCTGCCCGAACGTCCCGATCTGCCCGCGCAGGGCTGATTTCCCCGACCCTATCCACACATAGCGCGCCGCGTGCCTTGGCCGCCGCGTATGGCATTGCCATATTCGGGCGATGGCATCCTCACGTCCGACTCTGGCTCGATATATCCCGCTGCGCGTCTTCTCCAGCTACTCCATGCTGGAAGGGGCGATCGATCCGAAAAAGCTGGCGAAACTTGCCAAGGATCGCGGGTTTCCGGCGATCGCGATTTGCGACCGCAACGGGCTGTATGGCTCCATCGCGTTCGCGGGCGCGTGCAAGGATCTGGGCGTGCAGCCGATCATCGGCACGCTGCTGGGTGTGGCGCGGCCCGATAGCGAGAATACGAACGGCGATCCGGCAGTCGACTGGCTGGCGCTCTATGCGCAGGACGAGCGTGGCTATGACAATCTGTGCCACCTTGTGTCCAAGGCGCATCTGGAACGCCCGCTGCATCTGGAGCCGCATGTTACCCTGTCCGATCTGGAGGGGCATAGCGACAGCCTGATCTGCCTGACCGGCGCGGGCGATGGCGCGCTGGCCCGCCTGTTCGCGCATGGACAGGCGGCTGCGGCGAACCGCTATGCCGATGCGCTGATCCCGTATTTCAGGGGGCGCCTTTATGTAGAGATTGCCCGCAGCGGCGCGGAGCATGAGCGGGCGAGCGAAGAGGCGCTGATCGATCTGGCCTATGCGCGCGACCTGCCGCTGGTGGCGACCAATCCGGCCCTGTTCGACGAGGCGGGATTCCACGCCGCGCACGATGCCATGCTGTGCATCGCCAACAGCACCCATATCGATACGGAGGACCGGCCCCGCGCCCCGCGCGACGCGTGGGTCAAGCCGTCGGACCAGATGGCGGAACTGTTCGCGGATTTGCCCGAGGGGCTGGTGAATACGCTGGTCGTCGCGCAGCGCTGCGCGGTCGCGCCGCCCTATCGCAAGCCGATCCTGCCCAGCCTTGCCGGCGATTTCGAGGGTGAAGCCAAGGCACTGGCCGAAACGGCGCGCGCTGGTCTCGCAAAGCGGCTGGAACTCTATGAGGACCTGACCGACGAGGCCCGCGCCGAATATGAAAAGCGGCTTGAGTTCGAGATCGACATCATCGTGCAGATGGGCTTTCCCGGCTATTTCCTGATCGTTGCCGATTTTATCAAATGGGCCAAGGACAACGGCATTCCGGTGGGGCCGGGTCGCGGTTCGGGTGCGGGCAGCGCGGTGGCATGGGCGCTGACGATCACCGACCTCGATCCGCTGCGCCTCGGCCTGCTGTTCGAACGTTTCCTGAACCCCGAACGCGTGTCGATGCCCGACTTCGACATCGACTTCTGCGAAACGCGGCGGGGCGAGGTGATCCGTTACGTGCAGGCCAAATATGGCCACGATCACGTCGCGCAGATCATCACCTTCGGTAAGCTGAAGGCCCGCGCCGTGCTGCGCGATTGCGGACGCATTCTGCAAATGCCTTACGGGCAGGTGGACCGGCTGACCAAGATGGTGCCAAACCATCCCACCGATCCATGGACGCTGAAGCGGACATTGGACGGGGCGGCGGATTTCCACGGCGAATACAAGCGCGACGGCGATGTAAAGCGTCTGGTCGATCTGGCGATGCAACTGGAAGGGCTGCCGCGTAACAGTTCGACCCACGCGGCGGGCGTGGTGATCGGGGACCGGCCCTTGTCGCAGCTTGTCCCGCTCTATCGCGATCCGCGTTCGGACATGCCGGTGACGCAGTTCGACATGAAACATGTCGAAAGCTCGGGCCTTGTGAAGTTCGACTTCCTCGGCCTCAAAACCCTGTCGGTGTTGCGCAAGGCAGTCGATCTGCTGGCGCGGCGCGGCATCGCGGTCGATCTCGACGGTCTCGCATGGGACGATGCCGGCGTGTTCGAACTGCTGAAGCGCGGCGATACGGTCGGCGTGTTCCAGCTGGAATCGGAAGGCATGCGGCGCACGCTGTCAGCCGTAAAGCCGACCAAGTTCGAGGATATCATCGCCCTCGTCTCGCTCTATCGCCCCGGCCCGATGGACAATATCCCGCTGTTCGGCCAGCGCAAGAACGGGCTGGCGGAGATCGAATATCCGCACCCCAAGCTGGAAGGGATTCTGGCCGAGACCTACGGCATCTTCGTCTATCAGGAACAGGTGATGCAGGCCGCGCAGATCCTTGCCGGATATTCGCTGGGCGACGCGGATCTTTTGCGCCGCGCCATGGGCAAGAAAGTGCAGGCCGAGATGGACAAGCAGCGCAGCCGCTTTGTCGAAGGCTGCAAGACCGTCAGCGATATCGAGCCGAAGAAGGCGAACGAATTGTTCGACTTGATCGACAAGTTCGCGGGCTATGGCTTCAACAAGTCGCACGCTGCCGCCTATGCCCTGCTTGCCTATCAGACTGCGTGGCTGAAGGCGCATTACCCGCATGAATTCTATGCCGCCGCCATGTGTTTCGACATGCACCAGTCGGAAAAGCTGTCGATTTTCGTCGACGATATGCGGCGGGCGGGCATCGCGCTGGCAGGCCCCTGCATCAACCATTCCGAAGCCGAATATACGGTCGAACCGACACAGGAAGGGCATCAGGTCCGCTATGCGCTGGCAGGGCTGCGCAATGTGGGCGAAAAGGCGATGGACGCCATCGTGGCAGAGCGCGAGGCGAGAGGCCGGTTCGAAAGTCTGAAGGATCTGTTCGAACGCCTGCCTGCCGGTTCGATGAACCGCCGCCAGCTGGAGGCCCTGGCCGCGGCCGGTGCGCTCGACGCGCTGGAACCGAACCGCGCGAAGGTGACGGCCAATGCCGAATTGCTGCTGGCCGTGACCGATGCCGCCGTGCGCGAAAAGGCGAGCGGGCAGGCGGGGCTGTTCGGCGGCGAGGACCATGCCGAAGCCGATCTGCGGCTGGCCGAATGTCCGCCCTGGCCGCGCAAGGAGCAGATGGAGAAGGAGCGCGAGAATTTCGGCTTTTACTTTGCCGCGCATCCCGTGTCGCAATGGCGCGCGGTGGCCAGCGCCAATGGTGCGCGCAGCCATGCCAGCCTGATCGAAGGGGGCGTGGCCGAAACGCCCGTCGAACAACCGCATAAGGGGCAGCGCGGCGGCAGCCGTTCCGCCGCCGTCATGGCCGCGCTGGTTGAAAGCGTGAACAAGCGAAAGACCAAGCGCGGCAATGATTTCGTGATGGCCGAATTCTCCGACCAGACCGGCAATTTTTCGGCATCCTGTTTCGAGGAAGCCCTGGTCGAACCGTTCCAGAAATGGGCGGCGGCAGGCGAATGCGTGTTGCTGAACGTGGAACTGGACCGCCCCAATCCCGACGAACCGCCGCGCATTACCGTGCGCGGCGCGCGGCCCCTGTCCGAAGTGACCGGCAGCGCGCGGATGGAGCTTTCGCTGACGGTATCGAACGAGGCGGCGCTGCCCGAACTCGCGCTGGCGCTGGCCGAAGACCCCAAGGCCAATGGCGAGGTGGTCGCGACGCTCTTGCTGGGCGAGGGGCGCCACGCCCGCGTGCTGCTGGGGCGCAATTTCGCGCTGGACGGCGAGTTGACCGACCGGATCAGCGAGATCGATGGCGTGTCGTCGGTCGCGCTGAAGGCGCGCGCCGTGGCGCAGATGAAGCTGGTGGCCTGAGGGCCCCGGGCTACCAGCCTTTCTCCGCCTCGCGCGCATCTCGGGCCGCGCCCATTTCGGCCTGCATCTCGTGCATCTGGATGTTGGCCTCGATCGCTTCCTGCCGCATGGCGGGCAGGTGCTTCATCGCGGCGCCGCCCATCTGGGTGCGGACCTTCTTTTCGTCATAGGGGCGGTTTTCCAGCCGGGCCCACACGAATTCGCGGAAGGTCAGCGTCATGATGTCCTGCACCGCCGCGCCCTGCGCGCTTTTGCCTGCGGCGGGCGTTGTGCATTGCGGCACCACTTGTGCGCGCTGATCGTCGAGCCGGTGAATGCGGGCGACGCAATCGATGCCCGCTTCGGTCTTGAATGCGACGGCGTCGGTGCCGACACGCTCGCGCGTGGTCTTGTGCCGGTAAAACGGCGGCTTGCCGTCGACCAGCGCGGCATCCATCAAATGACCTGCAATTTCCTCATTCGACGCGACCAGTACCGGCCCGTTCTTGATGTCGATCACTTCGGTCGTGCCGAACGTAAAGGGCGGCGAAAAGAACACGCCCAGCCCCACCACGGCGCACGCACCGCCCCCGATCAATAGGTCTTTCATACTGCCTCCCCGTCGGCATTGAACAGTGTGGTCTTACGGGCGGAAACTATCGCTAGGGTTAATTCGGCGTGACCTCGCCGCTGCGCGCATGTGCAGGAAATTCGCCAGCGACAGCGCAAAAACCGCTTGCCCGCCCGCGTTGCTGACGCTAACGGCGATGATATGTTATATCATGCACGAACCGCCCGCCGCCTTCCCCTCCTTATCGGCGTTGCCGCCCTTGCCCTGCCGGTCGCTGCCTCTCCGGTCGCCGCCCGCGCGCAGCAGGCCGAAACGCCTGCGCCCACGACCGCCACCCATGACGACGACGACGATTTTCACGGTCCCGATATCGTCGTGACCGCCGGCGGGGTGGGGCAGCTCGACATTCTGGCGGGGACTTCGGTCGTCACTGGCGTCGAATTGCAGCGCAAGATGGCCGGCCAGATCGGCGAGGTGCTTGAGGATTTGCCCGGCGTTTCGGCCACCGGCTTTGCGCCCGGTGCCTCGCGCCCTGTGCTTCGCGGCTTTCAGGGAGAGCGCGTGCGCGTGCTGACCGACGGGATCGGGGCGATCGACGCATCGAATACCTCTGCCGACCATGCCGTCACCATCGACCCGCTGACCGCCGACCGGATCGAGGTGCTGCGCGGGCCCGCCAGCCTGCTGTATGGCAGTTCGGCCATCGGCGGCGCGGTCAATGTGATCGACCGCCGTATCCCGCTGCGCATCCCTGACGAGCCGATCCATTTCGACGGCACGATGGCGGCCGATACCGCCACCGATCTGCGCGAAATGGGCGGATCGATCGATGCGCCGCTGGGCCGGCAATTCGTGGTCCATGTCGACGGTTCATGGCGCAAGACCGACGATCTGGACATTCCCGGCTATGCCGCCAGCAAGTCCTTGCGCGCCGAATTGCTGCACGAGGCAGAACACCATGCCGACGAACCCGAAGAAGCCGAGGAGCTGGTCGAGGCCGCGAATGTGCGCGGTATCGTTGAGAATTCGGGCACCGAAACATGGTCGGCAGGCGCGGGCCTGTCGTGGATCGGCGATCGCGCCACGCTGGGTGTTTCGGTCGGGCTGTACGATACGTTCTACGGCGTGCCGCTTCGTCCGGGCGCAGGCCATCACCACGAGGAAGAGGGCGAGGATCACGCCGACGAGGATCACGACGAGCATGAGGAAGAGGGCCACGAGCACGAAACCGTCGATATCGACATGCGCCAGTGGCGCGGCGACCTGCGGGGTTCGCTGTCGTTCGACGATGGCCCGTTCTCTGAGATAAAGACCCGCTGGGGCGTCAACAACTATACCCATACCGAGCTGGAGAATGGCGAGACGGGAACCGTGTTCGACGTGACCGGCGTGGAAGGCCGTGTCGAACTGGTCCAGCGTGGCGGCTTGCTGGGCGCGCAAGGCGGTGGATCGGTCGGCGGGCAATATTACCGCCGCAAGCTGGACGCCACGGGCGAGGAAGCCTTTGTGCCGCCCAGCACGACCAGCCAATATGCGCTGTTCACGCTGCAGGAATTCGATCTCGATGCCGTCACGCTTGAGCTGGCGGGGCGCTATGAGCATGCCGATCTGTCGGCGGACGGGTTTGCATCGCGCAATTTCGACAGTTTCTCAGGCGCGGTCGGCGTATGGCACGAAACATCGGGCGGCTTGCGCTTTGGCCTGAACGCCAGCCGCGTCGAACGCGCGCCCGCGGGCGAGGAACTGTTCGCCGACGGGCCGCATCCCGCGACCCAGCAATATGAAGTGGGCGACCCGTTCCTCGACACCGAAAAGGCACTGGGGGTCGAGGCGTATCTGCGCGGCAGTTTCGGTCCGGCCACATTCTCGCTGACCGGCTTTGCGACGAAATTCGACGATTACATCTATCTGGCCGCCACAGGCGAGGAAGCCGACGATCTGCCCGTCTATCAGCAGATGCAGGACGATGCCGATTACATCGGCTTCGAGGCGGAGACGAGTTTCCCGCTTGTCACGCTGGGCGATGTGACCATCGGCAGCGAGATGTCGGCCAGCTATGTGCGCGCGGAACTGGACGACGGTTCGCCCGTGCCGCTGATCCCGCCGCTGTCGGCGCGCTATGCGCTGACCGCGCAGACGCGCCAGTTGGAAGGGCGCGTCGAACTGGGCCTGTATGACGATCAGGACCGCGTGGCCGATTACGAGACCAAGACCGACGGTTTCACCATGGTCGATGCCTCGCTGGCGTGGAAGCCGTGGCGCGGAAACCGCAATCTGACCGTGATCGCGCAGGCGGACAATATCTTTGACGTCGAAGGCCGCCGCCATGCCAGCGCGACAAAGGATTTCGTGCCGATGGCAGGCCGCAATTTCAAGCTGAGCCTTCGCGTCAGCCTGTGATGCGAAGAGGGTGCGGGCGGTCCGAAAGCGTACCGGACCGCCTGCCCCTTTTTTCGCCTAGCGCGCGCCCACGATGGTGAACTGGCCGATGGTGCGAACCCCGTCCTGATCCTGATCGGAAAGCCCGACCGTCAGTCCGGCTTCTGCCCCCTGCGGCCCGAAGAACCAGCCTTCGTAAGGGGCGAACAGGGTCGGGTTCTGGTAATTCAGAATGCCGCCGAAGCCGCGCGTCTCGTCATCCAGCGACGTTTCGCCCGTGAAGGTGCCAAAGTCATAGGTCGACGGTACGGCGGTGCCCGTTCCGAAAACGCTCTGCAACTGGCCTGTCACGCGTACCGACAGGTTGACCGCACCCGTCGTCAGATTGACGCTCAGCGATTCCGCGCTGCCGGTCAGCCGGTAAAGCGCGACCGTATTGTCGGGGAACAGGCGATAGGCATTGCCGCCCGTGCTGAAATCGGTGAACGACACCTGCGTCTGCGACGGCTGATCGGTCAGCAGCGTCGGAACGCCGAAGATGCAATTATAGGTTTCGACATAGCCGGTCATCGTATTGCGCGCGAACGCATAGAGGACGCGCGTATAATCCGCCGTGCTGCCGCCCGGTTGCGGGGCGAACAGGATCATGCGCGTGGTAAAACCGTCGGTTCCCGTGCGGCGATATGCCTTTTCGGCATTGGCGATGGTGTCGTCCACATCGGCCGGGCCAAAGCTTTCGTCGATGCCATAGGCCGTCAGGCGATAGGTGCTTTCCGAAGCGTCGTAATCCAGCGTGACGCCCGGATCGGCATAGAACGGGGTGGGGTTCAGCAGGATGAACGCCCCGCTGCCCTGTCCCGTCGTCTGGCATGCCGCCTGAAAGCTCTGGTCGCCGGTCAGCTCGCCATAGGCGGGATAGCTGGGCGAGGGCGTGGGCGACGGGCCGGGCGAGGGCGTCGGCGAAGGCGTTACGACCGGCGAGCCCGACTGGCCGCCGTCCCCGCCACCACAGGCGGAGAGCGATGCGCTGCATGCAAGCAGCGCCAGCATCCTCAAATTCATATGTTTTATTGGTCCCCGGGGGAAGATACCCCGTCGCAGGATTTATTCCCGATTGGCGTTTATGCAAAACGGAATCGGCAGCTGCAGGGCAGCCTAATCCTTTTTCGTACGCTTTATGCCGGTCAGGTCTGGCATTTGCGATCAGAACAAGGCCAGCTGCCCGTCGAGCGAAGGCGGGCGGAACGCATGACAATCGAGCGCCAGCCGCCGCTGCGGAATGGCGCTGCGCCTGACGGCCAGATCGAAACGCGCGCGCAGCATTTGCGCCCATGCCCCTTTGGGCCGAAAGCGTTCGTGGAAACGGTGTTCGTTGTCGCGTCCGCCGCGCATATGCTGCACCAGCGCCATCACCTTACCCGCGCGATCGGGGTAATGCACGTCCAGCCATTCGCGGAAAAGCGGCGCGACCTCGTGCGGCAGGCGCATCATGATCCAGTTCGCGCTGGACACGCCCGCCTCTGCCAGATGCGCGACGGTGCGTTCGATGAATTCGTCGGTGATCGCGGGCACGACCGGCGCGATCATGCCATGCGTCGTCACCCCCGCTTTTGCCAGCTGCGCCAGCGCCGCCAGCCGCTTTGCGGGCGAAGGCGCTCGCGGCTCCAGCGATTGCGACAGCCGCGGGTCGAGGCTGGTGACCGAAACAGCCACTGCCGCCAGATTGCGCCGTGCCAGTTCGGCCAGCAGGTCCAGATCCTGCAGCACGCGGTCGGACTTGGTGGTGATGGTGACGGGGTGGCCGACTTCCAGACACAGCTCCAGTATACGGCGCGTGATGCGATAGCGGCCCTCGATCGGTTGATAGGGGTCGGTGTTGGTGCCCATGGCGATGGGCCTGACCGTATAGCCGGGCTTGGCCAGCGTCTTGCGCAGCAGATCGGCGGCATTCGGCTTTGCAAACAGCTTCGTTTCGAAATCCAGACCGGGCGAAAGGTCGTGATAGGCATGACTGGGCCGCGCGAAGCAATAGATGCAGCCATGCTCGCACCCGCGATAGGCATTGATCGAACGGTCGAATCCGATGTCGGGCGATGTATTGAACGTCAGGATGGAGCGCGGATGTTCCTCCGTCACCGTGGTGCGCGGGCGCGGGGCGGCGCCATCGATGTCCTGCGCCGCGTCCAGCCAGTCGCCATCATCCAGCCGTTCGGCCAGCCCGAAACGCTGCGGCACCGCATTGCTGGGCGCGCCGCGACCCTTTTGCGCGCGATGGAGCGCGGGATCGGGGTGAGGGCGAGTCGGCATGGTCGCAATTTACCCACGCCTTCAGAACAAAACAAGAACTTATGGATTTGTTCACCGCGCCCGCCTATCCAGCCAGCATGATGCACGGACCCCATCAATTCGAAGTGACAGAGGATCTGGTCGTAGAGGCCATGCGCCGGCACATGATCCGCCGCATGACACACGGGCTGGTGGGCAAGCTGTTCATCGCCGTGCTGGTGCTGCTGGCGGTGCTCGTCGCGCTCGATCTGCTGTTTTACGGGCGGCTTTCGCCAGTTTCACTGGCCTTCGTGATTGCGGTGCCGCTGGCTCTGGCGATCATCAACCTGTGGCTGGTGCCGCAAATGGGCCGCCGCCAGTTCCGCCAGAGCGCGGCACTGCGCGCGCCATCCGGCATCGCGTGGGATGGCGGCGCGATCCATTTCACCAGCGAGAGGGGCGATGCGAACATCCCGATGGCCGAGCTGTACCGCTGGGACGAGACGGAGAATATCGTGCTGCTCTATCAGACCGAGATGTTCTTCAACATCGTTCCCAAGGCCGCGCTGAACGGGGCCGCGGACGATCTGATCGCGCGGATTGACGCGATGGGGGTCAAAAGGAACTAGGGCCGGTAAACCCCGTCCTTGTCGCGGCGGGGCCATCCGGTCAGCATGCGAAGCACCGTGCGCGCAGCGGTGCGGCTGCGCTGGCTGTCGGGGCGGCCGGGGGGATCGGCGAAATTCGCGCTGACATGCGGCCCGATCCGGCCTTCGCCCAGCCAGAGCCCTGCTTCGGGCAACAGCGCAGCCAGTTCGGACGCAAGGGCGCGACAGGCATCGGGGTCGTCGCGGATCGTGTCATAGCGGAAATCGCCGCTCCACCGGCCCGATGCATCCTCATGCCACAATGACGCGCGCTGCCGACGGTCATAGTCCGCGATATCGGGCAAGCGGGCCTGCGCCGGATCGGTTTTTCGGAGCCGGAGATAGCGCGCCCGGCTGAATGGCCCGCGCGCCATATCGATCGAAAAGCCGCCGCCATATTTATCGGTGCGAATGGCAAGCCCGTGCCATTCGGTGCCGGTCAGCCGGTGAAAGACGGGATAGTCGCCGTCGAAACCCATGGCGTGCAAGGCCGGTTCGACGATGTCGCGGATCGCCTTGCGCATATGCCGGTTGCTGGTCGTTCCGGCGGCCATGTCGGTTCTCCGCCAAAGGCGTCCCTAACGCTCCCGCAAACGGGGCATCAGTTCCACGAAATTGCAGGGGCGGTTCCGGCTGTCGAGCTGTTCGGCCAATATGCCGTCCCACCCGTCCTTCACCGCGCCGTTCGATCCCGGCAGCGCGAAAATATAGGTGCCGCGCGCCACCACGGCGCAGGCGCGCGACTGGATCGTGCTGGTGCCGATGGTCTTCAGGCTGAGATAGCGGAACAATTCGCCAAAGCCGGGGATCTCGCGCGTTTTCACGCGCATCAGCGCCTCTGGCGTGACGTCGCGGCCGGTCAGGCCGGTGCCGCCGGTGGTGACGACGGCATCGATCGCCTCATCCTCGATCCAGCGATGGAGTTCGGCCGTGATCAGCTCCACATCGTCGCGGATGATCGCGCGGTCGGCCAGATTGTGCCCTGCCAGCGTGATCCGGTCGGCCAGAATATCGCCGCTGGTATCGTCGGCCCCGGTGCGCGTGTCCGACACGGTCAGCAGCGCGATATTGACGGGTTTGAACGCCCGCGTCTCGTCGATCGCCATCGCCTCAGCCCCCGTTGCCGACGGTAGAGGACGTCACCTCTTTCCCGTGCATCGCCACCGCGCCCGTTCCCGTAACGCCCGGAAAGCGGGGCCACAGGTTCTGGGCATAGGCCTCGCGCGCGTCGGAATCGCGGCCCATCTGGCGCTGGTACATCCAGTAATTGGTCGTCACGATCGCGACATAGGCGCGCGTTTCCCAATAGGGGATCGATTCCATCCACAGTAGCGGATCGCCCTGTGCGTTCACTTCGCTGTTCCAGCGCTGCACGGGCGACAGCCCCGCGTTATAGGCCGCCATGATCTTTGGCAGCAGGCCCTGCGTGCCGCTGGCATCGCGCAGCATTTCAAGGTTTTTCTGCCCATAGCTCATATTGGTCGCCGGATCTTTCAGCGCCGACGTGCTTTGGCCAAGACCCAGACCCGCGTGCTGGCGCGCGGTGATCGGCATGATCTGCATCAGCCCGACCGCGCCCGCGGGGCTGACCGCCTCGGGCTGGAACCGCGATTCCTGAAGCGTGTGGGCAAAGGCCAGCGCGGGATCGACCCGCCAGCCGTCGACCGGTTGCCAGCGGGTCAGCGGATAGCGTGTGGCGGAATCGGGCTTCGTCCCCGGCGGCGCGTTATAGGCCATGGCCAGCTGCGTTCCGGGTAGGCCCAATGTGCGCGCAAGCCGGGCCAGCGGCTGATATTGCTGCGGGCTGCCGATCTGCGCCTGATGGCGCAGCACTTCGTCGGCCAGGCCCTCGCGCCCGATTTCGACCAGCGCGATGGCAGAGCGGATGTTGGTGTTGCCCGACAACGCGGTCCAGTCGCCGCGGTCAAAGCCGTTTTGCGAATGGATCGGCGGCAGGCGCATGCCCAGCTGTTCGGCGGCCAGCATGCCATACAGCGTTTCGGAATAGCCCGCCGCGCGGCGCAGCGCGGGCGCGGCCTCTTCGGGCTGGCGGCAGCGGGTAAAGCTGCGCGAGGCCCAGTAATGGGCAGCGGCGCGCAATTCCTGATTATCGGCGGTCTGCGCCGCGCGGGTAAAGCCGTCGGCGGCCAGTTCGCAATTGTTCAGCCGCCATGCCGCCAGCCCCGCGACCCACCAGCCCTCGCCCACCCACGGGCCGGAGCCGCCATTGGCCACATTGCGCGCCAGCGTCAGGGCGTTGGCGTCGTCGTTCTCGATATAATAGCTCCACGCCACGCGCTGGCGCCATTCCGCGCGCGCGCCCGACGACAGGCCCGCATCCACTCCGTCGAGCAGCAGCCGCGCTCCATTGGGATCGTCATTGGTGATCCGTTCCAGAATGGCATTGGCGATGGAATCGGGCATCGAACCGTCACCCACCGAACGCGGGCGGGTGCGTTTTTCCGGTGCGCGGATCGATACAAGCCGCTGCGTGCTGGGCAGGCTGGGCGCGGTTTCAAGCCCGCGTTTCAGCGCCAGCCGCCCGATCTGGCCCGATTGCGGCAATTCGGTGCCGCGCGCCAGCCATGCGTTCAGCGCGGGCAGCTCTATCTTTGGCGAGGTGGGGGCAAGGTAATATTCGGCCAGAGCCAGCTGCGTCAGCAAGCCGTCGGGCTTCTGCGCCAGCATGAAATCGACCTGCGCCCAGTTTTCCGCGTCGATCTGGCGGAACACCTCGGCATAAAAGACGCGGTCCTCGGCACTTAATTGCGCGGGGATCTGGGCCGATTGTTCGACGGCGGCGATCGTATTGGCGGTATTCGCCCATGCGGCGGGCGCGCCGGCAAGCGTGCCGGTCATCGCCAGCAATGAAATCAGCGTGCCCGACACGATGCGGGTGACTTTGACAGTCATGGATCAGCGGTTCCTTCTTGCCTGTTCCTGCCAGCGCGAAGCGGGTGCGATCCCCGTGGCGCAAGGGTAAAGAGGCGAAACTCAAGGAAAAGTGAATCGGCAGCCGGTTTTCGTCAAGACGGGCGCGAGAGCGATAGCCACCGTTGCCACCAAACCGCCTTTGCCTGCGGCCTGCTGCGCATGACGGCCAGTGGATAACTTGCCAGCAGGGGGATTTCATGTGTGCCGGCCCCGTCGATTCCGCCGTTTTCCACCGCGATCGCGCCTTGCGCCGATGCCTTGTCGAATCGTTCGGGGGACAGCATTTTCAGCACGTCTTCACCGAAAACGGCCAGCATTTGCGGCGCGGCCAATGCGATATGATGCCGCATTAATGCGCCGAGCCCCTCTGCATATAGGCCGCGCCAGTCGGCGGCGGGCGTATGGCGGGGCAAGGCAGAGGCGAGATAGCAATCGGCGCGCTTCAGCCCCATCGCCGCCAGCATCGCATCCAGAAGCTGCCCGTCCTGCCCCGACAGCAAGGCATCGCCATCGTCCTGCGCGGGATCGGCGACCAGCACCATCAGCCTTGCCCCCCTGTCGCCGACAGGCGCGACGCGGCCCGCCAGCGGCCCGCGGTCGACCAGCGGTTCGGCCAGCCACCAGTCGCGGAACGCGGGCAGGCTGCCGGGCCAGCCCTGCGCCGGTCCGCCGATTTTCGGCGCGGGCGGGGCCGGTCGTTGCACCGGCTTGGGGCGCGGCGCATCGCGGTCCGTCTTGTCCTTGGCATCGGCGGGCGGCGCACCTTCGGCGATCCAGTCATGCGGATCGTCGTCGAATGCCAGATCGACGCCCGCATCGGCCCAGAACGCGGCCCAGCTTTCCACCAGCGCCCGCCCGTCGGCGTCGGCCATGGCTTCTCCGTTCGGGGCCGCAGGATCGGAATAAGGGGTCAATTCGTTGTCCGGTCAGAATGCCGATATTTCATTGTCACCCTTGACCACGCGGCGTTCTGCAATCAAGCCCTGACGCGAAAAGCGGGCACTTATTGCGCCAGTGCCTTATTGGATGAAATTTTGAGGGAGCCTTTGATGTCCGAACGCGAATCCATGCCTTATGATGTCGTCATCGTCGGTGGCGGCGTGGCGGGATTGGCCGCCGCCATCCGGTTAAAGCAGGTCAATGCCGATCTGGACGTCTGCATCCTTGAAAAAGGGTCGGAGATCGGTGCCCATATCCTGTCGGGCGCGGTGATGGACCCCAAGGCGCTGGACGAGCTGCTGCCCGACTGGCGCGACGACGGTTGCCCGATGGCCGAAACGCCGGTGACCGATAACTGGCACTGGGCGCTGACCGCCAAGGGCAAGTTCGCCATGCCGCATCTGATGATGCCGCCCTTTATGTCGAACGAGGGGAATTATACCGGATCGCTGGGCAGCCTGACCCGCTGGATGGCCGAAAAGGCCGAGGGGCTGGGCGTCGAGATTTTTCCCGGCTTTCCCGCATCGGAAATCCTGTGGAACGAGGACGGTTCGGTCAAGGGCGTGGCGACCGGCGACATGGGCGTTGCCGCCGACGGCAGCCACAAACCCGATTACCAGCCCGGCATGGAACTGCACGGCAAATACACCCTGTTTGCCGAGGGTGCGCGCGGCCATCTGACCAAGATGCTGAAGTCGCGTTTTGACCTGGAGGCGAATTGCGAGCCGCAGACCTACGGCCTTGGCATGAAGGAATTGTGGGACATCGATCCCAAGAAGCATGTGCCGGGCCGCGTGCTGCATACGCAGGGCTGGCCGCTTTCCGAAAATGACGCGTCGGGCGGCGGTTTCCTCTATCATCAGGCGAACGGACAGGTCGCTTTGGGTTTCGTCGTCACGCTGGATTATGCGAACCCGTACCTGTTCCCGTTCGAGGAATTCCAGCGCTGGAAACAGCACCCCGAAATCCGCAGCATTCTGGAAGGGGGCAAGCGCGTATCCTATGGCGCGCGGGCCATCAACGAAGGCGGCTGGCAGTCGGTGCCCAAGCTGACCTTCCCCGGCGGCGCGCTGATCGGCTGTTCGGCGGGCTTCGTCAACGTGCCCCGCATCAAGGGCAGCCATACCGCGATGAAATCGGGCATGCTGGCCGCCGAAAGCGTGGCCGCCGCCATCGCCGCTGACCGTTCGGGCGACGAGGTGCTGGATTACGAAACCACCCTGCGGTCGAGCTGGATCGCGGACGAATTGAAGAAGGTGAAGAATGCCGAGCCTGCGCTGGCGAAGTTCGGCGGTGCGCTGGGCACTTTGGTCGCGGGTGTCGACATGTGGATGCGCACACTGAAAATCGGCCTGCCCGTCACGATGAAACATCACCGCGACTGCGACATGCTAATGCGTGCCGATCTGTTCAAGCCGATCGACTATCCCAAGCCCGACGGGGTGATCAGCTTCGACCGTTTGTCGAGCGTGTTCCTGTCGAACACCAATCACGAGGAAGACCAGCCCTGCCATCTTCAGCTGAAGGACCCCGATGTTCCGCTGAAGATCAACCTGCCGGTCTTTGCCGGTCCTGCCGCGCGATACTGCCCCGCGGGCGTCTATGAATATGTCGGCGTGGAAGAGGGCGACCCCAAATTCGTGATCAACGCTCAGAACTGCGTCCACTGCAAGACGTGCGACATCAAGGACCCGACGCAGAACATCAACTGGGTAACGCCCGAAGGTGGCGGCGGGCCGAACTATCCCAATATGTAAGACCCCCGTCATGGGAGCATGCGGCGACGTGAAAGCCACCGGTTACGCCAAGATCAACCTTGCCCTGCATGTGCGGGGCAGGCGGGCCGATGGCTATCACGATATCGAGACGATTTTCGCCTTTGTCGACGCGGGCGATGTGCTGTCGGTACGCACCGGTCAGGCGGAGGACCGCCTGCAGGTGGCGGGCGAATTTGCCGATGCGCTGGGCGGATCGCCGGTGGGCGACAATATTCTGATGCAGGTTCTTGGCGCGTTCCCCCGCCCGGTCGGGAACGGGCACGACGGCTGGCATGTCACGCTGGAAAAGAACCTGCCCGTCGCGGCGGGGCTGGGCGGGGGCAGTGCCGATGCGGGCGCGCTGATCCGGCTGATCTGCGACAGCCACGGCTGGCCCGACGACTGGCAGGAGCGCGCGGCGAAACTGGGCGCGGACGTGCCCGCCTGCGTCATCAGCCAGACCGCGCGCGGCACCGGCACCGGCACCGAACTTACCGTGATCGATAGCGAGCTGACCGGCATGGCCGTGCTGCTGGTCAATCCGCGCAAACCGCTGGCGACGGGTCCGGTGTTCAAGGCGTGGAACGGCATCGATCAGGGGCCATTGGCCGAAGGGACATTGCGCGACATCGTGCCCAAGGCGCGCAACGATCTTGAGGACGGGGCGCGTGCCCTCGTCCCCGCCATCGGGCAGATAATCGGCGCGCTGAAAGCCACCCATCCGTGGCTGGCGCGCATGTCGGGTTCGGGCGCAAGCTGCTTTGCCCTGTACGAAAGCGCAGAGGCGCGCGATGCCGCCGATGCCGAAATCGCGATGCGCTATCCGGACTGGTGGCGGATGAAGGGCACCCTCAGGTGATCGAGGAAACCGAAAGCTGGCGGCGCATCGGCACGCCCGTCCATGGCGGCATCGTGCTGGTATCCGACCACGCATCGAACCGCGTGCCCGACGATATGGAACTGGGCATTACGCAGGCGCAGCTCGACGATCACATCGGCTGGGACATCGGCGTAGCGGGCGTGGCCGACCGCATGGCCCGCCGCCATGGGATTGCCGCCCATCTCGGCAATGTCAGCCGCCTTGTCGTCGACCTCCACCGCGAGGAAGACCACGACAGGCTGATCCCCACGGAAAGCGACGGCGTGCTGGTGCCCGGCAATATCGGTGCGGACCGCGAAGGGCGGCTCGACCGGTTTTACCGCCCCTATCACGATGCGATGGAGGACTGGCTTGGCCGCGCGGCGCCGCGGCTGATCGTCTCGCTCCACAGCTTTACCCCCGCGATGGCGAGCGACCCCGACAGCATGCGCCCGTGGCACGTGGGCCTGCTGTATAACCGACAGGGCACGGCAGCGCGCCATGCGATGCGGCTTTTCGCGGAATACGGGCTGACGGTGGGCGATAACGAACCCTATTCGGGCCGCCTGCTGAATGCGACGATGAACCGTCATGCAGAAGCGCATGACCGCCCCTATCTGGCGATCGAGGTGCGTAACGATCTGATCCGCAACGAACGCGGACAGGCGCGCTGGGCCGATATGATCGCCGATGTGGCCAGACGCACGGCGGAACTGATCGGCTGACCGTCCTTTCCGACAGCGGACAAGCTGTGACGGGGATGCGGGACAGCAATTCTTGCTTCGGTTATGGTGCCCGCTGCGCTAAGGGCGCGCCAAAGCGTATTTTCGCGCAATTTATGTGAACCGGAGTCCCGACAATGCCTGCCTATCGTTCCCGCACATCCACCCATGGCCGCAATATGGCGGGTGCGCGCGGGCTGTGGCGCGCCACGGGGATGAAGGACGATGATTTCGGCAAGCCGATCATCGCCATCGCCAACAGCTTCACCCAGTTCGTGCCGGGCCATGTTCATCTGAAGGATCTGGGCCAGCTTGTCGCGCGCGAGATCGAGGCGGCGGGCGGCGTGGCCAAGGAATTCAATACCATCGCGGTCGATGACGGGATCGCCATGGGGCATGACGGCATGCTCTATTCGCTGCCCAGCCGCGACATCATTGCCGACAGCGTCGAATATATGGTCAATGCCCATTGCGCCGATGCCATCGTGTGCATTTCCAACTGCGACAAGATCACGCCCGGCATGCTGATGGCGGCGCTGCGGATCAATGTGCCGGTGGTGTTCGTGTCGGGCGGCCCGATGGAGGCCGGCAAGGTCGTGCTGAAGGGCAAGGAACACGCGCTCGATCTGGTGGACGCCATGGTCGCCGCCGCGGACGAGAGCTATACCGACGAGGAAGTGACCGCGATCGAGCGTTCGGCCTGCCCGACCTGCGGTTCGTGCAGCGGCATGTTCACCGCCAATTCGATGAATTGCCTGACCGAGGCGCTGGGCCTGTCGCTGCCCGGCAATGGCTCGATGCTGGCCACCCACGCCGACCGCGAGGCGCTGTTCCGCGAAGCAGGCCGTCTGGTGGTGGATCTGTGCAAACGCTATTACGAGCAGGACGACGAAAGCGCGCTGCCGCGCAATATCGCCAGCTTTGCCGCGTTCGAAAACGCGATGAGCCTTGATATCGCGATGGGCGGGTCGACCAATACGGTGCTGCACCTGCTGGCCGCCGCGCATGAGGCGAAGGTCGATTTCACCATGGCCGATATCGATCGCCTGTCGCGCGGGGTGCCGTGCCTGTCGAAAGTCGCGCCCGCCAAGTCCGATGTGCACATGGAAGACGTGCACCGCGCGGGCGGCATCATGGCGATCCTTGGCGAGCTGGACCGCGCAGGGCTGATCAACGGCGAATGCCCCACGGTGCACAGCCGCAGCCTGAGCGAGGCGATCGGGCGCTGGGACATTACGCAGACCAATTCGGACAGCGTGCGCAATTTCTATGCCGCGGCGCCGGGCGGCGTGCCGACCCAGACCGCCTTCAGCCAGAACCGCCGTTGGGAATCGCTGGATACCAACCGCACATCGGGCGTGATCCGCAATGCCGAGAACGCCTTTTCCAAAGATGGCGGGCTGGCGGTGCTGTCGGGCAATATCGCGCTGGACGGCTGCATCGTGAAAACGGCGGGCGTGGATGAAAGCATTCTGAAATTCACCGGCCCCGCGCGCGTTTACGAAAGCCAGGAAGCCGCCGTCGTCGGCATTCTGGCCGATGAGGTGAAGGCAGGCGAAGTCGTGGTGATCCGCTATGAAGGGCCGCGCGGCGGGCCGGGGATGCAGGAAATGCTCTATCCCACCAGCTATCTGAAATCGAAGGGTCTTGGCGCGGCCTGCGCGCTGATTACCGACGGACGCTTTTCGGGCGGCACCAGCGGGCTTTCGATCGGGCATGCGTCGCCCGAAGCGGCCGAAGGCGGCGCGATCGGGCTGGTCGAAACGGGCGATACCATCGCCATCGACATTCCGGGACGCAGCATCAACCTGATGATCAGCGATGCCGATCTGGCCAAACGCCGCGCCGCGATGGAGGCAAAGGGCGATGCGGCGTGGAAGCCGGCCCATCCGCGCCCGCGCAAGGTTTCGGAAGCGCTGCGCGCCTATGCCGCGATGACGACCAGCGCATCGCGCGGCGCGGTGCGCGACGTCGACCAGCTTTACCGCCGTTAACCGGCCGGCCGCCATGCACCATCAGCCGCACCCGATCGCACCCGATCAGGTGCTGACCGCCGCGCAGATGCTGCATGCGGAACACAGGCTGATGGATGCGGGCACCGATGTCCACGCGCTGATGCAAAGGGCGGGGCGCGGAGCGGCGGAATGGGTCTGGCGGGTCGCAGGCGGCGCGCCGGTGACGGTGCTGTGCGGGCCCGGCAATAATGGCGGCGACGGCTATGTGATCGCGCAGGCTTTGCACGAACGCGGATTTCCCGTGCATATCGTCGCCGCGCTGCCGCCCGCCACCGATGCGGCGCGGCGTGCGGCATCGCTCTATCGCGGTGCCAGGGCGGATCCGGCGGAAGCCGGGGGTGCGGTGCTGGTCGATTGCCTGTTCGGCAGCGGTCTGAACCGCGAAGTCACCGGCATGCTGCGCGACATGCTGCACGATCTGGCCGCGCGCCACGGCAAGCGTATCGCCATCGACCTGCCCAGCGGCGTTGCGACCGACAGCGGGGCGATGCTGATCGACACCTTGCCGCATTACGATCTGTGCATCGCGCTGGGCGCGTGGAAGCCTGCCCATTTCCTGATGCCCGCGATGCAGCATTGGCGCGCGGCGCGGCTGGTCGATATCGGATGCGGGCAAGAGCGCGGCGCGGCGCATCTGATCGGCAGGCCCGCGATCCATGCCCCCGCTGCGGACGCGCATAAATATACGCGCGGCCTGATCGCCGTGGTCGGCGGCGCGATGGAGGGGGCGGCCATGCTGGCCTCCCGCTCTGCGGCATTGGGCGGGGCGGGCTATGTCAAAATGCTGGCGCAGGACAGCGTGTTCAGCGCGCCCGCCGATCTGGTGGTCATGCGGTCCCCCGGCATGATGACCCTGCCGCAGGCCCTGTCGGACGACCGGATCGCCGCGGTGCTGTGCGGACCGGGGCTTGGCCGCGACCATCAGGCGCGCGAACGGATGGAGGCCGCGCTGGAATCGGGCCATCCCGCCGTGCTGGATGCCGATGCGCTGGTGCTGTTGCGGCTGGCGAATGTCGCGGGCCGCACGGCCCCGCTGGTGCTGACCCCGCATGAGGGGGAACTGGCGCGGCTGGAACAGGCATTCGGATTGCCGGAAGAGGGGGGCAAGCAGGCCCGCGCCCTTGCGCTGGCAAAGGCCACGAATGCCGTGGTGATCGCCAAGGGCGCGGACACGCTGGTCGCATCGCCCGATGGCGCGCTGGCCTATGCGCCGCGCGCGTCGAGCTGGCTGTCGGTGGCGGGCACGGGCGATGTGCTGGCAGGGCTGGTCGCGGCGCGGCTGGCGGTGACGGGCGATGCATTCCGCGCCGCGCAACAGGCAGTCTGGCTGCATAAAGAGGCTGCGCGGCAGGCCGGTGCCGGTTTTACCGCGGCGATGCTGGCGGAATCGGTACGCGATGCTATGGGCGCGGCCCTATGACCGCACATTCAATCAGCAAGGTTCTGCGCATTGCCGCAAAGGGCGATGGCCAGACCGAAGACGGGCGCTTTGTCGCGCTGACCGCGCCGGGCGACGATGTCGCGCCCGATGGCACGATCATTCCCGGCCCGCACCACGCCGCCCCCGCGTGCCGCCATTTCCCGCAATGCGGCGGCTGCCAGTTGCAGCAGCTGGACGAGGAAAGCTGGCGCGGTTTCGTGACGGCGCGCGTCGCCAATGCCGCCGAGGGGCAGGGGCTGACCCCCGATGTGCCTGAGCCTGCCGAGCTGTCCCCGCCCGCCAGCCGTCGCCGCGTGACCCTGCACGCCGAGGCACGCGGTCGGTCCGTCCGCATCGGTTTCCGCGAAGCGCGCTCGCACAATATCGTCGATATGGCCGAATGCGCGGTGATGGCTCCCGAACTTTTCGCAATGGTCGCGCCGCTGCGCCGGCTGATTGCGGGTTTCGGGCGCAAGCGGCTTGCCATCGATATCCAGATGACCTTGTGCGATCAGGGGGTCGACTGCAATATCGGCGGCTATACGCCCGAAGGTCTGGCCGAGACGGAGGCCATGATCGGTTTCGCGCAAGGGAACAGCCTTGCGCGCCTGACGCTGAACGATGGGTATGGCCCCGAAACCCATTGGGAGCCGGAACCCGTCACCGTGACCCTGTCGGGCGTGCCCGTGGGCCTTCCGCCCGGCAGCTTTCTGCAACCGACACGAGAGGGAGAGGCCGCGCTGGTCGCTGCCGCCAGCGAATGGCTGGCGGGGGCGAGAAACGCTGCCGATCTGTTCGCGGGGCTGGGCACCTTTGCCTTTGCGCTGTCGGCAGGCGGAGCGAAAGTGCTGGCGGCAGAGGCTGCGCGCGATGCGCATCTGTCGTGCAAGGCGGCGGCAGGCATTTCGCAGCGGCAAGTCTTTGCCATGCACCGCGACCTGTTCCGCAATCCGCTTCAGGCGGACGAGCTGGCGCGGTTCGATGCGGTGCTGCTCGATCCGCCGCGGGCGGGGGCAAAGGAACAGGCTGCGCGGCTGGCCGAAAGCGCGGTGGGGCGGATCTGCTATATCAGTTGCAACCCGTCGAGCTGGGCCAAGGATGCCGCGGCGCTGGTCGCGGGCGGCTACCGGCTGGCGAAACTGCGCCCCGTGGGACAGTTCCGCTGGTCGACGCACGTGGAGCTGGCCAGCCTTTTCATCAGGGATTAACCTAGCACCGACAGCAATGCGCGGACCGACAACAGCGCCAGCGCAAGGCTGGACACCACGAACAGTGCAGCGCGGATGGTGATGACATTGACGCGCGCCTGCCAGATCGAATGGGCGATGCGGATCACGACATAGAACCACGCCAGCCCCGCATCATATCCCGTCGCGCCGCCCAGCGACAGGATCACGCAGGCGGCATAGAACGCCGTCGGCTGTTCCATCAGATGGTTGTAATTCTGCGCCACCCAGTCCTTGGCATCGGGCGCGGTGCGTGGGATATCGCGCCCGATCGCGCCGGGGGGCATCTTGTCCAGCCTGATGCCATGCTGGCGGAACAGCATGCTTCGATGCACCAGCATCCAGACGAACATCACCATGGTCCACACCAGCAGCACGGCTGCCGGAACCAGAATTGCTGTATCGGCCATGGTTTCCCCCAAATATCGCGCCGCGCCAGAGACTGCCGCCCGCTGATCGCGGTGTCAAAAGCTTTGCATTCGGCTTCGCGGGGGCGCTGCTGTCGCTTGCGTGTCACCGTTGCGGGTCTATATCGGCGCACTCAACTGTTACTGGTCCGCCGCGGCGCGGGCCGCGAAGTCAAGGAGATGCGTTGTGGGCAAGGTTCTGGTGATCGGCGCGGGCGGTGTCGGTTCGGTCGCGGTGCACAAGATGGCCATGAACGCGGATATTTTCAGCGAGATCGTGCTGGCCAGCCGCACCGTTTCCAAATGCGATGCCATTGCCGCCAGCGTCAAGGAACGGACCGGCGTGACCGTGCCGACCCATGCGATCGACGCGGACGATGTGGCGGCCACCACCGCGCTGATCGAACAGGTGAAGCCCGATCTGGTCGTCAATCTGGCGCTGCCCTATCAGGACCTGTCGATCATGGATGCCTGTCTGAACGCGGGCGTGCATTACATGGACACCGCGAATTACGAACCCAAGGACGTCGCGAAGTTCGAATATCACTGGCAGTGGGCCTATCAGGACAGGTTCAAGGACGCGGGGCTGATGGCGCTGCTGGGCAGCGGTTTCGATCCGGGCGTGACCAGCGTGTTCGCCATGTGGCTCAAGAAACACAAGCTGAAGACCATCCGCCTGCTCGACATCCTCGACTGCAATGGCGGCGATCACGGTCAGGCCTTTGCCACCAATTTCAATCCCGAAATCAATATCCGCGAAGTGACCGCGCCCGCCCGGCATTGGGAGAACGGCGAGTTCGTCGAAACCCCCGCGATGGGCGTGAAGCAGCAGTTCGACTTTGCCGAAGTCGGCCCGAAAAACATGTATATGATGTACCACGAGGAGCTGGAAAGCCTTGCCCGCTTCGTGCCCGAGATGGAGCGCGCGCGGTTCTGGATGACGTTCGGCGACGAGTATATCAAGCACCTGACCGTGCTGCAGAACGTGGGCATGACGCGCATCGATCCGGTGATGTATAACGGGCAGGAAATCATCCCGCTGCAATTCCTGAAGGCCGTGCTGCCCGAACCGTCCAGCCTTGGCGAGACGACCAAGGGCAAGACCAATATCGGCGATATCGCCACGGGCGAGGCGCTGGACGGTAGCGGCGAGAAGACGTTCTATATCAGGAACATCTGCGATCACGAGGATGCCTATGCCGAAACCGGTAACCAGGCGGTTTCCTATACCACCGGCGTTCCGGCGATGATCGGCGCGGCCATGATCCTGACCGGTAAGTGGAAGGGAGAGGGCGTGTTCAACATGGAGCAGTTCGATCCCGATCCCTTCATGGACATGTTGAACAAGCACGGCCTGCCGTGGACGGTCGAGGAGCTGGACGGGCCGCTGCCCTTCTGACCGGAGCGGAACCGATGGAAGGACCGCCGATCCTGTTCGTCCATGGCGCGCTGGGCGATGCGCGCACATGGGGGCCGGTGCTCGACGCATTGCCGTGGAACGTGGATGCGCGGGCGATCACGCTGTCTTTCTTCGGCACGGCGGCATGGTCGGGCGACGGCAGCGCTTTCGGCACCGAACGGCACACGCAGGATCTGGAACAATTCATCGACGCCACCATGGACGCCCCCGTGGTGGTGGTCGCATGGTCATACAGTTGCCATCCCGCGCTGCTGCTGGCCAAACGCCGCCCCGATCTGGTGGCAGCGCTTGTGCTGTACGAACCCGCATTCGCCAGCTTTATCGAGGATGAGGGACTGCGTGCCGAATTTGGCGCCGACGCCGCAGCATGCTTTGGTCCGGTGGGCGAGGCATTGGCGCAAGGCGGGGAGGAAGCCGCGGCCCATGCGCTGTTCGATCAGGTCGGCAAACGGGGCTTTATCGCCGATATGGCGCCGGAACGCCGCCGCCTCGCGCTCGATAATGCGCGCATGATGCCGCTTTTGATGGGCAAAGGCGCGCCGCCGGTGAAGATTTCGGCGGATGAAGTCCGCGCGCTGGACATTCCGGTGATCGCCGCGATGGGCGCCGAAACCCGCCCGGCATTCGCCATCCCGACGCGCGCGCTCGCCGGTCTTGCGCCGCGGGGCCGTCTTGAAGTCGTGGAAGGGGCGGGCCATCTTTTGCCCGAAAGCGATCCGGCGCGTTTTGCGGGGCTGGTCAGCGACTGGCTGGCCCATGCCGAACTGGACGCGCAATGATGGGCCGGATCGCATCATGGCAGGAGCGGGAATGAAACTATCGTGGTCGGCTATCGCACTGGCATGCAGTCTGGCCCTGACCGGCTGTTACAGCCATTCCGCGCCTGACGATGGTCCCGAACCGCCGGTTGACGCCATATCGTCGCCGGTTCTTCCCGATGCGCAAAGCTGCGAGGCGCAGGGCGGCGCGCTTGACCGGCGGGGCAGGGCGCAGACCCTGATGTGCGTGCATCCCTATCCCGATGCGGGCAAGGCGTGCCGCGACAACCAGCAATGCACCGGCAAATGCGTGACTGCCCCCGACGACGGGCCCGATGGCCAGATCGTAGGCACGTGTCAGGCCGACGACGCGCTGTTCGGCTGCTATGCCGAAGTTGTCGATGGCAAGGCCGTGCGCGCGATCTGCGTCGATTGACGCACAGCCCAGTCCCGAATGCAGGAGTTTGATTGATGGAAACCCGCGCCGGCGATCCCGGAGCCTTCGCCGATTTCGACCTGACCCTTGTCGACAGTCCCGCATTCGTGGTCGATGCCGCGAAGCTGCGGTCGAACCTGCGCGTGCTGGCCGATATCCGCGACCGTTCGGGCTGCAAGGTCTTGTCCGCGCTCAAGGCATTTTCGATGTGGTCGGTCGCGCCGATGATCGGCGAATATCTCGACGGCGTGTGCACGTCGGGCCTGTGGGAAGCGATGCTGGCGGGCGAGCATTACGATGGCGAGATCGCGACCTTCTGCGCGGCATATAAGGAAGAGGACATGGAGGAAATCTGCCGCCTGTCCGATCATGTGATCTTCAACACGCCGATGCAGCGCGAACGCTTTGCCGATATCATCGATGCGGCGCGCAACCGCGGCGAAACATTCGACATCGGTCTGCGCGTGAACCCCCTGCATGCCGAGGGCGAGGTGCCGCGCTATGATCCGTGTGCCCCGCATTCGCGGCTGGGCTTTCCGGTCGACCAGCTGACCGAGGAGCATCTGGAAGGCATCGACGGGCTGCACTTCCACAGCCTGTGCGAACAGGATCTGGAACCGCTGAAGCGCACGTGGGACGCGCTGCTGCCGCATATTGAATATGTCATCCCCGACCTCAAATGGCTGAACTTCGGCGGCGGGCACCATATCACCCGCAGCGATTACCAGCGGGACGAGCTGGTGCAGTTCCTGATCGATGTGCGCGATACGACGGGCTGCGAAATCTATCTGGAACCGGGCGAAGCGGTGGCGCTGGACGCGGGGATTCTGGTCGGCACGCTGCTCGATACGCATTGGAACGGCATGCCGCTGGGCATCACCGATATCTCGGCCACATGCCACATGCCCGATGTGCTGGAAGCGCCCTATCGCCCCGCCATGCTGGGGGAACGCGACGATGTGGAGCCGATCCGGCTGGGCGGTCCATCCTGCCTCGCGGGTGATGTGATCGGCGATTACGGCCTGCCGGTCGAGCCCGAGGTCGGTGCGCGTTTCGCCTTTCTGGATCAGGCGCATTATTCGATGGTAAAGACCACCACGTTCAACGGCGTGCCGCTGCCGTCGATCTGGCTGTGGGATTCGGAAAGCGGCCTGCTCGAGAAGGTGAAGACCTTCGGCTATCGCGATTTCCGCGACCGGTTGAGCTGAACGGAGCGGTTTGAAGGGGTTTCGGGCAATCCGCGTGGGGCCATGGATGAACCCCGCACGGATTGCCCGACCACAGGTTTGACAATCGATGGCGCATGGCGATGGACGGATGATCGCCGCGGCCACATGCGGTGGGCGTAACACCGCATCTGCCAACATTGCCGCCAGCCGGACTCGATAGGCCTAACGGACCGATGCGACCCGTGGCAGCAATCGCCCCCTACGGACCTTTGCGTCATATTTTCGAAATAATCGAACACCGGGTATGATCCCGCAGGCGCCAGTCCCCCGATTGGCCCCCGATCACGCGCAATCCTATTGCGCCGCGATCGTTCAAAATTGAAGGTGCACCAAGCGGTGCATCGCGTTGCATGCCGATGCAACCCGGTTGCATTCCGGTCCCGATTGGCGCAAATGCGCCCGATGCAACGCGTCGACGCCTTTTCCGAAAAGCTGGACCTGCTGCTCAAGGCGTCCAGCCTTAGCCGCGTGGCGCTGGCGCAGCGCGTGGGGGTGGATAAATCGCTGGTCGGCCGCTGGGTAAAGGGCACGGTCCATCCCGGCGAACATAATCTGGCACGGCTGACGGCGGTGTTTCAGGACAATTTCCCCGATCTGACCCTGGCCGACTGGTATCAGGATCTGGCGGGACTTGCGGCAAAGGCGGGCGTTGCCATGCGCGCGGGTATCCCGACCGGCCCCGAAATGCGCGCCGAGGGGCCGTTCGCCAGTATTGTCGAAGCATCGGGCAGCGATCTGGCGGCGCGCGCGCCGGCCTATGAAGGGTTCTGGCGCACCACGCGCCCCTCGGTCCTGATGCCCGATCAGCCGTTCCACGATTACGGACTGTTCCGCCGCACGGCCGACGGCATGATGGAAGTCATCATGGAGGGAGCGGGATTGAGCTTTACCGGCTGGATGTTCCCCATGTCGGGCAATCTCTATGTCTTTTTGTTCGATCCGGTGGGCCGCACCCCGCTGATCGTCGTGCTGAAGGGCGTGCCCCTGCCGCGCGCCGAATCGATGGAAGGGCTGCTGCTGCTTTCGGCGCTGGACGCCAATCGCACACCTGCCGCACTGCCGATCGTGCTGGAACGTCTGGGCGATCTGTCGGGCGACAGAGAGGCCGATAATGCGACGATGAAGCGCATGGCCGAGGAAGAGGCGAAACCCGTCGACCCCATCGACGACGACAAGCGCCGCGCCTTTCTCTATCGCGACGTCGGGCCCGAGGCGCAGAAGGCGGGAAAACAGCTTTTCATGATCGCGCCGGGCACATTGTCGCGCGGTTCGACCAAAGCCGGTTTGATGGGGTGACGGGCTGACGGTCTGTTGGCTGATACGGGATTCCTAGCGAAACTCGTTCATCGTTTCGGCCAGCCGTGCCAGCGTTCCGAATTGTTCGATCGTGCGGGCGACCATCTGTTCGTCCATCGCGGCATTCATGTGTCCGCTTTCGAACATATTGCCCGTCTTCACCGCGATCACCAGATCGCCGCGTTCGTGGCGCCCGTCGAACAGCGCGCAGATGTCCTTGCCGGCAAAGCTGTTCTCGATCTCCAGCAGCCTTTCGACATAGGACGGGTGGATCAGATATCGCGCCTCGACCGGATCGGTGGTCCACGCATCGAACGCGTCCTCGAATTCGGGATGGACGATGGGGACCGATTCGAACCGCTCTCCGTCCAGCTTCACCGCATCCTTGCGCCCGCCGAAAAAGCCGCGATGTTTCCCCTCGCGCAGCAGCAGCGTGCGCGAATGGATGCCGCGGCCATATTGCATGGTGATGATCGCGCCGCGGAACACGGTGACCCAGCGGCGGTTCTTGCCGCTGCCGCGCTTCTCTTCCAGCTTCGCCTCGTGCAGTTCGAAATGATGGCCCGCGATTTCACCCGACCAGTGATCCTCGAAATGGGCGCGGTCGTGGCGGGGGACCATGCCCAGCGCCTTGGCGCGGCGGAAACCGGTGCCCGGCAGGCTGTCGATCGTAAAGCTGAGGCCCAGCGATTGCGCGATGGCGCGGTTGATCCCGTCCTTCACCGATTTGCGCGCCTCGGCAATCGGGCGGCGCGTCCATGCGGTGGCGGCGATAAAGACCATGCCTGTCACCACCGCTTTCAACTGCATGGGAACGGGTATCGCGATCCATGCGAAAATCAGGACCGGCCCCAGCACGATGGCGGCCTTCCACATGCGACGATGCGATTCGGCCTGCGCCTCGCTGCGCATGTCCTTTTGCTGTTGCAGCCAGCCACCCAGCGGGCCGGCCATCAGGCTTTGTGCTTGCGGCAATTCGATCATCGCACACTCCGACGCCCGGATTATCGGCCGGGCCGGGAAACAGGATGGGAAAGGCGCGCCGCGACGGCGCACCCTTCCCATGAAGCCACACAATGCCTAGGCTGGGCACAACGGCAAGGATTCGCAAGGGGAAATGCGGTCGATGACGGGCTGGATTATCGTTCTGATCGTGGTGGTTGCGATCGCGATCCTTGTGATCGGCATTTACAACAGGCTTGTTTCGCTGCGCCAGTCGGTGCGGCAGGGCGTGGCCGATATCGACGCGCAATTGCGGCAAAGGCACGATCTGGTGCCCAATCTGGTCAGCACGGTAAAGGGCTATGCCGCCCACGAATCGGAAACGCTGGAGGCAGTGATCGCCGCGCGCAACCGCGCCGCATCGGGCGCGCCCAGTTCGGGGAACGAGGAGCAGCTGGCCATGGCGCTCAACCGCTTGCTCGCCCTGTCGGAAGCCTATCCCGAGTTGAAGGCGAACAGCAATTTCCAGCAGTTGCAGGGTGAGCTTGCCGATATCGAGGACAAGATCGCCGCCGCCCGCCGCGCGCTGAATGCGGCGGTATCGCGGTACAATACCGGTATCGAAAGCTTCCCCGCCGTGATGTTCGCGGGCGCGCTGGGGTTCCGGCAGGCCGATTTCCACCGGCTGGACGATTCGGAAGTGGGCACCGTGGACCAGGTGCCCGAAGTGCGGTTCTGACCGGAAAAAACCGGCGTTTCAAACCGCTGGTCGAACACAGAATCCGGCCTGTCGCGCTATCTCTGGCCCGCCGGAACGCGTGAAATTACCTTGCGTTTTCCGGACCGGTGCTTATATGCGCCCCCTTCGCTGCCCCATGGGGACTTCCAAACCGCAAGGCAGCTCTTGTTGAATGTTACCTCTGGGGGTCCCTTGAATTGTCCATCTATCCCGACGCAACTGCTGTAGCCCGCGCCCTGTCGCCGGACGAACCGGTTATTCTGAACCGCCCGCATGCTGCGCGGCGTGCTGCGCAGTTTTTCGTCCAGAAATTCCCCGGCAAGGTGCTCTATGCGGTGAAGGCGAATCCTTCGCCCGATCTGCTGCGCGTGCTGAACGATGGCGGTGTGACGCATTACGACGTCGCCTCGATCGCCGAAGTGCGCCTTGTGCGCAGCACCTTGGGCCCCGATGTGACGCTTTGCTTCATGCATCCGGTCAAGACCGAGCGCGCGATTGCCGAGGCCTATTTCGACCACGGCTGCAAGACCTTCAGCCTCGACAGCCATGACGAGCTGGACAAGATCGTGCGCGCCACCACCCGCGACGGGGTAGAGGCCAGGGACCTGCGCCTGTGCGTGCGCCTGCGCGTCTCGTCCGAATATTCGGAACTGTCGCTGGCGGCCAAGTTCGGTGTCGATCTGATCGACGCGCCCGGACTGCTGCAGGCCGTCCGGCAAAAGGCGGACTGGCTGGGCGTATGTTTCCACGTCGGATCGCAGGCGATGACCCCCTTTGCCTATGTGCAGGGTCTGGAACGCGTGCGCGCGGCGATTGCCGAAGCCAGCGTCGTGATCGACATGATCGACGTAGGCGGCGGATTTCCGTCGGTCTATCCCGGCATGGAACCCCCGCCGCTGGAAGATTACTTTCAGGTGATCCACCGCCATTTCTATGAACTGCCCATCGCCTATAACGCGGAACTGTGGTGCGAGCCGGGCCGTGCATTGTGCGCGGAATATAACTCGATGATCGTGCGCGTCGAAAAGCGGCGCGAGAACGAGCTGTTCATCAATGACGGTGCCTATGGCGCGCTTTTCGATGCCGCCCATATCGGCTGGCGCTTCCCCGTCCGCCGCGTGGCGGGGCCCGAGAATGACGCCGAGACGGCCGATTTCGCGTTCTATGGCCCGACCTGCGACGATGCCGATTACATGGAAGGCCCGTTCCCGCTGCCTGCCGACATGCGCGCCGGCGACTATATCGAAGTGGGCATGCTGGGTGCCTATGGCGCAGCGATGCGCACCGGCTTCAACGGCTTTGGCGACGGACCGGTCGAAACCGTGTCGGACGAGCCGATGAGCAGCCTGTATCGCGGCGACCGCGCCGATCCGCGCGTTTCGGATAATGTGATCTCGCTGCGTTAAAAGGCGGCGGCATAAAACATCAAAGGGCGGGGCCGCATGCGGTACCCGCCCTTTTCGCGCTAGTTCGGCGTCGCCAGCTTCATCAGCACCATCCCGACTGCGATCAGCAAGGCGGCGACGATCCGCAGCGGATTGGCCGCTTCGCCCAGCATCGCGATGCCCAGCACGAATGCGCCGATCGCGCCAATGCCCGTCCACACCATATAGGCCGTCCCAAGGGGCAGGCTGCGCATGGCGGTTGCCAGCAGCATAAAGCTGGCCGCCATCGCGCCCAGTGTCACCAGTGACGGACCGGGCCGCGTAAAGCCCTCGGACAGTTTCATCGAAAAGGCCCAGACCACTTCGAACAGTCCGGCCAGAATCAGGATTACCCACGCCATGCAGCAGCCTTTCGTCAGCTGCCGGGCCGTCCCGGTCTTGATCCCCTGAACGCGGGGCGGGAACGTGGTCGCCGCAGGCCCGATCTAGGACAGGCAAGCGCCCCTTTCAATGGCGGTTCGATGGCGGCTCCGTCCGCGTCAGGGCGCGTCGCAGATTTCCGGCTCGCGCTTGTTGCCGTCTTCGTCCTCCTGACAGGCGATGGCCTTGCGGCACACCGGCTCCAGCGGGTTGCAACCCAATGTCATCCCCTTGCTGTTCTCGCGCGTCAGCGTGACATAGCGCCACACATCGATCGGATTGCCCATCATATTGCCGGTGAAATGCAACAGGCCAAAGCCTGCGTTCTGGCTGGGGAAGTTGAACATCACGGTCATTCGCATCTCTCCCTGACCTTGCAGGGGATAATCGATATGGCCCTTGTATCCCGGCATCTCGCTCCATGCGCAGGGCAGCAGCGCGCTGACGTCCACCGTTTCGATCCGGCCCGATTCCAGCTGAACGTCGAACTCGTCGGGCAAGGCCTCGGCCACGGGAAGCGGCTGCATGTCCAGCCGCTGGTCGCCCAGATCGTTCTTGCCGGTAAAGGTCAATATGCCGCCGCTGGGGTGGAGCAGGGTCAGGTTTTCGGTCGGCCTGCTTTTCAGTGCAAAGCCGAATGGCCCCACCGCGCCGCCGCCATCGCGATTGACCGCCAGCCATTTTCCCGCCAGCGGTTCGGCGCTGTTGGCGGCGGCTTTGCCGCACATGTCGCCCGGAATGGCAATTGTCTGCGCACGGGCGCTGCCGCCTGACAAGAAAAGGCCGCCGGTCGCAAAAGCAATCATGGCGCATCGTACTGCGATATTCATCGATCGTCCCCCGTTTATGCTGTGATCTGAACTGTTCCCCGCCCGATGATCACTGATGCCAGTCTAAAGATCGAATGCGTCGTTTCAATCGCATCAGGCGTTTTTCATTGCTGATATTGCCCAAGCCATTGTCCGCACGCCTTTATTACCGGCAATCCGGCCCGCTAACGAAGCATTAGCCAAACCCGCGCTATCGCCTGCGCATGACAAGCTCTGCCGCATCGCTGCCCGCCCGCCAGTGGATTCCCGCCCTGCTGTGCCTTGGCGCGCTGGTGCCCGCGATCGCGATCCCGACCTTCGGTTTCCTGTTTTCGCTGGCGATCATGGTGGCAGTGCTGGCGGTGATGAAATCGTCGCGGCAGGCGACGTTGGCGATGGTCTGGAAGAAAGGCTGGATGTCGGTGCTGCTGGGCATTCTGGTCGGCGGCGCACTGGCGGTAGGGATTGCTGAGGTGATCCGCCCGCTGGTCGAAGGGCTGCTGGGCAAGGGCGTCGATACCGGCGCGCTGGATGCGGTGGCGGGCAATGTCGCCGTGTTCGCGGTGACGCTGGTGATCGCCCTCGCCAGCGCGGCGGCAGAGGAAGTGCTGTATCGCGGTTTCGTCATCGGCTGGGGCGCGAAGATCTTTGGCAAGGGCGCGGTGCCGTTGTTGATCCTGATCTCCGCCGCCGCATTCGGCGCATCGCACAGCTATGGCCCCTCGGGCGCGGTGGTGACGGGGCTGATCGGGCTGGTGCTGGGGGCGCTCTACCAGATTTGCGGGCGGCGGCTCTTGCCTGCGGTGGCAGCGCATATGACTTTCAACCTTATCGGTTCGGTCGCCCTGTTCCTGGCCTGATCGCGATGCTAACGCCCGTCACAAGTGATGGGAGTTTGACCGAGTATGAGCCTGCCCGACTGGCTGAAGAACCGCCTGCAATTGCCCGCCATCGCGGCGCCCATGTTCATCGTGTCGCAGCCCGAACTGGTGCTGGCGCAATGCCGCAGCGGGATCGTGGGGTCGTTCCCGTCGCTGAATGCCCGCCCCGACGGCGTGTTCGAGGAATGGTTACAACGGCTGAACAGCGAACTGACCGATGACGATGCGCCGTTCGCGGTCAATCTGATCGTCCATCGCAGCAATCCGCGGCTGGAAACCGATCTGGCCTTATGCGTGAAGTATAAGGTGCCCGTGGTGATCTGTTCGCTGGGCGCGCGCGAGGAAGTGAATGCGGCGATCCATTCCTATGGCGGGCTGGTGCTGCATGACATCACCACCAATGCCTATGCGAAAAAGGCCATCGAAAAGGGTGCCGACGGTCTGATCGCGGTGGCGGCGGGTGCGGGCGGCCATGCGGGCACGATCTCGCCATTCGCGCTGGTGTCCGAAATCCGCGAATGGTTCGACGGACCGCTCGCCCTGTCGGGTGCGATCGCCAACGGCCAGTCGATACTGGCGGCGCAGGCGATGGGCGCCGATGTCGGCTATATCGGCAGCGCGTTCATCGCCACCGAAGAGGCTGTGGCGGTGCCCGAATACAAGCAGATGATCGTCGACAGCGCGGCGGGCGATATCGTCTATTCGAACCTGTTCACCGGCGTGCACGGCAATTATCTGCGCGGTTCGATCGAGCGGGCGGGGATGGACCCCGACAATCTGGCGACTTCGGACCCCAGCGCGATGGATTTCGGCGGCAGCAAGGCATGGAAGGACATCTGGGGCAGCGGGCAGGGCATCGGCGCGGTCGATGCGGTGGTCCCCGCAGCAGAGCGGATCGCGCGGTTCAAACGCGAATATGCCGAGGCAAGGGCCCGCCTGCTGGGATAAGGCGCCTGCCGGGTTGAACCGCCTGACGAATTCAAGGGCGCGCGCCGTCAAAAGCCCCACTGCACGCCGCCCCACACGGTGCGCGGCACGCCAAGGTCGATCGAGCCGCCCGAATTGCGGGTGACGATGGTCTCGTCCAGCAGGTTCTCTCCGCGCAGCACCAGCGACAGGCCCGACACCAGCCGCACCCGCGCAAAGGCATCGAATGTGGTCGCCGCTGGCAGCGCGTCGGTTTCCAGATCGTCCTCGTACTGCTTGCCCACATGGCGCAGGGTCGCGGCCAGACGCATCGCGGACGACGGTTCATAGGCCAGTGTCGCACTGGCGGTCAGACGCGGGGTTTGCGCGGGCCGCAGCCCGTCCAGCTCCGCCGCATCGCCCGATCCGTCGACCGCCGCGTCGGTATAGGCAAGCGAGCCCGTCAGGCTGACCGGCCCGTTGCCCAGCACGGCATCGAGTTCAAAGCCCTGCGCGTCGATGGCGGGCAGGTTCTGCCGCTGGCGCAGGTTTTCCGCGATGGTGACATTGGCGATGGCGTGTTCGATCCGGGTGTCGAACGCGGTCAGCGACAGGCGGATGCCGTCCACCGGCGTCAGGTCGATACCGGCCTCGAACCCCAGCAGTTCCTCGTTCCGCAGCGCCGCATTCGCCTGCGTCGTGACGGGAAAGACGACGAAGGGCCGGTAAAGCTCGTTCAGGGTCGGCAGGCGGATCCCGCGATAGGCCGCGCCGCGCAGCGCAATGCCATCGCCCGCCTGCCACACCGCCCCGCCGCGCCATGTGACGGTCCAGTCGCTGCGGTCGTCATAGGTTTCGGCGGTTTCGATGCTGCCACCGGCATCGCGGGCCGTGTAATAGCCGCCGGTTATCGCGGTCCGGTCCGCGCGGACTCCGCCGGTCAGCACCAGTGCGCCCAGCGTCCAGTCATCCTCGGCAAAAATGCCGATATCCTCGTTCCGCCCGCCCGCCGTGCGCCGTGCGGTGACCGCGCCGGTAAAGGCGCTGATCGCGTTTTCCATCATCGTGCCCGATGCGCTGCGATAATCGACGCCCAGCCGCAACTGGTGCCCCGCCGTTTCGGGCGGTCGCAATTCGAACTTGCCGCCGATGCCCGTGCTGGGGGTGTTGTACTGGTCGAGCACGGGGGTAAAGCGCGTGGACGAAATCACCACGTTGGAAAAATTGCGCGCCTGAACATAGGCGACGGCATCGAAGGACCATTCGCCGCGCCCGACGATGCGCAGCGATGCGTCCTGCCCCTCGGTCGCGCTGTCGGCCCCGTCGAAACGCAGCGTGCGATCATCGCGCCAGACCAGCATGCGGGCCTGTACTTCGGTATCGGGGGCAATCGGGGCGACACCGCGAATGCCGGCCGACCAGCTGTCATAGGCAGCGCGCGACGTGGCATCGACGCGCTGGTCGGCAGGGGTGGTGTAGAAGCCTTGCCCGCGGTCCCAGCGGCCCGAGACTTCGACAAAGCCCGATCCCAGCCTTGGCGCGATGGTGGCGGCGGCCTCGCTCTCTCCCCGATCGTTCACCAGCGCGTGGCCCGATACCGGCCCCAGCATGTCGGCACCGGCGCTTTCCAATTCGATCGTGCCGGTCAGCGCGCCCGCGCCGAACGAACCCGAACCGCCGCCACGCGTGACACGGATCGCGCCCAGCCGTTCGGGCGCGATGGCGGATAGCGGGACATAGCCGAAGAACGGGTCCGCCATCGGCACCCCGTCCAGCAGCACCAGTGCCCGGCTGGTGGCATTGCCCCCCAGCGAACGCAGCGTGACCCCCTGCGCGCTGGGGTTGGCGGAGCGGCTGTCGGACCGGCGATATTGCTGGAACCCCGCGACCGACGACAGCACATCCTCGATCCTGCCCGAAGCGGCCGCGACGATCTGCTCGCGCCCGATCTGCCGCGTGGCATAGGCGGGCGCGGCGACGCTGGCATCAAGACCCTTGCCGGTGACGATAATGGGTGCGGGGGTATCCTGCGGCTCCCTTACGTCATCTTCGACGGGGGCAGCGGGCGCGTCGGGCTCTTTCGGCGCGGCAGGGGCGCTTTGGGCAAGCGCAACGGCGGGTACAAGCGCGGCGGCAAGGCCGCTGGTTGCCACAGAAAAGAAGTGCCCGCGCACCATATGTTTCAAGCCATGTTCCCGAATTTGTCCGCGAATTGCCGCGGCGCATGCGAAGGCTGCTTAGCGGTAAGCGACAGCCGACCGCAACGCGCAGCGCGCATCGGCGGACTGACCGGCAGGCGAATGCTGCGCGCAGGCCCTCACGCGGCAAAGCGTTGTGGCGGGCAGGTCATGTTGTGACCGGACGGTAAGACGATTTCCTGTGAAAGCCACGTCGAGCGAAACCCTGGTCGATCCGTCAGTACTGGACTTGGTAAAGCCCAGTGCGCGGGACCCGCTTCGGTAATAGCGCATCGGTGAGGGTCTCATTGGTCGGGGAAGCGTGTCGTCGCGGGTCGACCACCATCCGATCCGGTCGATGCATCCTGCGATCTCAGAGGGAGGGCGGTCGGTAGTCAGCGCCAACCTGACGGGATGACGGATCTGGGTGGCCGAATGAATGTAAAACAGGCCGATCAATGCGCAGACCAACAGAAAATTAACGCGCGCCAGCATCGTTCATGCTTGGCACGGCATATCTGTCGGGGCAAGCGACCCCGATAAATCGCTGTAGGGCAAGCGCAGCCGGGCGCCGAAGCCAACGCCGGCGAGGCCGAACGGCCGCCCGAGCCTATGCGAGGTAGCCATGGCCCACGCATGGGGCCCGCCCGGCGCCTGAGGGGCTAGATCAAGCTAAGCCGCGGCGCGCAGTTCCAGTTCCAGCCGGTCCCAGATTTCGACCAGAGCGCCGACCAGATCGCGCATCATTTCCTCGGTATGCGCGGGGCCGGGGGTAAAGCGCAGGCGTTCGGTGCCGCGCGGTACGGTCGGGAAATTGATCGGCTGTACGTACACGCCATATTCGGCCAGCAAAATGTCGCTGATCTTCTTGGCGCGCACCGGATCGCCCACCATCAGCGGAACGATATGGGTGGTCGATTCCATCACCGGCAGCCCCGCCTCGCGCATTGCAGCCTTGAGGTAAGCGGCCGATGCCTGCTGCGCATCGCGCTCCACGCTCGACGATTTCAGATGGCGGACCGATGCCAGCACGCCCGCCACCAGCACCGGCGAAAGCGAGGTGGTAAAGATGAAGCCCGGCGCATAGCTGCGCACGCAATCGATGATGCGCTTGTCCGCCGCGATATAGCCGCCCATCACGCCGAACGCCTTGCCCAGCGTCCCTTCGATAATGTCGATCCGGTGTGCGGCATCGTCGCGTTCGGAAATGCCGCCGCCGCGCGCGCCGTACATGCCTACCGCGTGGACTTCGTCGATATAGGTAAGCGCGTTATATTTCTCGGCCAGATCGCAGATCGCGTGGATCGGGGCGACATCGCCGTCCATCGAATAGACGCTTTCGAACGCGATCAGCTTGGGCGTCGCCACGTCCTCGGCGGCCAGCAGCTCTTCCAGATGGGCCAGATCGTTGTGGCGGAACACCCGCTTTTCGCAGCCCGAATTGCGGATGCCCGCAATCATCGAGGCATGGTTCAGTTCGTCCGAAAAGATCACGCAGCCGGGCAGCAGCTTGCCCAGAGTGGTCAGCGTGGTGTCGTTCGAGACATAGCCGCTGGTGAACAGCAGCGCGCCTTCCTTGCCGTGCAGGTCGGCCAGCTCGCCTTCCAGATCGACGTGGTAATGGGTGTTGCCGCCGATATTGCGCGTGCCGCCCGAACCCGCGCCTACATCGTGCAGGGCGGTTTCCATCGCCTCGATCACCTTGGGGTGCTGGCCCATCGCCAGATAATCGTTCGAACACCACACGGTAATCGGCTTGGGCCCGTTGTGCCCGGCAAAGCAGCGCGCATTGGGATAGGCGCCCTTGTTGCGCAGGATGTCGATGAACACGCGATAGCGCCCCTCGGCATGAAGCCGGTCGATCGCCTGGTCGAAAATCTGGTCGTAGTTCACGTCGTATTGCTCTTCCGTGGCCGCCCATCCGCCGGATTTCGCTTGGCAGGATGGCCGGGTGCCGTCCTGTCAGGGTCAACCCCCGAACGCATTGCGCCAGATCAATTTCGCGCGCCGCGCCCGCCCATGGCCCCGAAAATGACTGGGCCAACGGATAATCAGGGAAAAGCCCCTACTGCATTGTCCACAGCCATGCAAAGCATGATTGGCGATGAGTGTGACCCGTTTTTCGCATCAACGCCGCCGCGATCGCGTGGCTATAGCACCTCGATCCGCGACAGGGCGCGTGCCGCCAGCGCCGGTTCCAGCGCTGCCAGTCCCTGTTCCGCACGCGTGAACAGCGCGATATCGGGACCGGTGCGCACGAATTCCTGCCCGCCGGTCAGCGTGGCGATCCGCCGCGCGATCCCGTCGGCCCCGTCGACCAGCGCGACGTCGGGGCCGAACGCCTCTCCCAGCTCTTCCGCCAGCAGGGGGAAATGGGTGCAGGCAAGAACCAGCGTATCGATCCTGTCGCCGCCCGGCATGGCCCGGAATTCGGCCAGAACGCCCGCGATCACGGCGGGATCGGGCGTGCGCCCGCGCAATTTGGCCTCTGCCGCGGCGACAAGGCCGGGGGCGGCAAGGCGCAGCAGCGTCTTGCCCTGCGCGAATTCCGCCTCAAGCCGGTCGACATAGGCCTGCCGGATCGTCGCCCCCGTGCCGATCAGCCCGATCACCCCCGTTTTCGTGGCGGCGGCGGCGGGTTTGACGGCGGGCACGGTGCCGACGATGGGGATATGCAGCACGTCGCGCACCATGCCCAGCGCGATGGTGCTGGCCGTGTTGCAGGCAATGCAGGCAAGGCGCGGCTGGAACCGTTCGGTCATGCGGCCCAGCAATCCGGCGACGCGGGCGGCGATTTCCGCCTCGCTCTTTTCGCCATAGGGCAGGCCGGCATTGTCGGCGGCGTAGATCACGGGCGCTTCGGGCAAAATCCGGCGCAGCGCATCCAGCACGGTCAGCCCGCCGACGCCCGAATCGAACACCAGCACGGGGGCATCGGGGCGGATCGTCGGGACAGTCTGGCTCATGCCCCATGCCATGCGATAGCGGGGGCGGTCTGGCAAGACGGCGCTTTGCAACCGCAAGGGCACGGCCCGGCTTCGTTCCGCTCCGGCGCTTGAGCCGCACCGGCCAAGCGGCTAACGGCAGGTTTCATCATTTTGGGAGTGTGCCCGCGTGACCATGATCGATCTGCTGTCCGCGCTGGTCTTCGGCTATGTACTGGGGTCGATCCCCTTTGGCGTCATCCTCACCCGCATGGCGGGGGCGGGCAATCTGCACGAAATCGGTTCGGGCGGCACGGGGGCGACCAATGTGCTGCGCACCGGTCGCAAGGGGCTGGCGGCGGCGACGCTGCTGCTCGATCTGGCAAAGGGCGTGGCGGTCGTGCTGGTCGCCCGCGCGATCTGGCCGGGCACGGAACATTGGGCAGGGCTGGCCGCGGTGATCGGCCATTGCCTGCCGGTGTGGTTGCGCTTTCGCGGCGGCAAGGGCGTGGCGACATTGATGGGCGTGGCGCTGGGGCTGGCGTGGCCGGTCGGGCTGGCGTTCGCGGTGGTGTGGCTGGGCATGCTGGCGATCACCCGCATTTCCAGCGCCGGAGGGATGAGCGCGGCCGTCGCGGCCCCTCTCGCCGCCTATGGTCTGGGCTGGCCCCATTATGCGCTGGCGCTGGCGGCGATGGCGGCATTCGTCCTGTGGCGGCACCGCGCGAATATCGGGCGGCTGCTGGCAGGCACCGAACCGCGCGTCGGCAAGAAATAGGCGCAAAGGGCAGCACCCAGCATCATGCCGGTTTCGCAGGAAGAGGCTTTTGCCCGCATCCGCCTGTTGCGATCGCCCCATGTCGGGCCGGTCAGCTTTCGCCAGTTGCTGGCGCGTTTCGGCAATGCGGTCGCCGCGCTGGAGGCTTTGCCAGAGATGGCCTCGCGCGGGGGCGGGAAGGGGCAGGTCGCGCCCGAGGCGTTGGTGCGCGCGGAAGTGGCCGCCGTTCGCGCGGCAGGCGCACGCTATCTGTTCCACGACGATCCGGCATTCCCCGCGCTGCTGGCCGAATTGCACAATGGCCCGCCGATCCTGACGGTGCGGGGCGATCTGGCGCTGCTGCAGAAACCCGCCGTCGCCATCGTCGGCGCGCGCAATGCCTCTGCCGCCGCGATCTCGCTGGCGCGGCAGTTCGGGCGCGAACTTGCGGCGCAGGGGCGGCTTGTCGTGTCGGGCCTTGCCCGCGGGATCGATGCCGCCGCGCACGAAGGGGCGCTGGCCGAAGGGGCAACCGCCGGCGTGATCGCCAGCGGCATCGACATCGCCTATCCGCCCGAACACGCCGCCCTGCAGGACCGCATCGCGGCAGAAGGCGTGCTGATCGCCGAACAACCTGCCGGCACCCAGCCGCAGGCGCGCCATTTCCCCAGCCGCAACCGCATCATCGCGGGAATGACGGCAGGCACGGTGGTGGTCGAGGCCGCGCCCAAATCGGGCAGCCTGATCACCGCGCGCATCGCGGCAGAGGCGGGGCGCGAGGTGATGGCCGTTCCCGGCAATCCGCGCGACGCACGGGCGCGGGGCTGCAACTATCTGATCCGCGAAGGGGCCGTGCTGGTGCAGGGGGCAGAGGACATTGCCGAATTGCTCGACAGCTTTACCGGCAGTCCGCGCAGCCGCTTTCGCGAGGAGACGCCCGTGTTCGCGCATCTGGCGCCGGACGAAGCGGCAGACACGATCGCCGATGCTGCCCCCGCCGATATCGCGGGGCTGATCTCGTCCGCTCCCGTCAGCGTGGACGAGCTGATCCGCACCAGCGGCGCCGCGCCCTCTGCGGTTCAGCTTGCACTGCTGGAAATGGAGCTTGCAGGGCGCATCCAGCGCCATGCAGGGGGGCGGGTATCGCTGATTTAGGGGTCTTAACCGCCTTGACGGCCACCGCAAGCCATCCCCATTTTCGCGCGTATACGCGTAAGAGGGGCAGGAACAGCACCTGCCCGCATCGGGAATATCTGAAGTAACATGCAACTTGTCATCGTAGAATCGCCCGCCAAGGCCAAAACGATCGAGAAATATCTTGGGTCGGACTACAAGGTTCTGGCCAGCTATGGCCATGTCCGCGACCTGCCGCCCAAGGACGGTTCGGTAAAGCCCGACGAAGGCTTTGCGATGGACTGGGAGCTGTATGGCGACAAGCAGAAACAGGTGCGCGCCATCGCCGATGCCGCGAAAGAGGCGGACCGCCTGATCCTGGCCACCGACCCTGACCGCGAGGGGGAGGCGATCAGCTGGCATGTTCTGGAACTGCTGAAAAAGCGCAAGGCCCTGCCCAAGGATGTCGAGCGCGTGACGTTCAACGCGATCACCAAGACGGCGGTGACCGACGCGATGAAAAAGCCGCGCGACCTCGACCGCGATCTGATCGATGCCTATCTCGCCCGCCGCGCGCTGGATTATCTGTTCGGATTTACGCTGTCGCCGGTGCTGTGGCGCAAGCTGCCCGGCGCGAAATCGGCGGGCCGCGTGCAATCGGTGGCGCTGCGCCTGATCGTGGAGCGCGAGCGCGAGATCGAGGGGTTCACTCCGCAGGAATACTGGTCGGTCATCGCGCAGATGGAGCACGACGGCACCGCGTTCGAGGCACGGCTGGTCAAGTTCGAGGGCAACCGGCTGGAACGCCTGTCGCTGGGCGAGGAAGGCATTGCGATCCGCGCCAAGACGGCGGTGATGAACGGCGCCTTCACGGTCGAGGATGTGGAGACCAAGCCGGTCCGCCGCAATCCCGCCCCGCCGTTCACCACATCGACCCTGCAACAGGAAGCCGCGCGCAAGCTGCATTATTCGGCCAGCCATACGATGCGGCTGGCGCAGGGCCTGTATGAGCAGGGCCTCATCACCTATATGCGGACCGACGGCGTCCAGATGGACCCCGGCGCGATCAGCCAGGCGCGCAAGGCGATCAGCGACCGCTATGACGGGCATTATCTGCCCGAAAAGCCGCGCCAGTATCAGACCAAGGCCAAGAACGCGCAGGAAGCGCACGAGGCGATCCGCCCCACCGATTTCACCAAGGCGCGTGGCGGAACCGGCGATGCGGCCAAGCTGTACGATCTGATCTACAAGCGCGCTCTCGCCAGCCAGATGGCCGCCGCCAGCCTTGAACGCACCGCCGTCACCATGCGCGACGGCACCGGCCAGCACGAGCTGCGCGCGACCGGTCAGGTCGTGAAGTTCCCCGGCTTTCTCGCCCTGTACGAGGAAGGGCTCGACCAGAAGAGCGACGACGACGACGAGGGTCTGCTGCCGCAGATGAAACCGGGCGACCGTCCGGCGAAAAAGTCGGTCGATGCTGCGCAGCATTTCACCCAGCCGCCGCCGCGCTATTCCGAAGCCAGCCTGGTAAAGCGGCTGGAGGAACTGGGCATCGGCCGCCCGTCGACCTATGCCGCGACGCTGCAGGTTCTGAAGGACCGCAACTATGTCCGGACCGAGAAGAACCGCTTTTTTGCCGAGGATTCGGGCCGTTTGCTGACGGCCTTCCTCGAACGGTTTTTCACCCGCTATGTCGCCTATGACTTCACAGCGGGGATGGAGGACGAGCTGGACGACGTATCGGGCGGGCGGGCCGACTGGCACGACGTGCTCGAAGCGTTCTGGCGCGATTTCAAGCCGAAGTCGGACGAGGTGATGGAGCAGAAGCCCAGCGACATCACCGTGGCGCTGGACGAATTCCTTGCCGATTATCTGTTCCCCCCGCGCGACGACGGGCTGGCGCCGCGTGCCTGCCCGCAATGTATCGCCGACGGGCGCGAAGGGGGCGAACTGCACTTGCGCGGCGGGCGCAACGGGGCGTTTATCGGCTGTGTGAACTATCCCGAATGCAAATATACCCGCCGCTTCGGCCAGCCCGGAGAGGATGGCGAGGGCGCGGACGGAGAGATTGGCAAGCACCCCGACACGGGCCTTGCGATCGAGCGCAAGACGGGCCGTTTCGGGCCCTATATCCAGATGGGCGAAGGGAAAGAGGCGGCGCGCGCGTCGATCCCCAAGGATATTCCCGAGCTGGACCTTGAATGGGCGGTCAAGCTGCTGTCGCTGCCGCGCATCGTGGGCGAGCATCCCGAAACGGGCAAGGAGATCGAGGCGAACATCGGCCGCTATGGCCCCTATCTGCGCCATGACGGCAAATATGCGAAGCTGGCGGGCACGGCGGATGTGTTCGACACCGGCATGAACGCGGCGGTCACCCTGCTGGCCGAGGCGCAGAACCGCGGCGGACGCGGCGCCCGGGCCAAGGCCGAACCGCTGAAGACATTCGGGGAGCATCCGACCAGCGGCGAGATCAAGCTGCTGGCGGGCCGCTATGGCCCCTATGTCACCGATGGCACGACCAATGCGACCATCCCGCGCGACATGAAGCCCGAGGATGTCACTGCCGAGGACGCCATCCGCCTGATCGACGAACGCGCCGCCAAGGGCCCTGCCAAGAAGAAGGGTGCGAAGAAAAAACCGGCTGCCAAAAAGGCCGCTGCGACAAAGGCGCCTGCCAAAAAGAAGGCCGCAACGAAAAAGAAAGCCCCGACAAAGGATGCCGGGGCCAAGGCGGACGAAGCCGAAGGCTGATCGCGGGCCCGATAGTCACGTCGCGGATAGCGGCGGCGGAACGATTTGCCGCCGCTGCCGTCTTTGATCCATGCGCGTTTTCGGAACGCGGCCATCATCAAAGCGGCAGTTGCGATTGGAACAGGAATTGGCGAGAGCCGCGACAGAACCGAAGCCGCATGTGAAAACCGCTGCCGAACGCGCCGAGGGCGAAGGCCTGCCGATGCCGCGCCGGTTCTGGGCGATCGTCGCGGTCAGTTTCGGCACGGCGCTGTTCGTGCTCGATTCGGGCATTGCCAATGTCGCCCTGCCGACCTTGTCGCGCGAACTGGGCGTGAACGAAGGGGCGGTGACCGCGGTCGTCACCGTCTATCAGCTGGTGATGGTGATGGGGCTGCTGCCCTTTGCCAAGCTGGGCGACCGGATCGGCCACCGCCGCATCTACCAGATCGGGCAGGTCCTGTTCTGCGTGGCATCGGGGCTGGTGTGGTTCATCGACAGCTTTGCCATGCTGCTGGTGCTGCGCGCGTTGCAGGCGCTGGGGGCCAGCCTTGCGCTGGCCGTCGCATCGGCGATGATCCGCAATATCTATCCCGAAAAGAGCCTTGGCAGCGGGCTGGGGGTCAATTCGGTGGTGGTCGCATCCTCTGCCGCGCTGGCGCCGACGCTGGGCGGCTACATCATCGCCGATTTCGACTGGCAATATGTGTTCGTGGTCGCCGTGCCGTTCGCGCTGCTGTCGCTGGTGCTGGGACGCAGCCTGCCCAATGCGCGCCCCGGTGCGGATCTGGACGGCACGGGCAGCGTGTGGAGCGCGCTGACGGTCGCCTTGCTGATCGGCGGGGTGCAACTGGCGGCCCATGGCGGAACGCTGGTTCCGGGCATTGTCGCATTTGTCGCGGGCGTGGGGTCGGCAATCTACCTCGTCCGGCGCGAAAGGCGGCAGGCGCGGCCCGTGCTGCCGGTCGATATTCTGGCGCTGCCCGCGGTGGGCCTGTCGGCACTGGCGGCAGCGGTCGCCTTTTGCGCGACGGCCCTGCTGACGGTGTCGCTGCCCTTCATCCTTGAACAAAAGCTTGGGTATACGCCCGATCAGGTCGGGCTGCTGCTGTTGCCCTTTCCGCTGACCATGCTGTTTTTCGCGCCCTTTACCGGCTGGCTGTCCGACCGGATCGCCCCGACCAAGCTGGGGTTGTTCGGCCTGTCGGTCCTGATCGCGGGTTTCGCGTCTTTTATCTTTCTGCCTGCCGACGGGACCTATTCCGATGTCGCATGGCGGCTGGTGACCTGCGCGATCGGCTTTGCGTTTTTCATGCCGCCCAATTCGCGCCTGCTGATCGGCAGCGCCCCCCGCGACCGCGCGGCTGCGGCAGGGGGCGTGCTGTCGACGTCGCGCCTGTTCGGGCAGGCCAATGCGGCGGCGCTGGCGGGCCTGATGCTGGGTCTGGGGCTGGGGCTTGGCCCGGTGCCGTTCTACCTCGCCATCGCGCTCGCCGTGGTGGCAGGCGCGTGCTCGCTTGCACGCTATCGCACGATCAAGGCGCGCAATCTGGCCCGCTATGTCGAGACGGGGGCCTGATCTATTTCACCCAGTCAAGGCCCAGCACTTCGTAAAGCTCGCGGTCTTCGGCCCAGTTTTCCTGCACTTTCACATGCAGGAACAGATGCACTTTCTGGCCCAGCAATTCGGCCAGCTCGGCGCGCGCAGCCTCTCCGATTGCCTTGATCCGCGCGCCGCGCTTGCCCAGCACGATGGGTTTCTGGCTTTCGCGGCCCAGCACGATCTGCTGGCGGATCTCGACCGAACCGTCGGGCCGTTCGACATAGGCCTCGGGCCGGATCGCGCTGTCATAGGGCAGTTCGTCGCGCAGCTGGCGATAGAGCTGTTCGCGGGTGATTTCCGCCGCCAGCAGACGCTGCGACGCGTCGGACACCTGATCTTCGGGATAAAGCCACGGGCCTTCGGGCATCATCGCGGCCAGATGCGCCTTCAATTCGGGCACGCCGTCGCCGGTCAGCGCCGAGATGAAGAAAATCTCGTCGAAATTGCCCTTTTCGGCAAATTCCTGCGCCAGCAGCAGCAGCGCATCCTTCTTCGCGGCATCGACCTTGTTGATCGCCAGCAGCTTGCGTTCGGGGCGCGAAGCCAGCGCTTCGATCAGCGGCATCAGCTCGTGCCGGCGCAGCTTCACCGCGTCGATCACCAGCAGGATCGCATCGGCCGCCTCGGCCCCTTCCCACGCGGCATTGACCATCGCGCGGTCCAGCCTGCGTTGCGGCGCGAAAATGCCGGGCGTGTCGGCCAGTACGATCTGGGTCGGCGCGCCACCCGCGTCATCGCCACCCGCGCCATCGCTCCCCGCGCCATCGCTCAGGGGGCCATCGGCCAGCGCAATGCCCAAAAGGCGTGCGCGCGTCGTTTGCGCCTTGGGGCTGGTAATCGCCACCTTCTGGCCCACCAGCGCGTTGACCAGCGTCGATTTGCCCGCATTGGGTGCGCCCAGCACGGCCACCACGCCGCAGCGGGTGGTTGCGGCGGTTTCGTTCGTTGTCTCGTCCATCGTGTCTATCCGTGACGCTCTAGAAAGCGGGCCGCCGCGTCGGTTTCGGCCTGCTGTTTGGATATGCCCGTGCCGGTTTCCTCGCCCACGCCCCTGACCGATACGCGCACGGTAAAGCGCAGCGCATGATCGGGGCCGCTGCGTTCGACCAGCTCGTATTCCGGCATCTTGCGGCGATTGCCCGCGGCCCATTCCTGCAGGGCCGATTTGGGGTGTTTCGACTGGCCCGCACGCCCTTCGACCGCTTCGTCCCACCAGCGGCGCACCATGGCGCGGGCGGTTTCGAAACCGTGTTCCAGGAAACAGGCGCCGATCAGCGCCTCGATCACGTCGCCAAGGATATTGTCGCTGTCCAGTCCGCCATCGGCGCGCGCCTGCTTGCCCAGCCGCATATGGTCGGCCAGCCCGACCGCGCGCGCCACCTTGGCACAGGCGGCACGGCTGACCAGCGCGTTCAGCCGCTGCGACAGCTTGCCCTCGGCCCCGTCGGTGCGTTCATACAGCCATTCCGCAATGGTCAGGCCCAGCACGCGGTCGCCCAGAAATTCCAGCCGCTGGTAATCGAATGCCTCGCCCGTGCTGCCATGGGTCAGCGCCGCGATCCACACGCATTCGTCGCGCAGCGGCGCGCCGGTCTGCGTCTCGATCCAGTCGCGGGTCCCCTGTTCGAATGCGATGCGGTCGTGCTTGTCCTTTGCCGTCATGTCCTTTGCCGTCAGAAAGTCTCGCCAATGCGGTTCCAGCGCGTGGCCGAAACCCATGTCCACGGCTTGACCCAGCTGGCCGAACCGTCGGTAGAGAACATCATGATCTGCGCCTTGCCGACAAGGTTTTCCATCGGAACCATCCCGATCCCGCCGCCGATCTGCGCCGGAAAACGGCTGTCTTCCGAATTGTCGCGATTGTCGCCCATGGCGAAGATATGGCCTTCGGGTACGGTGAACACGCCGGTATCGTCCTGCGGCGTGTCGATCAGGTCCAGCACCTGATAGCTGCGACCCGAGGGCAAAGTCTCGACATAGCGCGGATAGCGGCATGTCAGCGACCCGTCCGGCTGCGCTTCCTCGAACCGTGCATCGACGCAGGCCGAACCGCGGCCCGACAGGCGCGATGCGTCGATCATGTTCTGGCTGACGGGCAGCAACAGATCGTCGATCCGCTTCTTGGGCACCGCATCGCCATTGATGAACAATTGCCCGCCGCGCATCTGGATCTGGTCGCCGGGCAGGCCGATCACCCGCTTGATGTAATCGTTCGACTGGTCGGGCGGAGCCTTGAAGATCGCGACATCGCCGCGTTCGGGCGTGCTGGCCAGAATGCGGCCCGGGATCAGCGGCATGGAAAAGGGCAGCGAATAGCGGGTGAAGCCATAGGACCATTTCGACGCCAGCAGATAATCGCCGATCAACAGGCGCGGCAGCATCGATTCCGACGGAATGTTGAAGGGCGAAAAGATAAAGCTGCGGAAGATGAAAACGATTACCGCCAGCTTCAGCAGGAAGACGGGGAAGCTGTCCTCCTTCTTCTCTTTCTTCGGCTTTTGCGTGGTGGCGGGCTTGGCAAAGGGATCGCCGCCTGCCGGGGCCTGACCGACGGGGTCGCCCTGCGGCGCGTTTTCGCCATTATTGCTGGAGCCGGAAATTTGCATGTAACCTGTTTTCGCCTGCCGATGGTCTGGTATCGCAGCGCGGCATAGGGCAGGAAACGCACGGCGGCCAAGCGAAAACCTGCCGCTTTCATTGATTCTACGGCCAGTGAGGGACCGAATTCATGACCGATGCCGCCGCGATCCGCGACCGCCTCAACGCTTTGCCCACGCCGACATTGCAGGACCTTTTCGCCGCCGACCCCCGGCGGCTGTCGGCGCTGACCGGCCGGATCGGCTGGGGCGAAGGGGAATTTGCAGGCTCGATCCTGTTCGACTGGTCGAAAACCCATCTGGACGAGGCGCACCTGACCGCGTTCGAGGAACTGGCCGATGCGATGGATTTCGCCGGCCGCCGCGACGTGCTGCTGAACGGCGGCATCGCCAACCCGACCGAAGGGCGTGCCGCCGAACACACGGCCCAGCGCGGCGTGGGCAATGACGCCAGCGTCGAGGAAGCGATGGCGCTGCACCAGCGTATGAAGCTGCTGGTAGAGGCGATCCGCGCGCAGGAACTGGGCCATGTCAAACATCTGATCCATATCGGCATCGGCGGGTCGGCGCTGGGCCCCGCCTGCGCGCTCGCCATGCTGGCGCGCGACGTGGATGCGCCGCTGATCAATGTGCATGTGGTGTCGAATATCGACGGTTGCGCGCTGGAAGACGCGATGCATGCCTGTGATCCCAAAACGACGATGATCGCGGTCGCGTCCAAGACCTTCACCACGATCGAGACGATGACCAATGCGGAAAGCGCGCTCGACTGGCTCAGGACGGGCGGAGTGGCCGATCCCTATGGCCGCGTCGTCGCGCTGACCGCCAGTCCCGAAAAGGCCGTGGAATGGGGTGTCGACGAAACCCGCGTGCTGCCGTTCAGCGAGACGGTGGGCGGGCGATATTCGCTGTGGTCGTCGATCGGCTTTCCCGTCGCCATCGCGCTGGGCTGGGAGGAGTTCGAGGAAATGCTGGCAGGCGCGCAGGCCGTGGATGTGCATTTCCGCGATACCGAAGGGCGCGGCAATCTGTGCCTTCGCGCTGCCTTTGCCGACCAGCTTTATACGCGGCTGCGCGGCTGCCAGACGCGGGCGGTGTTTGCCTATGACGAAAGGCTGAAGCTGTTTCCCGACTATCTGCAACAGCTTGAAATGGAATCGAACGGCAAGCTGGTGACGATGGACGGCCAGCCCGTCGACGGACCGACCGCGCCGATCACATGGGGCGGGGTGGGCACCGATGCGCAGCATGCGGTGTTCCAGCTGCTGCATCAGGGCACGGTGCTGGTGCCGGTGGATTTCATCGCCAGCATCGCACCGGGGGACGAGCTTTCGCCCGAACATCACCGCATCCTGTTGACGAACTGTTTCGCGCAGGGCGCGGCGCTGATGGCGGGCAAGCCCAGTGACGATCCGGCGCGCAGCTATCCCGGCAACCGCCCCAGCGCGACCATGCTGTGCGACGATATGGACGCGGCGACACTGGGCGCGCTGATCGCGTTCCACGAACACCGCACCTTCTGCAACGCAGTGCTGATGGGCATCAACCCGTTCGACCAGTTCGGCGTGGAACTGGGCAAGCAGATCGCCCAACAGATCGAAAGCGGCAAGGGCGATCCGTTCGATCCCAGCACCGAAGCCTTGCTGGAGGCGGCCGGCCTTAAGGGCTGATGACCGCCGCCCATCCCGATCCGGTCCCCGCCGGAATGCGCATCGGCCTTGTCGCGCGCATTCTGGCGGGGCTGACGGCGGCGGCCGCGATCTATGCGCTGCTGCTGCAACTGGACATCATGGGCCAGACCATGACCTTGGGCGCGGCCCTGTGGCGGTTCGCGGGCTATTTCACCCTGTTGACCAATCTGCTGGTGTTCCTTGTTGCGGGGCATCTTGCGCTGGGGCATGCCGACCGGATGGGCGCACCGCCGGTGCGTCTGATGGCGACGGTGGGGATTGCGCTGGTCGGGCTGGTCTATTGGCTGGCCCTGCAGGATTTGTGGCAACCGACGGGCGCGCAATTCGTGGCCGACATGCTGCTGCACCGCGCCACGCCGGTCCTGATGGTGCTGACGTGGCTCGCCGCTCCGCATGGCGGGCTGGAATGGCGGGCGCTGGCATGGCCGATGGGCTGGGCGCTGGCCTATGCGGGCTATGCGCTGCTGCGCGGGGCGTTCGACGGCTGGTATGCCTATTGGTTCCTCGATCCGACGCAGCAGGGGGCGGGGGCGCTGGCACTGTCGGTGATCGTTCTGGCCGCGTCGTTCGCGGTGTTTGCCGCGCTGCTGATCGCACTCGACCGCTGGCTGGCAAGGCGCGCCGCACGCTGAATTACGCCCTGCCGGTTGGCATCGGGCCCCGCCGTTTCCATATGCGCCCCTGCAATACACAGGAGCTTTGCGTGGCCGACAGCGAGTTTGATTTCGACCTTTTCGTCATTGGCGCCGGTTCGGGCGGGGTGCGGGCATCGCGCGTCGCGGCGGCCCATGGCGCGCGTGTCGCCGTGGCGGAAGAGCACCGGATCGGCGGCACCTGCGTCATCCGCGGCTGCGTGCCCAAGAAGATGCTGGTCTATGGCGCGCATTTTGCCGAGGATCTGGAAGACGCGCAGCAATTCGGCTGGACGGTCGAAAAGGCCAGCTTCGACTGGAAAAAACTGCGCGACACGGTGCTTGACGATGTGACGCGCATTTCGGGCCTCTATACCCAGACCCTTGGCAATCACGATGTGACGATCTTCGACGAACGCGCCGAACTGGTCGATGCACATACGCTGAAACTGGCGGGCGGACGCACGGTGACTGCCGACAAGATCCTGATCGCCACCGGCGCGCGCCCGCGCGTGCCCGATTGCCCCGGCCACGAACACGGCATCACCAGTAACGAGGCGTTTCACCTCGACGAATTGCCCAAACGGGTGCTGATCGCGGGCGGCGGCTATATCGCCAATGAATTCGCCGGCATTTTCAACGAATTCGGCAGCAAGGTCACGATCATCAACCGGTCGGACAAGCTGCTGCGCGGCTATGACGAGAGCCTGCGCGACCGGCTGCTGCAAATCTCGACCATGAAGGGCATCGATTTCCGCTTCAACGCCGAATTCCGCGGGATCGAAAAGCTGGACAACGGGTGCCTTAAAGTGTCGATGACCAATCACGAGGATATGGAAGTCGATTGCGTGCTGTTCGCCACGGGCCGCGTGCCCAATGTGGAGGGGCTGGGCCTTGAGAATGCGGGCGTCGAACTGGGCGAGCGGGGCGAGATCAAGGTCGACCGTTTTTCAAAGACGAATGTCGACAATATCTATGCCGTGGGCGATGTGACCGACCGCGTGCAGTTGACCCCCGTCGCCATCCGCGAAGGGCAGGCCTTTGCCGACAGCGTGTTCGGCGGCAAGCCGAGCAGCGTATCCTATGACTGTATCCCCAGCGCGGTGTTCAGCCACCCGCCCATCGCCGCCGTCGGCATGACGGAGAGCGAGGCCCGCAACAGGCTGGGCGACGTAAAGGTCTATCTGTCCGATTTCCGCCCGATGAAAAACGTGCTGGCGAACCGCAACGAACGCGCGCTGTACAAGATGATCTGCGACAGCAATTCGGGCAAGATCGTCGGCATCCACATGATCGGCCCCGACGCGGCCGAAATCATGCAGGCCGCCGCCGTCGCGGTAAAGGCAGGGCTGACCAAAGAGGATTTCGACGCCACCGTCGCCATCCACCCGACCATGGCGGAAGAGCTGGTCCTGTTGAAATAGCGGCCCCGGTCGCGGGGCGGGAAATCGTCCGAAACCAGTTTATTTCGTAACCTTTTCCTGCCAGTGTCGCTGACGGGGAAAGGGGTCGCATCTTGGACATACTTGCCGCACACAACACGCCCTTCGCGGTGGCGCTGGCCCTGCTTGCGCTTTTGCTGCTGATGCAGTCTGTCGGCCTGTCCGATTTCGGCGGCGATTTCGATACCGATGTCGATGGCGATATCGATGTGGAGGGCACCGATATCGCGGGCGGTCTGGCCAGCCTGCTGGGCCTCAACCGCTTGCCGCTGATGGCGTGGCTGTCGGTTTTTCTCGGCTGTTTCGCGCTGCTTGGCTGGTCGGGCCAGCAATTGATCGAAAACCTGCTGGGCGCGCCTTTGCCTGCGCTGCCCGCGGCGGGGCTGGGGCTGTTGATCGGCGTTCCGGCAACATCGCTGCTGGCGCGGCCCCTGTCGAAAATCTGGCCGCATGACGAGACGAGCGCCGTCAGCACCGACCGGCTGGTGGGCAAGCGCGGCACCGTTTCCATCGGCACCGCGCGGCGCGGCAGCCCCGCGCGCGTGCTGGTGAAGGACCATTTCGGTCAGCCGCATAATGTGATGGTCGAACCGCATGAAGACAGCGCCGAATTTACCGAGGGCGACGAAGTCCTGCTGGTGCGGCGCGAGGGTGGGATTTTCTTTGCCGTGACGGGCACCGGTCCGTTCCGGCTCGATTGAATAGGGGGTTTGCATAATGGACCAGCTGGTCACCATCGCGATTTACGCGGGCACGGTTTTCGCCGTCCTGCTGATCATCGCCTTCACCATCACGCGGCTGTATCGCCGCGCGACCAAGGAAGTGGGCTTTGTCCGCACCGGTTTCGGCGGCGAAAAGGTCGTGATGAACGGCGGCGCGCTCGTCCTGCCCGTGCTGCACGAGACGATGCCGGTCAACATGAACACCGTCCGCCTGGCGGTAGAGCGCAAGAACAGCGACGCGCTGATCACGCTGGACCGGTTGCGCATCGACGTGAAGGCCGAATTCTACGTCCGCGTGCGCCCCGATTCAGGCGCCATCGCCATGGCCGCGCAGACATTGGGCCAGCGCACCATGAACCCGGAGGCGTTGAAGGATCTGGTCGAGGGCAAGTTCGTCGACGCGCTGCGGTCGGTGGCCGCGGGCATGAGCATGAATGAATTGCACGAACAGCGCGCCGAATTCGTGCAGAAGGTGCAGCAGGTCTCGTCCAACGACCTTGCGATGAACGGGCTTGAACTGGAATCGGTGTCGCTCACCGGCCTCGACCAGACGAGCATCGAGCATTTCAACGCGAACAATGCTTTCGACGCCGAGGGTCTGACCAAGCTGACCGAGCAGATCGAGGCGCGCAAGAAACTGCGCAACGACATCGAGCAGGACACGCGCGTCCAGATGGAATCGAAGAACCTCGAGGCGGCACAGCGCTCGTTCCAGATCAGCCGCGATACCGAATATGCAAGGCTGGAACAGGAACGCGAGGTCGAGGTGCGCCGCGCCGCGCAGGTGGCCGAGATCGCCCGCGAACAGGCCGAGCGCAACCGCGAAGCCGATGCCGCCAAGATCGAGGCGAAGAAGCAGGTCGACGCCCAGCAGATCGAGGCCGACCGCCTTGTCGAGGAAGCGCGCATCGACCAGCAGCGCGCGCTGGAAATCGCGCGGCAGGAACAGCAGATCGCGGTCCAGAACAAAAGCCGCGAGGAAAGCCAGGCCAAGGCGGAGGCCGACGAGGCCCGCGCCAAGGCCGTCGCTGCCGAGGAACAGGTCACGACCAGCCGCGAAACCGAAGTGGCCGAGCGTGACAAGCGCATCCAGCTGATCGAGGCCGCCAAGGCTGCCGAGCGCGACGCGATCAAGGTAAAGGTGGAAGCCGAAGCCGAGCGTGACGCCGCGCGCAACCGCGCCGAGGCGATCCGGCTGGAAGCCGAAGGCGCTGCCGAGGCGGAGAAATTGCGCGCCGAGGCCGACCGCATCCGCTTCGAAGTCGAAGCCGCCGGCCAGCGCGCGGTGAACGAGGCGGCGAATATCCTGTCCGACGGGCAGATTTCGCTTCAGACCAAGCTCGCCCTGCTGAAAGTCCTGCCCGAACTGGTGCGCGAAAGCGCCAAGCCGCTGGAGGCCATCGATTCGATCAAGATCGTGCAGGTCGACGGGCTGACCGGCGCAAAGGGCGGCGATCCCAAGGCATTGCTGGCTGGCGGCGCGAATGCGGGCGGCGGCAATCTGGCCAGCGACGCGCTGACCGCCGCGCTGTCGTATCGCGCGCAGGCGCCGGTGATCGACGGGCTGATGAAGGAGCTGGGCCTCGACGGCGGATCGCTGGAAGGGCTGGCCAAAGCGGGCCTGCCCGCCGTGGCCGCCACCCCCGCCGCCGAACCGGCCCCTCCGGCCGAAACTCCCACAGCCGCCAGCGATGCGGATGCGCTGGAAGGCGAGGGGTAAGCGATCATCGCGTGGCGGTGACCGTCGGGTTGCCGCCACGCCAATGGCCGGTTTTATTTTCCTTCACGCCGCCGCGCCTTTAACGCGATCACCTTGTCCGTCGTGCAAGGCGGGGCAACGGCTCTTTCACATGCGTCAATCTGTCCGGCCCCCATGGCGTCAACCAAGGGCGGAAACCCGCCGTTTTTCGCGGATTTGGGGCGGGTGACAGCCTGTCACCTTTGTAACCCTAAGCGTGCCGGCCGAAGCGCGACCAGACCGCCTCAGCCGATGCGATAGGGCACCACGCCGCGCCCGCCCGGATCGACGACGATGGCGCGGTCGCCCGGCGGAAAGGCGCGCTGGTCGCAGTTTTCGCGGGGGCACAGGCGGCAGGATATGCCGATGGGTGTCGCCGCGCCGCGTGCCGTGACGTCCAGACCGTCGGCATAGATGAAATCGGCGGCATCCTTCGCCTCGCAGCCAAGCGCCACGGCAAAGCGGCGGGGCGGGCGGGCATAGCTTCCCGAAGGCTTCACCAGCCCCTTGGCCATCGAGACATAGCGGACCCCGTCGGGCGTTTCGGCCAGTTGCGTCAATATGCGGTCGGGTATCGCCACCGCCTCGTGCACGATCCACAGCGGGCAGGCCCCGCCGAAACGCGCGAATTGCAGCGGCGTCGCCGAATGGCGCTTGGTGATGTTGCCCGCCATGTCGACGCGGCAGAAAAAGAACGGAATGCCCCGCGCCCCTTCGCGTTGCAGCGTCGACAGCCGGTGGCACGCCTGTTCGAAGCTGACCGCGAAACGCTGGCGCAAACGGTCGATATCGTGCCGTTCGGCCAGCGCCGCAGCGCGAAACCGTTCATAGGGCATCAGCAAGGCACCGGCCGCGTAATTACCCAGCCCGATGCGCAACAATTGCCGCGCCCCTGCCGAAGCCAGCCCCGACTGGCGGGTGACCAGCGCGATTTCATCGGCCAGCGCGATCCCCGCCAATTGCCACGCCAGTTGAAACCGCCGCGTTTCGGCAGGCTGCGCGGGATCGAGGGTGAGCGCATGACGCGCCGCATCGTAATGCCGCAGCCCGCCTTCGCCCTGCGTGACATTCAGGCCCAGCCTTTCCGCAAAGCGCAGCAAGGCCGCTTCTGTCAGCGGCGGTGCACCATCGGCAATGCGCGCGGCCAGATCCTCTGCCCCGCGGTCCAGCGTGTGGATGTAATTGCCCGCGCCGTGGAACCAGTCGCGCACTTCTTCCCACGGCAGGCGGCCCGATTGCGCGGTTTCGCCCGATTCCAGCGTCTCGTCCAGCATTTGCAAGCGCTCGCCCGCTTGCCGGTACGCGGCATGCAAAGCGACGAAACGCTCGGCCAGATGCGGCTGCTGGCGCACGGCGCGGGCGGCGGCATCCTCTCCCAGCGGCTCGGCAAAGATCGGATCGGATGCGGCGCGGCGCAGGGCCTCTGCCCGCTTGTCCGAACTGTCGCCGCCCAGATCGTCGAGCCGCAGATCGAAATGCCGCGTCAGCGCGGCGATCAGTGGCGGGGTCAGCGGGCGGTCGTCGCTTTCCAACTGCGAAAGATAGGAAACCGAAATGCCCAGCCTTGCCGCCATCTCGGCCTGTCGCATGGTCCGCCGTCCGCGCAGGGCGCGCAGGGTCTTGCCGGCAAAGATGCGTTGCGGTCGGTTCATCGCGCTTTCGTAACGCGGTGACAGCGGTTTTGCAAAACCCGCCGCCACGATTTTGCAAATTCGCATTGGACTTGCAATTTGCTGACAGCAATAGGCAATCTGGCAAGACGGCGGCGCCTGCCGTCTTCGCAACCCGTAAGCACCATGGAGAGGGGCCCTCGTCCGCAATGTCTGCCAATATCGCCGAAGTCGAACGTCGCCGCGCCGCCGCCCATCTGGGAGGTGGCCAGAAACGCATCGATGCCCAGCACGCCAAGGGCAAGCTTACTGCCCGAGAGAGGCTTGACGTGCTGCTCGATGCCGGATCGTTCGAAGAGCTGGACATGTATGTCGAGCATAATTGCGTCGATTTCGGCATGGACGAGGGCCACATTCCCGGTGACGGCGTGGTCACCGGATCGGGCACGATCAATGGCCGGCTGGTCTATGTGTTCAGCCAGGATTTCACCGTTTTCGGCGGTTCGCTGTCCGAACGCCACGCGCAAAAGATCTGCAAGGTGATGGATGCCGCGCTGAAAGTCGGCGCGCCCGTCATCGGCCTGAACGACAGCGGCGGCGCGCGCATCCAGGAAGGTGTCGCCTCGCTGGGCGGCTATGCCGAAGTGTTCCAGCGCAATGTGCTGGCATCGGGCGTGGTGCCGCAATTGTCGCTGATCATGGGCCCCTGCGCGGGCGGTGCGGTCTATTCCCCCGCAATGACCGATTTCATCTTCATGGTGGAGGACAGCTCCTACATGTTCGTGACCGGCCCCGACGTGGTCAAGACGGTGACGAACGAGGTTGTGACGCAGGAAGAGCTGGGCGGTGCATCGACCCATACCACCAAGACCAGCGTGGCCGATCTGGCGTGCGAGAACGATATCGTCGCCCTGCTGCAGGCGCGTGATTTTATCGATTATCTGCCGCTGTCGAACCGCGACGAAATCCCCGAACGCCCCACCAGCGACCCGTGGGACCGGCTGGAAGACAGCCTCGACACGATCATTCCGGCATCGGCGAACCAGCCCTATGACATGCACGAGGTCATCCGGAAGGTGGTGGACGAGGGCGACTTTTTCGAAGTGCAGCCCAAGCATGCCGCGAACATCATCTGCGGATTCGGTCGGGTCGAGGGGCGGACCGTGGGTATCGTCGCCAACCAGCCGATGGTGCTGGCAGGCGTGCTTGACATCAATTCGTCGAAAAAAGCGGCGCGTTTCGTGCGCTTCTGCGATGCGTTCGGCATTCCGATCCTGACCTTCGTCGACGTTCCGGGTTTCCTTCCCGGCACCGATCAGGAACATAACGGCATTATCAAGCATGGCGCGAAACTGCTGTTCGCCTATGCCGAGGCGACCGTGCCCAAGATCACCGTCATCACCCGCAAGGCCTATGGCGGGGCCTATGACGTGATGGCGTCCAAACATTTGCGCGGCGACCTCAACTATGCATGGCCGACCGCCGAAATCGCGGTGATGGGCGCGAAGGGCGCGGTAGAGATCATCTTCCGGCAGGACCGCGACGATCCGGAAAAGATCGCGGCCAAGACCAAGGAATACGAAGACCGCTTCGCCAATCCCTTCGTAGCCGCGTCCAAGGGCTTCATCGACGAGGTGATCATGCCTCACTCCACCCGCCGCCGCATCGCGCTGGGCCTGCGCAAGTTGCGGAACAAGGAGCTGGAGAATCCCTGGAAAAAGCACGACAATATCCCGCTGTAATCCAGTGACAGATTGTGGGGAGTGACGGGAGATGGGTACCTATACCGCCAATGTCCGTTGGGAGATTTCCGAGGGCGAGGATTTCCCGACCAACAAATACAGCCGCGCCCATGTGTGGAGCTTCGACGGCGGAGCGAAGGTGCCGGGCAGCGCGGCGCCGGGCTATCTGCCGGCCGCGCTGATCGACGAAAGCGCGGTCGATCCCGAAGAGGCGCTGCTGGCTGCGGCGGCAAGCTGCCACATGCTCTATTTCCTTGCCTATGCGGCCAAGGCGGGTTTCTCGATCTCTTCCTACGAGGATAATCCGGTGGGCGAGGTCGAGAAGAACGAGGCAGGCGATCCGTGGGTGTCGACCATTGTGATGCGCCCGCACGCTGCCTTTACCGGCGAGACACTGCCTGGTGCAGAGGAGATCGAGCATCTTCACCACAAGGCGCATAAAAGCTGCATCATCGCGAACAGCCTGAAGAGCGCCATGACCATCGAACCGATTATCGAGGGCTGAGGAATGAAACCCGCATTCACCTTGGGAAGGATGAACCACCTCGGCTATGCCGTGCCGGACATGGATGCCGCCATCGCGCATTACCGCGATGTGATGGGCGCATCGGTCGTGACCGAGCCGTTCGACATGCCGGAGCAGGGCGTCAAAGTGTGCTTCGTCCACACGCCCGGAAACGGAGAAGACGGGAACGGCACCGCAGGCACGCAGGTCGAACTGCTGTCGCCGCTCGACGGAAATTCGCCCGTCGCGGGCTTTATCGCCAAGAACCCGCTGGGCGGACAGCACCACGTTTGCTTTGAAGTGCCGGACATCGAAGAGGCGCGCGCCTATTTCGATGGCATCGGCAAGCGCATTCTGGGCCCGACGCGGATCGGTGCGCATGGCACGCCGATCTTCTTCGTGCATCCCAAGGACATGATGGGCATGCTGACCGAAATCATGGAAACCCCCGAAGAGACGCATTGATGTCCTATCGTTTCATCACGTCCGAACGCGATGGCGGCGTGGTCACCATCGCGATCAACCGGCCCGACCGGCTGAATGCGCTGACCCCCAATGTCATGGCCGAGCTGACCGAGGCCATCGACAAGGCCATCGATGGCGGCGCACGCGCGCTGGTGCTGACGGGTGAGGGGCGCTCTTTCTGCGCGGGCGCCGATCTGCGTGCCGATGGCGCCGGATATACCGGCCTGCCCGAAGATCTGGGCGAGCTTCTCGACGATCATTACAATCCGTTCGTGGCCAAGCTGGCCGATCTGCCCGTGCCGCTGGTCACGGCCGTGAACGGTCCTGCGGTCGGTGCGGGGATGTCGTTGGCGCTGGCGGGCGATATCGTCGTTGCGGCGCGTTCGGCGTTTCTGCTGCTGGCGTTTGTGAATATCGGGCTGGTCCCCGATCTGGGTGCCAGCTGGCTGGTGACCCGCGCCGTCGGGCGTGCCCGCGCGCTGGAACTGGCGCTGCTGGGTGAGGAGATTACTGCCGAGGATGCCAGGGCGATGGGCCTGATTACCCGCGTGACCGACGATGGCAAGGCGCTGGAGGAGGCGCAGGCCATTGCGCACCGGCTGACCAAGGGGCCTGCCAAGGCGATCGGCCTGATCCGCAAGCAGATCGGCGATGCGCTGGACACCGGCTTTGCCGAGATGCTGGAGCGCGAACGCGCGAACCAGTCGATTGCCGGCCGGACCGAGGATTTCAAGGAGGCGCTGGACGCCTTTGCGCACAAGCGCCGCCCCATCTTCAAGGGGCGCTGAGAGGGTTTATCATGAGTGACAAGAAACCGACGCTGACCGACTGGCAGGCCACCGCCGACAAGGAAGTGAAGGGCCGCGATCTGACCTGGCACACGCCCGAGGGGATCGACGTCAAGCCGCTTTACACGGCGGCGGACAATGAAGGCTGGGACCCCGGCCTGCCCGGCTTTGCACCGTTCACGCGCGGGGTGAAGGCATCGATGTATGCGGGCCGTCCGTGGACGATCCGGCAATATGCGGGCTTCTCGACCGCAGAGGAATCGAATGCCTTTTACCGTCGCAATCTGGCGGCGGGGCAAAAGGGCCTGTCGGTCGCCTTCGACCTTGCCACCCATCGCGGTTATGACAGCGACCATCCGCGCGTCGTCGGCGATGTCGGCAAGGCGGGCGTGGCCATCGACAGCGTCGAGGATATGAAGATCCTCTTCGACCAGATCCCGCTCGACCAGATGAGCGTGTCGATGACGATGAACGGCGCGGTGATCCCGTGTCTTGCGTTCTATATCATCGCGGCGGAAGAGCAGGGGGTAGAGCCCGAGCAGCTAACCGGGACCATCCAGAACGACATTCTGAAGGAGTTCATGGTCCGCAACACCTATATCTATCCGCCCGAACCTTCGATGCGGATCATTTCGGACATCTTCGCCTATACGGCGGATCACATGCCGAAGTTCAACTCGATCTCGATCTCCGGCTATCACATGCAGGAAGCCGGCGCGACGCAGGTGCAGGAGCTGGCCTTCACCATCGCCGACGGCATGGAATATGTGAAATATGGCGTGGCCAGCGGGCTTGATATCGACAAGTTCGCGGGGCGGCTGAGCTTCTTCTTCGCCATCGGCATGAACTTCTTCATGGAAGTGGCGAAACTGCGTGCGGCTCGCACGCTTTGGCACCGCGCGATGACGCAGCTGGGCGCGCAGTCCGAGCGGTCCAAGATGCTGCGCACCCATTGCCAGACCAGCGGCGTGTCTTTGACCGAGCAGGACCCCTATAACAACGTCATCCGCACCACGGTCGAGGCGATGGCCGCGATGCTGGGCGGCACCCAGTCGCTCCACACCAATGCGCTGGATGAAGCCATCGCGCTTCCCACCGATTTCTCCGCCCGCATTGCCCGCAACACGCAGATCGTGCTGCAGGAAGAGACCGGCATGACCAATGTCGTCGATCCGCTGGGTGGCTCCTATTACGTCGAGGCGCTGACCAAATCGCTGGTGGACGAGGCATGGGCCATCATCGAGAAGGTCGAGGCCGAGGGCGGCATGGCCAAGGCCGTGGCAGCCGGTTGGCCCAAGGGCATGATCGAGGAAGCCGCCGCCGCCCGTCAGGCGCGTGTCGACAAGGGCGAAGATGTGATCGTCGGCGTCAACAAGTTCCGCCTGAAAGACGAAGACCCGATCGAGACGCTCGACATCGACAATACCGCCGTGCGTGAGGCGCAGATCAGGCGTCTGGAAAAGATGCGCAGCACGCGTGACGAGAAGAAGTGTCAGGCGGCGCTGGACGCGCTGCGCGAAGGGGCCAAGACCGACGGCAACCTGCTGGCGCTGGCCGTCGATGCCGCGCGCGAACGCGCCAGCCTTGGCGAGATTTCGGATGCGATGGAGGCTGCTTTCGGCCGCTATGACACCATGCCAAAGCCGGTGAAGGGCATTTATGGCGCGGCCTATGCCGACGATAGCCGGTATCAGGCCGTGGTCGATGGTGTCGAAGCGGTGGGCCGCCGCATGGGCCGCAAGCCGCGCGTGATGATCGCCAAGATGGGGCAGGACGGCCACGACCGCGGCGCGAACGTGATCGCGTCGGCCTTTGGCGACATGGGTTTCGACGTCACCACCGGTCCCTTGTTCCAGACGCCGCAGGAAACGCTGGAAATGGCGCTTGAGGCCGATGTTGACCTGATCGGCGCATCGTCGCTGGCGGCGGGGCACAAGACGCTCATCCCCGAACTCATCCGCCTGCTGAAGGACGCAGGGCGCGGCGACATCAAGGTGACGGCTGGCGGTGTGATCCCGCCCAGCGATTACGAATATCTGCGCAATGCGGGCGTGCAGGGCATTTACGGGCCCGGTTCCAACGTGGTCGAATGCGCAGCCGACGTGCTGCGCCTGCTGGGCCACAACATGCCGCCCGCCGATCTGGACGAGGCTGCTGAGTGAGCTATCACCATCCAACCTTGCCGCTTTGGGCAAAGGCAATCGTGGCTTTGCTGATCCTCGCCGCGATTGCGTGGTCGCTGGGGCATCTGTTCGTTTGGCAGATGGGGATTTGCCCGGCGTTTTCCAGCAACACGGCCTGTGAATGGTCCACCATGGAAAAGTTCTGGCATTTTCCCGGATCGCAGCTGACTGCTTTGACGGTTGTTGTGGGTTCGATCGCGTTGCTGCGAAAGGCATTCGCACAATGACCCCCAAGCCATCCCTCGGTTTCTCGGTCGAGACGCTGCTGCCTGACGCACGGGTCTCTGGCCCGCTGCGCATGGGGCTGGTGCGTCTGGCCGAGAGTGAGTGGCTGGTGAAAGCCCCCGACCTGGCGACCCGCAATGCCGCTTTCGACGCGCATCCCGATGCCGTGCAGGTCCTTCCCGAAGCGCGCTCTGCCGAAACCGAACTGTGCGACATGCTCGGCGTATCGGGCGGCATCGAACAGGCCGCCCGCGCGCATTGGGAGGATTTCTGCATCCTGACCCAGGATGCGCCGGGTCGGCCTTTTCGACTGACCGGCGCGGCGGTGGCATTTCCGACCGACTGGCACCTTTCCGACAAAATGGGCCAAGCCGTCGCCAAGGTGCATGAACCCATCGACGGCTATGCCGAGCAGCTCTCCGCAGGTGTCGACCGCTTTCTCGACGGATTGCGCGCGCCGCATATTTTCGGCCGCACCAATGCCTTTGTGATGCCCAACGGATTGTGGCGCTATCTCCCCACCGACGATCCTGCACAGCGCTTTGCCCATGTCACCCCGGAGAACGCGGGCGAAACCCTGTTCGTGCGCTGCGAGCGAGAGACGTTGCGACGGCTACCGAAATCGCAGGCCATCGTCTTTACCATCGGCGTGCATGTCGCGCCGCTTGGCAGCCTGAGCGACGCAGGCGTTGCGCGGATTGCCGAAACGCTCCACGGTTTCGGTGCGGGCGAGGGTGACCGGCGCGCCGCACCCCATTATGCACGCGCGCTTTCCGCCTATGCAGAGGCGCGCCAGAGGAAAGCCGCATGACCAACCCCCAAACCGCAACCGCACCGCGTTCTGAAACGCGTCCCGAACCGCGAAATGACTGGACCCGCGAGGAAATCGCCGCCCTGTTCGACCTGCCGTTCACCGAACTGGTATTCCGCGCGGCCGAAGTGCATCGCGCCCATCACCGGCCCAACACGGTGCAGCGTTCGACCCTGCTGTCGATCAAGACCGGCGGTTGCCCCGAAGACTGCGGCTATTGCAGCCAGTCCGCCCATAATGACAGCGGGCTGAAGGCGACCAAGCTGATGGAAGTGCAGCAGGTGCTGCAATCGGCGGCGCAGGCCAAGGACATGGGCAGCACCCGTTTCTGCATGGGTGCGGCCTTCCGCAATCCCAAGGACCGCGACATGCCCGCGCTGACCGAAATGGTCCGGCAGGTAAAGGCGATGGGGATGGAAACCTGCATGACGGCGGGGATGCTGACCGACACGCAGGCACGGCAACTGGCCGATGCGGGCCTTGATTATTACAACCATAACATCGACACCGGCCCCGAATATTACGACCGCGTTGCCACCACGCGCAGCCTGGGCGACCGGCTCTTGACGCTGGAACATGTGCGCGCGGCGGGCATCAACGTGTGCTGCGGCGGTATCGTTGGCATGGGCGAAACGCGCGAGGATCGCGTGGGTTTTGTCCATGTGCTGGCCACGATGGAGGATCATCCCGAAAGCGTGCCGGTCAACGCGCTGGTGCCGGTAAAGGGCACGCCGCTGGGCGACATGCTGGCCGATACGCCGCTGGCCCAGATCGACGAGATTGAATTCGTCCGCACCGTGGCGGTGGCGCGCATCACCATGCCCGAATCCATGGTTCGCCTGTCGGCAGGGCGCGAGAGCATGAGCGCATCGACGCAGGCCTTGTGCTTCCTTGCAGGCGCGAATTCGATCTTTTCGGGCGAACAATTGCTGACCGCGCCCAATGCGGGCGACGACAGCGACGATGCGCTGTTCGACAGGCTGGGGCTGGAGCCGATGGCGGCGCCCGACACCGGCGCGACCTGCGCAAAACTGCCCGCGGAGGCTGCCGAGTGATCGCAGCGCTGCTTCTTGCCACTGCCGTTCAACCCGCCGCCTGCGACAATGCGATGACGCAGGCGGACATGAACGCCTGTTCCATGCAGGAATATCAGGCCGCCGATGGCGCGCTGAATGCCGCATGGGCCGATGCACGCGCAGTGGCGAAGCAGCGCGACACATTCGACAGCCTGCTGGCGGCGCAGCGCGCGTGGATCGCCTTCCGCGACGCGCAATGCAAGGCGGTGGCTGCTCCCTATGCCGGCGGGTCGATCCTGCCGCTAATCCACAACCGATGCATGACCGAACTGACCGAAACGCGAACCGCGCAATTGCGCGCGCTCGCGCAGACGAACTGACCCAGAGAGGAAGCCGTTAGTGTTCAAGAAAATCCTCATCGCCAATCGCGGCGAAATCGCATGTCGGGTGATCAAGACCGCGCGCCGGATGGGCATTGCCACGGTTGCCGTCTATTCCGACGCCGATGCGCGCGCGCCCTTCGTGCAAATGGCGGATGAGGCTGTTCACATCGGCCCCTCGGCCGCGTCGGAAAGCTATCTGATCGCGGACAAGATCATTGCCGCCTGCAAGCAGACCGGCGCCGAAGCCGTGCATCCGGGCTATGGTTTCCTGTCCGAACGCACGTCGTTTGCCGAGGCATTGGCCGCAGAAGGGATCGAGTTCATCGGCCCGCCCGTGGGTGCCATTGCCGCCATGGGCGACAAGATCGAATCCAAAAAGCTGGCCAAGGAAGCGGGCGTCAATGTCGTCCCCGGATTCGTGGGCGAGATCCGCGACACCGACCATGCGGTCGAGATTTCGAACGACATCGGCTATCCGGTGATGATGAAGGCCAGCGCGGGCGGCGGGGGCAAGGGCATGCGCCTTGCCTATTCCGAACAGGACGTGCGCGAGGGTTTCGAAAGCGTGAAGCGCGAAGGGCTGAACAGCTTTGGCGACGACCGCGTTTTTATCGAGAAATTCATCCTCAACCCGCGCCACATCGAAATCCAGATTCTGGGCGATAAGCACGGTAATATCCTTTATCTGAACGAGCGTGAATGTTCGATCCAGCGCCGTCACCAAAAGGTGGTCGAGGAAGCGCCATCACCTTTCGTCACGCCCAAGATGCGCAAGGCGATGGGCGAGCAATGCGTGGCGCTGTCGCGGGCCGTCGGCTATTATTCGGCCGGAACGGTCGAGCTGATCGTTTCGGGCGCGGACCCCAGCGGGGAAAGCTTCTACTTCCTTGAAATGAACACCCGCCTGCAGGTGGAGCACCCGGTTACTGAGGCGATTACCGGCGTCGATCTGGTCGAACAGATGATCCGCGTGGCCGCGGGCGAAAAGCTGGCGATGACGCAGGACGATGTGAAGATCGACGGTTGGGCCATCGAAAACCGCGTCTATGCCGAAGACCCCTATCGCGGTTTCCTGCCCAGCACGGGCCGCCTCGTCCGCTATGATCCGCCGGTCAATGGCTGGACCGATGACGGTAGCGAGAATGGCCGCCGCGGTGTGGACGGGATTCGCGTGGACGACGGCGTTTACGAAGGCGGCGAGGTCAGCATGTTCTATGACCCGATGATCGCCAAGCTGATCACATGGGGCGAAACCCGTGACGAGGCAGCGGACTTACAGGTCGCGGCGCTCGATGCCTTCGACATCGAAGGGCTGGGCCATAATATCGATTTCCTGTCGGCCATCATGCAGCATCCCCGATTCCGCAGCGGCGAGCTGACCACCGGCTTTATTGCCGAAGAATATCCTGAGGGCTTTACGGGTGCGCCTGCCGATGCGGCCATGGGGCGCAAGCTGTCGGCCATCGCGGCCTTTATCGCCACTGCCCACGCCGACCGCGCCCGCCGGATCGAGGGGCAGCTGGGTAACCGCCTGTCGCCGCCCGCCGACTGGGTGGTCGAACTGGGCGATGCCAGGCACGAGGTGACGCTGTCGCAAGATGCCGTCACGGTCGACGGCGATGCAATCGATATCGCCATGGAATACACGCCCGGCCAGCGCCTGGTCAGCGCCGTGTTCGATGCCGACGAAGAGGGCGAAGGCGGCGATCCGCTGACCGTGAAGGTCGAGCCGATACCGGCCGGTTTCGCACTGACGACGCGCGGCGCGCGCCACAAATTGCGCGTGCTGCCCGCCCATGTGGCGCGTTATCAGAAACATATGATCGAAAAGATTCCGCCCGACATGTCGAAATTCCTCGTCTGTCCGATGCCGGGCTTGCTCGTATCGCTGAACGTGGGTGAGGGCGACAAGGTCGAACAGGGCCAGCCGCTGGCGGTGGTCGAGGCGATGAAAATGGAAAACATCCTGCGCGCGGAGAAATCGGGCGTTGTGAAATCGGTCAACGCCAAGGCCGGAGATTCGCTTGCGGTCGATGCGATCATCCTTGAAATGGAATGAATGCATATTGACCAAAACGCCGGCACGCCGCCTGCCGATACGATCGCCTTCGACGATTTTCTGAAGGTCGATATCCGTATCGGCACAGTGGTAAAGGCCGAACCCTTTGAAAAGGCGCGCAAGCCCAGCCTGATCTTGCATATCGATTTCGGACCGGGCGTGGGTCTGCGCAAGACCAGCGCGCAGATCGCGGCGCTTTACAGCCCCGAAGATCTGGTCGGGCGGCAACTGGCAGGCGTGGTGAATTTTCCGCCGCGCCAGATCGGCCCGATCATGTCCGAAGTGCTGACACTGGGATTTGCGGATGCGGAAGGGCGGATAACGCTGTTCTCACCCGACAGGCCGGTGCCCGATGGTGCGCGCCTGCTGTGACGCGTGGGCGATGCCCGGTCAGGCGGGCGTTTCGCTTGCCTCGATAAACCAGCGCTGGCTGCCTTCCAGTCCGATGGCTGTTAGCCGCCCCGAACGGAATGCGCCGGTATCGATGCCGATGCGATTGGGCCGGTCGGTGCGCGGGCCGATTTCAACTTCCTCGCGGATCGTGTGGCCATGGATGACGCACACGTCCAGCGGGCTGTCATGGCTGAGAAAAGGCTCGCGGATCCAGCGCAGGTCGCGCCCCACCTGTTCTTCCAGCGGAACGGTCGGATTGATGCCTGCATGCACGAACAGATAATCGCCGATGCGGATCATATCCTCCATCGATTCGATCAGTTCGATATCCTCGATCGGCACGGCCTCGCGCGCCAGCTCGGCAAGATGCGTCAATGATGCGGTGCGATAGCTTTTCAGCGGAATCGGATAGCTGAGCAGGGTCTCGCGCCCGCCGACGCGCAGGAAGTGGCGCAGATTCTCGTCACTGTCGAGCGCGCGCAGCATCATCTCTTCATGATTGCCCATCAACATGCGCACCTTGCGCCGCGTGGCCCATTCGCGTGCCCTGGCGATCACCCCGGCGCTGTCGGGGCCGCGATCGATCAGATCGCCCAGCAGGATGACGGTCGTATTCGCCTCGCCCCGTTGCTCGTCATCGGCGTCGACCATGGCGATAATGCGATCGAAAAGGTCGCGGCGTCCGTGGATATCGCCGACGGCATAGACGCGCTCACCATCCGGAACAGTTGGCCCATGCAGCGGCTCGGCGCGCTGTCGATCGAGAATGTCGCGAAAAAAATTCATAGTGCAGTCGTGGCCATTGATCGAACCTAGTTAATAATCGCTGAATCGCGCGACAAGGTGTGTCGGCAAAAGGTTCGGCATTTCCGGCATCTATGACATATTTGGTGCGTGAAGGCGCGTTGCGTTGCAAGAAATCCACACCAACCGGCCTGTTTGACACAGAAAGTTAAAAATTGCCTTGTGCAGTGCAGCAAGTGATTGCACTGCGGATAGTGCATGTCCCCGACACGCGCCACACGAATAAGGCGCGGCGGGGAATTGTCAGGAGGGGCGAGGATCCTTGGACAAAGAATGAGGGAAAAAATATGAAGACTCTTCTTCGCGGTGCCATCGCCGCCTCTTTGCTCGCCGGTTCGGCCCTGGTCGCAACCCCGGCCCTTGCACAGGACGAGAGCGAAATTTCGGTATCCGCCAATGTTGCGATGGTGACCGATTATCGTTTCCGCGGCGTCAGCTATTCGGGTGGCGATTTTGCCATTCAGGGCGGTTTCGACATCGCCCATTCCAGCGGTTTCTACATCGGCACATGGGCATCTTCGCTCGAGCCGACCTCGACCGGCTATGGCAATACCGAAGTCGACATCTATGGCGGCTATAGCGGTGCGATCAACGATACGGTCTCGTTCGATGTCGGCTTGCTGTATTACATGTACCCCAGCGCTTCGGGCGACACCGATTATTACGAGCCCTATGCATCGGTCACCGCTGCACTGGGTCCGGCAGAAGTGACTGCCGGCGTTGCCTATGCATGGGATCAGGATTCGACGGCCAATCAGGACAATCTGTACCTGTACACCGATGTCGGCTTCGGCGTCCCCGGCACTCCGGTCACGATCAGCGGCCACCTCGGCTATACCGATGGTGTCTGGTCGCCCGAAACCTATTCGGATTTCGGCACCGATGACCAGACGGCATTCGACTGGTCGATCGGCGCATCGATGGCGGTTTTCGGCCCGCTGGAGGCTGGTATCTCCTATGTCGGCGTAGAAGCGCCTTCGAACGACGATATCCAGTTTGGTCCGGTCATGAACGACACGATCGTCGCGACCCTGTCGGCCAGCTTCTGATCGATAGAATCCGGTCCTGAGGGACTGGCAGAATTGGGGCCCGCGTTCCGACGGAGCGCGGGCCCTTTTCATACGGTGCACCTGTTTTTGCCGTTCGCAGCGCCTGAACCCTTGGCATGGCGGGGCTGGCTTCCTAGTTTCGCGGCATGACGAAATATCTGCACACGATGATCCGGGTTACGGACCCCGACGCCACCATCGATTTCCTCCGCCTGATCGGGCTGGAGGAAACGCGCCGCATGGAGAGCGAGAAGGGCCGGTTCACGCTGATCTTCATGTCCGCACCCGGGCAAGAGGACGTGGCCGAGGTCGAGTTGACCTATAACTGGCCTGCCGAAGACGGATCGGAACCCGAAACCTATACGGGCGGTCGCAATTTCGGCCATCTGGCGTTCCGCGTCGACGATATTTACGCCACCTGCCAGCGGATCATGGATGCGGGCCATATCGTGCACCGCCCGCCGCGCGACGGACACATGGCTTTTGTGAAAACACCCGACGGCATTTCGATCGAATTGCTGCAGGACGGCCATCTGGAGCCGGCCGAACCGTGGGCCAGCATGGAAAACACCGGCAGCTGGTAAGGTGATTCCGCCAAAGGCGAACAAGTCGTTCGCCTCGCTTGCGGCCCGTTTGAAGCGCAGCTAGACCCGCCATGTTGGGGCGCGTTGTCCGTCGGAAGTGACGCGTCCCTGGACGGGGGCATCGATGGTCGCAGGCGCGGGGGTTGTAACCCCGCTTTTTTCCATATTGGAAGCGGTTCGGCTGGAACTGCTGCTGTTCGCCGGTTTCTGGTTCCTGATCGGGGCGCTGGACGAGCTGGCCATCGATAGCGCATGGCTTTGGCTCAAGCTGACCGGCCGGGGGAAAACGCGGCAATTGTCCGCGCCGCTAGCGGCCGAACTGACTGCCCCCATCGCATTATTCGTGCCTGCATGGCGCGAGGCGCGGGTGATCGGCCCGATGCTTCGGCATGCATTGTCGGTCTGGCCGCACCGCGAATTGCGCATCTATGCCGGGTGTTACGTCAACGATCCCGATACGCAGGCCGCAATTGCCGACGCCTGTATCCGCACTGACGGATCGGTCGATCCGCGGCTTCGCATCGTCATCAATGAAACGCCCGGTCCGACGACGAAGGGCGACTGTCTGAATAGATGCTTCGCCGCGATGGTCGTGGATGAACAGCGCACGGGCAGGCGGTTTCGTGCCGTCCTGCTGCATGATGCGGAGGATCTGGTCCATCCGCAGGCCCTGTCGCTGATAGATGCAGAGCTGGATCGCGCCGATTTCGTACAGATTCCTGTCAGACCCGAACGGCACGAGGCATCGCAATTCATATCGGGCCATTATTGCGACGAATTTACCGACGCGCATGCGCGAGAGATGGTGGTGCGAGCCGAACTGGGCGCGGGAATACCCGCTGCGGGCGTCGGCTGCGCCTTTGCGCGTGACGCGCTCGACCGGATCATCGCGCGGCGCGGCCAGCAAGCGGGGCCGTTCGATCCCGCTGCCCTGACCGAGGATTACGAGCTGGGCATGCTCATCGGCCGGAAGGACGAGCGTGGCAGGGGCGGCAGCTTCATTCGCGCGCGGGCCGTGGACGGATCATTGATCGCGACGCGCGCCTATTTCCCGCACCGGCTGGACGCGGCTGTCAGGCAAAAGGCGCGATGGGTGCAGGGCATTGCATTCGACGGGTGGGAACAGCTGGGGTGGAGCCGCAGCCCGCTGGAATTCTGGATGCGCCTGCGCGACCGGCGGGGGCCGCTGGTGGCGCTGGTCTTGCTATGCGCCTATGCGCTGGTCCTGCTGACGGGCGTGTTGCGACTGGGCGAGGCCGCAGGCATCTATCAGCCATCGCGGCTGCCGCCGCTGATCTACTGGATATTGATCTTCACCACATTTGCGTTCCTGTGGCGCGCCTTCATGCGATTTGTGCTGGTGGGCCGCGAATATGGCTGGGGAGAAGGCGTCGCCGCGGTCATCCGCATTCCCGTTGCCAATGTCATCGCGATCATTTCGGCGCGACGGGCGCTGATGCGCTATATCGCGGATTTGCGGGGCAAGGGGAAGGTCTGGGACAAGACCGAGCATGACCGCCACCCTGCCGAGGCGGGCACCATTTCGTGACATCGGCGGCAAGACGGCGGGGGCAGCCACTGGTCGCGCTGACCGGTCTGATGGGCGGATGGGTCGCCATGCGCGCTTTGGTGCCTTCGGGCGATTTTCTCGACGTTCCGGTGCCGCCCAATGTGGTAAAGCGGGTGGGCGAACCCGCGCCGGTGATGGCCGAAGCGGTTACTCCGGCCAGGCCGGAAGCCGAAGCCGCGGCGAGCGCGCCTGTAAACAGTGATGTGCCGCACGAAGCGCGCACGATCCGCCCCTTGCCGTTAACGCTTCCCCCGCCGCCGGTGTTCTTTCCATCGCCTGCCGCGATCCCGTCACATACGCCTGTGGCCGTACCGCCCACTGCCCCGCCGGCTGCGACAGTCCCTGCCGGATCGGCCCCTGCGATCGCGCCAAGGCTTCTGCCTTTCTCGCCTTCTTCGCGCGAAGCATCGGGGCGTCGCTGGTCGGCCGACAGCTGGCTTCTCTGGCGCAAGGGAAGCGAGGGCGCCACGAATGTGCCGGGCGCGCTCAGCTATGGCGCGAGCCAGGCGGGTGCGGTGCTGCGCTATCGGCTGGCGCATGACAATACGCTGCAACCCCGTGCCCATATGCGCGCGACGGGCGCACTGGATACGCCCGACAGGGAACTGGCCGCGGGTGTTGGCGTGCAACCGGTAAAGCAGCTGCCGCTCGAAATTCTGGCAGAGGGGCGCGTCGGGCGATTTTCGGGCGATACGCTGGTCCGGCCAGCCGTGGTCGGCGTGTTCGGACCGCCACCGCAGGCTTTGCCGCTTAACCTCGATATCGAACTCTATGCGCAGGCGGGCTATGTCGGCGGCAGCAACGCCACGGGTTTTGCCGACGGGCAGGCGCGGGTGACGCGCAGCATCGATGTCGGGCCTGCCACCGTGCAGGCAGGTGCGGGCGTCTGGGGCGGCGCGCAAGAGGATGTGGAGCGTATCGATATCGGCCCAAGCCTTTCAGTCACCGCGCCAGTGGGCGGCGGCATCTTTGCGCGGGCCAGCATTGACTGGCGCGAACGCGTTGCTGGCGATGCGCAGCCGGCGTCGGGTCCGGTCATTACGGTGTCGACCGGTTTCTGATTGCGACCATTTTGCGCCACCCGCCGATAAGTTTGCGATATCGCCGCGCCATGGGCAGACAGGAAAGCGCGCATGTTGCATAAGCGATGATGCAGCAAGTCGCTGTTTCGCCGCCCGGACCTTCTGAACCCCGCCATGGACGTTTATCTTCCCATTGCGAATTTGTCGGTCAACGGCCTCGTCATCGTCCTGCTGGGCGGTCTGACAGGGCTGTTGTCGGGCATGTTCGGCGTCGGGGGCGGGTTTCTGACGACGCCGCTGCTGATCTTTTACGGCATCCCGCCAACGGTCGCGGCGGCCTCTGCCGCCAGCCAGGTGACGGGTGCCAGCGTTTCGGGCGCGATCTTTCACGCCAAGCGTGGCGGGGTGGATTACCAGATGGGTGCGATGATGGTGGGCGGCGGCATCGTCGGCACCGGCATTGGCGCATTGCTGTTCCGCCTGTTGCAATCGATCGGCCAGATCGATGTCGCCATCGCCATACTTTACGTCGTCGTGCTGGGCAGCGTCGGCATCAAGATGGCGATGGAATCGGTGCCCGAACTTTTGTCGCACCGTTTCGAACGCCTGAAGCGCCCGCCCAGTAAAAGGCGCCATCATCCGTTCGTGACCAGCCTGCCGGGGCGTTGGCGGTTTTACAAATCGGGCCTCTATATCTCGCCATTGGCACCTGTGCTGCTGGGCATGGCGGTGGGCACGTTGACGATGCTGATGGGGATCGGCGGCGGATTCCTGCTGGTGCCGCTGATGTTGTATGGCTTGGGGATGAGCGCGGCGGTGGTCGTCGGAACCTCGCTGTTCCAGATCCTTTTTACGACCATCGCAACCACCATGATGCATGCGTTGACGACCAATGCGGTCGATATCGTTCTGGCCGCTCTATTGCTGCTGGGTTCGGTTTCGGGTGCGCAAATCGGTGCCAAATTTGCGCTCAATGCGCGCCCCGAATTGCTGCGGGCGGTGCTGGCGGCGATCGTTCTGGCGGTGGCGCTGCAAATGGCGGTGACGCTGACCTTCCGCCCGGGCGAGATTTTCACCGTGTCGCCGCTATGAAATGGCTGGCGCTGATCCTTGCCCTTTGTGGCACGATAGCGGCCATGCCGGCGATGGCGCAGGGGCGGGATCCCATCCTCATTCCCGAAATCTCCCAGCACGAGGTCGTGGTCCGGCAGGGCTTCACCGGTGCCGATCTGCTGCTTTACGGCGCCGTCCTGCAACCCGATGGCAGACGGGCGGGCAGCGATACGCCCTATGACATCGTGGTCGTGCTGAAAGGCCCGACCGAGGCGATCAACCTGCGCGAAAAGCGGCGCATCTGGGGCATGTGGATCAACGCCGATTCGGCGCAGTTCCGGTCCGCGCCATCCTATTACGCGGTCGCCTCCTCGCGCCCGCTGTCCGAGATTGTCGATACGCGGACTGCGGCGATTTACGAACTGGGCCTCGAATCGCTGCAATTGTCACCCATCGGCGCGATCCGGCCCGAGGAAGTGTCCCGCTTCGTCGCAGGTCTGGTCGCGAAGCGGGTCGCCAGCGGTCTGTATGTTCAGGACGAAGGCGCGGTCACCATCAGCGAAGGCGTGCTTTATCAGGCGCGCATCCCTTTGCCGTCCAGCGTGCTGACGGGCAATTACACTGCCGAAACCTTTGCCATCTCGCGCGGGCGGGTGATCGCCTCTGCCACCAGCGAGGTGACCGTGACCAAGCGCGGTTTCGAACGCGCGGTAGAGCTTTGGTCCCGCGAATACAGCCTGATCTATGGCCTGATGGCAGTGGCGCTGTCGGTGTTCATGGGCTGGGCCGCGGGACGCATTTTCGCGCTGGGCTAGGGCCCGCGGCGTGCATGCGTATTAGCACCGCATTAACCCTGCTCCCCTAAGCTGCCTTGCGTAATTCACGGGTCGCCGCGTTTGGCGGCCCCATAGCGAGGCGCGGCAATGAACGACCATACTTCCCGCTTTTCGGGACGTCCTTTTGGCGGCAACCCCGATTTCCCGAGGCGCTCGCCCTTTGGCCGTACCACCGACACGCTGCCGCAGGACGAGGGCGCCGCGCCGACCGAAGATCGCCGCCAGCAGGCCGGTGCGCACTCATCTCCGGGCCAATCTCCGGGCCAATCTCCGAGCCAATCTTCCGGCCAGTCTCCGGCCATGGCGCGCCTCAACCGCTTTCGCAATGCCGCGCCCGAACCCGATCCGGAAATGCTGAAACCGGCCCGCCCGCACGTACCGGTGCCGCCTCCGTCCGAATTGCCGCCCGCGCCACCCCAATCTTCGTCGTATCGCGAAGAAATGGTGCGCGAAACCGGTGCCCCGCTTCCCCCCGGTGAAGTGAGCGAAAAAGACCGCATGTACCGCCCCGTGGAACCGCCCCGTCCCCCGATGGAGGAGCCGGAGCCCGAACCGGTGCGCCGGGCTGCGCCCGCCCGAACCGAGCCTGCCCGAAGCGCGCCTGAAACCGACCGCGCGCCCGATCCCGAACAGGTCGCTGAAACGCTCGATCGGGCCGATGGCACCGGCGATGGGGATGAGGAGGCCGCCCGCGATCCGGCAGAGCGCAAGCCCAGCCAGGCCGCGACGCCGATCGGCGAGGTGCTCGACATTGCGGGTTCGATGTCGCGCGTCATGTTGCAACGCGACCGGCTGGTCGATTGCCGGACCGACAGCGATCCGACCGTGCAGCTTGCCGGCCTTGTCGGCTCGCAGATCAAGGTGCGGGTGGGCCAGATCTGGCTGCTGGCCAGCGTGCGCACCCAGTCGCTTGACCGCAGCACCGGTCAGATCATTGCCGAGATCGACTTTCTGGGCGAGGGGCAGGAAGAAAAGCTGACCGGCCGCGTGCGCAATTTCACGCGCGGTATCACCAATTACCCGATCCCGGGAGCAGAGGTCTATGCCGCGACCAATCCCGATCTGGCGCAAATCTATGCGTCGGACGGGCGCGCCAATATCCAGATCGGCAAGGTGTTTCCGACCAAGGAAATCCGCGCGGGCCTGTATATCGATGCCATGCTGGGCAAGCATTTCGCCCTGCTGGGATCGACCGGTACGGGTAAATCGACCAGTGCCGCGTTGATCCTTCACCGCATCTGCGAAGCTGCGCCCGAGGGTCATATCGTGATGATCGATCCCCACGGCGAATATAATGCCGCGTTCCGGGGCTTTGGCGAATTGCTCGACGTTTCGAACCTTCGCATGCCCTATTGGCTGATGAATTTCGAAGAGCACTGCGAGGTGTTCATCACCTCCGAAGGATCGGACCGCATGGCCGATATGGACATTCTGGCCCGTTGCCTGCTGAAGGCGCGCGGCAAGAACAAGATGTCTGGCGGGATGAGCAAGCTGACCGTGGACTCGCCCATTCCCTACCTTTTGTCCGATCTGACCAACGCCATTCAGGAAGACATGGGCAAGCTGGACAAGGCGACCAATACGGCGCCCTATCTGCGCGTGAAGGGCAAGATCGAGGAGATCAAGGCCGATCCGCGCTACCAGTTCATGTTCTCGGGCATGCTGGTCGCCGATACGATGACCGATGTGATCGGGCGCATTTTTCGCATGCCCACGAACGGCAAGCCGATCTCGATCATCGACGTGTCGGGCGTCCCGTCGGAAATTACCAGCACGGTGGTCGCCATGCTGTCACGCATGGTGTTCGACTTTGCGATCTGGAGCCGCGACGAACAGACGCGGCCGATCCTGCTGGTGTGCGAGGAAGCGCACCGTTACGTGCCCAACGAACGCAATTCGGATGGCAACTCGGTCGGCAAGATCCTGTCGCGCATCGCCAAGGAAGGTCGTAAATACGGTATCTCGCTGGGCCTGATCACGCAGCGCCCGTCCGACCTTGCCGAAGGTGTGCTGTCGCAGTGCGGCACGATCCTGTCGATGCGCCTTAACAACGAACGCGACCAGGATTTCGTGAAGGCCGCCATGCCCGAAGGCGCGCGCGGCTTTCTGGCCAGTATTCCGGCCTTGCGGAACCGCGAATGCATCGTCTGCGGCGAGGGCACGGCCATTCCGATGCGCGTCACATTCGACGAGCTGGAAGAGCGCAAGCGTCCGGCATCGGAAGACCCGCTGTTCAGCGAGCTGTGGTCGAAGTCCGGCGGCGAGGAAGATGCGGTCGAACGCACGGTCATGCGCTGGCGCGCCCAGTCGCGCTAGCCTGCAAGCGGGCGGTTGCGCTGGCGCGCATCCCCCGCCCGGGCTAAGGCGGCGGCATGGTCGATCTTGCTGCGATTGTCGCGGATATTGGTGCGGAAATGGCGGCAGCCCCTGAAAGGGGCGTGCCCGCGCATTATATCCCGCCGCTTGCCTGTGTGGACCCTGCCCGTTTCGGCATGGCGGTTATAGAGGCCGATGGCACCTGCCATCTGGCGGGCGATGCCGATATGCCGTTTTCGATCCAGTCGATATCCAAGGTATTCGCGCTGACCATGGCGCTGGGCCGCGAAGGGGATCGCATCTGGTCGCGCGTGGGCCGCGAACCTTCGGGCAGCGCGTTCAATTCGATCGTCCAGCTGGAAACCGAACATGGCATCCCGCGCAATCCGTTCATCAATGCGGGCGCGATCGTGGTGTCCGATATCCTGCTCGCCCGCCACGAACCGCGCGAGTTGATCGGGGAAATGCTGCGTTTCATCCGCACGCTGGCGGGGGACGAGGATATTTTCATCGACGAGACTGTGGCCCGCGCCGAACAGCAGACCGGTTTCCGCAATTTCGCTCTGGCCAATTACATGAAGGCGTTCGGCAATTTACAGAATGATCCGGCGCGGGCGCTGGGCGTGTATTTCCACCAATGTTCGCTGGCGCTGAGTTGCAGGCAGCTGGCGATGGCGGGCCGGTTCCTGATGCGGGGCGGGGTGAATCCGGAAACCGGTTTCAACGTCGTGTCCGCCGAAAGGGCACGGCGAATCAATGCGCTGATGCTGACCTGCGGGCATTACGACGGTTCGGGCGAATTCGCCTTTCGCGTCGGGCTTCCCGGTAAATCGGGCGTGGGCGGCGGCATTCTGGCCATCGCGCCGGGCAAGGCAAGCGTGGCCGTCTGGTCGCCGGGGCTGGACGCCAAGGGCAATTCGCAACTGGGCAAGCTGGCGCTGGAACGGTTGGCGGCACGGGCGGGGTGGTCGATCTTCGACGCGCCGGTGGCAGAGGGCGCACGGTGAAGCAGGACATTCGCGCCAACTGGTCGCATGCCATTCTGGTGTGCCGCAAATGCAGCCGCAAGCAGGCAAAGCGCGGCCATGGCTTTGGCGGGAAAAAGACCAGTCTGGCCAAGGCACTGAAAAAGGAAACCGGCGCCGGAAAGACCCGCAAGGCGCGGCTTGGGATCGTCGAGGTCCCGTGTCTGGATATTTGTCCCAAGCAGGGCGTGGTACTGGTCGACACACGCACGCCGGGGCAATGGCGGATCGTCAGCCCCGACGCCGATCTATCCGAACTGGCACGCGAACTGGCCGAAATGGGGGATTAGGGCAAGGCGATAATGGCTTGGCCATACACGGCGCTTGCTGCCATGGGCGCCCCATGTTTGAATTTCTGATTTCGCGATCCGCATCGCTGCTGCCGCAAGGCGCGGGCGGCCATCTGGGGTGGTTTCGTGGGGCAATCGGCGGCGGGCTGGCGATTGCGGTCGCGGGGCTGGTCACCATGCTGTTGCTTGGATCGAATGCGGCGGGATTCCCGGTCCTCTATGCGCCGATGGGGGCATCGGCGGTGCTGGTGTTTGCTGTTCCGGCCAGTCCGCTGGCGCAGCCATGGTCGGTCATTGGCGGCAATCTTTTGTCGGCCTGTATCGGGCTGGCCATGGGTCATGCGCTGGGCATGCCGGTGCTGGCGGGCGGGCTGGCGGTGGGCGCGGCGATTGCCGCCATGTCTTTCGCCCGCTGCCTGCACCCGCCGGGCGGGGCGTGTGCCCTGCTATGCGCGTTGGGTGCGTCCGGGGCGGAGGCGTGGGGCTGGCCCATTATGCTGGCGATCATGTTCAATGTCTTTGCGCTAGCGGGGACTGGCTGGCTCTATAACAATCTTACGGGCCATAATTGGCCGCACCGCCCGGTCGTGCCGACCGCGCCCGCGGCGGGCCTGCGCCACACGCGCGAGGATATAGAGGCGGTGCTGGCCGATTGGGACGAGGTGCTGGATATCGATGTCGACGATCTGGACGCGATCTATCAGGCGCTGCAACGCAGGGTGAGGGCGCGGAACAAGCGCCCTCGCTGATGCCCTTTCATCAAAGCCGGAAGTTGATGAAATCGAGAATTTCGGCCGCGATATCGACGTCGCAGCAGCTTTCGATCCCTTCGAACCCGGGTGAGCTGTTCGCCTCGCAAATCTTGTAGCCGTCGCCGTCGAACAGCAAATCGATGCCGGCGATATCGAGGCCGAGCAGTCGCGCGCTTTCCAGCGCCAGCCATTCGGCATTGCGGTCGGGCTGGAACGGCACGACTTCGCCGCCCAGAGAGAAATTCGCCTTGAAATTATCGTTGACCGAACGCCGCTCCATCGCGGCGACGACGCGCCCGCCGATGACAAGGATGCGCACGTCGCGCCCGCGGCTGTCGGCGATGAATTCCTGGAATATAAGGTTCGCGTTCGACTGGGTGGCGCGGATCAGTTCCATCAGATCCTCGAAATTCTGCCGCCCTTCGCACAGGAAAACGCCGCTGCCCTGACTGCCGCTCAGCGTTTTGACGACGATGGGGAAGCCCAGCTTGCGTTCGACCAGACCGACATCGACGGGAAACTTGGCCAGCATGGTCTTGGGAATGGGCAGGTTGGCGCGGGCGAGAAGCTGGTGGGTGAACAGCTTGTCGCGCACGGTTTCGATGGCGAGCGCGGTGTTGAACGTTGGCACGCGCAGCCGTTCGAACTGGCGGATCACAGACAATGCGAAATAGGTTGTGCCCGCGCCCATGCGGGGCAGCAGCACATCGGGCAGGTCGACGATGGCCGAATCGACCATCAGGCTGCGTTCGTTGGCGGCAGTGACCAGCAGTTCGAACTGTTCGGGCTTGAACACCTCGATCTCGTGCCCGCGCTTGGCACCGGTTTCGATCAGGCGGCGCACTTCATAGGCTTCGGGCTTCAGCGCAGCGGCCGAGTCCTTGTACAAAATCCAGCTTTTCATGGAGGGTATGCTCACGCAGGGGCGATCAGCGGCCAATAGGCCGTGATCAAGACATTTTGGGGACGTTCGAAAAGGGGGGAATCGCGGAACGAGAGTTGAGGGTCGCGCCCCTTACGTGCCGCGCGTGTCGCCGTAAATATGAATATGCATCCGGTCGGTCATGCGCAGCCCGTGCCGCATCGCCAGCGGGGCCAACCAGTGCATCCGGTCGTATAGGGTGGCCGAATCGGTCCCCTCCGGCATTAGCTGCAGGCGGGTGGCGGGGATGCCATATTCGCTTTTCAGTTCAAGCACTTCTTCCAGATCGCCGGGCTGTGCGATGACGAATTTGAAAAAGGCACGCGGGTCGCCGGCATAGGCCTGCAATCGTTCGGGGATCAGCGCCAGATCGGGCGTGTTGCCGCTGTGCGCCAGCTTGGGGCTGACATTATACTGGTCGATCAACGCGTCCAGCGCGGGCGGTGCCTCTACCGTGCCGTTGGTTTCGATCTCGACATGCAAGTCGGGACGGATTTCGCGCAGCAGCGTCAGCAGTTTGGTGAGGGCCGACGCCTGTAACAGGGGCTCTCCCCCCGTGATCACAAGCCGTTCGGGGCCAAGTGCCAGAATGGCCTGCGCCGCGTCGCGTTCGCCCATCGCGATCTGGTTCGCCTTGCGCGCGAAACTTTCCCCGCTGCGATGCGGGCGGTTGTCGCCGGTAAAGCGCCACGTATAGGCCGTGTCGCACCAGTGGCAGGCGAGGTTGCAGCGCGACAGGCGCACGAACACGCTGGGCCGCCCGATCGACGGTCCTTCGCCCTGTAGCGAGGCGAATATCTCCGGCTCGCCCGGCGTTGTCGTGGCGAGGACGATCGGCAAATCTTACCCCAACCGTGCCAGAGCCGCCGTCAGCCGTTCGACCTCTGCCGAGTGATGCGCATGGTCGGCGCGGGCCTTTTCCACGGCTTCGGGCTTGGCGCGATCGACGAAATTCGCGTTCGACAGACGGCCTTCGAGCGATCTGGCTTCCTTGGTAGAGGCAGCGAGCGCCTTTTCGAGCCGTGCCTTTTCGGCGTCGATATCGATCAGCCCTTCAAGCGGAATGACGAAAGTATCGTCGCCCGCCGTCACCTGCATGGCCGCGCCCGCGGGAGCATCGCCGAATGTTACCGAAGATAGCCGTGCCACGCGGTCGATCGCAGCGGGATTGGCGGCAATGGCCAGTTTCGCGGTCTCGCTGGGGCTGGGCAGGAATGCATCCAGCTTCGCGCCCGGCGCAAGGCCCAGCTCGTTCTTGGCGCCGCGAAGCGCCGTGGTCAGCGCGATCAGCCAGTCGACCTCGGCCTTGGCGGCGGGGGCGATGGCGGCTTGCGGTTCGGGCCATTTCGCGGTGATCAGCGGATATTCGTCGCGCTCGCCCAGCTTCGACCACAGCTCCTCGGTAATGAAGGGCATGAACGGGTGCAGCATGACAAGAATCTGGTCGAGCACCCAGCCGGCGACGGCCTTGGTCTCTTCGTCCATCTGGCCTTTAATAAGTTCCAGATACCAGTCGCAGAAATTCGCCCAGACGAATTGATAGATCGTGTTCGCCGCCGCATCGAAACGCAGCGCGGCCATGGCCTCGTCCAACGCATTCAGCGTGGCAACGGTTTCGCCGATGATCCAGCGGTTGACCGCGCTGGTCGCGGCGGGTGCTGCGATGCCGGTGGATGCGGTTATGCCGTTCGCTTCGCAGAAGCGCGCCGCGTTCCACAGCTTGGTCGCGAAATTGCGGTAACCCTCGACCCGCTTTTCATCCATCTTCACGTCGCGGCCCTGGCTTTCCATGGCGGCCATGAAGAAGCGCAGCGCATCGGCGCCATATCGGTCGATCAGCCCCAGAGGGTCGACGACATTGCCCTTGGACTTCGACATTTTCGCGCCATCCGCCGCGCGGACAAGGCCGTGCAGATAGAGGCGCGGCCACGGCACCTCTCCCATGAAATGCATGCCCTGCATCATCATGCGCGCATCCCAGAAAAAGAGGATGTCGAAGCCCGAGACGAGCAGCGAGTTGGGATAATGCTTTTTCACCAGCGCCGTATCGTCAGGCCAGCCGAGCGTGGCGAAAGGCCACAGCGCAGAGGAGAACCACGTGTCGAGCACGTCATTGTCCCGCGTCAGCGCCACGCCGTCACCGGCAAGGGCCTGCGCCTCTTCCTCCGTCTCGGCCACGTAGACCTTGCCGTCATCGGCATACCATGCCGGTATCTGGTGCCCCCACCACAGCTGGCGCGACACGCACCATGGCTGGATGTTTTCCATCCAGTTGAAGAAGGTTTTTTCCCAGCTCTTGGGGACGATTTCGATGCGGCCGTCCTTCACCGCCTCAATCGGGCCGACGGCCAGCTTTTCGGCATCGACATACCACTGGTCGGTCAGCCACGGTTCGATCACCACCCCGCCGCGATCGCCAAAGGGCGTGGCGATGGTGCGCGGTTCGGCGTCGTGTTCGGTTTCGTTGCCTTCTTTATCTTTGGTGACATGCGGGATCAGGAAGCCCTGTTCCTTCATGCGCTGTACGACCAGTCTGCGCGCATCGAAGCGGTCGAGGCCGAGGAACTCGTCCGGGACCAGCCCGTCGGCGGTCTGCACCACCCGCGCCTCGCCATCGAGCATGTTGAGCATCTGCCCCGCCGCGATCCCCGCGCGCTTGCCGACTTCAAAGTCGTTGAAATCGTGCCCCGGCGTGATCTTCACCGCGCCCGAGCCCAGTTCGGGATCGGCATGTTCGTCCGCGACCACCTTGAACCGGCGGCCGGTGATGGGCTGCAGAATGTCCTTGCCGATCACGCTGGCATAGCGTTCGTCGGACGGGTGCACCGCGACCGCCATATCGGCCAGCATGGTTTCGGGGCGCGTAGTCGCAACCTCGATAAAATCCTGCCCGTTGGCTAATGTCACACCATCGGCCAGCGGGTATTTGAAGTGCCAGAAGCCGCCCTGAACCTCGCGCGTTTCGACCTCAAGGTCCGAGATCGCGGTTTTCAGCGCCGGATCCCAGTTCACCAGCCTTTTGTCGCGATAGATCAGGCCCTGGTTATACAGGTCGACAAAGACCTTCAGCACCGCCCTGGAGAAATGTTCGTCCATGGTGAACTGTTCGCGGCTCCAGTCCATCGAACATCCAAGGCGACGCAGCTGGCGGGTGATCGTGCCGCCCGACTGGCCCTTCCACTCCCACACATGGTCAAGGAATTGCTCGCGGCTCATGTCGGTGCGCTTGATGCCTTGCGAGTTGAGGTTGCGTTCCACCACCATCTGCGTCGCAATGCCCGCATGGTCGGTGCCCACGACCCACAGCGCATCCTTGCCGCGCAGGCGTTCGTAACGGATCACGATATCCTGCAGCGTGTTATCCAGCGCGTGGCCGATATGCAGGCTGCCCGTCACGTTCGGCGGTGGGTTCACGATGGTGAAACCCTCGGCATCGGGACGTTCGGGACGGAAAAGGCCGTTTTCTTCCCAATGCGCATACCAGCGCGCTTCGATCTCCGCCGGATCGAAAGTCTTGGGCAATTGGGTGGCGGGGGTCGCAATATCGTTCATCTGCGGCGCTTTGCCAGCGCTGTGCCCCGTGGGCAAGCATCTAGAAACGCGGCAATCGCCAAGGGGAAGGGGCGATGGGTTGTGTGCGCCCGTCGCCAGACGCTTGTGAGCGGGCGCTTTTTCGCCCATGACCCGTCGCATGCGCGTATGGGCGGAATTCGAAACGCAAGAGGGTGACGGCGGCCCGGTGCTGGTGGTGACGGGGCCTTTGACGGTTTCGTCGGTCGCACCGCTGGACGATTACCTGCGCGCCAGCGATTCGCTGGCGGCGATCGATATCTCGCAAGTGCAGGACATCGACACGGTCGGCGCATGGGTCGTGATGCGCGCCGCCCATGCACTGGATGCGCGGATCGACGGCGCCAGCCGCAAGGCAAAGCGCCTGATGGACGCGGTCGACGATTGCGCCACCGATGCCGATATCACCCCGCCGCGCCACGGGGTGGTGGACCGCGTGGCCGAATCGATGGGCAAAATCGTGCTCAACTGGGCCAGCGGCGTGGTCGGCGTGGTCGATTTCCTTGGCGCGACGGTGCTGGCGATGGGGTCGTTGATCCGCCATCCGCGCCGCTTTCCGATGACCGCGCTGGTCCGGCAGTTCGAGCTGGTCGGCGTATCGGCGCTGGGCATCATCGGATTGATGAGCTTTCTGATCGGCATCGTGATCGCACAGCAGGGCGCGGTGCAACTCGCCCAGTTCGGGGCCGAAATCTATACGATCAACCTAACGGGGCGGCTGGCCTTCCGCGAGCTGGGCGTATTGATGACCGCGATCATGGTCGCGGGCCGCTCGGGCAGCGCCTTTGCCGCCCAGATCGGCACGATGAAGCTGACCGAAGAGGTCGATGCCATGCGCGTGATCGGCGTGTCGCCGATGGAACGTCTCATCATGCCGCGCATTCTGGCGGCTGTGTTCATGATGATCCCGCTTGGCTTTTTCGCATCCGTCATCGCGATCATCGGGGGCGCATTCATTGCCAGCGTGGCGCTGGATATCCCATTCTTCACCTTTCTGCTGCGCATTCGCGAAGTCGTGCCGCTGACCGATGTTTGGGTCGGCGTGATCAAGGCACCGGTGTTCGGGCTGATCGTGGCACTGGCGGGCTGTTATCAGGGGATGCAGGTTTCCGGCAATGCCGAGGAAGTGGGCCTGCGCACCACCATGGCGGTGGTGCAGGCGATTTTCATGGTCATCGTGCTCGATGCCTTTTTCGCCGTGTTCTTTACCGAAATCGGGTGGGGCTGATGGCCAGCGAAGACGCCGAACATCTGATCGAACAGGCCAATGACGCGGCCAACACCGATCATGAACCGCCGCAGTTCGATGGCGAATATCCCATCGTGGTCGACAATATCACCAATGCGTTCGGGGATTTCGTGGTGCATCAGGACCTGTCGCTGAAGGTGCGGCGGGGCGAGATTCTGGGCGTGGTCGGCGGATCGGGCACCGGCAAATCGGTGCTGATGCGATCGATCATCGGGTTGCAGACCCCGCGCGAAGGGCAGATCGACGTGCTGGGGCGCAATATACTCGACCCCGCCAATCGCGACGACGAGAGCATCCGTTCGCGCTGGGGCGTGCTGTTTCAGGGCGGGGCGCTGTTTTCCACCCTGACCGTGGCCGAAAATGTCGAGGTGCCGTTAAAGCAGTTCTATCCCGAAATTTCGGAAGAGCTGCGGCACGAGATTTCGCGGTACAAGGTCGTGCTGTCGGGCCTGCCCGATACGGCGACCAGCAGATATCCTTCCGAATTGTCGGGCGGCATGAAAAAGCGTGCTGGGCTGGCGCGGGCGCTGGCGCTCGATCCCGAATTGCTGTTTCTGGACGAGCCGACGGCGGGACTGGACCCGGTCGGCGCTGCCGCGTTCGACCGGTTGACGCGCGAACTGGCCGATACGCTGAAGCTGACGGTATTTCTGATCACGCACGATCTGGATACGCTGCATGCGATTTGCGACCGCGTGGCGGTGCTGGCGGATAAAAAGGTGATCGCGGTGGGTACGATCCCCGAATTGCTGGCGACCGATCATCCGTGGATTCAGGAATATTTCAACGGACCGCGCGGCCGCGCGGCCGAAGCGAGCTATACGCGCGATACCGGTGCGATGGACAAGAAGGGCCCCGCGGGGGCATAGGGGCAGACAGGCATGGAAACGCGGGCAAACCATATCTGGGTGGGGGCAGTGACCCTTGTGCTGCTGGCGCTGGCCGCGGCCTTCGTGATCTGGATCGCGCGCCTGAACGAAGGCGCGCAGAACGAATACGACATCTTTTTCAAACAATCGGTCAGCGGCCTCGCCCGCGGGTCGGAGGTTGCCTATGCCGGCGTTCCCGTGGGCAAGGTAACCCGGATCGAATTGTGGAAGAAAGACCCCGAATTCGTCCGCGTGCGCGTGTCGGTCGATGACGAAGTGCCGGTGTTGCAGGGCACGACCGCGACGATACAGGGCAGTTTCACCGGCGTTTCGACGATCCAGATGGAAGGGGCCGTGCGCGGTGCGCCGCCGATCACCGAAAAGGGCCCCGAAGGTGTGCCCGTTATCCCCACGCGGCGCGGCGGGCTGGGCGAATTGCTGACCAATGCGCCCTTGCTGATGGAACGGCTGGCCACTTTGACCGAGCGTTTGACGATGATGCTGTCGGACAAGAACCAGGAATCGATCGAGGGCATCCTGCAGAACACCGACCGGATGACCCGCAATCTGGCCGAGGCGAGCCCGCGTTTCGAACAGACCATGGCTGAATTGCAGGGCACCTTGCGTCAGGCGACGCTGACCTTGGCCGAATTCGAGAAGGTCGCCCAATCGACCGACCAGCTTGTCAATGGCGAGGGGCAGTCGCTGGCGGACCAGCTTCGCGAGACGTTGAAAAGCGCGGAGAGCGCGATGGTCACGCTGGAAGCGACGATGAACGACGTGCGCCCGGCCGCTCAGCAATTCTCGTCCAGCACGCTGCCCGAGACCGAGGCGGCGATCCGTGACCTGCGCGCCACCACCCGCGCCCTTCGCAATGTAACCGAAAAGCTGGACGACGACGGCGCGGGCGCCTTTCTGAACAGCCAGCCTTTGCCGGAGTATCAGCCGTGAGGATGAAGATGCGTTTCCTGTCCCTCGCGCCGCTTTGCGCCGGTGCCTTGTTGCTGTCGTCCTGCGTCAGCATCGGATCGGGCGCGGAGCCGCCCGAACAGCTGATCACACTGACCCCTGCCGCCAAGGCACCTGCCGGATCGGCCAGCGAAGGCACGATCGACAGCGCGATTTTCGTGTTCGAGCCCGAGGTCGAGGACCGGCTGGACGTCAAGCGTGTGCCGGTGCAGATCGATGCGTCCAGCCTCGCCTATTTGCAGAATGCCTTTTACGTCGACCGTCCGGCGCGGCTGTTCCAGTCCTTGCTGGCCGAAACCCTGCGGGTCACCAGCGGGCGGCTGGTGATACAGGGCACCGATCCCGGCCTGCCGCGCCGCACGCGCCTGTATGGCAAGCTGGTCGAGATGGGATATGACGCGCAGGCCATGTCGGTCACCGTCACTTTCGATGCGGTGCGGGTCGATCCCGAAGGCAAGATCAATGCGCAGCGCTTTTCCTCGACCGTTCCCGGCATTTCGGCGGATGCGGCCTATGTCGCGCCCGCGCTGAACAATGCCGCGAACGAGGTGGCAGGGTCGGTCGCCGAATGGATGAACGGCTTTAGCTGATCGTCAGGAGGCGCGGGTGACGGGCGGGCGCGGGTCAGCCTCGCGCCAGTAGCGCGAATTGACATGCCAGCGCGAAACCGCGCGCGCGCGCGTCGCGGCGGGCCAGCGCCTCATGCTCCCACCCCCATTGCTGCGCCTGCCAGTCCTCTTCCAGATTGGCGGTGGCGAACAGCGTTTCGGCGTCCTGCCCGTTGCGCAGCGATTCCAGCGCGGCGATCAGCGATGCGGCAAGGCTGGACAGGTTTTGCACCGCGGCCAGCGTAAACGGGTCCATCTCCTCCAGCTCTTCCACCAGACGCGCGCGGGTGGCGGGGGGATGCGGCGTGTAGCTGATGCCCGCAACGCGGGAGAATTCGATCCCCAGGCGCTTTTCAGCGGCGGCGACCAGCGGTTCCCACGCTTCCTCCTGCCGCTCGCGCAGCGCATCGCCGTCGTCCGCGCGATAGCAGAGCGTGTCGGTTTCGGCGAAAGGCATGATGGCGGCAATCGCGGAGGCAGGGTCTGGGGTAACGCGGTCGATCGCGTAATCGGCCATATCGCGCAGCGGCAGGCTTTTGGGATCGATTTCATCCCCTTGCGCGGCCCATTCGGCGGCCAGCGCATCGGCCATGGCGCGGGTAGGCACGATCTGCGGTGCGCCGCCCTGCGTCTTCATGCCGCGCCCGTCCAGCGCGACTTGCCAGCCATTGACTTGCGGCTGGACCGTCACCTCGCGGTAAAAACGTTTCATGGGCGCGACCGGTCCTGCTCTTTACGGGCCATTTCCCTGGCGACGTTTTCTTTTTGGATCAGGGCCTCGCTGTTCCATGTCTTGGCCATCATGCGCGGCACCAGCAGCGCGTCGGCCATGCCGACAGCCAGCAGGACAAAGCCCAGCCAGCGGGGCAGGCCGTCGGGCCATGGCACGTCGGACGCGGCGACCAGCATGCCATAGACGGCCATCGCTACCCCGCCCATGCGGGCGATCTGCATCGCGAAAAAGCGTCCTGCCGCCGGATCAGCCATCTGCGTCTTCCAGCATCAGCCCCAGTTCCTCCACCGTTTCGGCAACCGCCTCTGCGCCGGTTGCCAGCAATTCCTCGGCATGGTGATAGCCCCAGTCGACCCCGATGGCGCGCACGCCTGCCGCGCCCGCCATGGCCATGTCGAAACTGGTGTCGCCGATCATCACCGCATCCGCCGGTTCCAGATCGGTTTCCCACAGCACGGCGGCGATCATCGCGGGATCGGGTTTCGACGGATGGTCGTCTGCGGTCTGCAAACTGCCGAAAAGATGGGCGATGCCATGCGTTTCCAGACAATGCTGCAGGCCGCGCCGCGATTTGCCGGTGGCGACGGCCAGTTGCCAGCCATTGGCATGCAGCCGGTTCAGCAGCGGGGCGATCCCGTTGAACAAAGGCTCGTTAATACGGCCAAGGCGGCGGTGTTCGCGAAACGCGATGCGATAGCTTTCGGCCAGCAGTTCCTGTTGTTCGGCCGTGCTGTCGGGCAGCATCAGCGCCATCGCCTGCGGCAGCGAAAGGCCGACCGCGCGGCGGATCAGCGTGCGGGGCGGGGCAGCCAGCGAACATGCCGCAAAGGCTTCCTCCATCGCCTCGCACACATTGGCCTGCCCGTCGACCAGAGTGCCATCGCAATCGAAGATGGCAACGCGGGTCATTTACCGCGCGGCTTTCCGGCGGGCTTTTTGGAAACGGGGCTCCCCTTGCCCTTTTTCACGCCGCCCTTTTTGGGCGCGGCAGAGCGCTTGGTGGTCGGCTTGCCCATTTTCGGCGCTCCGGCGGTTCGCTGGCGGCGCTCTCCGCGCCGTTCCTTGCGCATATCCTTGGCATGGCGGCGCGCTGCGATCTTTTTTTCTTCGCGCGTGGGCGGGGGCGGGCCCTCTTCGGGCAGGGCGTCGCTTGCAGTCTCGTCGAAACCCAACTGTTCCATGCTGGCGGCGAAGTGGTCGGGCAGCGGCGCGGTGACATCCAGCGGCACGCCATCCGGGTGATCGATGATCAGGCGGCGAGCATGAAGGTGCATCTTGCGGCTGATGCTGCCCGTCAGGAACGCGGCCTGACCGCCATATTTGCCGTCGCCCACAATGGGATGGCCGATCGCGGCCATATGCACGCGCAGCTGGTGCGTGCGGCCAGTCAGCGGTTCCAGCTCTACCCAGGCGGCCTTGTTTCCGGCGCGGTCGACCACGCGATATTTGGTGCGCGCGGGCTGCCCCTCTTCGTCGGGCATCATTTTTTTGCCGCCGGTGCCGGGCTGCTTGGCCAGCGCCAGATCGATCGTGCCAGCCGCGATATCGGGCACGCCCGTTACCAGCGCCCAATAGACCTTCTTGGCGCTCCGGCCCGAAAAGCGTTTCGAGAAAAACGCCGCGCTGCCCGGAGTTGCCGCCGTCAGCAGCACGCCGCTGGTATCCTTGTCCAGCCGGTGGACGAGGCGGGGGCGGGGCACTTTCGAATCCTCTTCGGGCACGAAGGCTTCGAGCAGCCGGTCGACATGATGCTTGGTGCCGGTACCGCCTTGCGTGGCAAGGCCCGGCGGCTTGTTCAGCACGATGGCCGCGCGGTCGCGGTGCAGCACCATGGCATCCGCTTCGGCCAGCTCATCCTCGGTCAGCTGGATACGCTGGCGTTTGGGTGCGCCGCCACTGGCGCTTTCGCCGCCGGGGGGGACGCGGATTTCCTGACCCGCGCTGATGCGATCCTCTGGGCGGGCACGTTTGCCGTCGACGCGGATCTGGCCGGTGCGCGCCCAGCGCGAGATGGTGTTGAAGCCGATTTGCGGCAGATGCCGTTTGAACCAGCGGTCCAGACGCGCGCCATCGTCGTCATGTCCGACGGTAAAGCGGCGGATCGTATCTTCGGGAGCCAAAGGTCCATCGGCCATTACAGCGTGCCTCTTACAAAAGTGATGCCCGCGATCAGGCCTGCGATGCCCAGCAACAGCGATGCAGCGATATAGGCCAGTGCCAGCCCTGCCTCTCCCCGTTGCCACAGCAGCACCGTTTCCATCGAGAAGCTGGAGAAAGTGGTGAATCCGCCCAAAAGGCCCACGCCGATCAGCAGGCGCCAGTTTTCGGGGCCCCCGATCACGCCGCCACCCAATATTCCTGCGCCCGAGTCGTGGCGGGCCAGCCACGCGACCAGCATGCCCATCGCGGCGCTGCCCAGCGTATTGGCGGCCAGCGTCGCCCATGGAAAGGCCATGGCCTGCGCGGGCGCGAGATGGGCGATCAGCCGCCCCAGATGAAAGCGCAGCACGGCCCCTGTCCCGCCGCCAAGCGCGACAAGCAGGGATGCGGACAGCGATGAAAGCGGCGTTGCCATGGAACCCTTGCGTTTAACGGGCCGAAGCGCCTTGCGAAAGAGGTACGCGCCGTTCCCGGTCCGCCGCATTCGATGCAGCGGGTGATGCAGTGAATTTGGTCCCGATGGCCGTTTTGTGGTAGTAACGCAACAGTTGGTGGGTGCCTCCGGCTGATTCTCGACATAAGCATGCTTGCTTTGCGGGGACTGTGCTGGTAGCGGCTCCGCCGGTTCAGGCTGATCCCGTGGGGATTCGGCCCGTATAACATTTAAAATCAGTTCATCCGGTACTCGCGGGCGATTCGCTTCCTGCAGGTGCCCTGACAGAAACCGAGGTAGCAGCGTTTTATGCAAATCATCGTTCGCGATAACAATGTCGACCAGGCTCTCCGCGCGCTTAAGAAGAAGCTGCAGCGCGAGGGCGTTTATCGCGAAATGAAGCTGCGTCGTCACTTCGAAAAGCCCAGCGAAAAGCGCGCCCGTGAAAAGGCCGCTGCTGTCCGCCGCGCCCGCAAGCTGGAGCGCAAGCGGATGGAACGCGACGGCGTTCGTTAAGGTTCGGGGTTTTCGGGCGGCCTGATTACGCAAGCCGCTTGAACCTGATCGCCGCATACGCCAAAGGGGCGCGGGATATTTCTTCCCGCGCCTTTTTTGCATCTAATCCGGAAAGCGCATCACATCATGGCCGAAATCACCCGCGTCCCGCTGCAGCCGATTGGCAAGGGTATCCTCTCCAAGCTTTGGATCGGCATCGTGATCGCGCTGCTGCTGGCTGCCGGCGCTGCATGGGCGACCCGCTATCAGGGGCTGGAAGTCACCACATTGTCTGCCGGGACCGGCGGTTCGCCCACAATGGATGACATTGTGAACGTCAATTACGAAGGCAGGCTGGCCGACGGAACGGTTTTCGATTCGGCCGATGGTGCGGTCTTCCCCGTTTCGGGCGTGGTGCCGGGCTTTGGCACGGCGCTTCAGCAGATGCAGCGCGGCGGCCGGTACGAAGTGTTCATTCCCTCCGATCAGGCCTATGGCGCGCAGGGTGCGGGCGATCGCATTCCTCCCAATGCCGACCTGACTTTCACGGTCGAACTGATCGATTTCCGTTCGGAGGCCGAACTGCGCGCGATCCAGCAGCAGATGCAGCAGATGGGTCTGGGCGGCATGGGCGGGCCCGCTGGCGCCCCTCCCGCCGGGGAATAAGCGCCCGGGGCTTGCAACAGACGCTTGGCAGACGCGCGATGGTTGGCTAATCGCGCGGCCATGTCTGTCGATAAAGCAACGGTCGAAAAGATCGCCTCGCTGGCTCGCATCGCGCTGCGCGATGGCGAGGCAGAGGCCTTCGTTCCCGAACTCAACCAGATCCTCGACTGGGTCGAACAGCTTGGCGAGGTCGATGTGACCGGCGTCGAGCCGATGACCGCGGTGATCCCCAACACGCTGCGCCTGCGCGATGACGTGGTCGATGCCGACCCGTTGACGGGCGGGAATCGCCGTGACGCGGTGCTGGCCAATGCGCCCGCTGCCGAGCACGGATTTTTCGGCGTGCCCAAGGTGATCGAATAATGCCAGATACCAACAATAGCGCTCTGACGGAGCTGGGCGTCGCGGCGATCCGCGACGGCGTTGCGGGCGGCGATTTCACCGCTGTCGAGGTGGCGGAGGCGTTCAACGCCAATGTCGCGGCGGCCAGCGACCTCAACGCCTTTATCGTGGCGACCCCCGATGCGGCGGTCGAGGCGGCGAAAGGCGTGGACGCGAAGCGCGCCAAGGGAGAGGCGCTGGGCAAGATGGGCGGCGTGCCGATCGGCATGAAGGATCTGTTTGCCACGCATGGCGTGCAGACCACGGCGGCCAGCCACATCCTCGAAGGGTTCAAGCCGCAATACGAATCGACCGTTTCGCAGAAATTGTGGGACGCGGGCGCGGGCATGCTGGGCAAGCTGAACCTTGACCAGTTCGCCATGGGTTCGTCGAACGAGACGAGCTATTTCGGCAATGTGATCAGCCCGTGGCGCCGGAAAGACGGCGGAAACGCGGCTCTGGCCCCCGGTGGTTCGTCGGGCGGTTCGTCTGCGGCGGTTGCGGCGCGGCTTGCACCGGCTGCGACCGGCACCGATACGGGCGGATCGATCCGCCAGCCTGCGGCTTTCACCGGCATCACCGGCATCAAGCCCACCTATGGCCGCTGCTCGCGCTGGGGCGTGGTGGCGTTCGCCTCCTCGCTCGATCAGGCGGGCCCGATGGCGCGCGATACGCGCGACTGTGCGATCATGCTTGAGGCGATGGCAGGCTTCGACCCGAAGGACGCGACCAGCCTCGACATGCCGGTCCCCGAATGGGAAGCGGGCCTGAACCCCGACATGAAGGGCAAGAAAATCGGCATCCCGCGCGAATATCGCATGGACGGGATGGACGAGGATGTCGCCAAAAGCTGGGACGACGGCATTGCGTGGATGAAGGACGCGGGGGCCGAGATCGTCGATATCAGCCTGCCGCACACCAAATATGCGCTGCCAGCCTATTACATCATTGCCCCGGCAGAGGCTTCGTCGAACCTCGCCCGTTATGACGGCGTGCGTTACGGACTGCGCGACCTGCCTGATGGCGCAGGCTTGCAGGACATGTATGCCGCCACCCGCGCCGACGGCTTCGGGCCCGAGGTAAAGCGCCGCATCATGATCGGCACCTATGTGCTGAGCGCCGGTTTCTACGACGCCTATTACAATCAGGCGCAGAAGATCCGCACTTTGATCGCGCAGGATTTTGCCAAGGCGTTTGAACAGTGCGACGTGATCCTTGCGCCGACCTGCCCCACCGCGGCCTTCGCGCTGGGCGACAAGACGAGCGATCCGCTGGCGATGTATCTGAACGACGTGTTTGCCGTGCCCGCCTCGCTGGCAGGGCTTCCGGCGATGAGCGTTCCGGCGGGGCTTAACCGCGAAGGTCTGCCGCTGGGCTTGCAGATCATCGGCAAGGCTTTCGACGAGCAGGGCGTGCTGAACGCGGGGCTTGCGATCGAGAAGGCGGCGGGCTTCGTGGCGACGCCGGAACGGTGGTGGTGAGCCGTTGGCTTTATCGTTTGGCGTGTTTCGCCTTTCTCGCCGTATGGGTCTACTATGCGCGGATCTGGGAAGGCGGAATTTCAAACATACCGACTGGCGCAGGCCTTGGGCTTCTCATGTATGCACTCGGATGGCTTCTTGGGAAGTTGGATGACTTCGGCAGACAAAATGGAATCGGAGAAGCTCGCTTCGATACCAAGACAGGCAAAGTAATTAGCGATGACTGACTATCGAATCCACGGCGCAACCGGCGAGTGGGAGGTCGTGATCGGCCTTGAAGTTCACGCGCAGGTCACTTCGCAGGCGAAGCTGTTCTCATCGGCTGCCACCGCCTTCGGGGCCGAACCCAATACGCAGGTGTCGCTGATCGATGCCGCGATGCCCGGCATGCTGCCCGTGCCCAACCGCGAATGCATCCGGCAGGCAGTGCGTACCGGCATGGCGATCGATGCGCAGATCAACAAGTGGAGCCGGTTCGACCGCAAGAACTATTTCTATGCCGATCTGCCGCAGGGCTACCAGATCAGCCAGCTCTATCACCCGCTGGTGGGCGAGGGGCATCTGGATATCGCGCTGGACGACAAGAACCCCGAGAGCACCAAGCGCATCGGGATCGAGCGGATCCATGTCGAGCAGGACGCGGGCAAGCTGATGCACGATCAGCACCCGACCATGTCCTATGTCGATTTGAACCGCAGCGGCGTCGCGCTGATGGAGATCGTGTCGAAGCCCGATATGCGTTCGCCCGCAGAGGCCGGTGCCTATGTGCGCAAGTTGCGGTCGATCCTGCGCTATGTCGGTTCGTGCGACGGAAATATGGAAGAAGGCTCGATGCGGGCCGACGTCAATGTTTCGGTCCGTAAGGCTGGCGAGGAATTCGGCACGCGGACCGAGACCAAGAACGTCAATTCCGTGCGCTTCGTGATGCAGGTCATCGAATATGAAGCGAACCGGCAGGTCGATGTGCTGGAATCGGGCGGCACGGTGGATCAGGAAACCCGCCTGTTCGACCCTGATACCGGAACGACGCGGACCATGCGGTCAAAAGAGGACGCGCATGACTATCGCTATTTCCCCGATCCCGATCTGCTGCCGCTGGAACTGGACGATGCGTTCCTGCACGACTGCCGCGAGAGTCTGCCCGAACTGCCCGATGCCAAGCGGCACCGGTATGAGAACGAGCTGGGGCTGAGCGCCTATAATGCGGGCCAGCTGACGGCGGATGTCGATGTGTACCAGCGGTTCGAGGATGTTCTGGGCGCGACGGCGGACAAGACCGGCAAGCCCGAAAAGGATGTCGCGACGCAAGTCGCGAACTGGGTGCTTTCGGTCGCGCCGGGCGTCAAGAACGCTACCGAAGGCGCGGACGATGTGCATGATACGACGGCGGCCAACGCGGCGATCCTTGCGCTGGCGGCGGCCAATACCGTGTCGGGCGGGCAAGCGAAGGAGATCTATGAGATTGTCCTGAAGACCGGCCGCGAACCCGATGAAATTGCCGAGACCGAAGGGCTGAAGCAGAACAGCGATACCGGCGCGATCGAAGCGGTGATCGACGAGGTGCTGGCCGCAAACGCGGACAAGGTTGCCGAATATCGCGGCGGCAAGGACAAGCTGTTCGGCTTTTTCGTTGGCCAGACGATGAAGGCGATGAAGGGCAAGGGCAATCCGCAGGTCGTGAACGAGGTGCTGAAGGCCAAGCTGGACGGCTGAACCCGCTTCATCCCGACCGAATCAAAAGGGGCGCCGGTCATGTCCGACCGGCGCCCCTTTTTTATCCAGACTGTCGCCCGAAGGCCCCGCCCGAAGGCGGGGGAATTACTCCCCCGTGCGTGCGGGCTTTGCGACTTCGACCGGCAGGCCCAGCTGGTCGAGCTGCGGACGCACGCTCTCCGCATCGCCGACGACGACCCAGACCAGCCCATCGTCCAGCTTCTGCTCGCGCGCGGCCTGATCCAGAACGGCAGGGGTCAGCGCTTCGTACTTGCCGGGAAGCAGTTCGTAGTAATTGTCGGGCCGGTCCAGCTCGACAATATTCACAAGGCCGCCCAGCACGTCACCGCTCGTCTCGAACGTGCCGGGAAGGCCGCGAACCTCGCCGTTGACGGTGCGGACCAGCTCGTCCTCGGTCACGCCGTCAGTGGTCAGGAACTTCGACATATCCTCGCGCAGGGCTGCGATCGAATCGCCGGTGCGGTCGGCCTGAACCGGCGCATAGACGGCAAAGGCCACGTTTTCTTCAGGAGCCATCAACAGGCTCTGCACGCCATAGGACCAACCCTTGGTCTCGCGCAGGTCCGAATTCAGGCGCGAGAGAAAGCTGCCGCCCAGCACGCTGTTCGCGGCATCCAGCGTGACCAGATCGTCGGTGCCCTTCTTGTCGATCACCTTGCCCGCAAGGATCAGCGATTGCGGCGATGCCGGACGGTCGATCAGGATCACGCGCGGCTTTGCAGCGGGGATGGCAATGTCGAAATTCTTGGCGGGCGCGGGCGTGCCGGGGCGCGCCCAGTTGCCGAATGCCTGATTGGCAAGTTCGACAACCTCTTCCATCGTCGTATCGCCCACGACATACAGCCGCGCCGTATCGGGGCGCAGCCATGTGGCGTGGAATTCGCGCAGATCCTGCGTGGTCAGGCCGGATACGATATCGGCGCTGCCCAGACCGCTGGGCGGAGAGCCATAGGGGTGGGCAGGGCCATAGAGCGCCGGTGCCAGCACCTTTTGCGCCAGCGCCAGCGGCTGGGTGTTTTCGGCGTTGATGCGGTTCAGCTGCTGGCTGCGCACGCGCTCCAGCTCGTCACCGTCGAAGGCCGGGTTGCGCACATAGTCGGCCAGCAGGGCGAAGCTGGGGCCAAGGTTCGGCTCCAGCGCCGACAGGGTAAAGCTGGTATTGTCGCGGCTGGCACTGCCGTTGATCGATGCGCCAAGGCGTTCCTGCGCAATCGCTAGCTCGGTCGCGTCGAGGCTGGTGGTGCCTGCGTCCATCGCTTGCAGCATCAGCGACTGGGTGCCCAGCGCGTCCTTGGGGTCGGCGGCGGCGCCGGCATCGAAACTGAGCCGCGCGGTCACCATCGGCACGCCTTCGCGGCGGGCGAGATAGATCTGCATGCCGTTATCCAGCACGGCGCGCTGGATGGCCGGGAAATCGAGCGGAGCCAGATCGCCCATCGCCGGCAGCGAGGAACGGTCGGGATCGGCCTTGGGTGCGGCCACGACGGGGGCTGCCGAGATGGGGCCGGCGATGCTGGCAGGGTTCCAGAAATATTGCGGGGCGCTGGACGGCGCATCGCCCGCGATAACATAGCCGCCGCGATTCTCGCCGCCTTCCTTGCGGGTGCCGGGCATCACGGTCAGCTTGAACACCGGACGTTTCAGCCAGCGGGCGGCCGCGTCCTGCACTTCGGCAGGGGTGACCGATGCGATGCGGGCGAGGCGCTTTTTATAGAATTCCGGATCGTCTGAATAGAGCAGGCCTTGCGCCAGTGTCGGCGCCTTGCCGTTGAAGCCGCCCAGCGTGTCGAGGCCGCGGATCTCGGCAGCGGCATATTGCGTTGCGGCGCGCTGCAATTCGTCGGCTGTGAGCCCTTCGGCGATCATCTTGCCGATTTCGGCGTCCAGCGCGGCTTCCAGATCGGCCAGTTCCACGCCCGGTTTCAGATCGGCATAGACTTCGAACTGGCCAGCCTGTTCAAAGCTGCTGGTGCTGGCGACGACCGCCACGGCCAGCTGCTTGCCGCGCACCAGCTCGTTATCGAGGCGCGAGGAAGCGAGCCCGCCCAGCACGCGTCCCGCCATTTCCAGCGGCACGGCATCCTTGTCGTTCAGACCGGGGATCGCCCAGTAACGATAGATGCGCGGGGTAGCGACCTGATCGTAAATGACCTTGGTCACGGGCGCATCCAGCGTGGGCACGGGTGCGTTCACCGGCTCGATCGCGGGACCGGCGGGGATCGCGCCGAACCATTTGTTCACTTTCTGCTTGGCCGTGGCGAGGTCGATATCGCCCGCCAGCACCAGCACGGCATTATTGGGGCCGTAGTGGCTGGTGAACCAGCCCTTCACATCGTCCAGCGTCGCGCCCGAAAGATCGTCCATCGAACCGATGGTGGAATGGTGATAGGGGTGGCCCGACGGATACAGCGTTTCGAGCTGTTCATAGTCGACCATGCCATAGGGCTGGTTGTCGCCCTGCCGCTTTTCGTTCTGCACCACGCCGATCTGGTTATCCAGATTGGCCTGCGTCACCGCGCCCAGCAAATGGCCCATGCGGTCGGATTCAAGGAACAGGGCACGGTCGAGCGCGCCGGTCGGCACGGTTTCGAAGTAATTGGTGCGGTCGAACCAGGTGGTGCCGTTGAAATCGGTCGCGCCGACCTGCTGCAGCGGTTCGAAGAAGTCGCCCGGTGCATTTTCCGATCCGTTGAACATCAGATGTTCGAACAGATGGGCAAAGCCGGTCTTGCCCTTGGGCTCGTTCTTGGAGCCGACCGCATACCAGACCGAGACGGCGACCACGGGGGTCTTGCGGTCTTCGTGAACCAGCACGGTCAGCCCGTTTTCCAGCTTGAACGATTCATAAGGAATGTCGACGCCCGCGATCAGTTCGGACAGCGGGGCGGGCGCGACTTCGGCGGCGGGCGCGGCCTGATTGGCGAGAGCGGCGGCAGGCGCGGCCATGATCGAAAGGGCCGATGCTGCGATCAGCAGCCGAGTGTTCAAACGCATGATGTCTCCAGTCCGGTGTAACGCGCCCAGCAAACCCGACCAGCCCGTGGCGGATGCGCCCCCCTGCGCGATTGGTAACCATTGATATCAAAAGAAACGGCGGTTTCCAGCCAATAGAGGACATTCGTCGATGGGAATCTGCATTTTGTCGATCCGCGCCGGTTTCAGCGGGGTTGAAATCGGGTGACGGTCTCCGAAATTCTATCGGGCCGGACCGGAAGTGGCCGCGTCATGGTGCGCAAAAATTTTACCGGAGAGGCTTGTGTTGCAAAATGGCAACACTATCTTGAGGCGGATCGAAGGTGCCGCTGTTGGGCCTTCGGCGGTAATTGGCCTGTTATGGCAATGAGGGGGCATAGAAACCCATGAATCTGGAAAAATTCACCGATCGCGCCAAGGGATTTCTGCAAGCGGCGCAGACCGTTGCGATCCGCATGAACCATCAGCGGATCAGCCCGGCGCATATTTTGAAAGCGCTGCTGGAAGATAGCGAGGGCATGGCTTCGGGCCTGATCCAGCGGGCGGGCGGCAATGCCGGTTTCGCAACCGCCGAAATTGACGAGGCGCTGTCGAAAGTGCCGCAGGTTTCGGGCGGCGGGGCGCAGCAGACGCCGGGCCTTGATAACGATGCGGTGCGCGTGCTGGACCAGGCAGAGCAGCTGGCGACCAAATCGGGCGATTCCTATGTCACCGTGGAACGGCTGCTGCTGGCGCTGACTTTGGCCACCACCACGTCGGCTGGACAGGCGCTCAAAGCCGCCAATCTGACGCCGCAGGCTCTGGAGGCCGCGATCACCGAATTACGCGGCGGTCGCAAGGCCGATACTGCCAGCGCCGAGGAAAGCTATGACGCGCTGGAGAAATATGCCCGCGACCTGACTGCGGCAGCGCGTGACGGCAAGCTGGACCCCGTGATCGGGCGCGACGAGGAAATCCGCCGCACGGTGCAGATCCTTGCCCGCCGGACCAAGAACAATCCCGCCCTGATCGGCGAACCCGGCGTCGGCAAGACCGCCATCGCCGAGGGGCTCGCCTTGCGCATCGCCAATGGCGACGTGCCCGACAGCCTGAAGGATCGCCGCCTGATGGCGCTCGACATGGGCAGCCTGATTGCGGGCGCGAAATATCGCGGCGAGTTCGAAGAGCGGCTGAAGTCTGTGCTTGACGAGGTGAAGGGCGCCGAGGGCGAGATCATCCTGTTCATCGATGAGATGCACACGCTGATCGGCGCGGGAAAATCCGAAGGCGCGATGGATGCGGGCAATCTGCTGAAGCCCGCTCTGGCGCGCGGCGAATTGCACTGCATCGGTGCGACCACGCTGGATGAGTACCAGAAGTACGTGGAGAAAGACCCCGCCTTGCAGCGCCGGTTCCAGCCCGTGTTCGTGGGCGAGCCGACCGTGGAAGACACGATTTCGATCCTGCGCGGGCTGAAGGAGAAGTACGAGCTTCACCACGGCGTGCGCATCACCGATGGCGCGATCGTGGCGGCGGCAACCCTGTCGAACCGCTATATTTCCGACCGTTTCCTGCCCGACAAAGCCATCGACCTGATGGACGAGGCGGCATCGCGCATCCGCATGGAAGTGGAATCGAAGCCCGAGGAAATCGAGAATCTCGACCGCCGGATCATCCAGCTCAAGATCGAGGAATCGGCCCTTTCCAAGGAAACCGACGCCGCCAGCGCAGACCGGCTGACCGCTTTGCGCGAGGAGCTGGCGAACCTTGAACAGCAATCGAGCGAGCTGACCACGCGCTGGCAGAACGAGCGCGACAAGATCGCGGCCGAGGGCAAGATCAAGGAAGAGCTGGACGCCGCGCGGATCGAGCTGGAACAGGCGCAGCGTGCGGGCGACCTCGCCAAGGCGGGCGAGCTTTCATACGGGCGCATTCCGGCGCTGGAGAAGCAGCTGGCCGAAGCTGCCGCGCAATCCGAAAACGCGCTGCTGCGCGAGGAAGTGACCGAGGATGACATCGCCGGTGTCGTCAGCCGCTGGACCGGCGTGCCGGTCGACCGGATGATGGAAGGCGAGCGCGAAAAGCTCCTCAAGATGGAGGAAGTGATCGGCAAGCGCGTCATCGGTCAGGAAGATGCGGTTGTCGCCGTGTCCAAGGCAGTCCGCCGTGCGCGGGCCGGATTGCAGGATCCGAACCGGCCGCTGGGCAGCTTCCTGTTCCTTGGCCCCACGGGTGTCGGCAAGACCGAACTGACCAAGGCGCTGGCCGAATTCCTGTTCGACGACGATAGCGCGATGGTGCGCATCGACATGTCGGAATTCATGGAAAAGCACGCGGTTGCCCGACTGATCGGCGCGCCTCCGGGCTATGTCGGTTATGAAGAAGGCGGCGTGCTGACCGAAGCGGTGCGGCGCAGGCCTTATCAAGTCGTGCTGTTCGACGAGGTCGAAAAGGCGCACAGCGATGTATTCAATGTGCTGCTGCAGGTGCTGGACGATGGCCGTCTGACCGACGGGCAGGGCCGCGTGGTCGATTTTTCGAACACGCTGATCATCCTGACGTCGAACCTTGGAAGCCAGTATCTGGCCAATATGGAAGACGGCCAGAAGGTCGAGGATGTCGAACCGCAGGTGATGGACGTGGTGCGCGGGCATTTCCGGCCCGAATTCCTGAACCGTCTGGACGAGATCATCCTGTTCCACCGCCTTGCCGCCGAACACATGGCCCCGATCGTCGAGATTCAGGTAAAGCGGGTGCAAAAGCTTTTGAAGGATCGCAAGATCGTGCTTGACCTGACCGATGCGGCCAAGCGCTGGCTGGGGCGGGTCGGTTACGATCCGGTCTATGGCGCGCGTCCGTTGAAGCGCGCGGTGCAGCGCTATCTTCAGGACCCGCTGGCCGAGATGTTGCTGGCGGGCGATATTCCTGACGGGTCGACGGTCAATATCGACGAGGGGGACGGGGCGCTGAACATCTCCGTCGCCTGACCGGCCCTTAGTTCACGGTTACGGGCACAAAAAAGGGGCCCCGGTTTGCGCCGGGGCCCCTTCCTTTTACGCTGTCGCTTCGATCAGAAGCCGGCAGTGATGTTCGCGAAAAACGTCCGGCCGACATAGTCGTAGCCCGAGTACAGCGGGGCGTTACCGATGGTGGTAACGGCCGCGGTCACCTTGGGCGGCATTTTGTCGGTCAGGTTACGCACACCGACGGTCAGCTCAAGATCTTCGTTGATGGCAACTGCACCCGAAATCGTGTGGGTGAAGTAATCCTTCACGTCGAACTTGTAGTTGTCGCGATACGACTGTTCGAGAGCTTCGTCGACCATGCCGGTCGTCTCGTCGAACGCGTAATATTCGTAGGTCGCGTCCTTGTCCCCGTCGATCCAGTCCAGGCCATAGCGCAGGGTAACCTTGCCAATGGCATAGAGAGCATCGAAGCTGCCGACCCAGTCAGGTGCGAAATAGGCACCGTTGGCGTCGGTCAGATATTCCTCGGGGAACAGCTTGCTCGACTGTTCGGTGTACTTCGTGACCTTCGCGTTCAGCGTCAGCTGGCCCGAACCGATGTCGCGGGCATAACGGCCGTTGAACTCGAAGCCCTTCACGATGTCCGTGGCAAGGTTCACATAGCTGCTGGTCACCGTCAGGATGTCGTTCGCATCGCGGTCGACGAAAGAGCAGAAGCCGCTGTTCGGATCGAAGTTCGTCTCGCTGTAGCAGCGATTGAGGATCGTTCCGCCAGCAAGATCGGCCACGCCGTTCTTAACCTTGATGTCGAAGTAGTCGAGCGACAGCGACAGCGAGCCCACCGAAGACGGCAGGGGCGGCTGGACCACGGCGCCAACGCTCCAGTTCGTCGAGGTTTCCGCCGACAGACCGGTTTCCGCACCACCGCGACGCAGGACGGTGATACCGCTGTTCTGCGTGAAGGTCGCCACGTCGATACCGACCGCCGCGCAGTTTGCCGCGATGATCTGCTGGTTGGTGTTGTAGTCGGCCGGATCGGCGGGGAAGCCGTCCGAATCGCAAGGGTCGGAACCCGCGCTGATGAAGCCGCTGGTCGAACCCAGGAACTGCTCAGCCAGAGCCGGGGCACGATAGGACGTGCCATAGCTGCCGCGGAAGCTGACACCGCGGAACGGCGACCAGAGACCGCCGATCTTGTAGGTCGTGTCGCTGCCGTAGGAGTCGTAGTCCGTGTAACGGGCCGAACCGTTGATCGAGAGTTCGTAAGCGAAGGGCATATCGGCCAGAAGCGGCAGATAGAGTTCGCCGTAGATTTCCTTCACATTGTCCGAGCCGATCGTCGGCGTTGCCGCGGTCAGACCCAGCAGGTTGCCGTTGATCGAGTTCGCATCGGGCGTGTCGTTGATCGACTGCTTGCGATATTCAAGGCCCACTGCCAGCGCCGCATCGCCGCCCGGCAGGGCGAAGATCGGACCGTCGACGTTGAACGCGAAGGTCGTTTCGCGGAAGCGGGTCTGGCCCACGGTGTTCACAAGGATCCAGTCCTTGTATTCCTGCGGCAGGTTGCCGCCGACCGTGTCTGCGTTCAGCGGCGGTGCGGCAACGCAGTTCGCGTTGATCGCGGCCGAGGCGCAGCTGATCGAACCGTCGGTGTTTTCCACCACGTCGAGCGACGCGGCGATACGGTCGATCAGGAACGATTCCAGCTCGTACGTACCGTCGTTCCACGACTTGCCAGCATAGAAATCATACCGCCAGTCGGGAAGGAAGAAGTCGCCGCGAAGACCGCCGCCTGCGCGGACATAATCGACCTGCTGGCGACCCTCGGTCAGGCCATAGCCGATGAACGCGCGAACGCCGAGGTAACCGTCGCCGGTCGTCTCGTTCGGGAATGCAATGACCGAGTTCTTGAACTGGTCGGGAACCAGCGGGTTGTCACGACCGGTGGGCGTGAAATCCGCATTCAGATAGATGGGATAGTCGAGCGCGAGCTGACGATAGAGATAATAGCTCGACTTGCGGCGCGTCGCGAGCACTTCGACATAGGCTTCGGCATTGCCGAGAGCGTCCAGCTCGTAATTCGCGCTGAGATAGCCGGTCAGAATCTCGGCAGGGGTGACGAGATATTCTTCTTCCTGCTCGGGATCATAGGTGTCGCGCGTGTAGTAATCGACGCCCGTATAGCCCGGGGTGAACGGTCCGGTGTTCGAGGCGTCGGGCACCAGGCGGTTGTACGAACCCAGTGCACCGGTCAGGCGATCGGGCGAGGTGCGGGTCGAAACACCGATGGTGTTGATCGTCACACCGCCATTGTCGAGCGAGAAACAGGCCGGTTCGCCGGTTGCGGGATCGATATAGTCGCCCGAACCGAATGCCGTGCCTTCACCGCTCAGGTAACCGCCGATGGGGCAGTTGAAGAAGTCGACATCATTGCGCGAGATCGGATTGCGCTTGAAATATTCCAGCGAGCCGATGACGGTCAGACGGTCAGCCTCGAACCCGAACGAGCCGGCGAGGCGATAGCTGGAACCTGCGCCCACTTCGGGAAGCGTGCCCGAAGCTTCGAATTGCAGGCCGCGAAGCTCGTTATCGGTGATGATGTTCACAACGCCGGCAACGGCGTCCGAACCGTAAACCGACGATGCACCCGCTTCGAGCACTTCGATACGGTCGACGATGGCGTTCGGCAGGACGTTAAGGTCGGCTGCGAGCACCGAACCGCGCGTACCGCCCGGTGCCAGACGGCGACCGTTCAGCAGGACGAGCGTACGGTTGGGGCCCAGGCCGCGCAGGCCCAGAGTGTTCGCACCGACGCCGCCGTCGGTGACGAAGCCGCCGTAATAGTTGTTGATCTGGCTGGCACCCGCGGTGACCGAATTGCTCTGCAGCGCGTCGGCGGTCGAGTTGAAGCCGGCCTGCGTCATTTCCTTGGAGGTGATGACGGTGATCGGTTCGGCGGCCGAGAATTCGTCACGGCGGATGCGCGAGCCGGTGACCACGATGGCGCCTGCGCCGTTATCGACCTGGCTCTGCGCGACCTCTTCCTCGATCGTTTCGGGATCGGCGGTTTGCGCATTTGCGATATTCGGAACGGCAGCGGCCAGAACGGCGATGCCGGCGAGCGAGCTGGTGGCAAACAGCCTGTGCCGCCCGTTCAACACGAGTTTAGTCATGATTCAGTCCCTTGTGCCTGGCAACCCGTTATCCGGGCCCCCCTTGTGTACCCCGCGCTTGGCAGGCGCGATTGAGGGGACTTCACCCGAATGGGCGTTCAAAACAAAGGGCTAACTGGTGTCAAATGGAACGATTTTGCGCAAAATGTTGCGCAATTGTCACATGAATCATCCGTGAACGGGCGATCCAGAACCAATCCTCGCTTTAAGATTACCAAAGGGGGTTAAGGTTCACTGAACCCGCTTGCCCTTCGCGCCCATCGCTCCGTTCACGCGCACCCAATAGGAACCCAGCGACGCGCGTTCGAATTCCACGCTGTCGCCCACCTTGGGCATGCGGAAGCGGGCAGGGGCATCGCGCACTTCCCAGACCGCGTCGCCTTCCTCGATGGTAAAGCGATAGCTGTCCTCGCCGATGCGCGACACGCGGGTAATAGTAGAGGTCAGCGTGTCGAGCGGTTCCACATCCTCGCCATCGTCGTCCTTGCCTCCGAACAGGGTGATGGTGGGGAGCGAGAACCCGAAAACGCTGCGCCGTGTCTGCTCGATCTCCTCGGTCCGGACAAGGCGCACGCTGCCGTCGTCGAAGTCCGCCAGCAGCGATGCGCTGGCCGCGTCATAACAGGCAAGGCGCGCGCCATCGTCCGCGATTCCGCTGCATTCGCGCATTTTGTCGACATGAGCGCTATCGGCGGCGGGCGCGTCCTGCGCACCCGCAGGCGTCGCGATCACCGCCACTGCGGACAGCGACATGCCGGCCAAGGATTTCAGGCCAATCAACGACTTCGCGGAGAAAATCTGCACGGTGCCTCTTCCACTGTATACGGCATGAAACATGCCTAAGTGCCATTGGTCATGGCATAAAATTGCCGAAAGTCCACCCGCACAGCGCGTGTAACCTAGTTGCAACAGTAACGAGGGGATTCGTTGCAGATTTGTGATTATCGTTGCAGTTGGAACCAGTGCGCACTTACCACCCCGCCACGGACTCGATCCGGAATAACCATAGAGCAGGCGCATAACGCGCCGTTTCACTCAGGGGAAATTCATGTCCAATCGTCTGACCAAGGCGTCGCTGCTTGCAGGCACCATCATGGTCGGTGCCTTTGTAAGTGCCCCCGCACTTGCACAAAGCACCGAAGATACCGCGACGGTCGCAGCCGCCGACGAAACGGCTGGTGAAGCCATCGTCGTTACCGGTTCGCGCATTCAGCGCCGTGACCTCGAGGGTTCGGCCCCTCTCGCAATCGTCTCTGACGAAGAATTCAAGCTTTCGGGTGCGGTGAACGTTGAATCGGTCATCAACACCCTTCCGCAGGTCATTCCCGGCACGACCTCGTTCTCGAACAACCCCGGTGGCGGCGTCTCGACGCTCGACCTTCGCGGTCTGGGCGAAGAGCGCAGCATGGTGCTGGTCAACGGCCGTCGCTGGATGTTCTACGATACCAACCAGGTCGTCGATCTGAACACCATCCCCACCTTCCTGATCGACAATGTCGACGTGGTGACCGGCGGTGCTTCGGCCATTTACGGTTCGGACGCTCTCGCAGGCGTCGTGAACTTCCGTCTGAAGGACGTGCAGGGCGTTGAAGTCGGTGGCCAGTACGGCATCACCGGCGAAGGCGACGGCAAGCGTTACCAGGCCCATATCGCACTGGGTTCGGAATTCGCCGACGGCCGTGGCCATGCCACCGTCTATGGCGAATATTACAAGCGCGGCGCGATCTTCGCGCAGGGCCGCGACTTCTCGCGCAACGTCAACTGGGACGACTATGAAGGCGGCATCGTGCCCGGCGGTTCGTCGACCGTTCCCTACGGCCGTTTCACTTCGGTCCTGCCGACCGAGTCGGACGACCCGACGGCAACGCTGTGCCCCGCCGGCAATGTGTTCTGCTCGCCCGGTGCGGTTTACCGCGATCCCGGCGTAAGCTCGCCGCGTACCGGCGCCGACCTGTATAACTACGGTCCGGTCAACTACCTGATGGTCCCGCAAGAGCGTTACCTGATGGGCGGCTATGCCGACTACGAATTCGCTGACGGCCACACCGCCTACACCGAAGTTTCGTTCGTCAACAACCGCGTCGCCAACGAACTGGCTGCAACGCCGGTGACCGGCACGTTCAATGTCGACATCGCTTCGGTCGCCGATTTCATCTCGGCCGATGACGTTGCTGCTCTGAACGCGATCGACACCGACGGCGACGGCGTTGTGCCGCTGGCTGTGCAGCGTCGCGTTACCGAAAGCGGCAGCCGTAACTCGCTGGACGAGCGTAACTCGTTCCGCATTCTGACCGGCGTTCGCGGCGAACTGACCGACACCATCGGTTACGACGCCTATTACCTGTATTCGCGCACCCGCAACTCGAACGTCCAGGCGGGTAACATCTCGCGCTCGGCGTTCCAGGCTGGCCTCGACGGTTCGGCTCCGGCGATCAACATCTTCGGCCCGAACACGCTGACCCCCGACATGGTCGACCAGATCTCGATCCTGGCGCAGAACGGCGATACCTCGTCGCTGCAGGTGGCCAACGCGTCGATCAACGGCTCGCTGTTCAACCTTGGCATGGGTGCCGAAGATGCCGGCTTCGCGTTCGGCGTCGAATACCGCAAGATGACTTCCGAATATATTCCTGACACGGCACTGTCGTCGGGCGACGTCATCGGCTTCAACGCCGGTGAACCGACCGCGGGCAGCTATGACGCCAAGGAAGTCTTCGGCGAGCTTCTGATCCCGGTCGCGGCTTACATGCCCGGCATCCACCGCCTCGAACTGAACGCCGCTGCGCGTTATTCCGACTATTCGCTTGAAGCAGTCGGCGGCGTCTGGGCCTATGGCGGCGGCGTCAAGTATGCTCCCATCGCGGATGTCATGCTGCGCGGTCAGTATCAGCGCGCGGTTCGTGCACCCAACGTGCAGGAACTGTTCGGCGGCAACGCACAGGGCTTCCCGGGCGCGACCGATCCTTGCGGTGCCAACCAGGCCGACGCTCTGCAGACCGATGCAGTCCGCGACCTGTGTATCGCAACCGGCGTTCCTTCGGGCGCGGTATGGGGCAGCAACATCCAGCTGAACACCCAGATTCAGGGTCTGTTCGGCGGTAACCCCGACCTGCAGGAAGAAACTTCGGACACGTGGACGGCTGGTGTCGTGCTGCGCCCGACCTTCCTGCCCGGCTTCAGCGCTACGGTTGACTGGTACAACATCACCGTCGATGGCGCGATCGACACCCTTGGTGGCGGTCTCGCGAACACGCTGAACCTGTGCTACAACATCATCCAGGACATCGACAGCCAGTACTGTCAGGCCTTTGTTGGCACGCGTAACGCGCTGGGTCAGCTGGACGGTGTGAACGCACCGGCCATTCTGAACGCCAACACCGGTGCTCTCGAAGTTGAAGGTATCGACTTCGAACTGAACTATGGCACCGACCTCGACTTCGGTCTGATGAGCGAAGAATCGCGCATCTCGTTCGGCTTCATGGGCACCTACACCATGGATTACCTCTACACGCCGGTGGCCGAGCTTCCGGACGAGGTGTTCCAGTGTGCTGGCAAGTTCGGCGTGCTGACCTGTGGCGAGCCGATCCCCGAGTGGAAGTGGTCGTCGCGTCTTTCGTTCATCGACGGTCCGCTGACCACCAGCTTCCGCTGGCGTCATGTGGGTTCGGTCAAGGATGACGATGACAGCACCGATTACGCTGTCGAGAAGATCGGCGCGTATGACCTGTTCGACCTGACCTTCGGCTTCGACGTCACGGAATCGTTCAACCTGACCGCAGGTGTGAACAATCTGTTCGACAAGAAGCCGCCGACGATGGGTGACAACCAGGAGCAGACCAACACCTGGCCCGGTACCTATGACGTCATCGGTCGCGACTTCTTCGTCGCAGCAAGCATGAGCTTCTGATCGAAGATCGCATGAACAAGGAAGGGGCGGTGACCGGAAACGGTCGCCGCCTTTTTCTTTTGCTTGCGACTTTGCTGATAGTGGACGGTCAGACGGTCGTCAGTGACTGGTAACGTCGAACGCCACGGTCATCCGGCGGCCCGCCGCAAAGGGCGTGGTGCCGTGATACAGGGTGCTGGGAAACAGGGCGAGATGCCCCGCCTTTGGCCGGAAAACGGCCAGCGGTCCCAGATCGAGCCGCAGATCGGCAGGCGGGCGGCCCAGTTCCAGCAGCGCCTCTTCCCCATCGCCTGCAACATCGGGCAAATCGATATAGAGTGCGGAGGACAGGATGCCTTGCGGGTGGATATGCCCCGTGTGGTGATCGCCCCCGCCATGCAGGCGGACCGACCACGACCCCTCGATCCGCCATTGCGCATTGCGCCAGCGCAGCAGCGGATGGGTATCGTCCTGTGGGGGAAGGCCCGCGCGATGCATGTCCAGCGTGGCGCGGATCGCATCGGACAGGCGGCGCAGTTCGGGCTCCATCCGGTGGAACAGCCGCCCGCGCGTCTGTGTGCCGCCGCGAAGGGATTGGCCCAGCGGAAAGACCGACCGGTCGTGCAACCCGTGCAGCACGCGCGCGGCATTGGCCAGCACTTGCGGATCGCCTTCCAGCGGGCGCAACGCAAATAATCCTGACTGCTCGTGCAACCAGATCGCGCGGATATCGCCCGTCAGTCGCCATACGATGCCGCGCAGCGCCCATGCGCCGATATCCCACGGCCGGGCGTCCAGCGCCCTGGTCAGCAGATCGTCTGCCCGGTCATATTCGCCGCGCCGGATGCGATGGCGTGCCTCGTGCAGCTGGCGTTCGAAACTGTCGGTCGAAAGCGTGGCCAAAAGGGTTTCGGCGCGGTCGTCGTCACCGGCGGCCCCCGCATAGATCGCTTCCAGCAAGGTAAGGCGCGGCGCGTCGGGCAGGCGCTGGCGAGCGGCGCGAACGACCTCTGCCGCTTCGGCGTTACGGTCGATCCCCGCCAACAATTCGCCGTGCAGGAAGGCGATGCTGGCATCTTGCGGCAGGCGGCGGGCGGCATCGGCAAGATGGCTGGCGAAATCCGCTTCGCCCGCAGCCAGCCGTAATTGCGCCAGAAACCGCAGCCCGTCGTGCCATGCGGGGGCCTGTGCCACCAGCTGTTCGGCGATCGCCCGCGCCCCGGCGGCATCGCCTGCCGCTTCCATTGCCTGCGCCTTGCCCAGCCATGCATTCGGGTCGGCATTATGCGCCTGTAATGCGCGGTCGAAGCGCGCGGCAGCGTCGCTTTCGGCACGTTCGAGCGCAATCCGAGCCCTTCCGTGCAGCGCAATCGCCCGCGCGGGATCGATCGCCAGCGCGCGATCATAGGCTGCCGCCGCTTCGTCCAACCGGTCGGCAGAGCGTAGCGCATTGGCACGGGTCGAATGAAAACGCGCATCGTTCGCCCCCTGCTGAGCAAATCCGGCCAGCAGTTCCGCCGCTTCCTGCGCACGGTCAGCCTGAGTCAGCGCCAGCGCGCGATTGACCGCCATGGCCAAAGTGCCCGGCCGCGCGGCCAGCGCCTTGCCGAACAATTCGGCCGCCGTGGCCGGATCGCCCAGCCGCATATGCAGGTTACCTGCCGAATTCAGCAGGTCGGCATGGTCGGGATGCTGTTCCAGCGCCGCGCGATAGATGGCTGCCGCGCCGGTCGGGTCGCCCCCGCGCTCTGCCGCCATCGCGCGCTCGTGCCATTGCTGTGGGGGAAGGGCGGCTGCATTCACCGGTCGCGCACCCAACCGGTAATGGCGAAGCGCTGTGCGGGCGCGAAGGGCGGAACATAGCCGACCGAATGGGCCTGCGGCACCGCAAACAGGTTCAGCGTATTGAACCGCGGTCGCCAGCCTTCGACAATGTCGCCATCCTCGTCGAGGAAATTGAGATAGCCGCCCCAGTCGGGATGCCAATCGTCCCCTGCCATGTTTAGCACATAGGCGACGCGCCACCCTTCGGCCACATGGCTGTCGATATGGCGGCCAAGGAAATGGCCGGGGCCGAACATGGTGGCCTGCGCATCGGCCTTTACTAGATTGTCGATGCCGGTGATGTCGCGGACCAGTCCCAGGAAATCGGGAGCGTTCAGATATTCCAGCAACAGGTCATGCGGGGAATCGGGCGACCATTGCTGTTGATAGGCCTCGAGGATCGGATAGCGGCCAAACCGGCAGGCGTAATCGCCCCCTGCCGCGGCCTTGTGCGCGGCCTCGATTATGCTGCGTGCCTTGGCCTGGCCGTCGGGCGTGCGCATCTGGGGCGCTTCGACCGCATCGGGACGCGCATGGGTACCGGCTTGTCCTGCGATACCCCACGGCGTATGGGCCGCAAGAATCTTGCGAATTTCGGCCGCTGTCGCTTCGGTTAATACGTTACGCACTTGCACACGGCCGTTACATCTGTAACGATCCGCAAATGCCGCGCGATCCAGCGAAGGGTTAAGCCTGAACAATTCCTTGGGCACGTTTGGGCGACCTTTCATTCGCGTGCTGCACCGTCGTTAGGCGGTGCGGGGTCGGGATGGCAACAGGTCGCATGGGGCGGTCGCAATCGGGGGTCGGGTTTGGGCGGAGAACGGGCCAGTGGAAACAAAAGCTGCTAGAATTCTGAATTGCTGTCTTGCCGGATGTCGGGTGTCATGAACTCGTCGCTCAGCCTTTCGCGTTTTCTCCCCTATCGCCTGTCCATCACGTCGAACGCGATCAGCCAGCGTATCGCGGTGGAATACCGCGCCCAGTTCGATCTGAAAGTCCCCGAATGGCGCGTTATGGCCGTGCTGGGCGATGTCGGCCCGCTGACCCAGCGCCAGCTGGTGGGGGCGACATTCATGGACAAGGTGGCCGTGAACCGCGCCTGCAAGGTGCTGGTCGAAAACAACCATGTCCGCCGCCATCCCAATACGCTCGACGGTCGCTCGCATCTGCTTGAGCTGACCCCGGAAGGGCGCGCAATTCACGCTCAGGTGATGCCGCTGGCGCTGAAGATGGAGCAGGAAATCATGAACTGCCTGACCGCAAAGGAACAGCGCGAGTTCAGCAGGACGCTGGACAAGCTGTTCGCGCAGGTTCGCGACATCGACCCCGAAGACTGATTGCGCCATCGCGCATCCGCCGTGCCGCACCGGCACCAGCGGACACGAAAAGGGCGGCACCGGATATCCGGCGCCGCCCCTTTTCTTTGGCGGCCTGCGTGGCCGCCCCTGTGTGTCGACCCCCTAGAGCAGGGCGTCGGAGATCGAGCAGGCCGCGGGGCCGAGGATCACGATGAACAGCACCGGCAGAATGAACAGGATCAGCGGCACGGTCATGATCGCGGGCAGGCGCGCGGCCTTTTCCTCGGCGCGCATCATGCGTTCGTTGCGGAATTCGGCCGACAACACGCGCAGCGCCGATGCCAGCGGCGTACCGTAACGCTCGGTCTGCACCATGGTCGTCGTCACGCCCTTCATCGCTTCCAGATCGACGCGATAGGTCAGGTTTTCGAACGCCATGCGCCGTTCGGTCAGGAAGGACAGCTCGATCGAAGTCAGTGCAAATTCGTCGGCCAGTTCGGGATAGGCGCGGCCCAGTTCCTTGGCGACGCGGTTGAAGGACGCATCGACCGTCAGGCCCGCCTCGGCGCAGATCACCAGCAGGTCGAGCGCGTCGGGAAGCCCCTTGCGGATCGCATCGGTGCGCTTGGTAATCAGGTTCTTCAGATACATGCCCGGGCCGTAATAGCCGGCGGCAAGGCTGCCCGCGAACACGGCCAGACGCTTCATCGGGCCCCATTCGGGATAGGTATCGGTCCAGTAGACCAGCACGGCGGCAACAAAGCCGAACACGATCGGCAGCACGACGCGCGCGGCGACCACCACATAGGCCAGTTCCTTGCGGCGGATACCGGCCTGCATCAGCTTTTGTTCGATCTCCTTGATCTGGCTGTCCTGCAGCATCGAGAACTTGGAGAGGTAGTCGCGGACCTTGTCGGTCAGATCGGTCTTGCGGCGGAGCGTGCGGCGCTTGACCTGCGCTTCGGTCATCAGGCCGAGCTTCAGCTCTTCGCGCCGTGCGTTCAGCGATTTGACGCGCTTCGCCATGGGATCGCGCACGGTCAGCGCGGCATAGATCGCCATCATGGTGGCAAGCGCCGCGATGCCCGCCAGAATCGATCCGACAAGAATGACGTCAACGCCAAGAAGGGTGGGGCCGGTTGTCTGCATGATAATTCTCGCGCCTTTCCCCGCTCAGATCTCGAAGCTGACCATTTTGTACATGACAAAGGCGCCGATGCTCATCCAACACAGGCCGAACAGGCCCGCGACGATCAGACGGTCGTCGGTGAAAAAGCCGCCAAGGTAATCGGGGTTCAGCATGTAGACGATGGTAAACACCAGAAAGGGCAGGGCGCCGACGATATAGGCCGAGGCCTTGGCTTCCGAGCTCATGGCGCGGATCTTCAGCTTCATCTGGATACGCTTGCGCAGCACTTCGGCAAGGTTCGCCAGCGTTTCGGCCAGGTTACCGCCCGTTTCGCGCTGGATGGCGAGCGAGATGCAGAAGAACTTGAATTCGGGAATATCGAGGCGGTCCGCCGTTTCCTGCAGCGAATCGTCGAGCGATTTGCCCACTTTCACGCGGTCGGTGATCGCCTTGAATTCCTCGCCGACGGGGCCGGGAATTTCGGTCGAGACCACGGCCAGCGTTTCGGTTACCGGCAGGCCCGAGCGCAGGCCGCGCACCAGCAATTCGATGCCGTCGGGGAAGCGCGCGTTGAAATTGGCGAGGCGCTTCTTGATCTGGCGGCCGACGATGAAATGCGGCAGGCCAAGGCCGACGACCGCGCCGCCCGCCAGCGCCATCAGCGGCGCGCCGGTCTTGATCAGGATCAGCACGCCAATGCCCAGAAACAGCCCGCCCGACACATAGAAATAGGTCGGCACCGTCCAGTTCTTGCCCGTGCGATGCAGGCGCAGCGCCAATGCGGCGATGCGCGAATCCGAGCCGGCGGCATGGCGCGCACGCGGCTTGCGGGCGGAAATCGCCTTTTTCAGCTGGGCCTCGACCCGTGATTCCGCGCTTTGCGAATGGCGATAGCGGATCTGTTGCAGCCGCTTGGCCTGCTGGCGCGAGGAGGCCGAGCCATAGAGCGCGTAGAAGGCAACGCCGACCACCAGCATCATGCCGACAACGACTATGAATATCTGTGCAAACTGCATCGCCCGTGAACCTCCGGTACCCTAATCATTCCGATGGCGTCCCCCGCCCGCGAACGGGACGGGGGATACGCGCATCAGGCCTTTTGCTTGGTCTTGGCCTTCATTCCGCCCAGACCGAATTTTTCCATCAGCGAGCCGCTGTTCGACGCGCCGCCGCCACCGGCGGGTGCCTTTTCGTCGCCATTGGCCGCCATGATGGTGCGGGCCAGATCGCGCAGCACGGCCGATGCCTTGCTGGCGCGGTTGGCTTCGACGAAGACCTGCCCGACCTTGGCCGCCTGCGTCGCGGTCTTGACGTCCATCGGCATGATGAAATCGATCTTGCGCTCGATCGAGGCTTCGAAATCGGCCTTGCTGATTTCGCCCGCGCCGCTGGTGACGCGGTTGGCAACGACGATCGGCTTCATGTGCGAGGCATTGGTCGCCACCCACGAAAGAATGCGGATCGCATCGCGCGCGCCCGACAGGGTCAGTTCGGTCGCCAGCACGAACACATCGGCATCGGCCAGCACATGCGGGAAATTGATCAGCATGTTGCGCGGCAGATCGACGACGGTCATGTCGAAGGCCTGACGGAACTCCTCCTCAAGCTGCACAAAGGCGCTGCCATCGGTCATCAGCGGCGAATGGATCGGCGCTTCGGACGAGAGGACCGAGAGATTGTCGTTCGCCCGCACCATCGCGCGTTCGATGAACAGGCCGTCGATGCGCGAGGGATTCTCGATCGCGTCCGAAAGGCCGCGGCCAGGCTCCAGATCCATCGTCAGTGCGCCAGTGCCGAAATGCACGTCGAGGTCGAGCAGCGCGGTCGGAAGCTTGTGTTCGGCGCTGAACAGCCACGCGAGCGATGTGGCGATGGTCGATGCGCCGACCCCGCCGCGAGTGCCGACAATGGCACTGATGATATGGTTGCGCGTGACCGAGGCGTCGGCCGACTGGCGCGGCGCGCTCAGCACGCTTTGTGCCTGCAGCAGCGAATCGCGCAGCGCTTCCTCGCTCAGCGGTTTCAGCAGATAGTCCTGCAGCCCGCTGGCGGTAAGGTCGCGATAGAGGCGCACGTCATTGATCTGGCCGACCGCGATCACCACCGTGCCGGGTTCGCAAACCTCGGCCAGCGCGTTGATGTCGGACAGCGGGTCGCCGCATTCCGACAGGTCGACCAGCAGGATTTGCGGGCTGGCCGAAACCGACAGGGTCTGCACTGCATTGCGAAGCCCGCCCATGTTGCATTTTTCATGCGGCATGTTGAGGTTCGAGACGGTTGTGCGGACCACTTCCATGGTCGCTTCGTCGCTGACGAAGGCGGCAAACGAATCGCGCTCGCCCATTCCGGATGACATCTGGTTCATCAAAGCTTCTCCTTCGCGAGTCCGTTAATTGCCGCCGCCGCCGCCGCCGCCGCTGCCGCCGCCACCGCTGGTGGAGGAGACATTGGGCAGGCCGCCTTCGCCGGTGGGCGCTTGCTGGCGATAGCTGTCGATGGCCTTGGTCGAGCTCATCACCACGGTCTCGCCCGTGCCCTTCTGGCCCGTCAGCAAGTCTTCGGGGTTGGCGATCATCGCGGCGAGATTGGTGTTCACCGAACAGCCGAAACCGTCGCTGGTCGCGTTATTCGGATTGAAATCGCTCTTGTCCGTCCAGCGCGGGCAGTTTTCGACCGCTGCGGTCGAACGCGTCACGACGACGCGGGCGACGCCGGGGCCGGCCTGTCCTTCGGTTACGGGCGGCGCTTCCGACAGGATGATGCCCTGCCGGTCGGCCAGCGACATCAGATCAGCCTTGGCCGCGGGGCCGATATTGGTGGTGTCGACCGAAACCTTGTCGCCATAGGACAGGTCCATCGCTTCCCACCAACCGGCAAGGCGGCTTTGTTCGCCGATCGGAACGCCCGAGGAGCTGGTCATGACGTCGAACACGTAATTGGTGCGCGACACGACCGGCTGGTGCACCGAATTCAGCGAGCGGTTCGAGGCCGTTCCGCCGACGCAGCCCGCAAGGGCGGCCGAGGCGCCGAGCAGAAGCGCGGCGGTTGCCGATTTGCGCGCAGTGATGGTCTTGATCATCTTGGTCACCTTGCTGCTCCTGCGATCAGAAGTTGAAGCCGGGCTTGGCATCGCCGGCATCGGCGCTGCGAACCGGGGCGGCTTGCTGCGGGATGGAATTCATGCCGACGACGGGGCCGGTCGGGGCCGCTTCGCTGGCGCTGGGCATCGGACGGCGCACGCCGCCGGTTTCGCCGTCGGACTGCATGCCCATCAGATGGCCCAGCATGGTCGGGTTCTTATAGCCGTCGGTCGGCAGGGCGATGTCCTTGGCATCGACCGGCTTCACCAGATAGGGCGTGACCACGATCACCAGTTCGGATTCGCCGCGACGGAAGCTGGTCGAGCGGAACAGATTGCCCAGGATCGGCAGATCGCCCACCCCGGGGGTCTTGTCGATGGTGCTGTTCGAATAATTCGACAGCAGGCCGCCGATCATGAAGCTTTGTCCCGAACCCAGTTCCACCGTCGTTTCGGCGCGGCGGGTGGTCAGGGCAGGCACTTCGAAACCTTCCAGCGTGACCGAACCCGCGCTCGACAGTTCCGACACTTCGGGACGGACGCGGATCGAGATGCGGCCATTGGCCAGCACGGTCGGCGTATACGCAAGGCTGACGCCGTATTTCTTATACTCGATGGCCACGGTGCCAAGGCCCTGGCTCATCGGGATCGGAAATTCGCCGCCCGCAAGGAATTCGGCGGTTTCGCCCGAAAGCGCGGTCAGGTTCGGCTGGGCCAGAGTGGTGACCAGACCGTCTTGTTCGCCAAGATCCAGCGCGCCCGCGATGTCGAGCCCGAGGAACTTGCCGAAGCCTGCGATGGTGCTGCCGCTGCCATTGCCGGTGACGAGGCTTGCGCCGTCCGAAGCTTCGGTTCCGCCGGCAAATACACCGCCGCCCACGCTCCATTGCGGCAGGAAGCCGTCGCGGCCCTGCGACAGGCCGAATTTGAATCCGCTGGTGCCGTCATAGGTGGCAAGGTTCACGCCCATGGCGCGGACCAGCGTGCGGCTCACCTCGGCAAAGCGCACATGCAGGCTGACCTGCAGCGGCGTCGCCAGTTTCAGGCGGCTGATCACATTGACGCCATCGCCCACGAATGCGGCGACAAGGCGTTCCGCCTCGGCAGCGTCTTCGGGGGCCGCGACGGTGCCGGTCAGCAGGACCGTGTTGTTCATGGTCGCGGTCGAGATCTTGGCTTCGGGCATCGCAAGGCCCAGCATCTGGTCGATGCTGTCGATATTGGTGCCCACGCGCACATTGGCCGACCAGATGATCGCGCCGTTCGCGTCGCTGGCATAGACGGTGGTTTCGCCGCCTGCCTTGCCGAACAGATAGATCTGGTTGGTCGATTTGACCTGAACGTCGGCGACGTTTTCGTCGGCGATGAAGATGTCGGCCATCCGGCCGCCCACATTGACCAACTGGCCGCGACCGATCGACAGCACGATCTGGTCGGCAGGCGTCGGCATGGTCTGCGCGGTCGCGGTGGTCGCGATGCCCGCGGGGCCGATCGGCGCCAGGACGGTGGCAGTGAGCACGAGGCCCGAAAGCAGGCGGCGTTTCATCTTATGTCCCCCCTTGGACACATTGTTACGGTTCTTGATCACGGCTTGCGCGCTCCCGTCGAGGTCGTTCACTTGCCGGCCGGCACGATGACGGTGTTGTTGCCGCGGCTGACGCGAACGACAGGTCCGGTCGGGCGGGCAGCGGCGGGTGCGGCTGCGGTCGCGACGCCCGTGTCGCCGCCGCTGCTCTTGGCCGTCGGCATATAGCGCGACTGGAAGCGCGATACGTCGCCGCCGGTCTGGAAGGTGGTTCGGCCTTCCTGCGGGCGGTTCATCGCCAGTTGCAGGATTTCCTCTTCTTCCTCGGGCGAGGCGCCTTCGGGCACGACCAGCTCACCCGATGCGATGGCGCGGTCGAGTTCGGCGCGGTTGTCCGCGATCGAGCGCAGGGCCAGCGACAGCGTGCCGACTTCCTGTGCGACATAGATTTTCTCGGCAATGCGCGGGGTGGCCTCGATCGTGACGGTGCGGAACTTGGTCACGACGGTCTTGCCGTCCACCTGCTGGGTCTCGGTCGACTGGTCGGTCGCCAGAACGCGCAGGTTGCGCAGCACGGTTTCGGTGGCGTTGAAGCCGGGCTCGTCGCGGCCGCCGCCGATCGCCTGCGTCAGCAGCAGGTCAACGCGGTCACCCGGGAAGACAAAGCCCGCGACACCGGTTTTTTCCGACACGGTCACGGTCACGGCGCGCATGCCCGGCCCAAGAGCGGCAGCCAGAAAGCCGCGATCGCCGGGCTGCACCAGCGTGCCCTTGGTCAGCGGCTGGCCAGCGGTAACGGGGAAGCGCGCGACAGTGCCGAGCAGCTTTTGCATATCGGCCTCGCCCTCGACGAAATAGGCGTCCTGCACCATTTCCTTGGGCCACATCTTGAACTGCAGCGCATCGGCCGTGATGATCGTGCCGACGGGCAGGGCGCGCTGGGCGACCAGCACGCGCGGACCTTCGGGTTCGGCCACGGCGGCCTCTGCCTGCGGGGCGGAGCCCCCGGCGAACATGCTGCGCGCCATCAGCGCGGTACCCACCGCGACGACCAGCGCGACTGCCAGCAGGATCAGCTTCTTCTTGTCCATGGCCTTAAAGCCCCTTCGTCAATCCAATGGGGGTTTCGCCCCCGTCCGTGCTGCCAGACTCACCGGCAATGGTTAAAATCAGGTCAAAACGACCCGCACATCAGGCAAAATTCGTCGAAGAACCGGAAAATGCGGTGTGAACGGCGGGTCCGTAACGGATCGCGAACATCACCAGCATCACCAGCGCGGCCGAAACGCCGTATGGCGTAGAGCGCGCTTCCACCTTGCGCCCTTCGCGTCGCGCGCGGCGCACGCCGCGCCATACGATCAGCGTGGCCACGCCGTTGACGATCATGGTCAACAGCACGACCATCATGAAAAGCGAGGGTTCGAGCCACAGGGCCAGCGCGGTGAACAGCTTTACGTCGCCGCCGCCCATCTGGCCGATCTTGAACAGCACCGCGCCGAAGACGAACCAGCCCACGGCCAGCGCCAGCTGGATCGCGATGCCGGGCCAAAGCGGCAGGCCGCTGGCGATCCAGAACAACGGCGCGGCGATGGCGATGGCCCCCGTCAACCGGTTGGTGATCTTGCGATGCCGCAGGTCGGTAATGCCTGCGTAAAGCACCGCGATTGCCAAGGCTGCGAGCAATCCGTAAGCGATAAGTTGCGTGTTCATGTCCAACCGGAACCCCCTGATCGAGGGCCGGTTTAAAGGGCAGGACTTACCAAACAGTAACCATGCCCGCGAAGATGTCGTTACCCAAGTGAACCCGCTGCCTTGACCCGCTTTTCTGTCGATCCTGCCGCCGCGCGCCGCGCCATTCCCGCCCATGCGCGCGAATCGGTATGGCATGCGGCCGACGGGCACGCGATCCGCCGGATCGACTGGCCCGAACCGGCGGATTCGCGCGGCGTGCTGCTGTTTCTGGGCGGGCGCGGCGACGCGTATGAGAAATATCTGGAGACGCTGGAATACTGGTTCGGCGAAGGGTGGCGCGTGACCGCGGTCGACTGGCGCGGGCAAGGCGGATCGGGGCGGCTGGGCGATGACGAGGCGACCGGCCATATCGGCGATTTCGCCCATTGGATCGACGATCTGCGCGGGTTCTGGCGTGACTGGCGCGCCGAATCGCCCGATGCGCCCTGTGCCGTGATCGGCCATTCGATGGGCGGGCAGCTGGCCTTGCGCGGCGTGGCAGAGGGGGCGGCCTGTCCCGATGCTTTGGTGCTGGTCGCGCCGATGCTGGGTTTTGCAGGGCCGCCGCTGCCGCCATGGATGTGGCACGCAGCAGCGCATCTGATGGCGTCGCTGGGCGCGGCGAGCAGGCCCGCGTGGAAGGCGGGCGAGAAGCCCGGCCAGCCCGCCGCGATGCGCCAGTCGATCCTGACCCATGATGTCAGCCGGTACGAGGACGAGCTGTTCTGGCGCAACGAACGCCCGCAATTGCGGCTGGGCGCGCCCAGCTGGGGCTGGGTCGAACGTGCTGCCGAATCGATGCGCCGCACCGCGCGGGCCGATGTGCTGGCGCGGGTGACATTGCCGGTGCTGATCCTTGGCACCAGCGCCGACCGGCTGGTCAGTGAACGGGCCATCCGCCGCGCCGCGCGCCTGCTGCCCGATGCCCGTCTGGTGGAATTCGGGGCAGAGGCCGCGCATGAGATTCTTCGCGAGAGCGATCCCGTTCGCGACCGCGCCCTTGCCGAGATCGACGGGTTTCTTGCCGCGCAACTGTCTGTAGAAGGCGGGGCATGAGCGGGACTTACGATATTGCGATCGTCGGCGCGGGCATGGCCGGTGCCAGCCTTGCCGCCAGCCTTGCGGGCGAGGCTTCGGTTATCATGATCGAGGCCGAGGATGCGCCCGGCTATCACAGCACCGGACGTTCGGCCGCGTTCTGGGAAGAAACCTATGGCGGGCCGGAGATTTTTCCGCTGACGGTGGGCAGCGGCCCCTATCTGCGCGAAGGCGGATTTCTTACCCAGCGCGGTGTGCTCCATATCGGCCGCGCAGGGGACGAGGGCGCGATCGACGCCTTTATGGCGCGGTTTCAGGCACTGGGCGCGGACATCGCCAAGCTGGGCCGCGATAGTCTGGTGGAGATCGTGCCGGGCCTGAAACCCGAATGGGTGCACGGCACATGGAGCGAAGGCTGCGCCGATATCGACGTGGCGGCGCTGCATGCGCATTTCCTGTCGCGCGCCAGGGCGCAGGGCGCGATGCTGAAAACCGGTGCGCGGCTGAAATCGGCAGAGCGCGGAGCCGATGGCTGGACGCTGGCTATCGGGCATGGCGACACGGTGCGGGCTTGTATTCTGGTCAATGCCGGGGGCGCATGGGCGGACGAGATTGCCGGCATCGCCGGTGCGCGGCCGGTCGGCATCACGCCGCTGCGCCGCACGGTGGTGCAATTGCGCTGCCAGCCTGCCGCTCCCGCCGCGCTGCCACTGGTGCTCGACATTCAGGAAAGCTTCTACTTTAAGCCCGAGAGCGGGCGCCTGTGGCTAAGCCCGCATGACGAAACGCCCACGCCCCCTTGCGATGCCGCGCCCGAGGAGCTGGATGTCGCCGTCGCTATCGACCGGCTGGAACATGCGGTCGACTGGAAGGTAGAGGCGGTGGAGCGCAAATGGGCGGGGCTGCGCAGCTTTTCTCCCGATCGCGCGCCCGTTTACGGCTTCGATCCCGAGGTTGCGGGCTTTTTCTGGTGCGCGGGGCAGGGCGGTTTCGGTATCCAGACATCGCCTGCCGCCGCCGACATGGCCGCCGCCATGCTGCTGGGGCGCGATGCGACGGGTCCGGCCACGGGGATCGACCCGACACCCTATCGCGTCGACCGTTTTCGATAGGGGCGGCCAAGCGGGGTTGCACCGGCGAATCGCACTGCTATCAAGGTAATGCAGATTTCCTGAAGGCCAATGACGGGAGTACGTAATGGCGCATCGCTTCGAAATCCGGCAGAACAAGAAGGGCGAGTATGTCGCCTATTTCTGCTATAACTCCGAAACCATGTTCTGGACCGAGGGCTATACTTCGAAAGCCAGTGCCAAGAATGCGATCGAATCCATTCTGAAGAACGGCCCCGGTGCCGAAGTGGTCGATACCACGACCTGAGCCGACCGGCTTATGGAGGCCGGAGCGTGACCGTTCCGTTCCGGCCCCAACCCTTAGCTGAAAAAGTCAGGCATTCGCGCATAGGCCGGTCGCGACAATGCGGTGGTTCGCTGCGAGACTGACCACTTCTTAGCACGACGATTCAAAGTGCCCCGTCGGCCGGTGGCGAACTGAAAGGTCGTGGTAACGCTATCGGGAAGACTGGCAAGACCCGATGGCGGGTCAAATTCTCGTTTCGCCGCCACAGTCTAGAACGTCAAAGCTGCCTCGACGCGAACCGTTCTTGAAAACTCGGGCCGGGCGTAAAAATATCCGTCGTCTGACACACCGCTATCGAACGAACCGTTGCGGGGATTTCCCTCGGTCAGGGCCAATGCGTCGGTTAAATTGGTGACATGCACGCCCATCTCGATCCTGTCGGTCAAGAGCGCGCGGAGGTTGAGGCCGATCAACAGATAGGCGGGCAGCGCCTGTGCGTTGGCGATGTCGGCATAGCGTTTGGAGAAATATTCGCCCGTCATTTCGACCCGCAGACGGTCCTTCACCAGCGCGATGCCCGGCACCGCCCGCAGGGACAGGCGCGGCACGCGGATCAGGCGATTGCCGGAAAAGTCGCGCTCCACCGGCTGGCCATCCACCAGCTGGGTGAAGGCAAAATTGCGATAGCGCGCATCCTGCAACGTCGCCTGCATGACCAGATCGAACGGTCCTGCAGGGTCCCAAACCGCCTCCAGCTCGGCTCCGACGGTGCGGGTGTCGGCAATCTCGGTCGTTTCGACATAGGTGTTGGTTCCGGTGTCGAAGCGGAAATCGCTGAAAGGAAGGCGCTGGAAGTGGGTGCTGAACAGTGTGGCGGACACGTCGAATGTGTCGCCTGCAAGGTTGAGGCCCAGTTCCGTCATGGCGATCGGCACTGTCTGCTGATCGGTGCGCAGCGGCGCGGTGTTGAAATTGCTGGCGCTGGGAAGCCGGAAGCTGTGCGTATAGCGGGCGAACACACCCAGCTGGGGCGACAGTTCATAATTCCCGCCGATCGACCAGCCAAAACCGCTGTCGCTGCGCCGAAGCCGAACGAGGGAACCGTCGGGCACAAGTAACTGGTCATCCGCCAGCGTCGTCGGGTCGCCAAGGTCGACCAAGGTCTGGCCAGCGACCTTCCCGTCGATGCGGTTCACTTCCCACCGCACCCCGAAATCGACGCGCATGTCGGGCGACAGGCGCCATTCATCGGATGCATGGACCGCCAGCGCGTCAACCGCCATGCGCGCGGCATCGAAAAGCGAGCCGTAACGCTGCACCCCGCCATCGGTATAGCGCCCCGTAACCGCCCCGCGGGCATCGAGCGCGACGGCGTCGATCAATCGCGCCTCGTCCGCCAGTTCCATCAGCAAGGTGCCCATGTAACGCTCGAAGCGATAGGCGTAATGCGCCGCTCCTATACCCAGCGCGACATCGTGGCGTCCGGCCGCCTGCAGCGTGGAGGTCAATCTTGTTTCGGCCAGAACCTCGTCCAGCGGCACGGAAACGGCGAGAAGATTGCCGCCCGTCACCAGCGCATTGGCCGCATCGGGAAATTCCGCCCCGTCCAGAGCATAGCGCAGCGCCAGTTCCGCCATATCGGGAAAAGCGGCCTGCATCCGGTCTTCGATGGTCGCAAGATAGGCCGCGCCCGTCATCGGCGTGCCGGTGGGGAACAGCGCATTGCGCGCGGTATCGCTGCTACGCCAGCGCAGCCCGCCATGCCATTCGCTGCCACCGCCCAGACGGGCCGTGCCGCGCAGGGTGATCGCCGTCAGCCTGGTATGCGTCGCTTCGGACAAGTCGAAATCGGTCGGAACGCGCCCGTTGTAAAGCGGGAGAGTCTGCGTCTCCGGACCGGCCAGCGAATCGTGCAGCGGGTCGAAACCGGCAACCGGTTCCGGCTTGCCATCTTTGCCCAGACGAAGCGGCACGGGCAGGTAAAAGGTCACCCGGTCGTCCAGATGGCGCACATCCAGCGACAGGCTGTTGCCCGCGCCGCGATAATCCAGCGCGAATCGGATCTGCCCGCCGCTGTCGGCGGTATAGCCCGGCGGCCTCCGGCCTCCGTCGCTGCGAAAGAAACCGCCCGCGACGATACCCCATTCGTCCGAGAGGCGGAGTGCGTGATAGCCGTCGAAGCGGAGGAAGCCGTTGTCTCCGCCCGTCAGCGTGACGCGGCCGCCCTGTTCGTCGAGGCCGGATCGGGTGATGAAATTGACGACGCCGCCCGGCGCATTGGGCATGAACAGGCTGGCCGGTCCGCCGCGCACCGCCTCTACGCGCGCGACCGTATCGTCGATGCGGAAAGACTGGTCGGTGTTCAGATATCCCAGCGCCCCGTCATATTGCACCGGAATATTGTTTTCGGCGAAGGCGATGGCCGAAAAGCCGTCAGTCGGGATTCCCCGCGAGCGAATATTATTGCCCGCCTCTCCGCCTGAGGACTCGACCCAGAATCCGGGCACTTGCTGGAACAGCGCGGCAGTCGATAGCGGCGCGGACATGTCCAGCCCGTCTCGCGGGATGGAAGTCAGCGCATAGCTCATTTCACTGGCGGCAACGGGCACATCCACGGCTCGGCCCGTCACCACGATGTCGACTGGTGGCGGTGGAGCAGGCACGGGCGGTCGTGGTGCCGCCGCCGGCTGCGGGCGGGGGCGGGCAGCGCGCCGCACCGGCGCCGCGCGCAGGGTAATGCGCCGTGCATCGCGGGTCGCTACGGCCAGCCCCTGACCTTCCAGCAGTCGGTCCAGCGCGGCGGTCGCTGTCATGCGACCCTTCAGGGCGGGGCTTCGCTTCCTCTCGGCAGCGTCATAGGGGAACAGGATCTGCACGCCCGCCTGCCGCGCGAACAGCTGCAAAGCGCTGGCCAGATCGCCCGCCGGAATGTCGAATTCCAGCAGTCCTTCCTGCGCATGAGCAGGCGCGGGAAGCGCGCACAGGGCAATGCCCGAACAAAGCTGCAGGCCAAAGGCAAGAGCATAGGCGGGGGAAAGGGCACGCGACGCATTGCGCACTGGGCCAGGCATCGTGTGCCCCTATCCGGCCTTTGGGTCAGTATCGTGTCAGTAACGCGCCCGGTTCAGCGCGCCACATCGATCCGGATGGCATTGCCGATGGCCAGCAAATCGCCCGATCCAGACCGGATGCGCAGATGCACTGGATGCGTTCCGGCAGCCAGATCGACTTCCACTCCCGCCGAGGCATCGGCAATCGGCAATCTGGCGACAAGCGTGCCGCCATCATGGAATTCGATCACGCTTCCCGCAGGCACCTCAACATCCGGCAGCAATCGCACGAGGGGTCCGGCAAGCTGCAACGTTCCGCCCATGCGCGCGGATTGCCCTTCGCCCATGGCCGAAAAATCGGCGTGCAGGGGGAGGACGGACGGATCGACCGCGACAAAACTGCGACCCATGCGGATGCCGTCGAACAGTGCCTGCGGCGTCAGGTCCTGCGCCTCGACAATGGTAACTGGCGCGCCCACCGCGCCCAGATCATGGACATCGGGATCGTGATTGTCGCTTCCCCCCAGCGGGGTCAGGGCGAAACCCTCCGCTTGCAGCTTCGTCCAGAACGGAATGGCAGAGACTATCCCTTCCGCATTGCGGTCAGCCGATGCCAGAGACGACCCGTTCACCAGTTCCAACGCGTCAGCCTTGGCATAGTCGACATTGTCCATCGTCCAACCGCAGCCCATGCAGATTTCGCCGCTGGGAAGGGCGGGATGGTTGATCGATACGATGCCACCCAGCTCGTGCACCCTGTCGGCAATCTGGTCGAACCCGATTGCACCTTCCTTGGTGATGCGGAAATCGATCGGGCTGGTGATGCCGAAAATATTGAAATGGCCGAAAAACGTCGTGATCTCGCGCCCGGGGATCAGCAGGGTGCGATCGAAATATGCCTGCGCCTCGTAAAGCGCGCCCGCGTGGCTGGTGGTATTGTGTTCGGTGATCGCGATGAAGTCCAGATCGCGTGCCCTTGCCGCCTCGACCGTGCGGAACAGCGGGCATGGCACGCGCCTTCCGGCCTCGCTGTCGCAGGAACCGTCGCTATGGCCGGTGTGCATATGCAGATCGCCGCGATACCAGCCGGGCCCGCGTCCTGCGGTTGGCGCCGGAGGCATTTGCGCCTCTGCCCCATGCAGGAACCATATCCGCGCGCTCCAGTGCGCCGTCACGCCCTGCCTGATATTGGGGACCGCCAGCGACAGCGCCCATTCGCCTGCGTCGATCGGGCCCGCCAGATAGGATGGCGTCGCATCGCTGCGTGCGATGGTGAAACTGGGCTTGTTGCCGCCGCTTGCCCCGCGAAACCCGTGCATGTCCTCTATGCCAAGGTCGATGACGGTCTTTTCCTCGCGCCCGTCATAGTCGAAGGCGACCACCAGACGGTCCACCCCTTCGGGCATGGTGAACGGGGCGCGCTGATAGCTTTGGTGATCCTCGCCCGTGATCCTGCCGGTCAGGGTGAGATCGGCGTCGCGAACGGGAAGGGCCCGCGCCTCCTGCGCAGAGGCGGCGACAGGCGCAAGTGCGCCGCCGGTCAGAACCGGCAGCGCCGCCAGCGCCCATGCTTCGAACAAAAGTGCCGACCCGAAGGCCGGCACTCTTTCCATCCATCGGGCAAGCATCAGAACCGGAAGCTCAGCGATGCCCGGACCGTGCGGCCGAACACCGGACGCGCAAGGAAATATTCCGAATTCGCATCGCCTGCGTCGAACGATCCGGCGCGCGGATTACCCTCGGTCAGGCCAAGCTCGTCCGTCAGGTTCATGATGTTGAGGCCGAGCACGATATTCTCCGTAACCTCGCCCCGCGCATTGATGTTAAGCTGCGTATAGGATGGCAGCGTCTGGTTGTTGGCGATATCGGGATAACGCTTGGTGTAATGTTCCACTTCCAGTTCGGCGCGCAGGCGGCCGTCGAACAGGTTGACACCCGGCACGGCGCGCAGGGCCAGCTGCGGCACGCGGATCAGCTGGTTGCCATCGTAATCGACGACATTGCCGCCCTGATCCGTATAGGTGAAGCCCTTGTACTGCGGATCCTGCCATGTCGCCTGAAGCGCGAAATCGAAGAACTCCACCGGCTTTACCAGCGCTTCCAGTTCAACGCCCCATGTCTCGGTATCGGCGATCACGACCTGCGGATCGTCGTACTGGTTCGTTTCTTCGTTGAAGCGGTAATTGGTAAAGCTGACGCCTTCGAACTTCGAGTAGAAACCGGTGGCGAACAGGTTGAAGACATCGCTGCCATATTTGAAGCCGAGCTCGGCCATCTTGATCGGCACCGAACGCTGGTCGGTGCGGGTCGGATTGCCGTTGTATTCGCCGGCGCTGGGCAGGCGGAACGTATCGGTATAGCGCGCGAAAACGCCCGCATAGCGCGAGAACTGGTAATTCACGCCGACGGTCCAGCCCCAGTCGTCGAAGGACTGGTCGACCGTGGTATAGGCGCCGCTGCCGGTCAGCACATTATCATCGGCCAGGGTGCTGTCATCGCCAAGGCTGACGGTCGTCTTTTGCGCGACCACGCCCTTGATGCTGGTGCGTTCCCAGCGGGCCGCGGCGTCGATCCGCAGTTCCGGCGTGACCTGCCATTCGTCGCCGCCATAAATGGCGAAGTTTTCCGCCCCCATTGATACGTTGTCATAGATCGAGCCATAGCGCAGGAAGCCATTGTCGGTGACCGAACCCACCACTTCGCCATTGGCATCGAGCGCCACCACATCGACGAAGCGGGCATTGCCCTGCACGTCTAGCAGCGTTGTCCCCATATACCGGTCGAAACGATAATCGGCGCTGCCATAGGTCATGCCCAGCGCGAGATTATGGGTGCCGGCTGCCTCGATATCCGCGACAAGGCGATTGTCGGTGATGATTTCCTCGATCGGAACCGAAACGGACAGCAGATTGCCGCCGACAACCAGCCCGTTGCCGTTCGTTGCCGACGTCAGCACTGCGCCGTCGCTGACATAGCGGGCCTGCAGTTCGCTCGCGCCCGGAAATGCGGCCAGCGCGCCCGAAAGCGATGCCAGATAATCGTCAAGCGGCGTCACATTGCCGGTGGGGAACACGGCGTTGCGCAGGATGTCGGCATCCTTGTAGCGGGTTTTCGATTCCAGTGTGACGACATCGCCCAGCGCCAGCGAACCGGTCAGCGTAACCTGCGTGAGCTGGGTGTGCGTGCCTTCTGACAGGTCGAAATCATAGGGCTGGCCCACATTCAGGATATCGACACGGCGCGTATCGCCGCCTGCCAGAGTGTCCGAGCGCGAGTCGAAGCCCGGTACGTCGGTAATGTCGCCATCCTCGTCATAGGTCAGCGGCACCGGCAGGTAGAACGGGACCTTGTCGTCGATATGTTTCACATCCAGCGCAAAGCTGTTGCGACCGTCGTCATAGTCGATCGTGCCGCGGATCTGGCCGCCCTTTTCGGCCTTGAAACCCATGTCGCGCATGCCGTCGCTTTCGCGATAAAATCCGCCGACGAACACGCCCCAGCTGTCGCCAAGGCTGGTCCCGTAATAGGCATCGACCCGGTTCAGCCCGTAATCGCCCCATGTGTATTTCACGAGGCCGCCGGGATTGTCGCTGCCCTTGCGGGTGATGAAATTGACTACGCCGCCCGGAGCATTTGGCGCATAGATCGAAGCGGGGCCGCCGCGCACCGCTTCGACACGGGCGATCGTCTCATCGAAACGGAACGACTGGTCGGCATTCAGATAGCCGAGCCCGCCGTCATATTGCACCGAAATGCCGTTTTCATGCAACGAGACCGAGGAATAGCCGTCGGTCGGAATGCCGCGTGCGCGGACATTGTTCGAACCCTCGCCGCCCGAGGATTCCACCCAGAAGCCCGGGACCAGCTTGAAAGTCTCCGCCGCCGAGACGGGGTTGGTTACCCGCAGCGCCTCGTCGCTCAGCGTGGTGATGGCATAGCTGGCTTCGGCCTTGCGCAATTCCGCACCGCCTGCACGGCCGGTCACGATAATCTCGTCGAATCCGCCGCCCCGCTGTCCTTCGCTCGCCGCGTCCTCCTGCGGTGGAGAGGCTTCCTGTGCGAAGGCGGGAACGGCCAGAGCCGCCGCCAGGGAAATGGCCGAAACCGCGATAGACTGCTTTTTCATAAAACCCCCATGAGGTGAAATCCGTTCACGGGCGTCCCTGCTTCAGACACGACTTACCCGCGTCCGGAATCGCGCTGCGCATTGCTGCGCGCGCGCCGGATGGCGGCACTGCCGGGCCTGTGTTTGAACACCCTGCCCCCAAGACGGAGGCGGACGGGAATTCCGCTATCGCGGCTGCAAAATTTTTTGGCAGGGAGCGCACGGGAAGGCTCCCGGCCCTCCATCGGCGCGGATTTCTATTGCTGGTACAGCAGGATAGAGGAATCGCCGCGCCTGCTTTCGATCCCGAAACCGTCGTTCAGGCTTTGCAGGAAACCGGACGGATCCTCGGTGCGGAAACGCCCGCCCAGCCGGATGGCACCGATCGCCGGATCGGCCAGCCGGATCGGCTCCGACAAATAGCGGTTGAACTCGTCCAGAGCGTCGGCAAGTTCCATGCCGTCGAAAATGATCTCGCCGCGCTGCCATGCATCGGCCTGCGCTCGCTCCTCGCTGCTCAGCGGCGCCTTGGTATAGCCCGACGCATCGCCGGTCAGCACTTCGTTCGCCCGCAGCGTTTCGGCAAAGCCGTTCGTCCCGCTGACGACGGCCGTACCCGCCATGACCGCAAGGCGGGGGCCCTGATCGAACAGGCGAAGATTATAGGCGCCGCCCGCCAGTTCAGCGCGGATCGTGGCGGCATGCAGCACCGCGCGCGATGCCCCTTCGCCAGCCAGCTGGAGCGCGACCTCGCCCTTTTCGACCCAGACTTCGAGCGTGTCGCCAATACGCCAGGCGATCTCTGTTCCGGTGTTGAGATTGGCCAGCGCACCGCCCGGCAGGCGCAATATGCGCCGCTCGCCAATGCCGGTGGCGGCGGAATCGCGCCGCGTTTGCATCCAATAGCCGGTACCCGCGACCATGGCGGCGACGGCCGCGGCAAGCCCGGTAACCGCCGTGCGGCGGTTCATGCCCGGCCATGCCGGAGCGGCTTCCTCAACAGCGGTGGAATCCGGCGTGGGATCGGGGGGCGCAGCAGGCTCTTCGGCCGCAGCCGCCCAGCGAAGGTCGCCCGATTGCTTCCACGTGGCGGCCATTTGCGCAAAAACGGAAGCATGGCGCGGATCGCTGTTCCGCCAGGCATCGAAGTCGGCGGGATCCGCCGAGCCGGCATCCAGCCGGACGAGCCAACCGGCGGCCGTCGCCGCTATTTCGTCCCGTGATTTCGCATCGTGCGACATTCGTCAGCGGGTTCCGTTACGCGTGTTTCGTCGGTGCCGTGGCCATCAACGGATTGCCATTTGGCCAGCAGACGAAGACCTTTGGACAAATGCTTCTCCAAGGTCGAGACGGAAATTTCCATCTTTGCCGCTACTTCGCGAGGCGAAAGATTTTCGATCTTACGCAAATGCACCGCTTCACGGCAACGTTCGGGAAGGTTTTCGAAATGGCCCGCCATGCGTTGCAGATCGTCCCGCGCGATGGCGATGCGGTCCGGCAGAGGCTGTTCGTCCACCGGCTCCAGCGCCTGAAGCGATATTGACCGGTCGAGTTGCACGACCTGCGCCTTGCGAAAGCGTTCCACTGCCTCGTTGTGGATGACGCGCATGGTGAATGCGTGCGGATTGGCGATTTCCGCCCAGTTGGTCAGGCGGAACAGGCGGGCATAGGCCTCTTGCACCAGATCTTCTGCTTCGTCGCGATCGCCGGTCAGCCGCATGGCATAGGCGCGATGTTTCGACTGAAAGACGAAGACCCGGTCGGCGAACCATTGGTCGATTGGACGGAGCCAGGCCATTCCGCACCTCAAAAGCGTGTTTCCGCGCGCCGGATAGGTGGCCAAGGTGACAGTTTGCAGTCATGCGCGTCGTGCCGAGCCGTTTTTTGCCAGGCGCAATAGGCCCGTCCCGCCGGCAAAGCCCCCACCTGCCGCGCCGGAGCAGTTGGCTAAAGCCGGTTTGCAATAAGTTTTGAACGGATGGCAAGCGGACCGGCAAAGGCAAGATGGCCTAGCCGATCGAATCCTTTTTATACTCCCGATTGGCTTCGTATGCTTCGACTTCCAGCGGCATGTCGGCATGTCCATATTCGAGAAGCTGCTTCATATACTCCTCGACATAATCGCCGAAACTGTCGGCCCGTTCGATTTGCGCGACATGCACCAGTTCATGGGCCAGGCTGGGACGGTCGAGCGTGAAGCCGTTGCGCACCCAGATCGTGTAGCCAAATGCCTGGGCATTATTGGTGATGCCAGGCCCGATAAAGCCGAGATTCTCGCCGATTTTTCGCATCTCCTCGTCCTCGTTCGGGAACGGGACGGCGTCAGCATAGACCAGACGCACTTTTTCGGGATGCTCGATCCCGATCAGACTGGCGAGCTCGATCTGTGTCGCCGTTAGCGGCGTTCCCTGTTCCAGTCCCTCGGCTTCCACAGTGCTCGACCATGCGACATATTTCGCTAGAAAACCGGCGTATCCATCATCCTCTTCACCAGGACGCTGATCGGTGGCTTCGGACAGGGTGTCACCAGCGGATGCACTTGCTCCAGACGGCAGGCTTGCGGCTATTATGGCGCTTGCTGTTATCGCCCTCCAGATGGCTGCATGCCGCATCCGAAGACCATTGGCCTTGTCCCGAAGCTTGCAAAAATTCGTCATCTGGCAGTCCCTGTTCAAGCGTAGAGCAAAGCTCTGGACGGTGGTGATGGCCCGGCGCCGACCACATATCGGTCATAGATGTGCACGGGAAAACGACGGCTGCGATAGGCGGCGGCAACGGGTTCGCAGATATGTCCGGGGCGGACGATCCGTTTCCCATCCGCTCCGCATAGGCGGATAACCGGCTGCTTCGCAATGTTCGCCAAACACCGGCGCGGGTTATTGTGCCCGGTTTGCTGGCTGATTTGGCCTGCGCTCGAATGTGGGCAAACGACAGGGTTTGCTCTGCGGTCAGATCTGGACCGGTATCGTCAGAACCGCGGTGAAAGTGCCGTTACGCTCGAAGCTGAGCGAGCCGCCATTGGCAGCGACCGCTCTTTTCGCAATGGCAAGACCCAGCCCCGTTCCGGCCGTGCTGCGCGCGGCATTTCCGCGAGTGAAGGGGGCGGTTATGCGTGCCTCCTCTTCGATGGCAAAGCCGGGGCCATTGTCCGAAATGCGCAGCTCGACCGCATCTTTCATCCGCAGGGCATCGATTGTCACCGGTTGTGCGCCATGAACCACGCCATTGCGCACGATATTGCAAATCCCGCGGGTCAGAGCCTCGGGGCGTGCGGGCAGATACAGCTCTGCGGGGCAGTTTACGGCAACCCTTTCCTCAGCGTCGGCGCGCGAGACGGCGTTGGCGATGAGCGAGAGAAGCGCGACATGTGCGACCGGTTCATCGTCGAAACCGCGAGCGAAATCGAAAAACTGGCTCAGCATCGCGTCGAGCGTATCGACCTGCCGGTCGCATGTTTCGAGCAGATCTGGCTCTTCGCCGCCCATCATGGCGATCGACAGGCGAAGCTTGGCAAGCGGCGTGCGCAGGTCATGGCTTATCCCTGCCAGCATGATCTCGCGTTCGCGCTCGACTGCGCTCAGCCTGTCGCTCATGCGGTTGAACGATGCGGATAGCCTGGCAACTTCTGTCGGGCCGTCTTCGGGCAGATGTTCGAGCGGGTGCTGCGGATCGAAGCTGTCAGCGGCGCGTGCTACTTTTTCCAGAGGGGCCGAAAGGCGCTTCTGGACCAGATACCCTGCAATCGCGGCGGCTATGAGCGTGATCACGATCACGAGGCTGAGCGTCGTGATCGGTGTCCACAGGCGCGGGCTTTCCAGTGCCATCCAGTATTTTTCGTCCGCAAGCCTGATACGAAGCCATAGCCTCTGGTTCGCATCCATCTGCCACGATATCGGCCCCTGCTCCTCCAGCCGGTCCGAGAGCATGCGCAAATAGGCACGTTCCAGAAGGCGCGGGCGGTGCCCTTCCCCCTTAGGTTCCGCGCTGTCGGGCAGGATGATAACCGACTTCTGGCGGGCATATTGCGCGACCACCTCAGCCCGTCGATCCGCTGGGACAGCCTCAAGCGTCAGCGAGAGATTGACCACCATGTCGGCCACGATGGAAGTTGCGCGGTCAAGTTGCGGACGGATGATGAAAGCCGAAAACGCAAGCCCCGCGGCAAGCTGGGCCATCAGCACCATTACGACAAGCAGCGTAAAGTTTCGGCCGAAGAGCGAGCGCAACATTACTCGGCGCCGGTGGCCAGCATGTAACCGCTGCCCCAGATCGTGCGTACCCATCGCGGGTCCTGCGGATCGTCGCCAATCGCCTTCCTGAGCCGCGCGATGGCGACATCGATCGCCCGGTCGGTCACTTCGGCATCGCGTCCGATAGCCCGCTCGACAAGCGTCGCGCGCGACAATGTGCGGCCCCGTGCCTGCGCCAGCGCGGCCAATAGCGCGAACTCTCGCGAGGAAAGAGCGATTTGTGCGCCATCCCGGGTCAGGCAATGCCCGCTTATATCAAGGCGATAGGGCCCGAAGACGACCATGTCTTCGCCTGACGCCACGGCAGGCCCCATCCGCCTGAGGATCGCGGACAGGCGAGCGACAAGTTCGCGCGGGAGGAACGGCTTGGCCAGATAGTCGTCACAACCCATTTCAAGGCCCAGCACCCTGTCCACCGGATCGCCCCGAGCCGTCAGCATCAGGATCGGCACGTTTTCTCCCGCCGCGCGCAGGCGGCGCGTCAGGGCAAGGCCGTCCTCGCCCGGCATCATCAGGTCCAGCACGATGATATCCACCGGTTGGCGGGCAAGTTCGCGGTCCATCTCGTCCCCGCCGCTTGCGGTGCGCACCTTGAAACCGTGTTCGCCCAGAAAGCGCTGCAGGAGGCTCCGCAATTCGGGATCGTCATCGACGACCAGCACGCGCGCGGGTTTCGTTTCGGGAGGGGCTGTCGATGTCATCGGCCCTCTTTTGCCATGCCTCTACCAAAGGCGCGAGACGAAGATGTTTCGAAATGTGACGAGAAGGCCGGTCTGTAATCACCGGTAGCAAATCGGCCTTCCCGCGACATTCCCGCGATACATCCATGTGGTGAAACGGGCCCGTCAGCAGGGCCGATGTGGTCCTGCCCCATGAAGAGCAGGAGTTACCGCAATGAAAACCATCAGGATCATGAGCGCCGTTGCAGCAATGTCGGCCGTACTGGCCGCCGGTGCCGCCGATGCGCAGGTGCGCGTCAAGGCACGCGGCAGCAATGGCACCGTGACTGCCACAAAGAACGCAGCGGGCGGCGCGGCGGTGCGCGGCCGGGGCCGCGTACAGAACGATGACGGGTCGACGACTGTCGCCAGTGGCGGCGCGCGGCGGACTGCACAGGGCGGCAGGGCCGCTCGCGCCGGAACCGCAACCTATGACGAAGCCACGGGCGCATATTCCGCGCAGCGCGGCGCGGCGGTGCAGACCGCTACGGGTGCGACGGCAAACAGGCAGTCAAGCACGAGCGGCACGCGCGGCGAAGGCTGGAACCGCAGCGGCTCCGCCAGTGCCAGCGGCGAACGCGGAAGCGCTGCGACAAGCAGCGATTTCTCTCGCAATGCAGATGGATCGTGGAGCGGTGGCAGCGAGACGAGCGTGACCGGCAATGCGTCAGGCAACACCTATAATGGCGCGACGACCATCGATCCCGATACCGGAAAGCCCGTGCATAGCCATTCGTGCAGCAATGCAAACGGCGAACCCGTCGCCTGCCCGACCCGCTGACCCCATACAAACCTCTCCACACGCCTCACCGAACGCATGGCTCCGTCCGCTCTGGCCGTCCCGTACACTCCCGCCCGGGCCTGCGGGGGGAGTCATGCACCCGGAACAAGATGACATGGAAACAGACATGAAGATTGCTCTCTCCCTTGGCGCCAGCGCGTTCCTGCTGGCTCTCGCCACACCTGCCGCTGCGCAGGACGGCACCCGCATGATGGACCAGATGGCCAAGGCCGATTCCGATCATGACGGCAAAATCTCGAAGGCCGAGTTCGTAAGCTACCGGTCCCAGCAGTTCGATCGTCTGGATCGCGACGGGAACGGCGTACTCGACGATGGCGATATGCCGCGCATGGCGAAGGCTGCCCGCATGATCAAGGAACGCACCGCCGGCCTGGATGCCGACGGCAACGGCGTCATTTCGCGCAGCGAGTTCGACAACGGGGCCACCACCGCGTTCGACATGGCCGATGCCAACCGTGACGGCTATGTCACCAGTCAGGAGCTCGATGCGGCACGCGCGACGCTCCAGAACACGTCGAAGAACCGGTGACTAACATTGGCCTTATGGACGGGGCGGGCGAGTTTCGTCCGCTCATCCTCTTGTTGGTCCTGTCGGTCGCCCTGTTTGAATTCGGGTGGCGGCGCTGGGCATCTCGGAGGGGGTATGACCTGCGCGCGGCGGCGGCGAGCATGGGTGTCATGCTGCTGGGTATAGTCCCCAAACAGATCGGCGGGGTGGTGACGGGGTTTGTCCTGTTCGGTGCCCAAGAGATGGCGCCGTGGCACCTGCCCATGAATGACTGGCGGGTCTGGGCCGCCTGCTTCATCGGGGTCGAACTTGCCTATTACTGGTTCCATCGTTTCAGCCACACCGTGCGCTGGTTCTGGGCCAATCACGCGGTTCATCATTCCTCTAACGAGTTCGTCCTGCCCAGCGCCTACCGTCTCGGCTGGTTCGGCACGCTGATGGGGAGCTGGCTGTTCTTCGTACCGCTCGTGCTTGTCGGCTTTCCTCCTCTGATGGTGGCGGGACTGCTGGGGACCAACCTGCTTTACCAGCTGTTCCTCCATACAGAACTTGTCGGCCGGCTCGGTTGGTTTGAATATTTGCTCAACACACCGTCCCACCACCGGTGTCACCACAGCAGGGAAAGCGAATATCTGGACTGCAACTTCGGCGGCGTGGTTATCGTATTCGATCGCCTGTTCGGTACATTCCGTGCAGAGCGCAAGGATCGCCGTCCGGATTACGGCCTTGTCCATCGGCTGGACAGCCGCAATCCGTTCTGGATCGGTCTGCACGAGCTTGCGGCGATCTGGCAGGATGTAAGGCTGGCGCGAGACTTGCGTGAGGTAGCCGCGATCCTTTTTTCGTCGCCCGGCCACAGCAAGGCGCTGGCGACCGCCATTCGCCAGTCGCGATCAGGGAAAGAACTGCACTCTGCCAAACAGGATGCATAAGGGCGCGCGACCAATCGCCCTCATTCCGGTCGCATCAGGCTGTCGGGGCTCGCATAAGCTGCGCAGCGAAGATATTGAAAATCTTCAATTTTGATTGGAATGATGCTCTCATAAGCTGTCGCTGCTATACCCCCATAAGTTGGCGCGGGGTAAAATACAAAGCCCATAAGTTGGCGCAGCCTATCAACCAGACAGTGTCGGTTGATCGTCAAGAAGTTTGCGGGATTAGAAAGGTTGGAACGATCGCTTCGATCTCAGGCTAACAAAGGCGTGGCCGGAGCTGCGGATCCATTTCTGCGGTCCAGATTTGGGCGTCCAACATTTGCGGGATCATAACGCATTTAATACGGTTAGCTTTTGTTTAACTGACTTATTTTAATCGAATTTTCAAGAAAGACATTCAAGTCCGGATCGCGAGGGCTGCCAACGGCCTCTTTGAAATAATGTAATGTATCTCGGACGCTATAGCGATAATTTACATGAAATCTTTTTTCGGTTTTATTCCAAATTATTGTTTCTTCGAACCGAATTTTTTCCGCTTCTCGAAGTAAACGGCTGTCGGATGTCTTCAATCGAACGTCCTCACCCCATTGTAACTCGATCATGTTGTTGAGCGGTCGCGCTTGCAGCATTGCGTCAGCTTGAAAAAGACCAATCGCCCGATAAGAAGAACCACGACACCTTGTATCATCCAATTTCGCATATAGATCACATAGACGAGGGTGGTCGACTGTCCTGTATGTAGGAATATGGCGACTAAAGATGTCGAGTAAAAACTGCGTCTTTGTGTAATAAGGCGTGAGTGTTCTTCGCATTAAATCTGTCGTCAAGTGGTGTAGGCCATTGGTGTCATCAACTTTTAGAGAAAATTCTTTTATCCTATTTAGAATTTTAGAGACGTCTTCCACATGATAACTCGACTTACGTTTCTTGGCGTACTGGTTGAATTCAGAAGCGGGCATTATCAGACTCGGATGGTCCCAACCCGTCAATCGCCGTTCTCGGGCCAAACCCTCGATCATTTCTGACGCTTCAAATGAGGGTACTGTCCGCTCTAGTCTCAACCATTGCTGCGTGACACGCTCGAGCAATTCGGCACCAAGCGCCTCAGGCGACCCACTAACATTCTCCTCAGCCATTATGTCCAATGTCTGTTGGTAAATACGGCGAAAATCCGCAAAGTAATATCGCACTCCCAGATGCTTCACGATTGCACCGGCTGGCATTGCTCGACCGATTAGAAGAGCGACCGAATTCTGGATAGTCGCTGGACCCTTTCGAATATTACAGTTGTGGCGAGTCTTCAGCCAAGCGTGGGTTGTGGAGGCGATGACAGTTAGGGGGATGCCGTTCAAACCCCGCACGGGCGTTAAGCATTGCCGCCCAATGCGCGTCGATAGGATATCGCGCGCAGTTGCGCCGGCAGGGGGTGCGGGCGTTCTGGATGCAATATCGTCTAGCAGCTCGAACCACGCCTTTGGCCAATCTTGCATGATCCGAATGGCGACCTCGGTTCTGGAAGCTATATCTTCTATTCGCCGTGCCGGCCCCGCTGAGCCATAAGCCGCCTTATTATGACCGATAATTTCATCTAGATCAGCAGGAGTACACGCTGCCGTGCCGATTAGGTCAATCGTCGCTAGTAGATCGTTTAGGCATAACTTGCTAAACAGTGAATGTTTTGTAGTATTTTCCTTTGCCAAAGAGACATAGCCAGTTACCTCTGTACGACCGAGGATTGGATAAAGAAGCTCCGTGGTTGCTACGGCCAGCTTGGACGCCGGTAGTACGGGGAGGTCGGCGAGTTCTTTGTCACAAACACAAGACCAAGCGTATTCCGTACCCGCATTGTAAAAACTTAGCTTGCGATCACATTTGTCGCAGGTATCGAGAAGTTGACATTTATGCGTAGCGCAACATGTGACATGACAAATGGACCATGCATCTTGCAGCGTTCCGCCAGTTCGAATGCACTCTGGGCAGACACGAAGTCTATTTCGTGCCAGATGGCTAGGCCGAACCGCATGTCCCATGAATGTCACAGCTCCTGGAGCTGTAGGGATATTGGCTGGTCTACATTGCATTTGCGTAAAAGAATCTGCTGCGATTCCTGCCGCTTTTGCTAGATTTTCCCACCGAGCATCTTCACAAGCAGCAGTGATCTGACCGATACCTGCCAGCTTCAAAACTGCCGACAATGTAATCCCGTTAATTTCCGCGAGACGCCTAGTAAAACCATGTACGGATTCACCGGAGCGGGGGTACAATCTCTGCGGCAATTGCGACATAGTTCAAGATCCTCTCGGTGTCGAAGAACTTCTTAGCTTTCCATGGGTTTAGATTGGCCGCTATCGAATGGGTTGGAGATGCTACTCCTTTCTGTGTGGCTGCCACAGTCGAGAATATTTCCGACTCTTAGGAGAAGACGTTGATTGTTCACGGACTCGTACAGTTCGGCCTCGCCAATTCGAGACAGGCCACGTTCTATCGCGAGACGTCCTGCTTCCATTATCAATTGGCTGAGCTGGCGAAGAAAGCCATAGGTTACCTGATGAATTTTAAATGCGAGAACAGGATTCCCAAGGCCTGAAAACTCACTGAAGGGCAATTTGTCGTCGAGATCAGCTAGTAGCATCTGCCACCTTCTTTGCTCTTCGGGAGTATCATGAGTGTATCGACCGATCTCAAAGAAGTAAGGTGTGATACTCAGAAGCTCAGGATCTTTTAATACTAAGTCATGAACCTTTCTTGTTCCAACCATCACGATTGGAATATTTGCCTCGCGTTGGCCGAATGGGGCTTGACGGGAGCGCTCCTTCTTCTTTGAAAGGCTCTTCACCCAACGAGCTATTCGGCTAGCGGTGCCATACCCTTCGTTAGGTGCGATATGATGAAATTCGTCAATGATGATCATCTCGACACCTTGCATCAGCATTTGATGTTTGACCGCGTGTGTTATGGGCCCCGTATCGGAAGCAATACGCCCCCTCGGAAGCTCGCTCAGTCCTAGCTGGGCAGCCATCTCAGCGGCTATTAGGACAGGAGACGTGGCGCCCTCCAATTCGATTGCAAGCAAATCTTGCCGAAGGCTTCCGTTCTCTCGGCTAATGTGTCGTCGCTGCGAGAGGTACTGTTCGATAATAAAGCTTTTGCCCACACCAGGTGCCCCATGAATAACGACATTGCTGGGCTCTCTCGTGTCAAGTCGAGTGGCGCGCAACATGTCGAGCGCTGCATGGATGTCGCGCTCAACTTTGCGATGCACAAATGCATTCCCCAAGAGTTTCATCTGACGGTTTCGCAGTTCGTCACGCCTCATTGTAAGATACTCTTTGTGCGACCGGTGTACGGCGAAGGGGCCGCCGTTGCAGTCGAGGCGTCACCGTTCGGGCCAATTCGACTGTGAGGCGAAAACTCAGCCGTGCTGGTGTAAGAATTGGATCTTTTCGCCTTCGTTTTCTGCGCATGTTCATGGGCTTTCGAACCCGCAACTGTGGTTGAAGAGTTGCCGCCGGCTCGGGACCGCCGCGACACGCCTTCCCATCGTTTCGCTGAAACCCTGTGTCCGGATTTGTTTCGCTTGACCTTTGTCATTTCCTCTGACAGCCGCCTGCGACACCCAGCTAGATCGTCTGCTTCTTCACCCGCTTTGATTTGCTCGTTTCGATACTCTACGATCCGTTCATGTTGCCAAATGGAAAGCCCAGTTGCATATTTTGTCCATTTCTCAGCGATGGGCACTGGCAGCAGTTCTCCGGTATGAGGTAGCTCCACGAAAATTTGACTGATGTCACCGGTGCTTAGGCGGCATCGCACGCGACGGCGCGGCGAGAGCTTTAAAAAACTGCGATCTGTTAGTGCATCAACCACCTCGGCTGAATAATACTGCATGGATTTGTAACGTATACCCGAGGTGCTAATTGTTGCTTCAAAGCTGCGGCCAAATAACTGATGTGCTTCAGTAATGTCAGGGATCATCTCGATCTCTTGCTCATCAATCAAAGCATTCCACGCGTCGATGGGGCGCCCCTGTACACCAGTGGTCAGCCCTTTGTGTTCTGAGCGAGCATAGATGTCGATAAGATATGCATGAAGTCCATGCTCGAGCTCTTCTAGCGTTGCTACGACATCCTTTTCCGGATTATACCCAACTCGTTTCAAAATATTGGCATAGGTCGTGCCTCGAATTGTATGAAAGAGCCCGAGGGACAGCGTTCCGATGAGCCGCTCGATGGCGCCTTTCTCCCAGGGTCTGCGGCGGCCCATGATCGCGACCTCGTTGATTCCGATATCGAGACAAGTTTCGAGAACGGAATCAGACAGATTTTCCATCCCTTGGTCCAAGGCGATCGTACGCGGCTTCCCATAAACTGGCCAATCGTGCTTTATGATCCATCCGTGCTCCTGACGCATCACAACAAGATAGGTTTTAGGGAAGATCGCATTTCGCAAGCATTCCATGACAGTATGGATGCTCGGCGGATCGAAACTTATCGCGAAGCCGGCTGGCATTCGTGTGCAGCGGTCTGTGGCGATCACAAGCCACGGTCTTCCAATTGGAAGACTGGTTTCGGGATCAAGCACGATAATGTCCGCCTTAGTACTGTCCAGCTCAAGCCGGTCCAATGGTAAATCTGGATCGGCAAGCGTCCTGCGGCCGGTAAACTTAGCATCAGCAGCAGCAGCGCCGAACTCAGCTGCTACGAGCTCTCTTGGATTGCGCCGACTTAAAGAGCTTCGGAGAGCTTTCTTACCCACATGATCGTACTTAATGTTCGGTGGGCGCGTGGCATTCAAGCTGTCGATGTCACCATTGATGAATGCTTGCAAAGTTTTAAAGTTCGCGCGAGGACGGACCATCCAAAGTTCATCAATTCGACGCTCGACGATCTCTCGGACCGGCTCCGATAGACGATCGCTGCGATTACCCTTCAAGTGGTGTTTGGGTATGAGGCGGGTACGTTCACATTGCCCATTGTCTTCGAGTAGCCAACGTTCAAGCGTCCTAACCGATACGCTTGGCAACGAGAGTTCTTTGGGATTTGCTTCCTTTCTTAACCTTTCGAGAAACCTCTCCTTTTCCTTCTTAGAGCAGTTTATGATGCCGAGATTCTTTGCTGCGACCATGTAGCGTAATTTGCGGTCGGCCTCCGCAATGGACTTTTTGCTGAAGTTGCGAATACGCGTGCGTAACACTGCTTCGCCAGCATCTAGCCTTTCGGCGTCACTCGGTGAGCTTATTTTGATTTCGCCAGACGCTATGCCTTCGGCAATTTCGAGGTCGGTAAACTGAAGATGTTCAAACGTCTGGTCTACTCGCCATTCGAGGATACATCCTTGTCTGCGCTCGAAGCGGGCAACGCGCCCTTTCCATAGGAGCGAACAGCCGCGATGGATCTTCAGTCGCACGAGTCCTTGGTCTTCCTTGGATGGCTGGCCGGTGGGTTCATTCGAATTCACGAAGCCACCTCGTACCGATCTCGCAGATCGTCAATTGGCCTTCGAATGGGAAGCAAGCGTGCAGGCATGGCGGCCGGATCGTACGGGCGAACAACAGTTTCAATGCCTACGGGGCCATTGAGATCGCAAAATATCTCCCCGCGCGCGGCCATTCCCAAGACAGATCCTCGCGAGGGTGCGTTTGATCCCAGACTGCGGGAGAGACTGGACATTAAATCGGCTACGACAATCGGACCGCCCTGCACCGTCATCAGCACGGCATTTGCTGCTTGGAGGCTAATGCGATGTGTACTGAAAGGCCACAAACGCGCTGCCCATTCATATTGGGGCTCTGCCATAATTTCGCTCCTTAGAGCAACACTGTAGATGGCGCCCTCATCTTCGATTGCCCTTGCGTGACGAGAGAGGCGATCTATTAAAATCCGATCGCTAAAATAAACCTCGTCACTCTTGACCTCATGTATTTCGACTTTTCCTCCGGATAGGACGGCGTAATCGGGGAAATGACGATCATTTTTGCCATTTAATGTAACGCAACTCTCTATCGGCCTGTCGGCGATTCGAATTACGTTCGGGTCTATTTCGCAGAGCAGGAGAAAAGCTCTCTCATTTGGGGAAATATATTGAAGCTTCCGCCCCATTTTGGCGGAAAGAATGTGGCCAGCCGGATTAGGATTTCCTCGTCGCACCTCTCGTCGAAGTGGGGTGTCTGAAATTGACAAACCCCCGGGCCAAGGTGCTCGTTGGCGGAGCTTGTGGGCCATAGCACGTGCGTGTGGCGCTCGAACTTGTGCATTGGCTATTACCATTGCCGCGCTCCTTAAAGGTCAGAATAATGTAGGAACGAGCAAGAAGGCCGCGCCGAAGCGCGGCCCATGAGTGATGCTTTTATTCGGTCTGGTCTGACATGCACTCGGGAAGTTTCGGCATGGTGGCGCGACCAAGTGAAGCATTCTCTCTGACCACCGATTTTTAAGTTTCGCGGATAGCATAGCCGCCAAGAAATACCAGGTCTTTCAAGAGGAGCAGGATCTCTGGGCGGTTTGTATACATGCGAATGTCTCACCAAGTCCTCCATCTCGTCTGAAACCGGCTGGCTATAAGTGCGTTCGAAATTATGTCTATTTTAATTTCATTGGACAGATGATGTACAAAGTGGGCATAATTTCCATTATGCAACGGAATTTATCCACATATAAAGTGTTAGTAAGGCTAATTCCTGATCTCGGTCTATATTTTTAGGATGACGTTATTTTAAAATTTTTTGTTTTCCTACAATGCAAGGGGTTTGACTTAGCATAGGTTGTGTGTTCATATTTTGTTCTCGATTCTCTACAGGATTAGAACATGACTATTTATGAAAGACGGCATTTCAGCCAGCGTCCCACGACCAACGTTCGATTTCCCTCGGTCGCATCATCATTTGGCTCAGAGAGTGTACCGGGTCAAAGAGGCGAAGTTTCCATTGAAGATCTGCCCGATTTCTCAATCACATGCTTGGCGGAGTGGCAGTCGAGCGGGCGCAGTCAGGCTTCGGCTAGGTCGGACTGCTGTTTGGTCCTTTCATTCGCTCGAAAGGCCCCAGCCGAGGCAACATCGGGGTGGAGGACCATCCTGCATGAGACGGGCGGAATCTGGCAGGAACAGAAGAAACTCACTATCCTGAAAGTGGTCCCTTCCGCCGCAGGATTGGGCATCGCACACCAGATTGCGCGACAAATGGCCGAGAGCAACATCTCGGCCCGGTTTGCCGAATTTGACCAGCTCATCGCGTATCGTCGCCTGCTCAACGAGCACGGCCTAGACTGCAACGATCATGTCCAGGGGCTTGCCGAAGCCTACTACCCGATCGATGCGACCGAAGAGGCGCTGGCCATATTCGGCGTGACACGATTGCCCGTGGAGGCTGTCGACCTCATTGAACGCTGCATGGTCACCTTGGCGATCCTTGCTCCCAACTGTTCCGACTTTTGAATGCTTTCACGTCGGGCTCGATCCGAGAGATCAACCCGGTTTGTATGGAGATGGTGATGGCACATATTCGCAATTTCGGCCTGTTTGCGCAGCTCAAGAGCGAGGTCAGCAATCATGTCATTCGCTTTAGTAGCGGCAGGGTAAAACAGAGCGGTCGTGGCCTCGTGTTCTGGTTCGCACTGCAATCGGCCAGCATCGTCGAGATTCCCATGGATGATCGCGAGATGACCCTGTTTCTGCGTGGCCGGAGCCAGGACTTTCAGGCAGTTTCGGTGCAGGGATCGATCGGATGGCATGTTGTCGATTCGCAGAGGCTGGCTGAACGGATCGATTTCTCTATCGATTTGACGACGGGCAAGCCGCAGCGCGAGCCTGTCGAGGCGATCGAAGCGCGCATCACCGGGATCGCCAACCAAGCGCTGCTGCAGGTGCTAAGCGAAGCATCGGTGCAGGCGTTGCTGGATGCTGGCCCGGGCCCTTTGCGGCACACGCTCGAAGAGGCACTGTCCGACAATGATAGTCTGGCCGAAATTGGCATCGCCGTCGTGTCCGTTCGACTGGCTAATCTCGCTCCATCCTCGGAGTTGGAGCGGGCATTGCAAACACCGACATTCGAGGCTCTGCAGGAGAAGGCCGACCAAGCCATGTTCCAACGCCGAGCTTTCGCTGTCGAGAAGGAGCGGGCCATTGCCGAGAACGAACTCGCCACTAAGATTGAGCTTGCCCGCCGCCAGAAGGATCTGATCGCCGAAGAGGCGAATAATGCGCTGGCCAAGGCCAAGGCTGAGGCTGAGACCAGCAGTGTCGAGGCTAGTGCTGAAGCGGACTCCATCGGCAAGCTCCTGATGGCGAAGACGGAGGCAGAAGCGGCACGAGTGGCCATCTATCGGGATCTCCCGCCCGCCATGTTGATCGGCCTCGCCTCGCAGAAACTGGCTGAGACCCTCGAGACCGTCGAGCACTTCAATGTCTCTCCCGATCTGCTGGCCGCAGCCATCGCTGAATTCCGCAAGCCTTCCCCAAGGCTTACACGCTGAGCGGGACGAGGTTCATTTAGCAGTAGCGTCGACGATTTTCGGAGGATGACTATGGCAGTTCTGGCACCGCGGGTCGTCTTCGTCACACGTGAGAGCGAGTACGAGGTATTGATTGCGCGTCATGCGACGAAGGCACAGGCGCGGTTTTTCCTCGAGACACGCGATCAGTCGATTGCGGCTGTCGAAGCAGCGCACGATCGATTTCATGATGTGCTTGCAGCCGCGCGAATGGCAGTACCAGATGACTGGCGTCAGGTTCTGGTGCGGCGCGATGATCTCAACCGCGTTCTGTTTGCGCCGACCGACATCATCTGCGCAGTCGGTCAGGACGGCCTGATCGCGAATGTCGCCAAATACCTCGGCGGTCAGCAGGTGCTTGGCATCAATCCTGATCCCGCATCCTATGACGGCATCCTCGTGAGGCTCGATGTTGATCGGCTGGCCAAAGTGCTTCCCGCATGTGTCGCCGAAGATGTCCGCATCGAAGCCCGTACCATGGTGCAGGCTCGCCTCGACAATGGTGAGCGCTTGCTCGCTCTCAATGAAGTGTTCGTCGGGCATCGCAGTCACCAGTCAGCACGCTATCGGATCGAAGCGGGTGAAAAGTCGGAAGTCCAGAGCTCGTCCGGTTTGATCGTGGCGAGTGGGACAGGTGCAACCGGCTGGGGCAGGTCAATTGCGGACGCGACTGACCTGCAGCTTGATCTGCATCCCGAAGAGCGATCCGTGGGTTTCTGGGTTCGTGAACCATTTCCCAGCGTTACCACCGGGACCAACATGCGTTCAGGCAAGCTGGCGGGAGAAGGCCTATCGGTCATATCTCGCATGAACGATGGCGGGACGATCTTTGCCGACGGGATCGAGCAGGACTTCATCGAATTCGGATGGGGCCGCGAGGTCGTACTGGGTCCTGCCGATCAAACGCTCAATCTCGTTTTGGACTGAACCGAGGCGGTGGGTCGAGCGATGGTTGTTGAAGATGAACTTCACAATGAACGACAGGGAATTAGAGCGGGCGGCAAAGAGAGACCGGCTTCGGAAGGCGATTTTGGCAAGTTGCGATCTGGTCGATGATTATGGCGTTCTCAAATTGCCTGGGGCGCCGTGCGGCGGCTCCATCAACGCTATCAAGCAGCGTGTGAAAGATGGTCAACTACTAGGCCGACAAGCCTTCGGGCGATTCAGCGCAAGGGGCGGAAGACACCGCAATATCAGCACCTACGCGGCAGTATCTGCGCCGCGCCTCGCACAAACATCAATAAGGCTCTCTGGCCTGACGGCAATGCTCTCCCACAGGTGCCGAGAATAGGCAGGTGTCGCCACCATAACTCAGAGCAAGGATCTTCCAATCGACATGTCAATCATGTTCTCCGGCACCCGCCCGCCAAAGCGTATGCCGGAGTCAAAGCCTTCAGCGACAATGTCGACCATCTCATCCTGCACGACCACATGCCGTGCCGTACCTGCGGCGAGAACGCGAAACACGGACCCGCCACATATCCTGATGCAGACCGCTTGGTGAAAATGCGCCGAACCGTTCCCTCGTTTACGAATAGGCGGTGGCGATAGGCGTTACGCTCCGCGTCCTGTTCGTCGCCGATGTCGGATCGACCTTGCTCAATCGTGTAGGACGCGGTCGTGATATGGACCCGACACGTCGGTTCGTGTCGGCGGGCGAGATCATCCTTCATTTCCTCTAGGCGCGTACGCGCAGCGTTGATGCCGTCGTCACGTTCTCGCCCCACAAGGATTTGCCAAGGTTCGGCGGCTTTCTACAAAAGCAACGCAAGCCGCGGCGATGGTCGGTCGCATTCTTTGGGACGCCACAACGCTCCGAGCCGCCGCCGGCGCTCCTAACGCTCGCCGCGATGCTGCCGGAGCCGCATTATGAAGGCTATCAGGCGCGATCTCTCTTCCGGCAAGGCGCCTTCTCTCCGGCCAAGACAGGACAATATCTCGGCATGACGATACGATCCAACCACTGGAGCGGGAGATTCAGCGTCGAATTCCCCGCGCGGATGCTGCTTGACCTGCTAGCCGGTAGACTCAGCGAGGAGCGTTTTCGGCACCAGCTCGATCCGCGTGATGAGGGCAAGAACATCTTCAAGACTTGGCTCGACATGGGCTTGACGATCAGTGCCACCGAGATGGCGCCCCGCAGCGCCGATGAAGACGACGATCACCTCATCCTCCATTTTACCGACGATGCGGCGGCAAGGCCGTTCCGGCTCCCCGAACTTCCCGATGAACCCGGTGTCTCGACCGAATAGGTCACAGCGTCAGTCGGCAGACTTTCGTTTCCAATTGCCCTTGAAGCGATCCGGCAGCTCCAGGATCGCCAGGATCGTGTGGACGACAGAGAGGACGTGATTGGTCTGTTCCGCGCTGGGCTCAAGACGCTGGTGGACCACGCTGTTGCGGATATCGCGCATCTCGTTCGCGCGTTTGATGAGCGGTTTGGGATCACCATCGAAATGATGGAGCAGGTGCGGCAGCACCCGATTGACCAGCATCTTAAGCGTCAAATCGTCCGGCGTGAGGTTACGCGAACTCTTGGCGCGTTCGCCAACGGGCAACCGATCCCGCGCCTGCAACAAGCCAACTTCGAGGAGAGACACGGCCTCGACGATCGCTGCACGACGACGCCCGCCGCTGAAGGCGAGATCAACGAGCCGTTCGAGTTCGAGCAAGTTTTCGCTCAGCACGAAGCCGTTACATAGGTGCGCGTTCAGGTCGTAGGAGCGCTTTTCGAGCAAGTCTGGCGCGACGTTGTGATCGCGGAGCGATCGCACGCCGCGGCCCAGAGCCGCGATAGAGAGCTGCAATTCGCCCGGCCATGCCTCTGCGATCCGTTGGTCGAACGGCAGCGCCCGCTCCTTTGCCGAATAGAAATAATGACCCACGCGAAGCGGGGTGGTCTCGATCGGGATGCCCGACGGCATTTCCAGGCGTGGATCCTTGTGGATGAAACGATAGGCCGCGACGAAGCGGCCGACGAGTTGTTCGTGCGCGACGAGACCCGCCGAAGAATCGGGCGCCGCGATCTCGGTCAGCGTCTGCAATTCGGTGAACACGTCCTGATAGAAAATGCGACCGTCGGCTCCTTTCTCGATCGCGAGGGCCGCTGCGCTACGACCCTCTAGTCCCTTCGCGTCGATGGCGTTTGACGCCTGGTCGATATCGCTGATCGGCCGCGCCAAGCGCGTATGGACTGTGCCGTCGTCAGCGTGAACGCGGATAAGCTCATTGGCGAAATCGGTGACTACGAGCGGTCGGACGTGGCGAAGCACCTGGACCCCGCCGCGCAAGCCTTCACCGTCGATCAGGTAAAGAGAATGCGGTCGGACATCGATGAACCCTGGATAATATTGGTGGACGAAATGCACGCCGATCGGAGGCGGGTCACTGTCACCGAAAGGCCCGAATGAGGAGGTCATCGCCAATCCTCGCATAGAGTTCGCTCTTTTCGCCAGCCAAATTCACGCAGCGGCCCCGCATCTTGGTGCGAGGCCGGGATCGTATCAGGCGTCGGTGTTCCAGATAATCGCGTAGGGATCATCGTTGTTCTGGCCGGCGCGCGAGCTAGCCGCCTCCCATGGATTCAAGTGAAAGCTGGACATCTGTACGCTATGCTGCGCGCTGAGCACAGTGATCCGGCGGCGCGTGGACTGACATGACGAAAGATACGGTAGCAAATTTGGCAGGTTCAACGGGATCGGCCTATTTTACGCGGCGCGTGGCGATTAGCGATGCGTCCATTCTTGATAACAGCCTCGATGAGGACGGTCTTTTGGCGCTCATGGACAACAAGATCGTGCTCGGCGAGCCCGGCATGGGCAAAAGCGAGCTCATGCGCGAGCTTGGTCGACGATTAGGCGTCAAGCCGGTCACCGCCGTGCGGTTCATCGCCGCCAAGACCCCAGGCAAACTGGTGTCGGCCGGCAAACCGCTGCTGATCGATGGCTTGGATGAAGCGATGTCGCGGCGCGAAGGCGATGCGATCGACGCAATCCTCGCGCAGCTCGAAGAAGCCGACGCGCCGCCCTTCATCCTCTCCTGCCGCTCGCGCGAGTGGCAGGCGCGCACCGTGACCAACCTGCGCCAGCTCTACGGCTCCGATCCGATTTTCGCGACGCTCGAACCGTTCCGTCGGCGCGAAGCCTGCGATTTCCTTACCACCCGCTATCGTACGACCGATGCCGAGTACGTCCTTGAGCATCTGGAAGCGCACAACCTCGAGGATCTCTATCGCAATCCGCTAACGCTCGGATTGATGGGACGGGTCGCCGAAAGCGACACGCAGTTACCGGCAACCCGTGCCGCCCTGTTCGAACGGGTCTGCACACTCGTCTGGCCGGAACATGACCCCGATCGTCAGTATCTCGGTCTAGCGCAACTGGCCGACGAAGAGGCGCTGGACGCGGCCGGCGCCATAGCCGCCGCGCTTCTGTTTGCCGGTGCCGAGGCAGCGAGCATTGCCGGCGCGGCGCAGGTCCAGGCGGGCGATGTCCGGCTCACCGACATCGAGAAACTGGCGCAGGCCAAGGCGGTGCGGGCGATCTTCTCGTCTAAGCTGTTCCACAGCGTCGGCCCTTCGCGCGCCAAACCGATCCACCGTGTCATCGCCGAATTTCTGGCCGCGCGCTGGCTGGCGCGGCAGGCCCCGACGCCGCGTCAGCAGCGTCGCCTGGTGGCGCAACTGCAGGGGAGCGGCGGCGTCACTGCCAGCCTGCGCGGGCTTCATGCCTGGCTCGCCTATCACAGCCCGGTGATGGCCGAGCGGATCATCGCTGCCGACCCGTTCGGTCTCATCCGCTATGGCGAGACCACAGCGCTCACGCCGCATCTGGCGGACCGCCTGTTCGAAGCCTTGTCCGCGCTCGCCAAGATCGACCCCTATTTCCGCGCGTCGGATTGGGACAGCAAGACCGCAGCCGGGCTGATGATCCCGGCGCTCGAACCCAAGATCAAGGCGGTCATCGGCTCGGCCGACAGCAATTCGCATTTCCGGTCGCTGCTGATCGAGGGATTGGATGGGACCGTGCTCGCAGGCCAACTGGCGGACACGCTGGAAGCGATCCTGCTCTCGCCCGAACGCTTCTATCGCGAGCGCGACGATGCGGCCGATGCCCTGTTTCCCCACCGCGACCGCGCGTGGTGGCAGCGCGCGATCGCAGCGCTGACCGACGAATGTGGTGAAGATGGGCCGCGGATCGCACGCCAGCTGATCGAGCGGATCGATGCCGATGTGCCCGATGCGCTGCTGGTCGCGACGCTGTTTGCGGAGATGGGCGCGACCAGTTGCCCGCTGCCGCGCAAAAAGGGGCGCCGCGTCCATACCGCCCGGCATTATGATCGCTTCCTCGACGCGATCCCTGCGGCCCATCTGGGCGGCGTGCTCGATCTCGTCGTCGATTATGTCGAATTGCTCGGTGGCGATGACTGGCGGAACGCCAACGACGTTGCCGATATCGTCGCGCATCTGATCGTGCGTACGATCGATGAAGGTGTAATCGGCACGACGGATGCGCCGTCCCTCTGGCGCTGGCTCGGACCGGTCGAGCAGGCGATCCGCTTCCATCACGATATCAAGAAGACGCTCGCCGAGCGCCTCGCAGCGAACGGCCCGCTACGCCGCGCGGTCCAGGATCATGTCCTCGTCCATGACCGGCGCAAGGATAGTCTCTGGGTCACCGAAATGTATCTCCAGCGCAGGTTGGTCGGAATGTCGGCACATCCCGACGATCTGGTCGCGATCTTCGAGAAGCTAGCGCTCGGCAAGACTCACGACAACGCGCTGCGCAAGGACTGGAAGGATGTGGTCCGCCTCGGATGGGGCGCGAACGGCCCTGACCCGGCGGTGCGCGCGGCAGCGGAAAAATTCCGGCGCGGGGATGCGCAGCTCGCAACCTTCATCGGCAAGGTCGAGAACCCCAAGAAACCAGCGTGGGAGGTCAAACTGGAGAAGGACGCTGCCAAGCGCGCTCGGAAAAAGGCGGTCGCCTTCGCTACGCATCGGCGTGATTTCGCGGCGGTGCGCGCCGACATGCGCGCGGGCGAGTTCGGCGCAATTTTCCCACTGGCCGAGGCCTATTTCGGACGGTTTAACGATCTGTCGCGCGATCTGGCGCCCGCGGAGCGAGTGGCGGAGTGGCTCGGGGAAGCGCTTCGCGACGATGCTTTAGTCGGGTTCGAAGCCACACTCCATCGCCCCGATCTGCCGACCATGGCCGAGATCGCCGAGGGCTTCGCCCAGAATACGGTCTACAATTATTGTTACCCGCTCATGGCCGGGCTCTATGAGCGGTTGCGCAGCGGCAAGGGTTTCGACGATCTCCCCGAACCGACCCTGCTGACCGGCCTGCTGCTCAGCCATAGCGATCGCGGGTGGAAACTCGAGGACGAGAAGGAAGCCTTGCAAAAGGCGCTCGAAGCACGGGTGATCCCCACACTCGATGCCCGAAAGGCGTTCGCGCGCGCATGGATTGAGCCGTCGCTCGGCGCCAAGGCCACGCATGTCGAGGGTCTCTACAAGCTCGCGCATGATCCCGAATGGCAGGAAACCGGCGGCGCACTGGCCGCCGGGTGGCTGACCGGCTTTCCCGACTTACCTGAATCGGTCGAAGCAGGTTTGGTCGATTGCCTCACCCATGCCGGCGCACTCGACGCGCTGCGCGATGTCGCGAAGGCACGCGTCGGGGCCGTCGCCCGCAATTTCGACCATATGCTGTCGTGGCTGGCGATCGACGTACTGGTGCGGTTTGACGCGGTCCGCCCCGATCTCGAAGGCATCGGGACGCGCAATCCCGAATTCCTCTGGTTCTTGCGCAATCGGCTCCGGTTTGAGCGACGCCAGGACATGCTCCCCGTGTCGATTGATCAAGCGGAATGGATCGTTGCGATGTTTCGCGCGAAATGGCCCTACGCGACGCTGGTAGGGAGCGGGTCCGGCGACACCAATCCATATGACGCGACCGACTTCCTGCGCGGCCTGATCAACCGGATTGCCGACGACACCAGCATCGCCGCGAGCGAGGCGCTGCAGCGTCTGATCGCTGGACCTGTCGACAGCTATAGCGAACTGATCCGGCACATGGCAGCCGAGCAACGCCAGAAGCGCGCCGAGGAGGATTTTTCGCCGCTGGCGCCAGCCGATCTCGCTGCATTGCTCGATGACGGCCCGCCGGGGAATATCGAGGATCTCAAGGCGTTGGTGCTGGAAGAGATGCAGGTCGCACAAGCCAAGCTTATCGGCGACGATCTCGATTCGGTGGTCGAGTTCTGGACTGATCAGGGTGTGCCTCGCGACGAGAATCGTTGCCGCGACCGGCTGGCGGCGATGGTCGGCCCCGAGCTGATGCGTTACGATATCCAGCGCATGACCGAAGCGGACATGCCTAAGGTCAAGCGCGCCGATCTCGCCTTCGCGAGTGGGACCATGCAATTGCCGGTGGAGGTCAAGGGGCAGTGGCATGCCGAGGTTTGGGATGCGGCAACGGACCAACTCGATGCCCAATATCTGATCGACTGGCGCTCGGAGCAGCGCGGCATATATTGCGTCTTGTGGTTCGGTGATGTGGCGGCGGCGACAAACCGGCGGCTGAAAGTCCATCCCGATGGCCTACCGGCACCAGTCAGCGCCGAGGAGATGCGCGCGATGCTGATCGACCGCATTCCGGAAGCGCGGCGCGCGCTCATCGAAGTGGTGGTGCTGGACCTGACCGCAGACAAGCAGTAGAATTTGCGCCGCCCGGCCTGCGCATGACCATGTCGCAAACGGCTTGAAAGTTCCGAGCCGCATCCGGCAGCTTTCAGCATTCACCCTGCTGAGCTTGAACGTGTTGAGTTGGGCGCAGTTTCCGATCGTCCGATTTGACCGAAGCGAACGGCAGCTTCCGTTAAAACCCGAAGTTCGGCACAGACGGAGTGAACGACCGGGTCTGGTCGGTTGCTGCCGGCTCCAGCGCAGTTCGATCTGCTGCGGAAATCGCCGACAAAGCTGCCGTTCGCACCGCAATAGTAGGTCATCGTAACCGGCCTTCGGTTCATGAGCCCCGATATGGCAACGAACTGCGGGTTTCACGCGTAGACTTAAAAGCTTTCAACGACGAGAATTGGCGGGGCCAGCGGGTGCGGCTGGAAAGGGGGCGCAGTCCACGGCCCCCTCCATCATTTATTTCGCAGGTTTGGCAACGCGCGCTTCGGCGAAGTGCTTCTCGAAGAATGACAGCACCTTCTCCGGATTGCGGCCGAACCAATTGTAGCCATCCCTAAAGCGGCGGGTCGTGCCCTCAATCCAGATCATCTCCTTGTCCTCGCTGCCGAGGCGGTCGAAAGTATGCTGTGCATCATCGGGATTCTTCGTCCACGCATCATCGCGCACCTGCCACATCAGCACAGGCATCTTCACCGCCTGTGCCCAAAGTGCACCCGACATGTCCGCAGCAGGAAAGCCGCCAAGCTTGATCACCTCAAGATCGATCAGCTCCTGATATTGCTCGATACCCTGCAATTCGCCGAAGGCCTGGAAGATCGCAGACATGTTCGGCACCAGCGGGCTGGCCATGCAAAGCACGTTTTCGAAGAGTTCGGGGTGCTTGGTGATCGCGGCATATTGCGACACGCCGCCAAGGCACTGGCTGAAAAGCGCGACCTTCATCTTGCCGAGGCGCGGATGGGCATCGACGAATTTCTTCACGCCCACGCAGTCCTGCCATTCCCATTGGCCGATCCCGCAAACGCCCCCATTGGCGGCGCTGCTCTGGCCGTGATTGCGGAAGTCATAGGTCAGGACGTTGTAACCCGCATCGGTAAGGTGCTTGTACTGGATCACGAAGTCGATCTCGGAATCGTCGAGGTTGCTCCACGGTTCGCCGAAATGTCCGGGAAATCCAGCGCGGCACATCGGCAGGGCGTGGTTGAAGATAATGAGCTTGTCGCTCTCGCCACCCTTGGCAGGCATGTACCAGGCCGCGAGTGGGGTGCCGTCGGCCGAAGGGATCGTCAGGTCTTCCCAGCCTTCGATGCCGTAGTAGTCGGGATCCTTGAAGATGAAGCTGCGCGGCGAAGTCACGAGAGCCGCCAGGCCCTTTACCTTCTGGTGGTCTTCGGCGGATATCGACTTTTCCTGCTCTAGAGCGGCCTGCATTCTTCCTTTTGAAATCGAGGTCATCGGTATTCTCCTTTGTGTTGGCTTGAGGATAGACCGCCCATTGGAATTCGATTAGGTACTGAATTCTTCTTAGCCTTATCGATGAGGTGATAAATGAGGCGAGACGACATGGCCGATCTCGCGGCCTTCGCGGTCGTCGCCGAAGAAGAGAGTTTCACGCGCGCATCGAAGCGCCTAGGCCTGTCACAATCTGCGCTGAGCCAGATTGTGCAGCGGCTTGAGGAACGGCTTGGCTTGCGATTGCTTGCGCGTACAACCCGCAGTGTCGCGCCCACACAAGTCGGCAAGCAGCTTCTTTCAACCCTCTCCCCCATGTTGCGCGATCTCGATGCGAGTATCGAGGCCTTGAGCGAAACCAAGGAAAGGCCCGCAGGGAATGTTCGCATCACCACGGTGGAGCACGCGGCGAGCCAGTATATCGTCCCGGCCTTGGCGAAAATCCTGCCGGACAATCCCGACGTCAAGGTCGAACTCGAAGTGGATTATGGCCTTAAGGATATCGTCGCTTCCCACTTCGACGCCGGGGTCAGGCTTGGCGAGCAAGTCGAGAAGGACATGATCGCGGTGCGCATCTCGCCGCCAATCCCGATGGCGATCGTCGGCTCGCCCGATTATTTCGCGCGGAATCCGGCTCCATCCAATCCGCGCGAACTCAGCCAACATGTGTGCCTCAATCTGCGCATGCCGACATCGGGCACATTCTACGAGTGGAGGCTGTCGAAGGATGGCAAGACAGTCCATGCGCGTCTGGAGGGGCAGATGGCTTTCAATGCCATCAGCCCCATTAAAGCTGCAGCGCTGTCTGGACTGGGTATCGCGAACCTGCCGTTGGATCAGGTCGAGGGCTTTCTCGGCTCGGGCCAACTTCAGCGAGTTATGGCCGACTGGAGTGAGGACTTACCGCCATACTATCTCTATTACCCGCACCGGCGCCACGGTTCGGCGGCATTTAGGCTTGTCATCGACGGATTACGGTGGCGGGAACTTTAAACGGAAGGACGGTAATTTTGTCAGGTACGGAACGGCGGCTTCTGAATAGAAAGTGATGATCTAGCTATTCGTTGAAACCCTTCAGTGAAAGGCTCGATGCGCCGCCAAAGCGGTCATCCCAAGCGTTGAACGTACATGCTGAAACCGGTCGTACATTCATGCTCGGGATGGATCGCGGACGCTTACGACAATGTGCGGACTATCGGCTTGCGGTGCCACCCCGCTGAAAATCTGCCGTTGATCGCCACGCTTCACAAAGCTGCAGCTTTTAACTCGTTAAACTCGGGATTGGTGGCTCGGTCAACTTATTCGGCGCACTGCCTTAATACTGGAGGTGAATGAGTGGGTAAGGTCTGCCGTCGTCATCGAGCGCTGATCGACCGGTACGCTTGAAACCCATCTTCTCGTAGAAACCGACAGCCTGACCATTCTGTTCATTGACGTCGGCGGTCATTTTTGGATGAAGCGCAAGGCCATGGCGAACGAGGGCGGAACCGATGCCCGACCCTCGGTGATCAGGGTCGACGAACAACGCCTCCATGTGCCCGTCGTCGATTAGCACGAACGCCAAAGGGCAGTCATTTGCATCCACCGCAAGCCAAAGAGGTGCTTGGGGCAAGAAGCCGGACACCTGCTCATCGATTTCGAGGCGATCCTCAGGCGTCAGGAAATGATGCGTAGCATCGACCGCCCTGCGCCAAGTCTCGATCGCGCGTTCACCTTCGCCGGGCCGAGACATTCTAATGCTGAACACGGTTCTTCTTCCGCTTCACAGATGCCCATGCCGCTCCGACGATCAGGATCAAGATGGAACCGACCGCCGCAAGAAAGATCGTGTCTTCAAGGCCCATTACAAAGGCGAGGTTGTCAATTCGGCCCGTTTTCCAGAAGACCCATTCCCCTGCAATGCGGGTTGCGAAAAGTGGACTACCCGTTTCGAACACGACGATGCCATCACCCGTGGCAGGGTTCAGCCGCGCGGCAGTATTGATCGAAGGTTCATTGTTGCCGTCATGGCCAATGATGAAGCCATCGTGATCGTTGGGGGCAAATAACATCGGACCAATGCCCCAGATATCGGCGCCCGTTGATTGGGCCTGTGGCACTTGCATTGCCGCCAAGGTTTCTTTCGAAAGGACCGGCTGCGACGCTTCGGGTGCCTGAGCCATCAGGAACAGGCCGATGTCGCGCGTGGTGGTGAAAAGGGATGTCGCTGCAAGGGCTGTATAGCGCCGAAATGGGATTGGAACGCCCGCAGTGTCAAAGTTTTCAGCCAGACCAAGCTCGGCTGCCCTGTCGAAATCGAAGCTGGTGCGCGTCATCCGAAGCGGATCGAAGACCCGCCGTTTCATATACTCGGTGAACGTCTCGCCCGATGCATCCTCGATAAGCAGTTGCAACAAGGTATAACCGCCACCGGAATATTGCCATTTCGAGCCCGGCTCGTGGCCCACCCGGACCATTCCGCTTTTTCCCTCTGACGCATCCGCCGCCTGAGTCAGCGAGTCCGCAAGAGTTTGAACTTCGTCACGGTTTGCGAAACCGGAATAGCCCAGCCCGTCGTCAAGCCCGGCCGTGTGGCTCAACAACCGGCGGACCGTGACTCCATCCGTATCGAATTCGCCGGATGGAATGCGCCAACGCTTCAGATAATCCGCAACTGGAGCATCGAGATCGACCACCCCGTCATCGACAAGGGTCATCACGCCCCAGGCCGTTAGCCATTTGCTGAGCGAGGCGACCTGGAATACGGAATCATGATCCACCTTTTGTCCCAATGATGCGTGATATTCGCCTACAATCTGACCATTCTCGACAAGGAGCATGCTGAAATTGCCGCGGTGTTCGGTCTTTTCGATTTGGGCAACTTCAGCGATGAACCGTTCGGGCGATGACGAAGGCGTAAGCGGTGTCTTGAACCAGCCTTCGTTGGCGGCAAACAGGACCACCAGCGACCAGACGACCATCGCACCCAAGGTCGCCGCACCTGTTCGTATGATCGTCGTCAATGCGATTACTCCCTATTGAGCGAGCGGTCCGGTGAAAGACCCGCCGATCGAACCGGAAATCTGGAGCGGATGGCTCGCCACCCGCTCCGGAAAGGCGTGATGGAAGCGGGCCGATCAGGCCGGTTCGGCCACCGCGGCCGACCACGCGGCACCGGCAAAGGCCTTGTCGAGTTCGGTTGCAGCGACGTGGTTCGTATAGTTCGACATCACCTTCAGCGCGGTGCCGAGGATGACTTCGAGCACCGACTGCCTGGAATAGCCGGCCGCCAGAAAGCCTTCGACATCGGCATCGCTTGGCCATCCACGCGTTTCGTTGATGACTTCTGCGAAACTGCGAAGCGCTTCAAGCCGTGAATCGGCCAACGGGGCGTTGGATCTCAGCGCCTCGATCACATCGGCAGGGACGCCCGCCGCACGGGAAATGACGGTGTGGGCGGCCATGCAATATCCGCAGTTGTTGAGGCGATTGTTCGTCATCAGCACGATCTGGCGCTCGGTGTCGTTCAGCTCGGTCTTGTCGAAGATGCCCGATAGCGTCATGTAACCTTCCAGCAGGGCCGGTGCTTCGGCCATGGTCCCCAGCAGGTTCGGAACGAAGCCGAACATTCCACTTGCCTGGTTCAGAAGCGGCCTGGCCCCGTCAGGTGCAGAATTGATCGTGTGCGTGTCGAAATAGGTCATCACTTGTCTCCAATGAAATGCCATGCGCCGCAGCGCAGGCCTGCGTTACGTCTCGAAGGAAGGTAGCGTGCTGGCGCGCCATGAGCGGCAGGGCCGCGATCAGAGATCCTCAACTCGCATGTGCTGGATATCCGGCCATTTCTCGGCCGCCATGCGCAGCGTATTGTCCTTGTCTGCCAGGTATTTCTCAAAGGCGACGGCATTGACGAACAGATAGAGCTTGCCATCTACGATATCGGCAAAGCGAGGGTCGCCGTCGAACTTCTTCCCCAGCGCCACCGCATAGGCGCAATAGCCACCATATTGCGGCATGTAGCGCTGCGGATCGGCCATGAATTGTTCGCGTGTGATCTTCGATGCAAAATAGTAGGTTACGCCATCGTTCACGACCGCCAGGGCCGCATCGCCAGGTACGACAGCGCCTAGCGTGCCGAGCCCGACGGTATCGACGCCATGCACGCCAAGCCCCGCGCCTTCGAACGTTTGGCCCGAGGTGACATTATATTCGTCCTCGGCGAAGGCGGGTACGGCGATAAGGGCGGTGATGGCCAAGGCAGAGCCTAAACGGGCGGACAGTCTGCGCATTTCACTTCTCCTTTGCTTGGGGTTTCGGGGGTACTGCCGAAAGTGAGCCCGGCGCCGGCCTTCAGGCTTGTCCATTGGGCTGGCGAAGAGGCGAATAGTCCGCATGTCATCACGCCTTCTTGATCGGCGATGCCAATTTCTTGACGTGTGGTGCCAAAGCGAACCCCTTCGTCTATGTCTGCCAAAAGCTACGCGGCAGGCAGCATGTTTTCGGGGGCATCGAGGGACGAATGGTGGAGGTGGCGGCGCTCTTCGCACGGAAGGCAATCGCGCAAACGGACACGGACAATGCCGATCGCGCGCTGGCCCAGGCCGGATTGACGCGCGAGCAGCTGGCTGATCCCGCAACGCTCATCCCCGCAGAACGGCATTTCGCCCTTTTCGAGGCGCTGGCAGAGGCCGAGCGTCCGCAGATTGCCTTTCACATGCGAACATCGGGATCGATGCGGTGTGAGGATTTCGGACCAGTCGGACTGACGATCAAGTCTGCGCCTACTCTGCGTCGGTCATTCGAGAGGCTGGATCGCTATTCGCGCCTCTACAATCCGGTCTCGCATTTCTCGTTGGAGGAACGCGGAGAATATTCAATGTGGACCCGAAAGAGTACCGCTGTGACCAGCGATGGGTTTCAGCTTTCCAATGAAGCCGCGTTCGGAACATTCGTCGCCCTATGGCGCGATGCGAATGGCAATGACTTTAGCCCTGCTGCCGTTCAGTTCGTGCACGGTCCTGTAGGCGATCCGGCACCGCTCGAAGCATATTTTCGATGCCCGGTCCGATGCGGGGCCGAGATAGACGCCATCGTAATCAACCGCAGCGATCTGGACAGGCCCAATCGGATCGGTGACGAACACATATGGACCTTCCTTAGCCAACATCTGGCAGAGATCATCGGCAATACTAAGTCCGACTTGATAGATCGCAGGGTCGTAATGCAGGTCGCCAAGAACCTTAGCGACGGCGTCCCGCGCCTCAACGACGTCGCAAGCGATCTGGGCATGAGCCATCGAACCTTGCAGCGGCGACTTGCCGATATGGGGCACAGCTTCCAGTCTCTGGTTGACGAGGCAAGGCGCGAAGCTGCGCTCAAGCTGGTCGCCGATGGCAGTCACTCTCTGATCGAGATTGCCTTTCTGACTGGCTTTGCCGAGCAGAGTTCGTTCACGCGGGCTTTCAAGCGATGGTCAGGAAAAACGCCGCGCGCGTATCGCGGAGAGGCGCGGCGCAATACTGCCGTCGGGGTCTGACAGGACGCAGGGAAAGGTGATTATGGACCACATCATCGATGGCCTGCTTTGGCTGTCTGCCGTTTCGGTCGCGCTCATGGCGGGCGTGTATTTCAGCTTTTCGGCATTCGTGATGCGTTCGCTCGATGTGATTGGAATGCCCTCTGCCATGATTGCCATGCAGTCTATCAATCGCGTGATCGTGCGATCGGCATTCCTGCCACTCTTCTTTGGTAGCACGGCACTGTGTTGCATCCTGTTCACCATCATGGCTTTTGACACGGCGCGCACTGGCGCAGTGTCTGTCCTGACAGGATCGGGGGTCTATGTCGCAGGGATGTTCGTCATCACCGTCGTCAAGAATGTGCCGCTCAACAATGCGCTTGAAGCAACGCCTGCCGATAGCGCCAACGCGGACGCGATGTGGCGACGGTACATGCGTGAGTGGGTCCGTTGGAATCATGTCCGCACGATCTCATGCATCGTCGCGATGGTTTGCTTGGTCCTGGCGCTTTGCCAACGAGGCTGACCGAGCGACCGGAACCGCCGACATTTCGGTCATTCCTGTGTAGGACGACGGACATAGAAAGCTGCCATCCATACATGTTCCCATTGATGGTGAAATGCGGATGCTAAGCCTCTCCTGAAGAATTTCTTCTCCTGCGTACTAGTTAAGGCCGATCAAACTGGCGAATTTGGCCGACCGTCAATACAGAAGACGAGCAATTTTTCGATTGGAGCGTCTGTGCGTTTCTCGAACAAGCGTTGTGCATTTCTTGTATTTTTGACGTCAGGCCGAAATGCGTCGTTCATGCGAAATCAGGTGCGTCAATCCTCACCGCTAGCCTGGGGCTGACCCAATATGCACTGATGTCTGATGCCGATCTGACGGCTTTGTAGTTGCGCTGCAATGCAACACGTCCATATATTGGAGACCAGCCATCGAAGTGGGGCTCATGACCGTATCGCTGGATAGCATCATTTCGGATTGCGACAATTGCGACCCGCTGTGCACCGCGGTGGTCCATCCGGTTAATTCACGTACATTGACCGCGATAGATCATGCTTACAACGCAGGTTTGATCGATCCGATCTTGATCGGCCCGCGCGATCGGATCGAGGCAGCGGCTTCGGAAAGCGGTTCAGATCTGTCGCGCTGGCAGATCCGGCCGACCAAGCATAGCCACGAAGCGGCTGAGGTCGCGGCCGAGTTGGCCGCCGCCCAGCAGGTAGGGGCGATCCTGAAAGGTGCCCTGCATACGGACGAGCTCTTGGGCGCCATTGTGTCGTCAGGCTCGGGCTTGCGCACCGAAAGGCGGATCAGCCACGCCTATCTGATGACGATCGCCTCCTATCCGCGTCCTTTCATCATCACAGACGCCGCGGTGAACATCACGCCGAACCTTTTGGCCAAGGCGGATATCGTCCAGAACGCCGTCGATCTCTGGCACGTGCTTTACCCGGGCTCTGCCGCCCTTCCGAAGGTGGCCGTGCTGGCGGCGGTGGAGACTGTAAACCCGCAGATGGCGGCCACCCTCGATGCGGCGGCACTTTGCAAGATGGCCGACCGGGGCCAGATCACCGGCTGCGTGATCGACGGGCCGCTGGCCTTCGACAATGCAGTCAGCTCCGAGGCGGCCGCAGAAAAGGGGATCGTTTCGGATGTCGCGGGAGCGGCGGATATATTGATCGTCCCAGATATCGAGGCGGGGAACATGCTGGCCAAGCAACTCACCTTCCTCGGCGGCGCGGAGGCTGCGGGTATCGTGTTGGGCGCGCGCGTTCCGGTGATCCTGACCAGCAGAGCTGACAGTGCGCGATCCCGGCTCGTGTCCTGCGCCATCGCCGTCCTTCTGGCCAAGGCGCGCGCCATGGGGCGGATCAAGTGAGCGATACGATCCTTGCGCTGAATGCAGGTTCCTCCAGCCTGAAGTTCAAGGCATTCGCATTGGACGATCTCAGCGTGGTGCTGTCCGGCAAGGTGACCGGAATTGGGTCCAATCCGCGGTTCAAGGTGACCTATCCGGACGAGAGATCCTTCCCCATGTCGCAGGGTGGAGGCCATCATGGCGCCCTGACCGCCGTGCTGGAATTTATCGACCGCCATGACGACGACTGGCATCTGCGGGCCATCGTCCACCGCGTCGTGCATGGCGGGTCTCGGTTTCGTACGCCCGCCATCGTTGACGATGCCTGCCTTGCCGCACTGGAGGAACTGGTCCCACTCGCCCCTCTGCACCAGCAGCACAATATCGATGCCATTATCGCCTCGCGCGCTCTCGCGCCGGGCGCGGTCGATATCGCCTGTTTCGATACGGCCTTTCATTCCGGTCAGGACCCGCTCTTCACCACATTTGCCCTGCCCGGGCGGATACGGGACCAAGGCATTCGCCGCTACGGCTTCCACGGTATCTCCTACGAATGGCTCAGCCGTCAGTTGCGGATCCAGCGCCCCGATCTGGCCGATGGCAGGATCGTGATGGCGCATCTCGGCAATGGGGCGAGCCTGTGCGCCATGGTCGGCGGCAAGAGTGTCGAAACCTCGATGGGTATGACCGCGCTGGACGGCCTACCGATGGGCACGCGATGCGGGGCGATCGATCCGGGGGTGGTCACGGAACTGGGCCGCCGAGGCATGGGACCGGAGGAGATCGAGAGCATCCTCTACAACGAATCCGGTCTGAAAGGTCTTTCGGGCCTGACCAATGACATGGCCGCATTGTTGGCCAGCGATGCACCGATGGCGCGCTTCGCAGTCGATTTCTTCGTAATGAAAGTTGCTCAATTCACGGCGCAGCTAACGGTGGCAATGGGTGGGCTAGACGCCATCGTCTTCTCTGGCGGGATCGGCGAGAATGCCGCGGCGATCCGCAATGATGTTACGGCAAGGCTGGGCTTTCTCCCGCCATTCGAAACGCTGGTAATTCCAACCGACGAGGAGCGGATGATGGCCATCGATGCGCGCGACCTGCTGACCGAGATCACCACCCGGAGCCCCGGCCCATGCGCGGCCTAATCGTCGGGATCGCCAATGAGCATTCGCTCGCTACGGGCTGCGCCGATGCGATTTGCGACATGGGAGGCAGCCTTGCGCTGACCTATCTGGACGACAAGGCCCTACCACATGTGCAGCCTGTCGCGGATCGGCTGGGCGCGGAATTCCTGCTACCGCTCAACGTGAGTGACGAAGGGCAGATGGACGCGGTATTCGAGCGTATCGCGCAGGAGTGGGGTGGGCTCGACTTCCTGATCCATTCGATTGCCTTCGCGCCCAAGGCAGACCTGCACGGGCGCTTTATGGATTGCACCGGCGAGGGCTTCGGCATTGCCATGGATATTTCCTGCCATTCACTGGTCCGGCTGGCGCGGCGGGCGGTACCGCTGATGCGGAACGGCGGTTCGATCCTGACGATGAGCTTCTACGGCTCCGAGAAAGTCGTGCCCGGTTACGGCCTCATGGGGCCGGTGAAGGCCGCACTGGAATCCACGGTACGCTATTTAGCCAATGACCTTGGCGTATACGAAATCCGCGTCAATGCGCTCTCGACCGGGCCGGTGAAGACGCGCGCCGCATCGGGCCTCTCGCACTTTGACGAACTGATGCGCACCACCGCCGAACGTGCGCCGTTGCGCAGCCTCGTGACTTTGGAGCAGGTGGGCGAGATGGCGGCATTCCTGCTCTCGCCCAAGGCGCGCTTCGTAACGGGCCAAACGATCTATGTGGATGCGGGGTTCAACACCACCGCCTGACCTTTTGGGGGATTGATGACCGAGCAAGCGAACCGCCCCTGGCATGCTATGCACGCGTCCGAAGTGCTGGAAAAGCTGGGCAGCAGCATCAGCGGCCTTACCAGCGAGGATGCTGGGCAGCGGCAATTGCGCTTCGGCCCGAACAGCCTACCCGAAGCGAAGCAGGTCCATCCGCTCATTCGCTTCCTCTCGCAGTTCAACAATACGCTGATCTATTTCCTGCTCGCCTCCGCCGTGGCCGCCTTCCTGTTGCAGCACGCTGTCGATGCCGTCGTCATACTGTTGGTCGTGGTGGTCAATGCCGTAGTCGGCTTCGTGCAGGAAGGGCGCGCGGAAAAGGCGCTTTCAGGCATGCGCAGCCTGCTCTCACCCCATTCGCTGGCGTTGCGCGACAGGGAGAAGCAATCGATCGACGCCGCCGCGCTAGTGCCGGGCGATATCGTGCAACTGGATGCGGGCGACCGCGTGCCCGCCGATCTGCGCCTGCTGCGCGCGCGCAGCCTATCTATCGAGGAAGCGGCGCTAACGGGCGAATCCCTTTCGGCCGACAAAAGCGAACCTCCGGTGGCGAAGGATGCGCCATTGGGCGACCGGTCATCGATGGGATATTCGGGCACTCTGGTCGTGCGCGGGCAGGCGACCGGCGTGGTCGTCGCGACGGGCCAGCATACCGAGATCGGGCGTATCAGCGGCATGCTGCAGCGCGTGCCACCGCTGGTCACCCCGCTGCTTCGCCAGATCGACCGGCTGGGGCATTGGCTGACGCTGATCATACTCGGCATTGGTGCGTTGCTGTTTTTGTTCGCCGTCTTCGTGCAAGGCTTCGACTGGGACGATGCGCTGATCGCCATCGTCGCCATCGCGGTCGGTGCGATCCCCGAGGGATTGCCAGCGGTCATCACCATCACCCTTGCCATCGGCGTGCAGCGCATGGCGCAGCGCCATGCCGTGATCCGCAAGCTTCCCGCCGTGGAATCTCTGGGCGCGACCAGCGTGATCTGTTCGGACAAGACCGGCACGCTGACGCGCAACGAGATGACGGTGGTGCACCTCTTCACCGATGCCCACGAATTCACCGTCAGCGGCAGCGGCTATGACCCTGACGGCGCGATCTCGCCCGCGGATGGCATCGGGGCTGCCGCGCCCTTGGTACTCTGCGGCGTGCTCTGCAACGATGCGCGCCTGTTCGAGGAAGATGGCAGCTGGAAGGTCGCGGGCGACCCGATGGAGGGGGCGCTGCTCTCGCTGGGCTATAAGACGGGGGAGTTCGGGCTTTCGGGCTGGCGGCGGATCGACGAGATCCCGTTCGACGCGCAATATCGCTACATGGCCGTTCTGGCAGAGGGGCCGGACAGGCAGCCCTACACCTTCATAAAGGGCGCGCCAGAGGCGGTGATCGCGCTCTGCCCCGAAACCACGCCCGACGACTGGGCCGAGGCGATTGAGACATCCTCATCCAACGGCGAGCGGCTGCTGGGTTTTGCAATGAAGGCGATGTCACCCGATACGGGCTCGCTGCGTCACGGCGACCTGGGCGGCGCAGAAATGCTGGGCTTGATGGGCTTCGTCGATCCCCCGCGCGAAGAGGCGCGACTGGCCATCGCCGAGTGCCGCACCGCCGGGATTGCGATCAAGATGATCACCGGCGACCATGCGGGCACCGCCATCGCCATCGCCCGCCAGCTTGATCTGGCCGACGATCCACACGCGTTGACCGGCGCGGAGATCGAGGCGATTGACGACACGCAACTGGCCGCCTGCGTCGAGGAAATCGACGTGTTCGCCCGCGCCAGCCCCGAACACAAGCTGCGCATCGTGCGCGCCCTTCAGTCGCATGGCCATATCGTCGCGATGACGGGCGACGGGGTGAACGATTCCCCTTCGCTGAAACAGGCCGATGTCGGCACTGCCATGGGGATCGCAGGGACGGAGGCGGCACGGGAAGCATCGGAAATGGTACTGCTGGACGATAATTTTGCTTCCATCGTCGCGGCGGTGCACGAGGGGCGCACGGTCTATGACAATATACGCAAGGTGATCGCATGGACCCTGCCGACCAATGGCGGGGAGGCGATTGTCGTGATCCTTGCGATCCTTGCCGGCTTCACCTTGCCGATCACGGCGACGCAGATCCTCTGGATCAATCTCGTTACTGCCGTCACCTTAGGGCTGGTACTGGCCTTTGAGCCGCCCGAGCCCGGCGTTATGGATCGCCCCCCACGCGCCCGCGATGCACCGCTGATCTCGCGCGAGATATTGTGGCGGGTGGTGCTGGTGTCGGTGCTGTTCACGGTGGTGGTTCTGTCCGTGTTTTTCGGGACTCAGGCGATGGGCGACGATCTGCAGACTGCCCGCACCATGGTCGTGAACACGCTTGTCGTGGCCGAGATATTCTACCTGTTCAACGTCCGTTTCCTGCATGGCGCATCGCTGACATGGCAGGGCGTGCTGGGCACAAAGCCCGTGCTGATCGCGCTAGCGGTGGTGATCGTGGCGCAGCTGGCCTTCACCTATTGGCCGCCGTTGCAGGGTGTGTTCGACACACGACCGCTGACCATCGTGCAGGGTCTGACGGTGATCGCGATCGGGGCCGGGATGTTCATCGTGCTTGAGATGGAAAAGCTGCTGGTCAGCCGCCGGGGCGTTTGCGGGAGGCGACGAAATCCTAAGCTAAGGATTTAGGCCAGCGATATTCTCTGGTGAGGTTGATGCGTTCCCATCCCAGCATAAAGCCGCTGTCGCCGACAGAGCTGCCGTTCGCGAGCTCGATTTGTCTCCGCAAAAGCTGCCTTCCGTTCAGGTGCTCGCCGATGGCGGTGATGGCCAAATGCGGACCGGCAACTTTTGGAAACGAAATCATGACAGCCGCCTTTCGGTGGCTAGAAGACATTACTGAGCGGCGACAAAATGCTATCCATTCAACTTGCCCTTAACTGACGTAACTATAAGAGATGGCGGCATGAACGGGCGTTCGATTGCGATTGCCGGATGCGGGCCGTGTGGCCTGGCCTCGGCGCTATTGCTCGCACGGGCAGGCAATCGGGTCTTGGTGTTTGAGCGCTTTGCCGAGCCGACGCCGATCGGGTCAGGCCTGATGATCCAGCCAACCGGCCTTGCGGTGCTGCGCAAGCTTGGCCTTGCCGAGCAGATCGTTGGCGAAGGTGCTCGAATAGAGCGGCTGCACGGGATGGCGGGAAAGCGCGTGGTGCTCTCGGTCGGCTATGAGGCGCTGAAGGCGAAGCCTGCGATGTTCGGCATCGGCATTCACCGCGCCAGCCTTTTCGCCGCCCTTCACGACGCGCTGCAAGCCGAAGGCATCGACCTTCGCACTAATCACGCAATCACCGGATCGTCGATGACGGGTGGCCGGCGATGCTTGCATTTCGCTGACGGACAGATCAGCGAGCCATTCGACCTGATCGTCGACGCACTGGGCACTCGCTCGACGCTCGCACCCGGCGATTCCGGTGAACTGCCCTTTGGCGCGCTCTGGGCATCGCTTGAATGGCCCGAAGACCTCGGTCTGCCAACCGATACGCTTTCGCAGCATTATCGGCGATCTAGCGTGATGGCGGGCGTCTTGCCGCTGGGCCGAGGGGGAAAGACGCGCAACCGGCTAGCCTTCTTCTGGTCTCTGAAAGGCAGCGACCATGCGCGATGGCGGGATGCAGGGCTGGAACAGTGGAAGGCGCAGGTCCGCGACCTCTGGCCGGAATGCGAGCCGGTGCTGGATCGGATCAGCGATCCGGCGCAGTTCGTCTTTGCGCGCTATGCCCACCGAACGCTGGAACGCCCCGCAGAAGAGGCAATGATCCATATCGGCGATGCATGGCACTCGGCCAGTCCGCAGCTGGGGCAAGGAGCAAACATGGCGCTGCTCGATGCATGGGCGCTGTCCGTGGCGATGGCCCGAAACAGTGATATTGCGACAGCCCTGCGCGATGCGGTCGACCTGCGCCGCGGTCATGTCGAGATATATCAATCGCTAACGTGGCTGTTCACGCCGGTCTATCAATCCGACAGCCGCATATTGCCCTTCGTGAGAGACCGTCTGGTCGGGCCGCTGTCGCGTCTTTGGCCTACGAACAGGATCCAGGCCGCGATGGTTGCCGGCCTGGTCGCCAATCCCCTGCCCGGGCTGGGGCTGGCCGATGCATGACGCGGACGACAGCATCGCCGGCCACCCGGTGATCGTGTTCGACGGGCACTGGGTCCTGTGTTCGGCAAATGCGCGCTTCATATTGCGCAACGATCGGCATGGCCATTTTCGCCTTGCCGCGATGCAGGGCGCGGTCATTCTGCAGCGCTGCGGCGTCGATCCCCAGGCCCCCGAAACGCTGATCGTCATTGATGGCGGCATGGCCTTTCGCAACAGCGATGCGGTCATCGCGATCTGGCGGCGACTTGGCTGGCCTTGGCGCGCGCTAGCGATATCCCGGATCGTTCCACGCCGATTGCGCGATACGGTCTATTGCTGGGTCGCTCGCAATCGAAATCGCCTGTTCGGTCGGAACGAACAGTGCTTCGTGCCCGACTCCCGCTGGTCGGACCGATGCCTGTGACCCGCATCCTCGTATTGGGTGGCTACGGCGGTTTCGGCGGACGGATCTGCCTCCGACTAGCGCGAAAGGGGTTCGAGGTGATCGTGGCGGGCCGGTCGCTGGCAAAGGCGAGGTCCTACTGCAAGAACAAGGTCGCGCTCGTCCCCGCGCAACTGGAGCGGGCGCGCATCGCCGAAGGCCTGGCGCAGTGGCGGCCTGCCGTTGTCGTCGATGCCTCTGGGCCCTTTCAGGCGATGGACCTTGCCGTGCCACGCGCCGCGATCGCGGCGGGGGTGCATTATTGCGACATTGCCGACAGTACTTCGTTCGTCACAGCCATCGCTACGCTCGATCCAGATGCCAGGGCCGCCGGCGTCACGGTCCTGTCCGGTGCGTCCAGCGTTCCCGCCCTGTCGGGCGCGGTGGTACGGGCACTGGCCGAGGGGGTAGACACGATATCGCAGGTCGAGATCGCGATCTCCGCATCCAACAGTGCCACCGCGGGCGGATCGGTCGCCGCTGCGATCATCGGACAGGTCGGGCAACCTTTCAAGCTTTGGCGGGGGCGCCGCTGGCTAACGGTTCATGGCTGGCAGGAGCTGCGCCGGCAGGATTTCACGATCGAGGGCCGGCGGCCGATCAAGGGCCGCCTCGTTGCGCTGGTCGATGTGCCCGATGTGGCGCTTTTGCCCGCGCGCCTGTCGGGCAAGCCATCGGTCGTATTTCGTGCCGGGGGCGAACTGGGATTCCAGAACCTCGCCTTGTGGCTCCTTTCCTGGCCGGTGCGCCGTGGCTGGACCGCGAGCCTTGCACCTCTCGCCCGTTGGCTGCTGCCGGTGCAGCGCATCACCGCATGGCTGGGGAGCGACCGTTCGGCCATGCAGGTGCGGCTTTTCGGGGTGAGCCGCGGCCAAAGAGAGGAGCGGCGCTGGACCCTGATCGCAGAGAATGGCGACGGGCCGGAAATTCCGACACTCACCATCGCACCATTGGTCGGCAAGCTCCTCGCCGGTAAGGTTCCCCACGGCGCCCGCGATGCCGGGGAAGTCATGACGCTGGCAGATTATGAGGAGGCCTTCGCCGGGCTTTCGATCTATCGGACGCGCGAGGACATCGCCCTGCCAGGGCCAACCTATCGCAAGGTGATGGGCGAAAGGTTCGATCGATTGCCGCCTTCGGTTCGCGGGATGCATGCTGTACTGCGCGACGGCGGCGCATTTGGGGAGGCGCAGGTTACGGGCGCGGCCAATGCCATTGGCGCCCTGATCTCGCGCATCGTGGGCTTCCCGCGCGCAGGGCGCTACGAGCTGCATGTGACCTTCAACGAAAGTGACGGCACAGAGACATGGGCCCGCCACTTCGGGAAAACCCTGTTCCACAGCGTGCTCGAGGAACGAGACGGCGCGCTAACCGAGAGGTTCGGCCCGCTGCGGTTCGCTTTCGATCTGCCCAGCAGCGCAACCGGACTAAAGATGATCATGAAGGGCTGGTCGGTGCTCGGCGTGCCCCTTCCACTCGCCCTCGCACCGCGCTCGCTGGCAAGCGAATGGGAAGAGGATGGCCGCTTTCACTTTGACGTGCCCATTTCGCTGCCGTTGATCGGCAGGCTGGTCCACTATCGTGGATGGCTGGAAAGAGATTAGGTCGTGAACCCATAAAGCGGGCTACGAAACGGATTGCTGCGCAGCGAATTTTTGCCACCGCTTTTCCAGTTTTTGGACCATCGTAGCTTCGGTCGTTCGGATGTCGTCGATCGATCTAAGCCATTTATCGAAGGCCATTTTCACAAAGGCTTGACCCACGTCGTTCAACTCGGACCATTTGATTACGAGATCGGGTGTGCGGGCGATAACACTCCTTCCCGGTGTGAGCCCCTTGGCGGCCAATAGCTCTGCAAAAACGTATAAACTTGTGGAAACGTGGCGGTGCCATTCCCCATCGTCGGGGATTTGGTTGCCATCAGCGTTATAGGATATCACTGGAACACTCAGCATTCCTGGGACGTCTATCACCTTAAAGTCCGTCATTGGCACCTCGTTGCCGTATGCTATCCGAACTTAGGATCTTTTACTCGACGGCGGAATCTGATTCAGGCTCCACATGAGCCGATATGAGCTGACCGACTTTGAATGGCGCGTGATCGAACCGCTGCTACCCAACAGCCTCGTGGTGTGCCTCGCGTCGATGATCGGCGCGTTCTGAACGGGATATTCTGGGTGCTGCGTTCCGGTGCGCCGTGGCGCGATCTACCCGAGCGTTACGGCCCACGTACCACCTGCTACAACCGCTTCGTGCGCTGGCGGAAGGCGGGGGTATGGGACCGGATGATGGACGCTATCACCGCCGCTCACAATGGCGACATTCAGATGATCGACAGCACTTCCGTTCGCGCCCACCAACAGGCCGCGACGGCAAAAAGGGGGATCGAGATCATTGTCTCGGTCGCTCCCGAGGCGGGCTCACGACCAAAATCCATGCGGTCGTCGACGGGCAAGGCCTCCCGATCCGGATCACCCTGACCGCAGGGCAAAGCCATGACGGCCAAGCCGCTGATGATCTGCTCGATCATGTTGGAGCCGGAACAATCGTTCTGGCGGACAAGGCCTACGATGCCGATCGCATCCGGGCGTCTCTCCGCGAGAAAGGAGCATTGGCCAATATCCCGTCAAAGTCCAACCGCCGATCAAAACCGTACTTCAGCACTTGGCTCTACCGCGAGCGGAACCTGATCGAGCGCTTCTTCTCCAAGCTGAAGCACTTCCGCCGCGTTGCCACCCGCTACGACAAGCTGGCCGAAAACTTCCTGGCCATGGTCCAACTCGCCTCAATGCGGCTGTGGCTCCGTGTTTATGAGTCTACGGCCTAGGCGGATGACGGCCCTTGGCCGATTGCGGGATCGGCCGCTTTTAGGATCGATCTGGCAGATTGCGGACGTTCAAGCAGGCGGTTCGTCGGTCAACGCCGACAAAGCTGACGTTCCGCGAGACGGATCAGAATTTCGCAAGCTGCCGTCCATTCAATCGTTCCGTGATGAACCCCACAGACAACACCGAACAACCTCTTTAACAAAAATAACTTATTTTCTATGTATACTTAGCTTTTGATCCGGCAAGAGGAAGCTGTCGAAGGTCGAGTTCGATGGATAATGCCGCGTGTTGATCAGGGTTTATGCAACGTCACCGCATCCAGCGGATCGCCATTTGCCGTGAATGACCGATAAACCAGCTCGTTAGCGTCCACATCGATCAGTTGAAAGCTCTGCGTACGTGATGCCGATTTACGTGCCCAATCCAGCTTGCCTACCTCGTACATCTTGGGGCCCGCGACCGATACGACATAGGTCGCGCCCTCGCCATCATCGGCGGGACCATTTGCGTCGATAGCGCCGCGTGCATAGCCGTGATCGTGACCCTGAAGCACCAGATCGACGCGATATTTGTCGATTAAGGGCTTCAGCGCAGCGCGTATTTTGGGATTGTCACGGTCGGGTTCGCTGGAGAACAGCGGGAAATGCAGGAAAATAACCGTCCAGCGATTGGGGTTGTTGACCAGTAAACCTTCCAGCCATGCCAGCGTTTCGGCCCGCGCCTCCTCATTCCTGTCAAGTTGGGGGGAATCGATCGAAATCAAGCGAAGCCCTTGGTAATCGGTGTGCCAGTAGGTCTCGGCTCCGTCTTCCAGCCCCGCCGGTCCGTTTTCGGGCAGAGTGAATTGACGGCGCCACTGGCCGGTCACGGAAGAACCTGCGGCCGCGGCCTCGTCCTTGCCATATTCGTGATTGCCGGGCGTCGGCATCTGCGGCGTCTGGGCATAATGAAAACCGCCCGCTGCGAACCATTCGCCCCATTCACGGTCGGAATTATGGCGATTGATCAGATCGCCTGCGTGGATCACAAATGCCGCTTCGCCCCCCATGCGAAACGCCATGCGCAAGGTCCGCGATGCTTCGGACAATACATTGTTCTGCATGTCGCCCAGATAGATAAAGCTGAACGGTTTGGGCGTTTCGGATCCGGTGCGGAACTGGAACCATTCCGACCAGTTCGTCCCGTCGCCCACACGATAGGCGTAGACAGTTTCCGGCTGAAGATCGCGCAACACTGCTGAATGATAGGCGGCGCTAAAGGCGGGGTTTTCCTGCACCGCATAGGTCGCGTCATCGGTCACTGCCGCAATGATCCTCGGAGTTTTCGCGAAATCCGGCCCTGCCGTTGCGACCGCAAATTCGACCTTGCCGACAAGGCCGGGGGCGCTGCGCCAGCTGATTGCCATTTCATGCGCGGTATCCTCGGTCAGATTCAGGATTATACGCTCTGGTGCGACGGTTGCGGGCGCAAGTGCGAGCTGTTGGGTATCCTGCGCCGTCGCGGGGACGGCGCAAGTGAACAACAGGCTGGCGGCGAAAAGATATAGCAAAGCCGGTTTCATCTTGCTCGCTCCGTTCAGAAGATCAGGTTGAAGCCGAGCGACATCGACCGTCCGTTCTTGATATAGGCGCGGCTCGCCCCTTCACCCGTCGACACGGTCTGCCAATAGGTGTGGGAATCGAACAGGTTCTGCACCTGAAACTGGACCGACGACTTTTCCATGAAGCTCTTTCGGAACGTCAGGTCCACGAAATCATATGCCTGCTCGTATGGATCGTTGCCGAAGTCATTGATCCCGGCGAGGAACTTGGACTGGTAATTCCAAGCGCCATAAATCTCCCAACCGTCGCGTTCCCAGAATATCTGCAGGTTCGCGATAGTTTCTGGCGTTTCCATAAGGGGCAGCGTGTAATCATCAGGATGCCAGGACAGCCCCGTCTTCGCCTCCGACCGTTGAAGGGTAAGATTGCCCGCAAAGCCCAGCGAACCGAACACGCCCGGCAGCCAGTGCAGCAATTGCTGCGCGCTTATTTCAACGCCATAAACCTTGGCCCATTCGCCATTGTTCGGCATTGTCACGACAACGCCTTCGGGGTTGATGTTAACCCCTGCCGTCCCGTTGCGGATATTGCTCGACGATGAACGGAACAGGAAATTGCTGATGTCCTTATAGAACACAGCAACCGAGTAAGCACCCGAACGACCTGCATAATGTTCCAGCGACAGGTCGAAATTGGTCGATGTCAAAGGCTTCAGATCGGGATTGCCCATCTCTATTCCGACCAGCACCCAGTCGCTTGTCGGGTTAAGCACGCCGTCACCATCGGGGTCCTGATCATAGGCATATTCGCGGGCAGAGCTCATGCGCGCGATATCGGGGCGGGCGAAGCTGGTCCATACTGCGCCGCGAAGCTTGGTGCGATTGTCGAAATCGTAATTGACATGAACCGAAGGCAGCCAGTTGGTGAAACTGGACTGGTCATTGGCGAAACGTTCGCCCAGCACCGGATCGATATTCCACGCATCGATGGTATTGCGGGTATTCTCCATGCGAAGCCCAGCGATCAGCTGTGCCTTGCCGATCTGCGCCGTTCCCATCAGATAGGCTGAGATCACACGCTCGTCGAAATGGAAGCTGTCCTCGTCCGACAAATCGGCTTGCGAGGGATCGACCGCGAAACCGTCGAACAGGCTGCTCTCACCGCTTTCGGCGCGCTGCAGTTCGTCCATCATCGCATCATTGTCCAATGTTACGCCAAGACGGTAATCGCCGCTATAGGCGCCGCCGAACAGGCTGGTGATCTCCTTGCCGTACAGGCCGGAAAAATCCGCCAGAGTGCCATCGGCATTCAGGTCGAGGAACGAGCCTTCGTAGGTTCGGCGGCGCGAATTGTAATATTTCGCTCCCGTCTTCACCGTGTCCAGCAGGCCGCCGCCGAGTTCCCATTCAAGATTGAACTGGGCCTGCCACAATTTTTCGTTCGAACCGCCGACTTCGCCTTCGAGCCCGCTGAAATTATATTCGGCCGGGTCCTGCACACCGGTTAGACCCGCATCGTTCAACAGCCATTTCGGAAAGCGCGCATCCTCGGCAGCCGAAAACAGCACGCCCTTGTTGCCAAGCCAGCCATATTTGTCACTGCGGAATTCCAGCTCATATCCGTCGTCCAGATTGTCCTCGGACTGCGAATAGGACAAGTCGTAGTCGACCGTAATGGCGTTAAAGCGCGATACGCCGCCGAAATTGGCCGATCCCAGCGTACCGGTTTCGTTAGATCCTTCCCAAAATCGACGAAGGCGGAAGCCTTGCGGGTCCCATTGTCCCGAGCTGCCGACAAGACTATAAGTCGAGCGGGCGGAACGGTCGGCATCGGTGATGATCCCATCACCGTCGCGATCGGCGATCTGGCCGGTCGTATAGCCATAGATGCGACCCAGCGCATCGTCATAGCCGACGATATTATCCTCGGGCTGAAGCAAGCCGGTTTGACCGGCGTCCACCTGCGACAGGCGGGTCGAATTGCGCGTGGTATCGTTACGGAAATTCAGCCGGTTCAGGAATTCGGTCTGGCGATATTCATTGTACTGGCCGCGCAAATGGAAATCGTGGTTCTCCGAACGGAAGTCCACGCTGGAGTTCACGCCCCAACGTTCCACCTCTGTATCGCCAAAGCCCAGATCCATGCCGCGTAGCACGAACCGGTTCGGGTCCCACCCGAGCGTTTCGCTATCAGCATACCATGTGTCGGGTTGGTTATCGCCGTCCACCCCGTTCTGTTCGAACTGCGATCGGCGCTTGCTCCAACTGCCTGAAACGAAAGCGCCGAAACTGTCCGAGAATTGACGCGATGCAGCGGCGGACACTTGCGCCGATTTGCGATCGTCGAACTTGTCAAGCATCCCGCCTTGGGCTGACAGGCGGAAATAGGTGGGATCCTGATCAAAGGCCGTGGGCGTCGATATATCGACCGATCCGCCCAATGCGTCGCCATCGCGATCGGGAGTCAGCGTTTTGAAGACGGTGATTTCCTTGATCCCGTCCGGCGGCAATACTGACAGGCGCACACCACGATAGAACACTTCGTCACGCGAACCCGCGCCGCCAAGTCGCACGCCATTGATCGAATAATTGTTAAGTTCAGTCGATAGGCCGCGCACCGTGATGCGGTCACCCTCACCAGTCGTGGCATTGCGGACGGCGTTCACGCCGGGCAGACGCGCAAGCGATTCCGAGACGTTATTGGCCGGCAGCTTGCCCATGTCGTCCGCGCTGACCGTGTCGGAGATAACATCGGTATCGCGCTTCTTCTCGACCGACTCTTGCAGCGCCTCGAAATAGCCGGTGACGACAATGTCCTGACCCTCCGGTCCAGTCACCTGTCCGGCACCGGTAGCGGCGTTCGACTGCGCGGCATGAGTAAGCGTAGCGGCAGCTTCGGTAACGATAATCGTGCTGCCCTGCCGCTGCACCGCAACGCCCGCGCCAGAAATGATCCGTTCCAGCGCAGCCTCGGCCGTGAGCGTTCCCGAAACGCCCGCACTGCGACGCCCGCGCAAGGTATCGGCCGATGCGGCGATCTGGATGCCAGTCGTGCGTGAATATTGGCGAAGCGCACTGGCCAGATTCTGCGCGGGAATGGCAAAGCTATAACTCTGCGCGGTAGCAGCATGGGCCGGCGCAAAGGTTGCAGCAAGCGGCATAGAGGCAAGCGAAAGAGCCAGCGCCGAAACGCCGCTGCGAATATGGTCTACGCGAAACATGATTTTCCCCGTCTGAAAGCTCGAAAGCAGGGGGAAGACGCAGTTGCAACACAAAACCCGACAAAAAAGTTTTGTTACAACTACATGAATTTTCTATGTTATTTTTAAGACAGGTAGAGGACGAACTCAGCGACGGGAAAGAATGTAGTGATCGCCCTCTTCACGCCATGTCAGCCCGTGGATGGTCGCCAGCGTTTCCAGCATTTCCTCGGGCCGGTTCAAGCGGAAGCGGCCCGTAACCTGCAATTCGCCCAGCTCCGGTTCGGACAGTTGTACGGCATGCGGGGAATTCCGGTTGAGCCGTTCGACCAGCCGTGACAGAGTCGTCTCCTGCGCATCGAACCAGCCGTAAATCCATGCAGGGCGCTGGCCCTCTACATCGTCGAGGCTGCGGACGCGATTGGCGCCAATGGCAAGACCACTGCCCGCCGGAAGCCGCCATTCACCATTGCCCGCCTCAACGCTCACTTCGCCGCGGAACACACGGACTTCGCGCCCGCCGTCTTCGACAAGATCGATATCGAACGCTGTCCCCAGCACGGCGACGCGGGCCGTGCCTGTGTCGACCTCAAAACCGCGCAGATTTTCATGCGCGACATCGAAAAAAGCGCCACCACTCTCCATCGTCACGCGGCGCGACCATGGCGTAATCCGGGCACTCAGCCGCGCGCCGCTTGCCAAAGTAATCGTCGACCCGTCGGGCAGACTGATAGCGCGGTTTTCTCCACGCGGCGCGCTATACGCGATATCGGGAGCCATCACGCCTTGCGCCAGCGGAACGGCGACGATGGCGGCGGCGAAAGCGGCCGCAATGCCTGCCAGCCGATTGCCGCTCCACCTGCGAACCGCGCCAACGATAGACGGTGCTGACATAGCCGCGCCGTTATCTGCGGATTCCGACAGATCATTGTCATTCAGCGGGACGCCGGAATACAGCGCCTGTTCCAACGCGTCCGCATGCCACAGGGCCGAAAGACGCGCATAGCTTTCGGCATGGCGCGGATCCGCGACGATCCAGCAGTCGAATGCAGCGGCAATTTCGCTATCCTGTACCGCACGGCTCATCCGCTCGATCCAGACCGCAGCCTCGCTGTCGATATCGTGGGCTTTTTCCGGCTTCATTCAGACCATCCTGTCGGATCGATACCCGCCTTGTCCATAGCCCGGCGCAGATCGATCAATCCGCGCGTGATATGTTTCTCGACCGCCTTCGCGCTCATGGAAAGATCGTCAGCGATAGTGCGGCAGGTTTCCTGCCGAACGCGCCTGCGCACCAGCACTTCGCGTCGCAGCGGCGGCATATTGTTCAGGCAACGCTGGAACACTTCCATTGCCCGCCGGGAATCCAGTACGCGATCGACCGAGGGCCGGTCGCAATTCCATTCAACATCGGGCTCACCAGCCAGTCTTGCCTCACCGCGGTACTGATCGATCAGCAGATTTTCGGCAATACGAAAGCCTAAGGCGAAAATACTCGCGATCTCCTTCTCGCGGCTGATAGACAGGAGCCGGGCCAGCGTCTCCTGAACTACATCATCGATCAATTCCGGTCGCGCACCGCGGGCCCGTAAAAAAGCGTTCAGCCGAGCTCTTACAACCGCCCAGTCACGGTCGTCCGACCGATCGGCCAACGCATCACTTGAAAGTTCTTGCTGAGGCAATGCCAATATCCGAGGGAATGGATACGCGCGGGTAAACAGGCCTCATGACAAACGTATGAATGTATGATCAGCGAACAAGCTTCAAAGGAACTGTACAACAACTTTCGCTGGAGCCTCGGGTGCGAACTGCCGATCATTTGGCCGCCGGACACATCCGCCGACAAACCGGTCATTCCTGCTCCAAAGTTCATCAGCTTAAAGCTGCCGTTCGCCCATCTTTGCCTTTCTGGGTAAACTGGCCATCCATTGGATCAAGCTCTTCTATTCAGCCAGTTAGATATTCGCTTCCTGGTGTTTCAGAACCAGAAACGTACCCCGATTACATAATTTGTGACGCTGGCATCCTCGCCGCCGGCACGGGCATAGTCGGCGCTATCGCCCAGTTTCCATTCCTGCTCGACACCGACATAGGGCGCGAACTCGCGGGCGATCTCGTAGCGCAGGCGAATGCCCGCCTCCACCGCGTCGAAACCGGCGCCAACGCCCAGTTCGGGAATGCTCTGCGCGGACAAGCCGACCTCCATGCGCGGCTGCAGGATAAGTCGCTGGGTAATGCGCTGGTCGAGCTCTGCCTCGATACGGGCAGTCAGGTCGCCCCTATTCGACAGGAACGCCGCTGCATCCACTTCGAACAGATACGGCGCAAGCCCCTGCACGCCGATGACCGCATGGGTGCGGTTCGGACCGGTCAGGTCCTGACGGATGCCCGTTTGCACATCCCACCACGGGCCGATCGCGTGGCTCCACAGGGCCTGAACCTCAGCCGATTCCGGACTTTCGCCGAAGCTGCCTTCGCCCTCGCTCTTAAACCAGAGCTTGTCGATATCGCCGCCGTAATAGCCCTGAAGGTCCCACAGATAGCCGTCACTTCCCGCACGCGCGCGATATTCGGCCCTGTCGCCCTGCAGCCAGAACACCGGCATTCCGCTAACCGACCGCGTCACCGTCACGCGCGACGCCGCCATCGCTTCTGCCCCGACGAAAGCGTCTGCCGCATGCAGCGGACCCGAAAAGGCTTCGGGCGGCGGCGGAGAATTGGGAAGATCGTTTCCGCCCGCCATTCCAGCGTGACCCATTGCCGAATGATCCATCGCCCCATGATCCATCTGACCGTGATTCATAGAGCCGTGATCCATCTGGTCATGGCCCATGGCGCTGTGATCCACTTCCGGCTGGGGCATGGTATCATGCCCCATCGCCGAATGGTCCATGCCCGAGTGGTCCATGCCCGCGTGGTCCAAGGCTGATTGCCCGGACTGGTCTGAGCAATCCGTCACCGGCATCGCCGTGTCCGCGCCGGACGGACAGCGATCTGTTTCTGCTTGCACTTCCGCATCCGGCATAACGTGCTGATCGCCGTGATCCTGCGCCAGCGCCGCGGAGGGCAGCGCAATCAATGGCAGGGCAAGTATGGCAGCCATGCGCATCAACCTTCCTCTCCCTGCAAGGGGCGGACAGTCACGACCTGAAACATGCCATTATGCATGTGGTAGATAAGGTGGCAGTGAAACGCCCAGTCACCCGGCTCATTCGCGGTCAGGTCGAATTGCGCGCTGCCACCGGGCTGCACGATCAGAGTGTGCTTCAAAGGCTGGTGGCCATGCGGGGCGTCGTTCACCAGTTCGAAGAAATGGCCGTGAAGGTGGATCGGATGCGCCATCATGGTGTCGTTCACCAGCTTCACGCGGACCCGTTCATTGAACGCAAAGCGGATCGGATCATCGGTAACGGCAGAAAACTTCTTGCCGTCGAACGACCACATATAGCGTTCCATATTGCCGGTCAGGTGAATCTCCTTCAGCCGCGTCGGTTGACGCATGTCGCTGTTCATGCGCGCGGCAACAAGTTGCCGGTAGTTCAGCACGCGGTGTCCGACGCCGGCCAAACCGATGCCCGGATCGCCCATGCGGTCCACGGGGTTCATCGAAACCATGTCGAGACCGGGCCCGACCTTCACCTCTGGCGGAAGCAGCGAGGTATCGCGCATGGTCATGCCGCCCATGTCCATGTCCTGCATTTCCATGCCGTTCATGGCGCCGCTACCGGATTGATCCATACCACCGTGGCCCATGGCGCTATGATCCATCGCGCCATCCGCAGAGCCATGGTTCATCCCCATGTCGGCCATGGTCAGCAGCGGCGGATCGCGCAGCGGCGGGACTGCGGCGCTGGTGCCTTGCCGCGCGGTCAGCATCGCGACCCCCATGCCAGAGCGGTCCATCGCCTCTGCGACGATGGCAAAGGCGTCCGCACCGCGAGGCTCGACGATCACGTCATACGTCTCGGCATTGCCGATCTGGAATTCATCCACTTCGACCGGACGCACATCCTGACCGTCGGCGGCGACCACCTGCATCGCCACGCCCGGAATCCGCACATTGAAGAAGGTCATCGCCGAACCATTGATGAAGCGCAGCCGCACGCGTTCACCGGGGTTGAAGGCAAATTCCAGCCCGTCATCGGGGCCATGACCATTGACCAGATAGCTGTAGAGCGGCGCCGACACGTCGGAGATGTCGGTCGGCATCATGCGCATCCGCGCCCACATCCGGCGGTCTGCCCCGGACAGCTTGTAGTCGTCGCTGGCGGTGGTCTTCTGGAAATTGAACGGTGCCTCGCCCACCTTCAGCTTCTTCATCAGCGTATGCGGATGCATCGGCGACCAGTCGGACAGCATCACCACATAGTCACGGTCCACCTTATGCGCATCGCCATCGGCCGGATCGATAATAATGGGCCCGTAATGGCCCATCGGCTCCTGCATGGTGTGCGCATGCCACCAATAGGTCCCCGCCTGACGGATCGGGAATTCGTACCGGAAGCTCTCTCCCGGCCGAACTGCGGTCATCGATACACCCGGAACGCCATCCATCAGAAAGGGCACCAGCAGCCCGTGCCAATGGATCGACGTCTCACCCGAGCTTTCGTTCAGCAGATCGACGACAAGGTTCTGCCCTTCTGTCAGTCGCAGCAGTGGACCGGGCAGCGTTCCATTCACCGTTACCGCCGGACCATGGCGTTTGCCGGTGGCGAAGGCCGCATCCCTGACCGTCATGGTGAGATGGTCACCCGACAGAACATCGCTGCCCTTGCGCGCCATCGTGCCGCCATGGTTTGCGCGGGCCCATGCAGGCACGGCCTGCCCAAGGCCGATCAGGCCGGCAGCACCAGCGCTACTGGCGAGGAACCGGCGACGTTGCAGTGAGAGTGGTTTGCGATCGGTCGTGAATGTCATAACCCGTGCTTACGCGTAGGCGGCAAAGACCCCTCAGGAAAAATCGACTTTCTCGCGCAATTTTTGCCGGGCGCGATAGATACGCGTTTCGATCGTTTTCCCGGTCACGCCCAAAAGCCGGGCCGCCTCTGCCTGACTGCGTCCGTCCAAAGCGACCAGCACCAGCGCCTCGCGCAGCTTCAGTGGCAGCCCCTCGATCGCTTGCGCAGTTCGCGTCAGTAATTCACGGCCTGCCGCAGTTCGCAACTGGTCCGGGTCGTCAGAGGAAACGATATAAATCGCATCGGACAAGCCAACCAGCCGTGCCACCTTGCGCCGCCTGATCCTGTCGCGACATTTGTTCAGCGTGACCGTCGTCAAGAATGGTGCGATCGGTTGTTCGGGATCGAGCCTCGCCCGTGCCATCCACGTTGACGCCAGCGCCGTCTGGACGGTGTCCTCGGCATCTTCCGCGGATCCCAGCATGCGGCGGGCGAGCACTATCAGTCGCGGCAGATGCGGCCGTACAAGCCGGCTGAAAGCGGACCTATTGCCCTCTTTCGCCTTGCCGATCAGATCACGCTCATCCTTGTCAGGCCCGACCTGCACCGCGGGTCATTCACCGGGTTCGCTGGTCAGCGAATTGGCTACCTGCCGATCGAAGCGCAACTGCTGCTGCGGATCGAGCAAGGCTCTCATATCAAAGACATGGCGAACCGTTGCCTTTTGCAGATCACCCATGCGGTCATGAACCTCGTCAATCGCACTGACGACCTTGGGGCCATATTCATGCTCGTCTTCCATCGCCGCCGCGAGCTGTGAATTGGCTGCGCGCAATGAAATCTCCATATCCTTGCGCTCGACCGCGAAATTATCCTCGAGCTGATCTAATTGCGCCTTCTGCCGGTCGGTCAGGTCCAGCTCTTCATGCACAAAGTGGTGGAGCGTCTGGCTTTGTCCTGTGTCGCGCAGTTCACTGGCGGCGATTGCACCCAGAACGCCGGCTGCCAGCGCCAGGGCGATGGCGAGCAAGAGCTGAAGACCGCCGAACTTCACGGTGCGACGTGCAATAGAGCAGCGGGGGACAGATCGGTCCCATCGATCAGGCGATTTCCGGCGGTTTCCGCGCGGGCAGGCGTATGCGTGGTCGAAAAGCCGGCGCCGAGCCCGACGAACATCATAACCCCCATCAACGCAAGGCGGCGGCGGCGAGCCGACATCTCTTCCAACCGGCCCGCCTGCATCCAGACTCCATCCATGAAATCATCGGCTATCGCGGCTTCGTCAGAGCCACTTACTCCCTTCAGGGCCATGTCCAGTCGGCTGTCTTGCATTTTGCCTCGATCCTGCTTGCTGCCCTTCCTTACGCCGACACTGCGACGAACCCTCAAAAATAATTGAGGGGTGCACGGGGCCAAAGCGTAATGGCCGATATGAACATGTCAAAACAACATCGCGTTCCGCAGCTTTCCTACGTCGGCGCAGCATTGCTGATGGCATTGGCGGCCTGTTCGGGCGCTGCACAGGCTGCTGGCAGCACGATGTTTCGCGATCCCAACTGTGGATGCTGCAAGGATTGGGCAGAGCACTTTGCCGAAAACATGCAGTCCGAAGTGTCGGTGCAGGACAGTACCGATATGACCGCGATCAAGGATCGGCACGGAGTGCCGCGCGATCTTCGTTCATGCCACACCATGATCGTCGAGGGTTATGTAATCGAAGGGCACGTCCCTGCAACCGACATCGCGCGGTTATTGCGCGAAAAGCCCGAAGGCGTGGCCGGGCTGGCTGTAGCCGGGATGCCCGTCGGTTCGCCCGGAATGGAAATGGGCGATCACAAGCAACCTTATCAGGTCATCGCCTTTGGAGCGAACGGGCTGTCCGTATTCAGCAATTACAACTGATCAAAACCTGGAGAACAACAATGTATCGTAGTTTCATGGCAGTCACCGCCGCCGCAATACTTGCGACATCGGCCTATGCCCAACCGGCCGCTACTGCACAGCCCAGCCAAACCGCAAAACCCGCTCCCAAACCCCAGACGTGTGAAATGATGCACGGAACGACCAAGATGCAAGGCGTGATGGTCAAGGGTAAGGACGGCAAGTTGGTCTGCCAGATGATGGACCATTCGACGATGGATCATGGTGCGATGGGGCATGATCAGGGCGCGCATGATCCGCACGCAGGCCACGGCCCCCATTAAGGTCTTCCGTCCGAGTATTGAGCATTCCCCGGCATCGAATCTTGTGTCGCGATGCCGGGTAGTGGTCAGGTCTTTTTAAGCTGCGCTGGCTTTGCAAGAAGCAGGCTCTCGCCAAACCCCTTAGAGAATGCCGGGAAGATCAAGCCCCTTCTCGCGCGCGCAATCGATCGCGATATCATAGCCCGCATCTGCATGGCGCATCACGCCGGTCGCCGGATCGTTCCAGAGCACGCGTTCAAGTCGCTTGGCCGCTGCCTCGGTCCCGTCGGCAACGATGACCATGCCGGAATGCTGCGAATAGCCCATGCCGACGCCGCCACCGTGGTGCAGCGACACCCATGTCGCGCCGCTCGCGGTGTTGAGCAAGGCGTTCAGTAGCGGCCAGTCGCTGACCGCGTCGCTGCCATCCTTCATCGCCTCGGTTTCCCGATTGGGGCTGGCAACCGATCCGCTATCGAGGTGATCGCGTCCGATTACGACGGGGGCCTTCAGTTCGCCCTTAGCCACCATCTCGTTGAATGCCATGCCAAGCCGGTGCCGGTCGCCCAGCCCCACCCAGCAAATGCGCGCGGGCAGCCCCTGGAAATGGATCTTCTCCCGCGCCATGTCGAGCCAGCGGTGAAGATGCGCATCGTCAGGCATCAGTTCCTTCACCTTCTGATCGGTGCGATAGATGTCCTCGGGATCGCCAGACAGGGCGGCCCAGCGGAAGGGGCCGACGCCGCGGCAGAACAGCGGGCGGATATAGGCGGGGACGAAGCCGGGAAAGTCGAAGGCGTTTTCCACGCCCTCGTCCTTGGCGACCTGCCGGATATTATTGCCATAATCGACCGTGGGCACGCCTGCGGACTGGAAATCGAGCATCGCTTGCACATGCACCGCCATCGATGCCTTGGCGGCCTTGGCGACGGCTTCGGGCTCGCGCTCGCGGCGTTCGATCCATTCGGCCACAGTCCAGCCATCAGGCAGATAGCCGTTCACCGGATCATGCGCGCTGGTCTGGTCGGTCAGGAGATCGGGCCGGATGCCGCGCCTGAACATCTCCGGCAGGATTTCTGCCGCATTGCCCAGCAGGCCGACCGACACGGGCTTCTTGGCCGCCTTGGCCTCCCCGATGATCGTCATGGCCTCATCGATGGTTTCCGCGCTGCGGTCGAGATAGCCGGTGCGCAGTCGCATCTCGATCCGGCTGGGCTGGCATTCGATGGCAAGGCACGACGCGCCCGCCATCACCGCGGCCAGCGGCTGCGCGCCGCCCATGCCGCCAAGCCCCGCCGTCAGCAGCCAGCGCCCCGCAAGATCGCCATCGTAATGCTGGCGGCCCATTTCGGCGAAGGTCTCATAGGTGCCCTGAACGATGCCCTGCGTGCCGATGTAGATCCACGATCCGGCCGTCATCTGGCCGTACATGGCGAGGCCCTTCTTATCGAGCTCGCCGAAATGCTCCCAATCCGCCCATTTGGGCACGAGATTGGAATTGGCGATTAGCACGCGCGGCGCATCGGCATGGGTGCGGAACACGCCGACAGGCTTGCCCGACTGGACCAGCAGCGTCTCGTCGTCCTTAAGCCGCCTCAGCGTTTCGACGATCTTGTCATAACTTTCCCAGTCGCGTGCCGCGCGGCCGATGCCGCCATAGACGACCAATTCCTCGGGCCGCTCGGCAACGTCGGGGTGCAGATTATTCATCAGCATGCGCATCGGCGCTTCGGTCAGCCAGCTTTTCGCCGATAGCTGGGTGCCGGTCGCGGGACGGATCACGCGCGAATTGTCGATACGGGTCATTAATCAGTCTTCCTGCGTCTTATCGTTTTGGGCAAAGGCAATGCATGTCTTCAGAATTTCGGTGAGGATTGCGGCGAGCGGAGCGGCACGGTCTGCATCGTATGGAGTCGGCCAATTCGCTGGCGTCGGTTCTACCGGCTCGTCGGCATAGCCGCGAATGGCGAGTTCCATCTGGATCGCGTGGATACCCTTGGTAGGCTGCCCATAATGGCGCGTCGTCCAGCCGCCGCGAAAGCGACCGTTCAGCACATGGCTGCAGCCGCTATCCGCGCAGATCGCAGCGACCGCTTCGGCAAGAGCCTGATCGCAGGTTGGTCCGCCATTCGTCCCGATGTTGAACTGCGGGAGCTCTCCATCGAACAGGCGGGGAATACGGCTGCGGATTGAATGGGCGTCGAACAGGACGACATTGACATGCGTACCCCGCAGTCGCGCCAACTCTTCCGCAATCGCCGCATGATAAGGCGCGAACCACCGTTCCCTGCGGCGCATCACCTCGGCTTCGTTCGGACCCTCGCCAACGTAAAGGGCCTCGCCATCAAAAGTCGTCGTCGGGCAGAGTTCTGTGGTCGCCTGTCCTGGATAGAGCGACGCGCCTGAAGGATCACGGTTCACGTCGATGACGCTGCGGGTGATCGAGGTACGGACCGTTGTCGCGCCCAGATCGCGGGCAAACCCATAGAGCCGGTCCACCCACCAGTCCGCATCCCGCCGGGCCAGCCAAGGGGAACGAAACTCGCCCTCCACATCAGCCAGATCCATGCCGGTGTGGGGAAACGCCACCAACAGCGGCGCATGGCCGCGATGAATCTCCAGCCAGTCGGTCATGCTACCCCCGGCAGTTCCATTCCGGTCGCGGCAGCGAGCCCGCCGGAAAGCACCAGTGTTGCGGCTCTTTCCATATCGGGATGGAAATATCGGTCATCCGATAGTGTGGGCACTTCACTTCGTACCAGCCCACGGGCAGCCTCCAGCGCGGTGCTGGATTTAAGCGATGCGTGGAAATCCATCCCTTGCGCCGCGGCCAGCGCTTCGATCGCGATGACATTGGCGGCATTGACCGCCATCTCGGCCAGGCGCCGCGCCCCGTGCGCCGCCATCGAGACATGGTCTTCCTGATTGGCCGAAGTCGGAATGGAATCGACGCTCGCCGGATAGGCGCGCTGCTTGTTTTCCGAGACCAGTGCCGCTGCGGTCACCTGCGGGATCATGAAGCCCGAATTGAGGCCGGGCTTGGGCGTCAGGAACGCCGGCAGTCCCGACAGCGCCGGATCAACCAGCATGGCGACACGTCGTTCGGACAGAGAGCCGATCTCGCAGATTGCCATCGCCAGCATGTCGGCGGCGAAGGCTACGGGTTCAGCGTGGAAATTACCGCCCGACAAGGCCTCGTCCGTATCGGCGAAGATCAGGGGATTGTCCGAAACGCCATTCGCTTCGACAGCCAGAGTATTCGCCGCCTGCCGCATAAGATCGAGCGCAGCGCCCATGACTTGCGGTTGGCATCGCAGGCAATAGGGGTCCTGCACCCGCTCATCATCTTGCAGATGGCTGGCGCGAATTGCGGAACCGGCCATCAATTGGCGCAAGGCAGTGGCGGTTTCGATTTGTCCCGCATGACCGCGCAATTCATGGATGCGTGCGTCGAATGGCGTGTCCGAACCCTTGGCTGCCTCGGTCGAGAGCGCACCGGTCACAAGCGCGCTGCGCAACAGATTTTCAGCCTCGAACAGGCCCGCCAGCGCATTTGCGCAGGAGAACTGCGTACCATTGAGGAGCGCCAGCCCTTCTTTTGGGCCAAGGGTCAAAGGGGCAAGTCCGCCACGCGACAGGGTCTCCGCCGCAGGCATGCGCTCGCCGCCCAGAATAATCTCGCCTTCGCCGATCATCGTTGCCGCCATATGCGATAGCGGAGCGAGATCGCCGCTGGCACCGACCGATCCCTGACAGGGCACGATCGGGGTGAGCCCTTGGACAAGCATCGCCTCCAGCAATGTCAGCGTTTCAGGCCTTATGCCGGACGCTCCCCTCGCAAGGCTGACCAGCTTCAAGGCCATCATCAGTCGCACCACGGGTTCCGGAGAAGGCTCACCCACGCCCGCCGCATGGCTCAAGACGATATTGCGCTGGAGCGTGGCAAGATCGTCATTTTCGATCCGCACGCTGGCCAGCTTACCAAAGCCGGTGTTGATGCCATAGACCGGCTCACCGCGCGCAAGAATGCGCTCGATCGCTGCGGCGCTTTCGTCCACCGCCGTCATGCACTCTGGGTCGAGCACAGGACGCGCACCACGATAGATTGCGCGCCAATCAGCCAGGGTGACGGCACCGGGGATGAGTTTAATTTCTTTCATCGTCCCTTCCACACGCGAGCATGCAGCGGGTTGAAACCCATCCGATGCACGAGTTCTGCCGGATCACCGACATTCCAGATTGCAAGATCACATTGCTGCCCTGCCGCCAGCGAACCGACAGTGCCCGCCAGCCCCAATGCGCGGGCGGCATTGATAGTCGTTCCGGCGAGGCATTCCTCGACCGTCAGGCCGAACAGGACCGACCCCATGTTCATCGCCAGCAGCAAGGAGGTGAGGGGCGAAGTGCCCGGATTGCAGTCGGTCGCCAGAGCAATCGGTACCGATGCGTTTCGCAGCAACTCGACGGGCGGCTTTTGGCTTTCCCGCATGAAATAGAATGCGCCGGGCAGCAGGGTCGCGACGGTGCCCGCTTCGGCCATCGCCTTTACACCTGCCTCGTCCAGATGTTCGAGATGGTCGGCCGAAAGCGCATGATAGCGTGCACCCAAGGCGCTTCCATTCTGGTTCGAAAGCTGCTCGGCATGGAGCTTCACCGGCAGGCCGTTTGACTTGGCAGCCTCGAACACCCGCTCGATCTGATCCGGCGTAAAACCGACATTTTCGCAAAAGCCATCGACCGCATCGGCAAGACCAGCCTCGGCAACAGCGGGAATCATCTCTTCGACGATGAGACTGATGTAATCGTCAGCCCGTCCCGCAAATTCCGGCGGAAGCGCGTGGGCACCAAGGAATGTCGTCCTGATCGTTACGGGGCGCTCCTTGGCCAATCGTCGTGCGATCCACAGAATGCGCATCTCGCTATCGAGATCGAGACCATAACCAGACTTCACCTCAACCGTCGTCGCGCCTTCTGCGATCAGGGCATCCAGTCGAGGCAAGGCTTCTGCCAGCAGCTCGTCCTCGCTAGCCATGCGAGTTGCGCGCATGGTCGATTGGATGCCGCCCCCGGCCTTGGAAATTTCCTCATATGAAGCGCCGGTCCGGCGCATTTCATGTTCGGCGGAGCGATCGCCGGCATAGACGAGATGGGTATGGCAATCGATCAGCCCTGGCGTAATCAGCCGACCTTCGCATGCCACGACCTTCGTGGCCGAGAGGTCAGGCGCCTCCGCCACCGACCCGGCATAGACGATCAGGCCGTTATTGGCGGCCACAAGCCCTTGCTCGATTACCGTCGGGCTATTTTCCGCCATCGAGACCAGCCTGGCTCCGGTCCAGATCGTTTCGCATTGCAGCATGAGCAGCATCTCCTCGCCGACCATTCTGTTGCATAGGGTCGCATTAATGTATAGACAAAAAATAACTCCTAATGATGGCGGTGATAGAATGAGCCAACACTCGACGCTCCATTTCGAAAGCGCGCTGCTTCATGACGGCTGGCATTCACACGTCGCCATTTCGATCACGGATGGTGTGATTTCAGCAATCGAGAGCGGCTGTCCGCCGCCCGACGAAGCGGAGCGCCATGCGATTGCCCTTCCCGGCATGCCCAATCTCCACAGCCACGCTTTCCAGAGGGCCATTGCGGGGATGGCGGAAACGCGTGGTCCCGGCGGCGATAATTTCTGGAGCTGGCGAGAGGGGATGTACCGGCTTGCGGGTTCAATCGGTCCAGACCAGTTGCATGCGATTGCCGCTATGGCGCAAATGGAAATGCTGGAAAGCGGATTCACGCGCGTTGGCGAGTTTCACTATGTTCATCACACTGCCGCCGGCGATGAGTATTCCGATATCGCCGAAATGTCGAACGCGATCCTCTCGGCTGCCGAGCAGACCGGCATCGGTGTAACGCATTTGCCCGTATTTTACGCTCATTCCGGATTTGGCGGTCAGCCCGCCACGGAAGGGCAGCGCCGTTTCATTTGCGATCTGGACCGGTTTGACCGGTTGCTGGATGCATGCAAGGCGGCCGCACAGAGGTTGCCGGATGCAATAGTAGGCATCGCCCCCCACTCATTGCGCGCAGTGAGCCGCGACGAACTTGCTTGTCTGCAGGAACTCGTCCCTGACGCCCCGGTCCATATTCATATCGCCGAGCAACTGCGCGAGGTTGAAGATTGCCGCTCTGCTCTCGGCACCACGCCTGTCCGGTGGCTGCTTGATAACGCCGAAGTTTCAGCAAGGTGGTGCCTGATCCATTCGACCCATGTGACCGATGACGAAGTGATAGGGATTGCCCGATCAGGCGCGAGCGTTGGCCTCTGTCCCATTACAGAAGCCAATTTGGGTGACGGTATCTTTCCTGCCAGGGAGTTTGTCGAGGCAGGAGGGGAATTCGGAATCGGATCCGATTCCAACGTCCGCATCGACATGAGCGAGGAACTGCGACTGTTGGAATATGGGCAACGTTTAAGCAGGCAAAGCCGTAATATTATGACGTCGGACGATTTCCGGTCGACCGGTCGCTTCCTCTATCAATCTGCGATCGAGGGCGGTTCATCGGCATTGGGGATAGTGGCCGGTATACGCGTTGGCGCATCTGCAGACATTGTCTCAGTGGACATGAACGCTGTGTACAGGTCCGCTGTCAATGAAGACGCGGTACTCGATCAGCTTATCTTTGCCGCTGTATCAGGGGCGATAGACCGGGTGTGGCGCCGTGGTCGCTGCGTCGTCCACGGGGGCAGTCATGTCGCGCGCGACAGGATCGAGAGGGAATATCGAAAAGTGCTGACGGAACTACTGGCATGACGTCACTCCACGAACGTATCCGAAGCGATATCGAAAGCCGTATCCTCGAAGGAGAATTACAGCCGGGCGACAGGCTGCCCATCGAGCATGATCTCATGGAGCAATACGAATGTTCGCGGATGACCGTGAACAAGGCGATTTCCGCACTCGCGGCTGCCGGACTAGTACAGCGGCGCCGCAAGGCTGGCACTTTTGTGGCTGTCCCCAGCGCCCATGCCATGGTCCTGGACATTCCCGATCTCGCCAATGAGGTGCGGGGGCGTGGCCAGACGTATCGCTATCGCCTGCTCCATCGGGAAATTTGTGATGCTGGCAAAGTCGACGATTCTTTGGAAATCGAAGGCGATGTACTCTGGACTGTTGGCGTGCATCTGGCCGACGGCGAGCCGTTTGCTCATGAAAGTCGTGCGGTCAGCCTAACCGCCGTGCCTGAAATCGACGATACGGTATTTGATCCCGAAGGGCCCGGCACGTGGCTACTGCGGCACGTGCCATGGACCGAAGCGGAAACGCACATAACAGCGACCGGTGCTGTCGATAGCGCAGCGCAATATCTGAAAGTGCCGGAAAACACGCCATGCCTATGCGTCATTCGGCGCACATGGCGAGCGGGTGAGCACATTACCGCAGTGCGGCAATTGTTCCTTGGCGATTCGTATAGCCTGGTTGCTCGCTTTGGTGCGAGTCAGCAATAATATTACACATTTATAATTTTTTTCCGGTCTGACGTCACCAGAAATGCTGGAATGTGTCCGTCGCCCCCTTTTAAAACAACAATATGGCGGGAAATTCTTGTATATACAAAAAAACGGTTGACCGTTCCTCATGTGACTGTTTCATTACCGCCGGAATTCAGGCCAAGGGAGGCAACCACATGCATTTCAAGACTATCCTGCTCACTGGTAGCGCACTTGCAGCAGCGGTTGCTGCACCTGCTCAGGCGCAGGATGGCGCCGCCCTGACCGAGGCCGTTTCGGAGGAATCCGGGCAGATCATCGTCACCGGATCGCGCATTCGTCGTGCCGATATCGAGGGCGTGGGCCCCACGACGGTCGTAACGGCCGAGGAAATCGAGAACACCGGTATCGTCAATGTCGAGACGCTGCTGCAACGCCTTCCGGCCAACGCCGGTCAGGCCGGCAACCAGACCGCTGCCTATTGGACGGGCAACGGCTGGGGCACTTCGCAGGTCAACCTGCGCGGCCTTGGCATCAAGCGTACGCTGGTGCTGTTGAATGGCCGCCGGCTTGTCGCTGGCGGCACCGGGGCCAACTCATCGCCTGATCTCAATATGATCCCCGTTAACATGCTGGCCCGCACCGAAGTGCTGAAGGACGGCGCATCGGCCGTTTACGGCGCGGATGCCGTGGCTGGCGTGGTCAACCTCATCACGCGGACGGATTTCGAAGGCATTACCGCGGGCGGACGCTATGGCATCACCGACGAGGGTGATGGCGGCGATCTCACGCTTGACTTCATGGGCGGCCTGCGCGGAGAGCGCGGCGGTGTCATGGTGGCGGCCAGCTACCAAAATACAGACCCGATCAATATGGCGACCCGCGCGCCGTGCGGCCTTTCAGAATCGAATGGGCAGCTGGTGTGCCGTAACAGTGCATCCACGATCGGGGGGCGTGCAGCATTGCCGGATGGCACGCAGATCAATTTCAATCAGGAACTCGGCGGCGACGGCGACTTCTATGAGCCGTACAGTGCGGCAAAGCACAACTATAATGGCAACCCCGCGCTTAATGCCGTAAATCCGATCGAACGTTACAGCATCGCGGCATTCGCCGATTGGGAGCTGACCGATTCCATTCAGGTATTCGGTGAGTTCCTCTATACGAAGCGTGACACCAACCAGATCGCTACTCCCGGTACGCTGCGCAATATCGCGATCGCGGCGGACAACCCGATCAACCCCACCGGCGAAGACATCCTGCTGGTTCAGCGTCGTCTGGCCGAGGCCGGACCTCGCCAGTTCTTCCAAGATACGAAAACCTTTCAGGGTACGGGCGGTTTCCGTGGCGATTTGTCCAGCGCGTGGAGCTGGGAAGTTGCTGCGACATGGGGGCGCAATACGGCGAAGGAAGGTCAGACCAATGTCGCCAATCTTGAGAATGTCGGCCTTGCTCTAGACCCGGATACTTGCGGCACCGGCGGCATCCCTTGTGCGGATATCCTTGGATACGGCGATCTGACGCCTGACGTGCTCGACTATCTGCTCTTCACCTCGGTCGGAACCGGTGGCAACGAACTCTTCTCGGTCACCGCTGACATCACTGGCGAACTCTTCCAGCTGCCCGCAGGCTCGGTCGGCTTCGCGTCGGGTGTTACCTATCGCAAGGAGAAAGGCTGGCGTAATCCCGATCCGCTGACGGTGGCAGGCATTGCGAACACCAACCAGCAGGATCCGATTTCAGGCTCGATCAGTGCGAAGGAAGCCTACGCCGAGGTGTCGATCCCCGTCCTCGCTGACGCGCCCTTTGCAGAGGCTTTCACAATCGACGGCGCGCTGCGCTTGTCGGATTACGACCTTTTCGGCACAGACTGGAACTACAAGCTGGGCGCGGATTGGGAAATCACCGGTGGCCTGCGCCTGCGTGCAACCTATGGCACCGGCTTCCGCGTTCCCAATGTCCCTGAACTGTTCAGCGGGGTTTCCGAGGGCAATCTGACGACAACCGATCCGTGCAGCGGTTACAGCACCAGTGGAAACGCGACGCTGATTGCCAATTGTCAGGCATCGGGCGTTCCTGCCGGATATGTCCAACTGGGCAACACCGTGCTTACGACCACCGGCGGCAACCCCGATCTGCAGCCTGAAAGCTCGACCACCTGGACGTTGGGCGCAGTGTTTCAGCCACGTGGCATCGTTCCGGGCCTGACGCTGACGGCGGACTGGTTCGACATCGACATCGAGGACGCTATCCGGACCATCCCCGGATCGACCAAGCTGGCTGTCTGCTATGCGAGCGAAAATCTCAGCAGCCAGTTCTGCGACGATTTTACGCGCAGTTCACTGACTGGGGAAGTGACCTATCTGCAGGCGCAGTCGGTTAACGCGGGTCTCGAGAAGATGAGCGGGCTCGATCTGGGTATGATTTACGACCGTTCGATTGGCGATTTCCAGGTTTCGCTCAATCTCAACGTTACCTGGCTCAACGAATATGTTGTCTATCCGTTCGAGGGCGGCGACCCAATCCATTTTGATGGATACATCGGCGGCGGCAATGGCGGCTATCCGGACTGGCGCGGATATGGCGTATTGTCGGTGGCCAACGGCCCGGTGATCGGCACATGGTCCACCCAGTGGATTGGCTCGGCAACCGACTTCAATGCTGATCCGGGTGACATCGGCTATGAGACGCCCGACGTGTTCTATCACAATGCTCAGATCGCCTTCGAAGTGAACGATGCAACCCGCTTCTCGATCGGCGTTGACAACATCTTCGACCGCAAGGCTCCTTATATCCAGAGCTACACGGATGCGAACACCGACACGATGACCTACGATCTGATGGGCCGGAGGTTCTACCTCGGCATCCGCACCGGTTTCTGATCGGTCGGGTTGGAAAATATAATGAAGATCCGTTGGCCACTATTTGTCCGTCGCCTGCATAAGTGGCTGGCGCTGGTTATTGGCCTGCAGGTGGTGTTGTGGACGGCGACCGGTTTCTACATGGTCGTCGTCCATATCGACCGGATTCATGGCGATCACCTCGTCAAGACGGTTGAGCGACCTGCTCTGGACCTTTCATCTGTCGTCGCACCCGGCGCAGTTCTTGCGGCTGTGCCGGATGCAACCGACATACGCAGTACAACCCTTTTGGATCGCCCGGTATGGCGCGTGACAAATTCCGAGGGCACCCAGCTGTTCGACGCAGCAAGCGGAGAGCGGCTGGAGCAAATCGATGCGAACCAGGCGGAAGCCATTGCGCGCAGCCTGTACACTTCCAATGATGACGTGAAGTCCGTCGCCTTGCTGACCGAGGCCCCAATCGAAATGCAAGGTCGCGAACCGCCATACTGGCAGGTCACTTTCGATCGGTGGGACAGTCCCACCCTCTATATTTCCCCCGAATCCGGCGAGCTTATTTCACGGCGCCATTCCCTCTGGCGGATCTTCGACTTCGCCTGGATGCTGCACATCATGGATTATGACGACCGCAGCGATGTGAATAATCTACTGCTGCGCACCAGCACGTGGCTCGCGACTGCCATGGCGGTCAGCGGCGCATGGCTGCTGATCTGGGCCTTTCCCCGCCGCCGCAAAAGGAAGAAAAGCGCATGAAGCGTATAAGGTTCACGCCCCTGTTCTTCCGGCGCGTCCACAAATGGGTGGGTTTGGTGCTGGGCATCCAATTCCTTCTTTGGTCGCTGAGCGGCGCGATGATGGCGTTTGTCGATATGGAAGACGTCCGTGCGCAGCCGCCGGTTTTCTCCCATCCGATCGTCGCTGAAGGGTTACTGGATCCCGACCAGTTGGGTTTGGGCAAATTGGCTGGATCGATCCGCCTGCACATGTCGGATGGGCGGCCGATCTATGAAATTGCCGAGAACGGCGTAGTCCGTCTCTTGGACGGCAGAAGCGGCGATGCCATCGTGGTCGACGAAGCGCTTATCCGGCAGCGCGCCGGACTGATCGATGGCGCCCCCGTTCGGTCAGTATCCCTGCTCGATGCTGCCAATCTGGAGGCACGCGAGTTCGACGGGCCCATGTGGCGTGTAGACTTCAATGATGCTGAAAATACCAGCGCCTATTTCAGTGCGGACACCGGCCAGTTTCTTGTGGCTCGCGGAGATGGCTGGCGACTGTGGGACTTCTTCTGGATGCTCCACAACATGGATTACATGAACAGGACCAGCTTCAATCACCCGCTGATTATCGCGGTGGCCTTTGGCGTCCTGTTCCTGTCTGGCACCGGCTTCTACCTCCTTTTCAAATCATTCAACCGTCGCGACTTCAAATGGCTCAAGCGAACAAGCCCGATGAAGTCCAAACCACCTCTGACCTCCGCCGGTTAAGCTCAAGCTGCCCCGACGATTACGTATGATTTCAAATTTCCAACTGGAGGGTTCGATTAATGAGACTTGCTGCACTACTTCTGCTTGGCGCGACCATTCCGCTTGCTGCCTGCAATACCGCTGAAGAAGCCCCGACCGAAGAGGCGGGTCACACCCACGGCGAAGGCGGCCACACGCATGATGTCGACGCCGTTGCCGAAGGCGATATCAAGGACGCGGAACTCGTCGCTGCCACCGATATCTCGCCCGAGTATCTTCAGCTGGCAACCAATGTCGAAGTCATCCCCAGCCTTGAGGCGGCCGTAAAATCGCCGGCTACGGTCATGACCCACGAGGGCCTGTTCGGTCCGCTGCTGTTCGCTGAAGAAACGCGTGCGTTCTTTATCGAGCTTCAGCCCGGCATGTTCCTGGCCGAACATCCACATCCCATCGGCAGCATCGTCTATACCGTTCGCGGCAAGTGGGTTCTGGCCAGCGAAGGCAAGCGCCAAGTGATGGAAGAGGGTTCGCTGTTCCGTTTCGGCGACGGCATGCCCACCGGATGGGAAGCACCGTTCAACGAGCCGGCCCTGTTGCTGATCGTGAAGCCGAAGGGTGAGTCCACCGACTACAAGGTCTTCAACGAAGGCATCAAGGACATGCAGCAGACGGTCGAAGCCGACCGCCAGAAGGGCGGCGCCTATTACTACGATGTGCTCGAAGAAGATCACCCCGCGATCAAGTTCGCGCGCAGCGTGAATCCCGAGTTCGATTCCGTCCTCGCACAGATCGACTGATTGGGGGGATCGAGGATAATGAATGGCAGAACGATCTGTTCCGCCGCCCTCCTGGCTCTCGCGCTTTGCGGCGCGGGAGCCAGCCCTGCGGCGGCTGAAACGACTGAGAGCGCAGCCACTTCACCGGTTTCGTGGAGCATGGCTGAAGGCGTGGATGTCGCCGCCATCAATTCAGACCTGGTTGCAGGTCGTCCGACGGTGGATATCGGCATCTATATTCCGTCTAACTTCGACGAGGGGTTCGAGAAGGTTACCTTGCCCTCGATGATGGAAGCGTTTCAGGCAGCCAAGGAGATTTATGCTCCGACGGGCGTGCAACTGAACCTGCTGTTCGTGAAGACGGGCGAGATCGACGAACGCTTTCTCGCCATCCAATCGAACGAGATTCCGCGCATCCCTGACACGGAATACGTCAATTCCTACGTGGCTTCGAAGCGTCACCCTTCCGAAATGACGGATATGGCGAAGGAAGCGTTTGAGAGCATTATCGAGCCGGACGTTGCCAATTCGCGCACCGTCTATCTCGTTGCGCTTCAGGACGTGATCTTCCCGTTCCTGGAAGTGGCCGAGGGCCGGAACTGGACGGTAAAGATGGTGCGGACGGGCGGGCTTTCCTTCCCGACATATTCCTATCACGACACGCTTCCTGAGCGTCTGCGCGGGATCATCAGCATCACCAATCTTTCGACTCCGAGCCGCCGTCGCCGGACGATTGCCCATGAAATCGGGCACAAGGTGATGAACGTCAGCCACGAGTACAAAACCACCAATCCGGCGCATGAAATCTACGCCGAAGGCGGGCTGATGCTTTACGGCGCTGGTGAGGATATTCCTTCGGGCGAGGAAGGCCGCTGGCACCTTGAACGGCTGCTGATGTCGCCGTTCGTTTATCGCCTCGACGAGCAGGGTCGGAAGCAGTGGAACCCGGACTATAAGGAAGGCGGGCACTACTACGATCCGCTGTATGGCGAAAAGGTCGTGCACTTCCCCGGCGTTTCCGAGATGGATCCCGACTGGTAAGGTTCTGGCAACGCTGAACAATGTCCGCTCTGGCCACAATTGGTAGAGCTGAGACGATGTTCAGCGTTGCAACGTTTGAACAGGCACCATAAGCTTAACCCTCATGCGCACTGCTCTTGGCCTTCTTCTTGCAGTTTTGATGCTCGTATCCCACGGCGGATTTTCGGGCGCGATGCCGCATGTGGACCATTCGCATGAGCATGGGCATGAACATTCCGAAGCGGGCCATCATCTGCCCGCTTCAGATCACGCCGTAGCAGAAGCCGACCACCCAGTGGTCTCGCAGATGGCTGCGGCTGACGCTGCAAAAAGTGACGAACCAGCTTCCCATCCCGCACCACACGGCCACGCGGTTCTAGGCATGCCGGAACCCGGAGCGCACTTCGCTCCTGTTGACTATGCAGGGACCCTTCCCGTGCCTTTGCCCGCTGCTCCCCTCGTGGGCACCAGTTCGGCACCTCTCACCCAGCCACCCTTAGCCTGATCTTTCCTTCTTCACGCCCGGAATCCGTCCGGTGCGTCTGTTTCGGAAAGTTCAGGAGTTTCCATAATGAACGCGATTACGCGTGCCGCTTTGCTGGCGGTCACGTTTCTGTCTACCAGTGCCGTTCAGGCACAGGAGTTGACACTTGAAGAGGCCATCCGCGCATCAATCGCCGGCTCGCCACAAGTCGAGGCGACGGCTGCGACCATCGAAGGCCTCAACGCCGCGCGCGATGCTGCCGATACCGGTCCTGCCCCCACCATCGAGGGTACCGTCGAGAATATCGGCACGGCCGGATTCGACCAGTTCCAGGTGGATGCGACCTATCACCAACAGCTCGAACGCGGCAGCAAACGTCAGGCGCGCATCCGGCTAGCCGAGGGCGAGATCGGGATCGCGCAGGCCGAGGCGCTGATCCGGCGGCTCGACCTCGCGCAGGACGTGCAGGAGCTTTATGTAGAGGCGCAGGCCGCGGCGTTGAACATCGAACTGGCGAAGAGCCGGGTCGAGATTGCTGAAACGCTGCGCAAGGAAGTCCAGCGCCGCGTCGACGAGGCCCGCGATCCGCTGTTTGCCGGAACCCGCGCAAGGACTGAGCTGGCCGAGGCTGAGGTCGATCTTGAACTGGCCGAGCATGCGCGGGATGCGGCCAAAGCACGTCTGGCCCTGCTGACCGGAATTGATGCCGCGAATGCCGAGATCGCGTCGGAGGGGTTTCTGAACATGTCCTCCCCCGTCGGGGCCGGTTCGGACCTCAGCTCCGTCGACCTCGCTCTGTTCGAGGCTAGGCGTCAGCGGGCCGACGCCAATTTTCGTCTTCAAGAGGCCAATGGCTCCACCGATCCCACCCTATTCGCGGGCCCGCGCTATATCGGCACCGGCGATGTCGCGGTGGTAGCCGGCGTTTCATTACCCCTTGCCAACCGCGCGCTGAACAGGGCCAACATGGAGCGCGCAGCAGCCGAGCAGCGGCAGGTCGAAGCCGACCTTGCCGTCGAACGCTATCAGCGCCGGCGCGACCTCGCCCTTGCGGTCGAGCGGGTGGAGGAAGCCCGGCACGAGGCCGAAGCGATCCGGGACAAGGTCGTCCCCGGCGCGGAGCAGACGCTGAAGGAAGTGCGCGCAGGCTATAGTCGCGGTGGCTTCACCTTCCTCGATGTCTCGGCCGCGCAGACCGCTTTGCACGCTGCCCGCGTCCGCTTCGTGGATGCTTTGACCGAATATCATTTTGCCAGGATCGAACTGGACCGGCTGACCGGCCGGTTTGCGGGTCTTGTTGGGGGTAACTGACCATGCGCAAGTTTCATCTGATTTCCGCCCTGCTGCTGGCCGCGCCCCTGATGGCTTGCGGCGAAAGCGCCGAAACGCCGACCGAAGCCGAAGGCGAAGCAACCGCCGCCGATTACGAGCGCGGACCGCATAATGGCCGTATGCTGCGTGACGAGGGTTTCGCCATCGAGGTGACCGTGTTCGAGGACGGCGTGCCGCCCGAATATCGCCTCTATGCCTATCGCGACGACAAGCCTGTCGAGCCGCAAGAGGTGCAGGCACGCGTCACGATCAAGCGCCTTGACGGCGAGGTGACGACCTTCAGCTTCAAGCCGCAGGACGATTTCCTGCGCGGACAGGCCACGCTGGTCGAACCACACAGTTTCGACGTGTCGGTGGCGGCGAGCGAAGGTGGCCGCAACCACCAATGGGATTTCGCATCCTATGAAGGCCGCGCGACCATTTCCGATGCCGCGGCGCAGGCCGCCGGGATCACGACCGAAACCGTCGGCCCGCAACAGGTGGGGGAGACCGTCGAACTGATCGGCAGGGTCGAGATCGACCCGTCGGGTAGCGCCGAAGTGGGCGCCAAGTTTCCCGGCCCGGTCGTCTCGGTTCACAGGAACGTCGGCGATGCAGTGGCCAAGGGCACGCTACTCGCCAAGGTTGAGAGCAGCTATTCGCTCCAGACCTATTCGATCTATGCGCCGATTGCGGGCGTGATCACCCAGCGCAACGCCAATGTCGGCACGATCGCGGGGGAAAGCCCGCTGTTCGTGATCGCTAACCCCTCGCGCACCGTGGCGACCTTCCCGGTATTCCCGCGTGACATGGAAAAGATCCGATCCGGCCAGCCGGTGCAGATCAGCGGGCTTGAAGGGCAGCGTTCGCAGGGCAGCACGATCCGCGATTTCCTGCCGCTGGCTGACATGAGCAGCCAGTCGATCACCGCGCGCGCATCCTTGCCCAATCGCGATGAATACTGGCGTCCCGGCATGGCGGTGCGCGGGATGGTCACCATCGACCAGCGCACCGTGCCCTTGGCCGTGCGCACCGATGCGATCCAGCAGTTCCGCGATTTCCGCGTCGTTTTCGCCAAGATCGGCGAGACTTACGAGGTGCGTATGCTCGAACTGGGGCAGGAGGGGCCGGAGTGGACCGAAGTGCTGGGCGGCATCAAGCCGGGCACCGTCTACGCGGCTGAGAACAGCTATGTGATCAAGGCGGACATCGAGAAGTCCGGCGCGAGCCATGACCATTAAGGGGCGCGCGGATCATGCTTGAGAAAATCATAGAGCTGTCGATCCGGCAGCGCATCGCCGTGCTGGTGGCCGTGCTTTTGCTGGCGGCGCTGGGCATCTGGAACTTCGGGCGGCTGAAAATCGATGCCGTGCCAGACATCACCAATGTGCAGGTGCAGATCAACACCTCCGCACCCGGCTTCTCTCCGCTGGAGGCGGAGCAGCGCATCACCTTTCCGGTCGAGACCGCCATCGCGGGGCTGCCGGGGCTGGAATACACCCGCTCGGTCTCTCGCTATGGCCTGTCGCAGGTCACGGTCGTGTTCGAGGACGGGACCGACATCTATTTCGCGCGCCAGCTGGTGAACGAGCGGCTTCAGGCCGTGCGGTCGAACCTGCCCGAGGCGGTCGAGCCTGAACTTGGCCCCATCGCTACCGGCCTTGGCGAGATCTTCATGTATACGATCGAGGCCGAGCCGGGGGCGGTGAAGCCCGATGGCACGCAATATACCGCGCAGGACTTGCGCACGCTGCATGACTGGGTTGTCAGGCCGCAATTGCGCACCGTGCCGGGTGTGACCGAGGTCAATTCGGTTGGCGGGTATCGCAAGGAATATGTCGTCTCGCCGCTGCCCGAACGGCTCGCCGGTTTCGGCATCACGGCGCAAGACGTCATCTCTGCACTCGAAAAGAACAACGCCAATGTCGGTGCCGGTTATGTCGAACGGTCGGGTTCGCAGTTCCTGATCCGCGTGCCCGGTCAGGCCGAGAGCGAGCGCGATCTTGCGGGCATCATCGTCGCGTGGCGCAATGGCGTGCCGGTGCGCATCGCCGATGTTGCCGACGTTTCCATCGGCTCCGAAATCCGCAGCGGCGCAGCCACCAAGGACGGGCAGGAAGTCGTGCTGGGCACGATCTATATGCTGGTGGGAGAGAATGCCCGCGACGTCAGCGTGGCGGTCGCCGAGCGTCTGGAAGAGGTCAATCGCTCGCTCCCCGGCGGTGTGATCGCGAACACTGTCTATGACCGGTCGAAGCTGGTCGAGGCGACCGTCGGCACGGTCGAGAAGAACCTGGCCGAAGGGGCGATGTTGGTCATCGTCGTGCTCTTCGTGCTGCTGGGCAATATACGCGCGGCGCTGATCACGGCGGCGGTCATTCCGCTGTCGTTCCTCCTCACCATCACCGGCATGGTCGAGAGCGATGTGTCGGGCAATCTGATGAGCCTTGGCGCATTGGACTTCGGCCTGATTGTCGATGGCGCGGTTATCATCGTCGAGAACTGCCTCAGCCGTTTCGGGCAGGCGCAACATTCGCTGGGACGTCTGCTCAATCGTGACGAGCGGTTCAGGCTCGCCGCCAGCGCCTCTGCCGAGGTGATCAAGCCGAGCCTGTTCGGCATCCTCATCATCACCATCGTCTATGTCCCGATCTTCGCGCTGGAGGGCGTGGAAGGAAAAACGTTCCATCCCATGGCGCTCACCGTGGTGATGGCGCTGACCGCGGCGCTGATCCTTTCGCTGACCTTCGTGCCCGCCGCGGTCGCCACCTTCGTGACAGGCCGGGTCGAGGAGAAGGAGAACCGGGTGATGCGCGTGGCGAAGTCGCGCTATGTCCCCTTGCTCGACTGGGCGATCCGGCAGCGCAAGCTTGTATTGGCAGGGGCGGCGGCGCTGGTCGTGCTGTCGGGGCTTGCGGCAACGCGTCTGGGGTCGGAGTTCATTCCCAACCTCGACGAGGGCGATGTTGCCATGCACGCGCTGCGCATTCCGGGCACCAGCCTGTCGCAGGCAATCTCGATGCAATCGGCGGTGGAGGACGCGATCAAAACCTTCCCCGAAGTAGACAAGGTCTTTGCCAAGATCGGCACCGCCGATGTGGCGACCGATCCGGTGCCGCCATCGGTCGCCGATACCTTCATCATTATGAAGCCGCGCAGCGAGTGGCCCGATCCGAGGAAGCCCAAGGTGCAGCTGGTGGCCGAATTGAACGAGGCAGTGCAGAAGGTGCCCGGCTCGCGCTATGAGTTCATTCAGCCGATCCAGATGCGCTTCAACGAGCTGATCGCGGGCGTGCGCGCCGATGTGGCGATCAAGGTCTATGGCGACGACCTCGACCAGCTTGCCGCCACCGCCGCCGAGATCGAGGGTGTCGTCACATCAATCGAAGGATCGGAGGATGCGCAGACCGAGCAGGTGACCGGGCTTCCCTTCATTCAGGTGGTGCCGGACAGGGTGCGGCTGACCCAGCTTGGGCTCAACGTCGATGATGTGCAGACCGTGGTCTCTACCGCCATTGGCGGCGCGCCTGCGGGGCAGATTTTCGAAGGTGACCGGCGCTTCAATATCGTCGTTCGCCTGCCGGAGGATCTGCGCGAGAACGCACAGGTTCTCGAACGCCTGCCGATCCCGTTGCCCGGTGGCGGTTCGGTGCCAGTTGCCGAGGTTGCCAGCATCGAGCGGATCGAAGGCCCGAACCAGATCAGCCGCGAGGACGGCAAGCGCCGCGCGGTCGTCACGACCAATGTGCGCGGACGCGATCTGGGCTCCTTCATCGCCGAATTGCGCGAGAAGGTGGACGCCCAAGTCGAGCTGCCCGAAGGCTACTGGATCGACTACGGCGGCACGTTCGAGCAGCTGCAGTCCGCGGCCACGCGCCTTCAGATCGTCGTGCCGCTGGCACTGGCGCTGATCTTCGGCCTGCTGGTCGCGCTGTTCCGCTCGGCCCGCGATGCGGCGGTGGTGTTCTCCGGCGTGCCGCTGGCGCTGACCGGCGGGGTCGCGGCGCTGCTGCTGCGGGGCATTCCGTTCTCGATCTCGGCAGGCGTGGGTTTCATCGCGCTGTCGGGTGTGGCGGTGCTGAACGGCGTGGTGATGCTCACCTTCATCCGCCAGCTGATGGACGAGGGTAAACCACTGGAGGAAGCCGTGCGCGAAGGCGCGCTGGCGCGCCTTCGCCCGGTGCTCATGACGGCGCTGGTCGCCAGCCTCGGCTTCGTGCCCATGGCGCTCAACGTCGGCCTTGGGTCAGAGGTGCAGCGACCGCTGGCGACCGTGGTGATCGGAGGAATCATTTCCTCGACCATCCTGACCCTGCTGGTGCTGCCGGCCCTTTATCGCTTGGTACGAGGGCGCGACGCGGAACCTGCCGCCACTTCATCATCCGAAACGGCCGAGTTCCCGGCCAGCTAAACTTTCATCTCGTACCCAAATTCAAACGGAGATTTGATTGATGCAAATACCCATACTCAGCAGGGTAAACGATGTCAGAGGACGATATCTGTTCGCCGCCATAGTGATGCTGTTGCTGCTATGCTCTGGCGTCGATGCATGGGCCCATAATGTCGCGGAAGGCGACAAGGGCTATATTCAGGAAACGAGCGGCATCCAGATCCTGCCGTTCATCTATCTGGGCGCGAAGCACATGGTGACGGGCTATGATCACCTGCTGTTCCTGTTCGGCGTGATCTTCTTCCTCTATCGCCTGAAGGACGTTGGCATTTACGTGACACTGTTTGCCATCGGGCATTCGACCACGCTGCTGTTCGGTGTGCTGACCGGGATTTCGGCCAATGCCTATCTGATCGACGCGATCATCGGCCTGTCGGTCGTTTACAAGGCTCTCGACAATCTGGGCGCATTCCAGCGCTGGTTCGGATTTCAGCCGAACACAAAGATCGCCACGCTGGTCTTCGGCTTCTTTCACGGCTTCGGCCTCGCCACCAAGATCATCGAATTCGAGATCGCGCAGGATGGTCTCATTCCCAACCTTCTCGCGTTCAATGTCGGCGTTGAAATGGGCCAGTTGCTGGCTCTCGGCGCGATCCTCATCATCATGGGATATTGGCGCAAGACCACCAGCTTCATGCGGCATGCGTTTGCCGCAAATACCCTCCTCATGACCGCCGGCCTGATTCTCGCGGGCTATCAGCTCGTCGGCTACGCCGTCGCCTAGTTCAGAATTTTTCGGAGAAGTTTGATGTTCAATTCACAGCGCCCTTCGGCGGACGATCTGCCAACTACCAACCAGCTGCTGCGTGCGTCGGCGTTTGCTTTTGTCGCCGCAGGAGCGATCCTGGTTACGGTTGTCCTGCCGGCTGAATATGCCATCGATCCTACCGGTGTCGGCAAGGCCCTTGGCTTCACCCAGATGGGCGAAATCAAGGAGCAGCTTGCACAAGAAGCCGCAGCGGACGCGCTTTTGGCTGAGGCTACCGTTGCCCCTGCCAGCTCAGCGCCAGCGGCCGGCGTTGAACCGGCAACTGTCGGCAGCCGTTCCGATGTTACGGAACTGACGCTTGCTCCCGGCCAGGCGGCTGAAATCAAGGCGTCCATGGCCAAGGATGCGAGTATGGCGTTCGAATGGTCGACCGCCGGTGGTGCCGTCAATTTCGACACCCATGCAGATGCGCCGGGCATCGACTACCACGGCTATGGCAAGGGCAGGAACTCGACAGGCGAGGAAGGCACTCTGGTTGCTGCGTTTGACGGAAAGCACGGCTGGTATTGGCGCAACCGTTCGGCAAGCACCGTCACCATCACGCTTCGCACCGACGGAGCATACAGCGACATCAGCAAGGTGCTCTGACCGGCGCGTACGGTGCATCACCACACGGTCGGGGCCGGATCATCCGGTCCCGGCAGTCGTTTCCGTTCGAGAGGAATTTGTGATGCTTGCGATCTTGCGCCACCGGACATACCGCCATTTGTTTCTGGCGCAGGTCATCGCCCTTGCGGGGACAGGGCTTGCCACGGTTGCGCTGGGCCTGCTTGCCTATGACATTGCTGGTGCCGATGCGGGTGCGGTCCTCGGTACGGCGCTCGCCATCAAAATGATCGCCTATATCAGTATAGCGCCGTTGGTCGGCGCTTATGCCGATCGTCTCCCTCGCAAGGGATTGCTGGTCGCGATGGACTTGATGCGGGCCGCTGTCGCGCTGGTCTTGCCGTTCGTGGATGCCATCTGGCAGATTTACGTACTGATCTTCCTGCTTCAGTCGGCGTCCGCGGCGTTCACCCCTACGTTTCAAGCGACGATCCCCGAAATCCTGCCGGATGAAGAGGAATATACGAACGCGCTTTCTCTATCGCGTCTGGCCTATGATCTCGAGAGCCTGCTGAGCCCGATGCTGGCCGCAGCGCTTCTGACCGTGATCAGCTTTCATTGGCTGTTCGGCGGCACCGCCATTGGATTTTTCACCTCGGCCGCGTTAGTCGTCACGACTTCGCTGCCACACCGGCGTGTCGTGACAAGGGCAGTAGAGGGGGCGTGGCACAAAGCCACGCGAGGCGCGCGCATATATTTGAAGACACCGCGCCTGGTCGGCCTGCTGGCAGTCACACTGGCCGCAGCTGCGGGCAGCGCCATGGTCATCGTCAACACCGTGGTGATCGTGAAGGGGATGGGGCGTTCGCAAGAGGATGTCGCGTTGGCACTGGCGGCCTATGGCGGCGGATCGATGATGGCCGCCCTCTTTTTGCCACGCGCCCTCAAGACGATGAGCGAACGATCCGCAATGCTTGCCGGAGCCGCGGTCCTCTCGGCAGTGCTATTGGCTTTCGGTTTGGGGCTGTCTCGACTTTCTTCGCATAGCCTGTGGCCGTTCCTGCTAGCCGGCTGGCTGGTGATGGGCTTTGCCTATGCGTTATGCGTCACTCCCGGTGGACGGTTGTTACGAAGTTCGTCACGCGATGAGGATCGGCCACCATTGTTTGCTGCCCAATTCGCACTGAGCCACGTCTGCTGGTTGGTCGCCTATCCGGTCGCGGGCCAGATCGGCGCGCATTTCGGAATGACGGCGGCATTCCTGCTGCTTGCCGCAATCGCAGGGATCGGGTTGGTGCTTGGTTTCCGGCTTTGGCCGGTCCGTGATCAGAGCGATCTGCCTCACGAACATCCGGAACTTGCGGCGGGGCATCCGCACCTATTGGAACATGGTGAGACCGAACATCGGCATGATTTCGTCATCGACGATCTGCATAGCAGTTGGCCGGGCAGGGTTTGATAGCCATCCGGCATTTTGATTGCGAGCCGCGAACACACGCGCTCCCGTTCACGCTTCCCTGACAATCAAATCGTTGCTAGCCTTGCCAAGCGGGATATCGCAACCTCCCGGTCAGGCCATGTGCCCAAGAGTTGCCTCGTCACCGTGCCCCTTGGCGCGGTCCTTGTTGCGAGGTGCCTGTGACCGACCCTAGTGCTTACCATCCTTCTTTCCGAGAGGCGCTTCGCGTCTATATGCGGATTGGATTGCTCAGCTTTGGCGGTCCGGCAGGCCAGATCGCGCTGATGCATCGCGAGCTGGTCGAGGAGCGTGGATGGGTCAGCGAAGCCGATTACCTCCACGCACTCAACATCTGCCACCTTTTGCCCGGACCGGAGGCGCAGCAACTCGCAACCTGGATCGGATGGCGGCTACACGGATGGCGCGGTGGGCTCTCCGCGGGACTGCTCTTTGTGATCCCCGGAGCGATTGTAATCCTGCTGCTGTCGATGCTCTATGCTGTGGCGGCGAACCTCGACTGGTTCGCTGCATTGTTCATCGGGGTGAAGGCAGCCGTTCTGGCGATTGTTCTCCAAGCATTGCTACGCATCGCGGGGCGGGCACTTGATACGGGGTTCAAGCGGATCGTCGCTGTCACCGCGTTTGTCGCGCTTGCTATGCTGGCACTTCCGTTCCCACTGGTGGTGCTCGGCGCAGGCGGGATCGGAATGATCGTCGTAAAACTCCGGCCCGATTGGCTCGCACTCAAGCAGGGCACCGCCTACGCTGACGTTGGGCCTCGCCCGTGGCGCGAAACCCTCGTCTCGGTCGCGATCTGGGGGACGATCTGGGCACTGCCGATGGTGGTGATCGCGCTTACCTTGGGGCGTGGCCACGTGCTGTGGGACATCGGCGCGTTCTTCTCGAAGCTTGCCGTGGTCACCTTCGGCGGCGCCTATGCTGTGCTCGCCTATATGGCACAGGAAGCGGTGCAAGGCTTCGGCTGGTTACGACCAGGCGAGATGGCTGACGGGCTCGGTCTGGCCGAAACGACGCCGGGGCCACTAATTATGGTCACGCAATTCGTCGGCTATCTCGCCGCCTATCGCACCCCTGAGCCGTTTTCACCGGTGGTCGCCGGATTGCTCGGCGCAGGATTGACGACATGGGTGACATTTGCGCCATGCTTCCTGTGGATCTTCGCGCTGGCCCCGTGGATCGACCGGCTGGGCAATGTGGCGCGATTGAAGGGCGGACTTGCCACGGTGACGGCGGCGGTGGTGGGCGTGATTGCCAATCTCAGCCTGTGGTTCGCCCTACACGTGCTGTTCGCACGCGTTGACGATATCCAGATCGGTCCGCTGCACCTCCAATTGCCTGAGTGGACCAGTTTCGACTGGCGCGCTGGCCTGCTGGCAGCGATGGCACTTCTTCTGGTATTCGCCTTGCACTGGCCGGTAATCCGCGTCCTCGCTGTGTGCGCGGGGATCGGACTGCTGATCGAAGTCCTTTCTTGAGGAGCCGATCATGGAAGATCTGACAAGGCGAGGTGCAATTGGAACGGCAATCCTCGGTGCGGCGGGAACCGCATTGGCCGGGAAGTCGCAAGCGCAATCAGTGTCGCCGACGCTGGTCCCTGCCTTTGCGGGCAATCACAAGCCGAAGCCACTGCGTTTCGATCCGGCGAAGCTGCCGAGTCTCTCGGAGAAGCTGATCCTGTCGCACTGGGAGAACAACTACCAAGGCTCGGTCAAGGGCCTGAACGCGGTCGAAACCCGCCTTGCGGCGGCAATGGCGGACAAGGATTTCCCCAACGTCATCTACTCGGGTTTGAAGCGCGAGGAATTGCACCGCACCGGTTCGGTTGTGCTGCACGAACTATATTTCGACGCACTTGGCGGCAACGGGAAGGCGGCAGGCAGCATACGCGATGCGCTTGCCGCTGCGTTTGGCAGCTTTGACGCATGGGAGGCGGAGTTCCGTAGAACCGCACTGTCGCTCGCGGGCGGATCGGGTTGGTGCGTGCTCACTTGGAACCGGCACACCCGCTCGCTCCACAATTACTGGGCCTGGGACCATATGCATGGCGCGGTAACTAGCGCACCGCTCATCACACTCGATATGTATGAGCACAGCTATCATATGGATTACGGGACGCAGGCGGCCAAATATATCGATGCGTTCATGGCCAACCTCGACTGGGAGGTGATCGATGCGCGCTTTCGTGCTGCCATCGGCTGACTTGGCGCATAGCGTGTGCGGGCATGGCAATTGGTAGCCAGCCGATTTTGCGAGCAAGCGGTCAGCTCGCCGACATTAGTCATAAGAGCAAAGTTGGCCAGATCAGGGCGCTCGGTTGACTAATCAGGTAGCATAGGAATGTCTGCTATCCTATACTTACCTCCTAAAACCTGCCCTTCCGGATCGTCCGACATTGCTGACGCTTTATTTCGCAGATCTCAGCGACTTTATTCACCATCATCATTCGCCATCGACGCGCTCAACGTCCGATTAGTCTGGTGGAAAAAATGCCCATCTGAAGGGGCCACCATTCTGATTTGAGATCTTATGGGGGGTCGTTTCGACAACTTATGGGCGCCGCGACACAGGCCCTGACTGCCAGCGCCGCATTGCTGGCAAGCTGGTCGGCGCGCTCGTTCTCGGGGTGGCCGTCGTGCCCTTTCACCCAGTGCCAGTCGATCCGGTGCGGGCGTGTGGCATCCAGCAGTTCGCGCCACAGATCCTCGTTCAGAACGGGCTTCTTCGCGGCGGTCTTCCAGCCCTTCTTCTGCCAGCCGAACACCCATTTGGTGATGCCGTCGATCACATATTTGCTGTCGGTATACAGCTCGACATGGCAGGGCCGTTTCAGCGCCGACAGGGCGCGGATTACCGCGGTCAGCTCCATGCGGTTGTTCGTCGTATCGGCTTCGGAGCCCGACATTTCCCGTTCGGTCGATCCCTTGCGCAGGATCGCGCCCCAGCCGCCGGGACCGGGATTGCCCTTGCACGCGCCATCGGTGAAAATCTGCACTTCAGCCATGATCAGTCCAGCGCATCGAAAATGGATGCGCCCTGCCGGCGATAGAACTCATGCCGGCGCAGGAAGGCGAGCGGGTCCTTGCGTGTGACCAGCGCGTCGGCAGGCGTGTTCAGCCGGTCGAAGGCGCGGGTCAGCAGAAAGCGCAGGCAGCCCGCCTGGGCCAGCGCGGGCAGGGCAGCGCGTTCGGCTTCACCGGGGACGCGGACCGAACGATAGCCCGCCAGCAGTGCATCGCCGACCGAACGGTCAAAGCTGCGGCCATCGGGCGCGAAGCTCCATGCCGCATGGGTAACCGCAATGTCATAGGCCATCGGGCCGGTGCAGGCGAAGTAGAAGTCGATCATGCCCGATACGTCATTGCCGACCAGCAGCACGTTATCGGGAAACAGGTCGGCATGGATGGTCGAAACTGGCAGCGCATCGGGCCAGCGGGCGATGGCGGAATCGACCAGTTCGGGAACTTGCTCCAGCGCGGGATCGATCTCTCCCCACCGGCCCGCGCAATCGCGGACGAAGCCGCGCCACGCGTCGGGGCCCATGCCATCGGCACGGGTCTGCGCGAAATCGTGCCCCGCCAGATGCACCTGCGCCAGTGCCGCGCCCACCGCATGGGCCTGTGCCGGGCTGGGATCGTCGGCGCTGACGCCGGGCAGGAATTCGATCAGCGCGAGCATTTTTTCGCCCTGCGGCGTGTCGATCGTGCGCCATGCCGCGCCGTTCCGGTCGTGAATAGTGCGCGGGACCGGGCAGCCTGCCGCCGCCAGATGGTCGAGCAGGTTCAGGAAAAAGGGCAAGTCGCGCGTGTCGGTGCGTTCTTCGTAAACGGTCAGGATAAAGCGCCCCGCATCGGGCGTGCCGCGCGTCTCCACCAGCCAGTTGCTGTTCGACACGCCCTCGGCAATGCCCTTGGCGGATACCAGCTCGCCCACGCCGAATTCTGCGACCAGCGCGGCCATGTCCTCGCTGTTGATGCGGGTATAGACGGCCATGAACGCGTCAGTCGGTCAGCTGGCGGGGCAGCTTGAAGATCATGTTTTCCTCGGCCGTGGTCACGACCTGCTCTTCCACACAGCGGAATTGCGACAGCCGCCCGATCACTTCGCGCACCAGCACTTCGGGCGCGCTGGCGCCGGCGGTCAGGCCTATGGCACCGACACCGTGAAGCCATCCCTCCTCGATATCCTCGCCCCGCTGGATCAGGCGGGCAGTGGTGCCGAGGCGTTCGGCAACCTCTACCAGCCGGAGCGAGTTGGACGAATTCGCGCCGCCGATGACCAGAACCAGATCGACCTGCGGGGCCAGTACCTTGACCGCCGACTGGCGGTTCGACGTGGCATAGCAGATATCCTCGGCCTTGGGCCCGACGATCTGGGGGAAACGCGCCTTCAGCGCCTCCAGAATGGCGTGCGTATCGTCCACCGACAAAGTGGTCTGCGTCAGAAAGGCAAGCTCTGCACCGGGGGCGAATTCCAGCTTTGCCACATCCTCGACCGTTTCCACCAAGGTCATGTCGCCTTCGGGAACCTGTCCGAATGTGCCGATCACCTCGGGATGGCCCGCATGGCCGACGAAGACGATATGGCGGCCTGCCTCGACCTGCCGTTCGGCCTGCCGGTGCACCTTGCTGACCAGCGGGCAAGTCGCGTCGAGATAGTCGAGGCCGCGCTGTTCGGCATGGGCAGGGACCGATTTCGGCACGCCGTGGGCGGAAAACACCACGGGCACGCCGTCGGGCACTTCGTCCAGCTCTTCGACGAAGATCGCGCCCTTGGCCTTCAGGCTGTCGACGACATAGCGGTTATGCACGATCTCGTGCCGGACATAGACGGGCGCGCCATATTTCTCGAGGCTGCGCTCCACGATTTCGATCGCGCGGTCCACGCCTGCGCAAAAGCCGCGCGGCGCGGCCAGCAGCACCAGCAGGGGAGGGCGCGCATCGGTATCGGGTGCGTCGGCGTTCACGGCATGGGCCGTGTCGATATGCGGGGTGTCCATGACACAGGCCTTTAGCGCCCCGATGGGCCGCGCGTAAAGCCGCGGTAAAGGTTGCCATCGCCAGAGAGTTCGGGGTCTAACCTGCGCGCGGCGTTGCCCTTGGGCATGGCTGCGGCTAGGGCAGGCAGGATTATTGCAAAGGCGGCCCGCCATGGCCGCCCGAATTCAAGGCAAAAGGTTTCGCCGCCGATGAACATTGTGTCCCGCCGTTCTGCCCGTTTCGCCTTGCTGGTCGGGGGTGCCGCCGCGCTGTCCGCCTGTTCGGGCGAGGGCGATCTGGTCATTCAGGAAGGCGTGGGCGTGACCGCCGTGCGTTCGCGCTGTCCGGCAGTGGGCATTCCCGCCTATACCGGCGATATTACGACATTCGCGCAGGCAAACGATACATCGCTGGCGTCGATGGACGTGGCCGCGACGATGACCAATCTGCGCGCGACCTGCGACGATTCGGGCGCGAAGATCTATTCCGAAGCCAGCTTCGACGTGCTGGCCACCCGCCGTGACGCCAGCACCGCGCGCAGTGTGGAGCTGCCGTTTTTCGTGACCGTTCTGCAGGGCGGTAATACGGTGCAGTCGAAACGCGTGGGGACGGTGACGGTGAATTTCGCTGCCGGACAGGACCGCGCGCAAGTGACAGGCAAGGGCGGCGCGTTCATCGACGCCGCCGCCGCGACCCTGCCCGAGGATATCCGCGAGCGCATCACCCGCAAGCGCCGTCCGGGCGACCCCGATGCGGCACTGGACCCGCTGGCCGACCCCGAGGTGAAGGCCGCCGTTGCCCGTTCGACATTCGAGGTTCTGGTCGGCTTCCAGCTGACCGAGGCACAGCTGGCGTATAACGCGACGCGTTGATTTTCCGGCCGTGCCGAAACCTGTTGCAAGTCGATAGGCAGGACGGCCGAGGCGGCACCAGCCCACTCCCCCACCCGACCACCCAACGATCGTACCCTATGGGTGGTCGGGTGGGGGAGTGGGCTGGTGCCGGGCGCAGGCGTTGCGTAGCAATGCCGGATAGTCGCCAAAAGACTCTCCTTCCCACTCGTCCGATTCCCCGCTAGTCGCGCGGCCATGAGCACGCAGACGACTGACAAGACCCTCACCATCCACGCCGCCATTTCCGCCGCGGTGGACAAGGCCCTCGATGTATTGGAGGCGGCGGGCAGCCTGCCGGCCGGTCTCGATCGCGGCAATGTGACGGTAGAGCCGCCGCGCGATCCCGCGCATGGCGATCTGGCGACCAATGCCGCCATGGTGCTTGCCAAACCCGCCAGGACCAATCCGCGCGGCCTGGCCGAGGGGCTGGCCGCCGAATTGTCGAAGGAAGCCAATATCGCCGCGGCCGAAATCGCGGGGCCGGGCTTTATCAATCTGCGGATCGCGCCCAGCGCATGGGAAGCCGAGCTGGATGCGATTGCCGTGCTGGGCAATGCCTATGGCCGCAGTGCGATGGGGGCGGGGCAGACGGTGAATGTCGAATATGTTTCGGCCAACCCCACCGGACCGATGCATATGGGCCATTGTCGCGGCGCGGTGGTCGGCGATTCGCTGTCCGACCTGCTGGAATTCGCCGGTTTTGCCGTGATCCGCGAATATTACGTCAATGATGCCGGATCGCAGGTGCAGACATTGGGCCGGTCGGCGCATCTGCGTTACCGCGAAGCGCTGGGTGACGACATCGGCGAGATTCCCGAAGGGTTCTATCCGGGCGATTATCTGAAGCCCATCGGTGCGAAGCTGGCCGAGGAATTCGGCGCGCAATACAAGGACGCGCCCGAAAGCGAATGGCTCGACCTGTTCCGCACCCGTGCGGTCGATGCGATGATGGACATGATCCGTGCCGATCTTGCCATGCTGGGCATCCATCACGACCTGTTCTCGTCGGAAGCGAAATTGCAGGCCGAGGGCAAGCCGGAGGCTGCCGAAGCGTTCCTGCGCGAAAAGGGCCTCGTTTATGACGGCCTGCTCGAAGCGCCCAAGGGCAAGACGCCCGAAGACTGGGAGCCGGTGGAACTGCCGCTGTTCCGTTCGACCCAATTTGGCGACGATCAGGATCGGCCGATCAAAAAGTCCGACGGCACATGGACCTATTTCGGGGCCGACATGGCCTATCACTTCCAAAAGGCGCAGGGCGCGGATGCGCTGATCGACATCTGGGGCGCGGACCATGCGGGCACGGTCAAGCGGATCAAGGCCGCCGTCGCGGCACTGACTGGCGCGGAATATGGCGAACCAAAGCCCTTCGACGTAAAGCTGGTGCAGATGGTGCAACTGCTGCGCGATGGCGAACCGGTGAAGATGTCCAAGCGTTCGGGCAATTTCATCACCATTGCCGACATGGTCGAGGAAGTGGGCAAGGACGTGGTGCGTTTCACCATGCTGACCCGCAAGCCCGAAGCGCAAATGGATTTCGACTTTGCCAAGGTGGTCGAAGCGTCAAAGGATAACCCTGTATTCTATGTCCAGTATGCCCATGCCCGCATCGCATCGGTGCTGCGCAAGGCGGCAGAAGCGGGGCTGGCCGACACGGCGGAAGCGGCGCGAGTCCAGAGCTGGGGCAATGAGGGCATCCTGCACACCGACGAACAGGTGCTGATGAAACAGGCCGCGCAATTCCCGCGCGTGGTCGAACAGGCGGCCCGCGCGCGCGAACCGCATCGCATCGCCTTTTTTCTGATGGATCTGGCGGCTGCGTTTCATGCGCTGTGGAATCAGGGCAATGACGATCCGGCCCGTCGCTTTATCGTGGAAGACGATATGGTAAACACGGGCGTGCGCCTGTATCTTGCGGCGCAAATCGGGCAGGTTATCCGCAACGGCCTCTCGATTCTGGGGGTTGAGGCAGCGGAGCGGCTTTAAGAGATGATACCACAGGTCAGCCATGGCGGTGACGGCGAGGCGCAGCTTGCGCTCGACGAGACCGACCTGCGGCTGCCCTGGCTGGAACCGGCGGACGAGGATGGCGACGAAGGGCTGGACTGGCCCCGCATCGGCAAGTTCGCGGGCGGCGTGGCCGGTTTCGTCCTGCTGTCGGCACTGGCGATCTGGCTGCTGCGCGACTGGCAACTGGCCCCGCCCGAAGGCGACGGTTCGGTGATCGCCGCGCCTGACACTCCGTATAAGGTGCGGCCCGAAAATCCGGGCGGCAAGACTTTCGCGGGTACCGGCGACACCAGTTACAAGGTGGGCGAGGGGATCGAGCGCGAGGCGCGGATCGCCCAGAAAAAGCCCGATCCTGTGCCCGTCGCGCCGCCAGCGGCCAAGGCGGCCGAAGCAGCGCCAAAGCCGGCGCCGGCGCCGGCGCCTGCGCCGCAAATATCGGGCGTGGGGGTGCAGGTCGGCGCCTATTCGACCGAGGCAGCGGCGCAAAAAGGGTGGCAGACGCTGACCCAGCGTTACCAGCGGCTGGGCGATTTCAACCGGCGAATCGTCGAGGGGCGGGCCGATATCGGCACCGTGTTCCGGCTGCAGGCGGTGACGGGCGATGCGTCGTCCGCCAATGCCCTGTGTTCCGAGCTGAAGGCCAATGGCATCGAGTGTCAGGTAAAGCGCTGATTTGGGGATAAGGGGCGCGGTCCCGCCCCCGAAACTTGCGCATTTGCGCGATTTCCGCGAATCTGGCGCCCTTATGACGCCTGCGATTTTCGGCCTTTCCGGCACCGTGCTGACCGGCGACGAGCGCGCCTTTTTCCGCGATGCCGATCCGGCGGGTTATATATTGTTCGCCCGCAATTGCGAAAATGCGGCGCAGATGCGCGCGCTGACCGATGAATTGCGCGCCATCGCGGGGCGGGCCAACCTGCTTATCACCGTGGATCAGGAAGGCGGGCGCGTCGCGCGGATGAAGCCGCCGGTATGGCCGAAATACCCGCCGCAGGGCGTGTTCGACCGGCTTTACGATATCGCGCCGATCTCTGCGATAGAGGCAGCGCAGGTGAATGCCGAGGCGATCGGCCTCGATCTGGCCGAGGCAGGGCTCAATTGTGATGCGCTGCCCTTGCTGGATGTGCGCTGCGCGGGGGCCCATGACGTGATCGGGGATCGCGCGCTTGGCCATGATCCGATGCGCGTTGCCGCGCTGGGCCGCGCCGTGCTGGAAGGGCTGGAAGCGGCAGGGGTCGCGGGCATCGTCAAGCATATACCCGGCCATGGCCGCGCCTGTGCCGACAGTCACAAAGAAATGCCCGTCGTTACCGCAACCGAGGCAGAACTGGAGCAGGATATCGCGCCGTTCCATGCCTTGCGCGATGCGGCCATGGGGATGAGCGCGCATGTTAAATATACCGCGTGGGATGCCGAAAATCCGGCGACGCAATCGGCCAGAATAATCGGAGATATCATCCGCGGGCGGATCGGTTTCGACGGACTGTTGATGAGCGACGATATCGACATGGAGGCTTTGTCGGGCTCCATCGCGGACCGTTCGGTCAGGGCTTTGCAGGCCGGATGCGATCTGGTGCTGAATTGCTGGGCGAAAATGCCCGATATGATCGCCACGGTCGAAGCGTGCGGCGAAATCGCGCCCGATGCGCGCCGCCGCCTCGATGCGGCGATGGCTGGCAAGGATGTCGGCCCGTTCGGCGGCGCGGAACGGCGCGCCGAATGCATCGCCAAGCGGGATGCGCTGTTAGTGGCGGCGGGCGTCGAGGCATGATCGCCGATGGCTCCGAACCCGGCCTGTTGTGGGGCGAAGGGGCAGAGGGCTGGGTAGAGGACGTTGCCACCGCGGGCGAGGAGGGCGAGCGGCTTTACGTCGAACTGGGCGGCTGGGAAGGGCCGCTCGACCTGCTGCTCGATCTGGCGCGGCGGCAAAAGGTCGATTTGCGCCGCATTTCGATCCTTGAGCTGACCGACCAATATCTCGCCTTTATCGACCGCGCGGGTGAAATGCGGCTGGAACTGGCCGCCGACTACCTCGTGATGGCGGCATGGCTGGCCTATCTGAAATCCGCGCTGCTGCTGCCCAAGGAAGAGCAGGAGGACCCCAGCCCCGAGGAACTGGCCCTGCGCCTGCAATTGCGGCTGGAGCGGCTGGCGGCGATGCGCGATGTGGCGGCGCGGCTGATGGCGCGCGACCGGCTGGGGCGCGACACCTTTGCCCGCGGCGCGCCGGAAGGATTGCGCGTGTTGAAAAAGCGGGCGTGGCATTGCGAATGGTTCGACCTGGTGCAGGCCTATGGGCAGGTAAAGGCCCGCACCGCGCCCGTCGTACACATGGTGCGCGATCGTGCGGTGATGACGCTGGAAAGCGCGCTGTCGCGCGTGTCCTCGATGCTGGGCGTATCGCTCGACTGGATGGAACTGCGCCAGTTCCTGCCGCCCCATGCCGATCCGCGCCTGCGCAAATCGGCGCTGGCCAGCAGCTTTGTCGCGGCGCTGGAACTGGCGAAGCAGGGCAGGGCCGAAATCGCGCAGGACGAAGTGTTCGGTCCGCTGCGGCTGCGTGCCCTGGCAGGGCGTGACGGGGCTAACGGCGAATGAGCGGGGAAGCGCCCGACCGGAAACCCGATGATCTGGTCCGCGCGGTAGAGGCCGTGCTGTTCGCTGCCGAAGAGCCGATGACGGCGGTGGAGATCGGCGATCATCTTGGCGGCGCCGATGTGCGCGAGGCTTTGGCCGAGCTTGCCGGTCATTACGACGGGCGCGGTGTGGAACTGGTGAAGCGCGGACCCCGCTGGCATTTGCAGACCGCGCCCGACCTTGCCCATTTGTTGAGGCGCGAACGGGAGGAAGTGAAGCGCCTGTCGCGCGCGGCGACCGAATGCCTTGCGATCATCGCCTATCACGAACCTGTCAGCCGTGCCGAGATCGAATCGATCCGTGGCGTGCAGACGGCCAAGGGCACGCTGGACGTGTTGATGGAAGCGGGCTGGGTCCGCGCCGCCGGTCGGCGCGAAGTGCCGGGGCGGCCCGTGATCTATGCCACCACGCCCGATTTCCTCACCCATTTCGGCCTTGCCACCCGCCGCGACCTGCCCGGCCTTGCCGAATTGCGGGCTGCGGGCCTGCTGGAACCGGTCGAGGAAGCGCTGGAGCGGGAAATGGCGCAAACGATGCCCGAAGCCGGTGAAGCGCAAGGCGAAAACGCGGAAGTAGAGGGTGTTGACGAACCCTCTCTGGATATGGGCGATGAATCGGCCTAAACGGGGTGGGTAACCCCCGTGTTAGTGAGAATTTCAAATGAATGTTGGACCCTGGCAATTGCTGATCGTCGCCATCGTGATCCTCGTGCTGTTCGGGCGCGGGCGCATCTCGGAAATGATGGGTGACTTTGGCAAAGGCATCAAAAGTTTCAAGCAGGGCATGAACGAGGAAGCGCGCGCCCCCGACCGGATCGACCATCAGTCGCCCGCGCCGACGGCCAGCGAGAAAAAGGCAGACCCTGTCGAGACGCCGACCGCGACCGGCGATTCCGAAAAGAGCAGCTGAGCCGCCATTGCGGCACTGCGTTAGGACGCTTTCTTCATGTTCGACATCGGCGCGATCGAGTTGCTGATCATCGTGATTGTCGCGGTGGTCGTCATCGGCCCGAAAGATATGCCCATGGCCATGCGCACGGCGGGCCGGTGGATCGGCAAGATCCGCAAGGTTTCGGCCCATTTCCGTTCGGGCATCGACGCCATGGTGCGCGAGGCGGAGCTGGAGGACATGCAGGCCGAATGGAACAAGCGCAACGCAGAGATCATGGCCAAACATCCCGAGGCAGTGCGCCCCGCGCATGACGGCGAAGCGCCTGCTCTGCCCGAACCGGCGGTAGAGGGTGCGGGGCAAGTGCCCGCCGATCCGCAGATGGAGCCGGTGGCCGAAGCAACCGAACCTGCCGCGCCGGTCGATGCGCAAATATCCGGCGCAGAAGCCGCCAAGCCCGCCGACAACGGGGCAGACCGGTGAAGCCCGTGTTCCGCATTTCCGATCTGGACGAAACCGAATCGCCGCTGCTCGATCATCTGATCGAATTGCGCAACCGGCTGCTGCGCTGCCTTGTGACGCTGGTGGTGGCCTTTGCGATCTGCCTGCCCTTTGCGGACGATATTTTCGCCATCCTCGTCCGCCCGCTGACGCAGGCGTTTCCCGACGGGCAGGGGCGGCTGATCTATACCAAGCTTTACGAAGCGTTTTTCGTAGAGCTGAAAGTGGCGGTCTTCGCGGCCTTTTTCCTGTCGTTTCCGATTATCGCCAACCAGCTGTGGCAGTTCGTTGCACCGGGGCTTTACGCGAAAGAGAAAAAGGCGTTCCTGCCCTTTCTGTTCGCCACGCCGATCCTGTTTTCCGCCGGAGCCGCGCTCGCCTATTTCGTGGTGATGCCCAATGCGTTCCGCTGGTTCATCGGCTTTCAGGGCGATGCGGGCGGCCTGCAGATAGAGGCTTTGCCGGGCACGGGCGATTATCTGGCGCTGGTGATGCAGTTCATTCTGGCCTTCGGAATCAGCTTTCTGCTGCCCGTTCTGCTGATGCTGCTCAATCGTGCGGGCATCGTCAGCCGCGCTTCGCTGGCCAAGGCGCGGCGCTATGTGATCGTCGGTATCGTGGCGCTGGCCGCAATCATCACTCCGCCCGATCCGGGGTCGCAGCTGGTGCTGGCCTTACCGCTCTATCTGCTGTTCGAAGGGTCGCTGTTCCTGATGCGGATCACCGAACGCCGTCAGGCGCGCGAGGCGGCCAAGGCAGAGGATACGCCGGAAGCCGAGAGCGCCGAGGCCTGATTGCAAGCCGCTGGGTTTGGGTTGAGGGTTTCAGGCCAGGTGGCGATCCGGCGGCCTTGCCGGTCTGCGAAGCGCGCCCGAGCATTTGAAACGCATATCCGAGCCGCGCAAACGAAAAGGGCGGAGCCGAAGCCCCGCCCTTTTGTATCGTGTCTCTGACGAGAGATCAGACGCTGATCGGATCGTCATCATCGCCATCGACGGCGATGTAGATGCCGACGCCGATCAGAACGGCTGCCAGCACAGCGAGGATCGGCGAGCCGCCCATTTCGCTGGTTTCGCCAGCGGGAGCAGCAGCGCGCTGTTCGCCTTCGGCAGCAGTGGCGGCGATCGGTGCCGAAACGAGAGCCAGCGCGGTCGCGGCAGTGGCCATCTTGCGGAGGATCATTAGTTTATCTCCTTGTTCGCTCAATTCTTTTCGAATCCGAGCGGGCCTGAACCTGCCCCGAACCGAATCTTCAATCACGAATCGTAGCTATGTCCCCCAAGCGACGAATTCATGACACCTTTCAGGTCATCACGCATGGCGCATGGCGACCCTTCCGGATTTGCAGGCTGAAAATACGACTCCAGCGTGCAGTGTCAACGCCATTAATCGCTCCAAGCACATGTGAAGCATCATTTTTTTGCTTTGCAGCAAGCGATTGCCGCATTTGCGCAACAACCTTTGATAGTGTTTCCGTCAGTCGCGGCGATAGGCCCTGCGACCGGCAATCCATGTTTCCTCGACCGCGATGGTGCGCAATTCGCCTTCTGCCGCCAGCAGCGGATCGGCGCTGACGAACAGGAAATCGGCCCATTCGCCCGGGGCCAGAGAGCCGAAGCGCCCGTCCGCCTTGCCTGCCCAAGCCGCGCCCGATGTGAAACCCGCCAGGGCCTGTTCGCGGCTGATCCGTTCGTGCGGCATCCACCCGCCGAACGGTTCGCCATCCGGCCCTTGCCGCGTGACCGCAGCGGCGATTCCGGCCCAGACATCGACTGGTTCGACCGGCGAATCGGAGCCGAATGCCACGGCGCCGCCGCTCTCGATCAGCGATCGCCACGCATAGGCGCCCTGCAGCCGGTCGGGTCCCAGCCGCGCCTCTGCCATCTGGCGGTCCGATGTCTGGTGCACCGGCTGTACCGAGGCCACTGCGCCCAGCTGCGCGAATCGGGGCAGGTCAATCGGATCGACGATCTGCGCATGTTCGACCCGCCAGCGTCGGTCGCCGGTATAGGTTTCGTTGAGTTCGAGGATCGAATCGAGCACTTCGCGATTCGCCGCATCGCCGATGGCATGCACGGCGGGCTGGAAACCGGCCATGGCGGCGCGGCTCATCATATTGCGCAACTGGGTGCCGTTTCTCAGCGGCAGCCCGCGTTCGCCCGGCGCGTCGGCATAATCGGCCAGCAGCCATGCGCCGCGCGATCCCAATGCGCCGTCGAGGTAAAGCTTCACCCCGCCCAGAAAGAGCCGGTCGCCATAAAGCCACGGCGTCGGTTCGGCGCCTGCAATCGTCACCATCTGCTCGATCCCGCCGGCATAGCCCATCACGCGGATGCGCAGCCGCCCCGCATCGCCCGACCGGCGCAAGGCCTGCCAGTCGTCGATCGTGGTGCCCATGTCGGCCACCGCGGTAATCCCGTGGGCGAGCAGCAATTGCTGTGCCTTGTCCAGCGCAATGTCGCGTTCTTCGGGGCGCGGTTCGGGCACGAGTGCGGCGACCGCGCCCATCGCATTGTCGACGAACACGCCCGATGGTGCCTTGGCGGCATCGCGGATGATCCGCCCGCCTTCGGGATCGACGGTCTTTGCGGTGACCCCTGCCGCTACCATGGCCGCGCTGTTCGCCCAGCCCGCATGGCCGTCGGCGCGCATCAGCCAGACGGGCCGGTCGCTGACGGCCGCGTCCAGATCGCTGGCCGTGGGAAAGCGGCCAAGTCCCCATTTCTCGTGATTCCAGCCGCGCCCGATGATCCAGCCGCGATTGGGATAGCGTGCGGCATAATCCGCGATTTTCTCCTGCGCCTCGGCCAGAGATGCGGTCTCCGACAGGTCGAGGATCATCGCCGCCAGCCCCGTACCCGTCAGGTGCAGGTGCGAATCGATAAAAGACGGAATCAGGACGCGCCCGTCGCCGTCGAGCTTGTAATCGACTTCCTTGGGCAGCTTGTCGCGGCGTTGATAAAGCTTTGCGACCTTGCCGTCGTCGTCGATCAGCATGGCGGTAAAGCGTTCGACCGTGCCGTCACGCTCGACACGGATGCCGTCCACATTCTCGATCAGAGTATCGGCCAGCGCGGCGGCGGGCAGGGTGGCGGTAAGAAGGGCGGTGACGGTTGCGAACAGGCGTTTCGCGGACATAACGGGTGCAGTCATGGCGACGGGGTCTAAACCGCATTTGCAAGTCGCGCCATATCCGATAGGGGCTTTGCCCTATGTCCGATCTTCAGACCGATACCGCCAACACGGCGCAAGCCGCACTGCCGTTCAATGCCGACGATGTCCGGGCCGCCGCCCGCCGCATTGCCGGACAGGTCGTGCGCACGCCCATGCTGAAATCGCTGACCCTGTCGCAGATTTCGGGTGCGGAAATCTGGCTGAAGTTCGAAAACCAGCAATTCACCGCTGCCTATAAGGAACGCGGCGCGCTGAACGCGCTTTTGCAGTTGACGCAGGAGCAGCGCGAGCGCGGAGTGATCGCGGCCAGCGCGGGGAACCATTCGCAGGGCCTGTCCTATCACGGCACGCGCCTTGGCGTGCCCGTCACCATCGTGATGCCGCGCACCACGCCGACGGTGAAGATCATGCAGACCGAAAGCGTCGGCGGCAATGTCGTGCTGGAAGGTGAGACTTTCGACGATGCTTCGGCACATGCCCGCAAGCTTGAGAAAGAGTTGGGGCTGACCTTCGTGCATCCGTTCGACGATCCGTTCGTCGCGGCGGGGCAGGGCACGGTCGGGCTCGAGATGCTGGAAGATCAGCCCGACCTCGACACTCTGGTCGTGCCGATCGGCGGCGGCGGCCTGATTTCGGGCATCGCGACCATCGCGCGCGACATGAACCCCGATATCGAGATCGTGGGCGTGCAATCGGCGCTCTACCCGTCGATGTTCGCGCGGATCAGGGGTGAGGAGCACCAGTGCGGCGGCGATACTCTGGCCGAGGGGATCGCGGTCAAGGCACCGGGCGAACTGACCGCGAAGGTCGTGGCGAAGCTGGTCGACGATATATTGCTGGTCGACGAAGGCGCGCTGGAAAACGCCGTCTCTCTATTGTTGCAGATCGAAAAGACCGTGGTCGAAGGCGCGGGCGCGGCGGGGTTGGCCGCGGTGCTGACGAATCGCGAGAAATTCGCGGGCAAGAAAATCGGCCTGGTGCTGTGCGGCGGCAATATCGATACGCGGCTTCTGGCCAATGTGCTGCTGCGCGATCTGGCGCGGTCGGGCCGTCTGGCGCGTCTGCGCATCACATTGCAGGACCGGCCGGGCGCCTTGTTCCGCGTGATGCATGCGTTCGATGCGCATAATGTGAACATTATCGAGATCTATCACCAGCGCATCTTTACCACATTGCCTGCCAAGGGGCTGATCACCGATATCGAATGCGAGGCGCGCGACGGGGCGCAGATCGACGGTCTGATCGCCGATCTGCGGTCCAAGGGCTATCAGGTCAGCACGGTCGAACTGGCCTGAAGGCGAACGCGCGCACCTTCCCGGCCCACCGCCCGAATTGCGCCCAAAAGGGGCAGGGCGAGCGTCAAATACGGTCAAAATGGCCATTTTTGTTCGAATCGTAGTTAACGGCCTTTAATATTTGAACGATCGCGGGCATATAGGTCCTACGCGCGGCATGGCTGGCTTTTCCTGGTCGCCGCCTGCCGCGCGGTGCCCATCGTGGCTTTCACCGGCCGGGCAGTCCGGAACATCGGTCGACCACCGGATCGACGGTTGAGAGGTACAGGCCCAAGTTCGTGTCCGCACCCGTGAGGTTCCCCCGCTTCTATGTGACTGCCCCGGCTCCGTGCCCATATTTGCCGGGGCGTCAGGAGCGGAAGGTCTTTACGGAACTTGCCGGACCCGATTCCGACGCCCTCAACGATGCGCTTGGCCGCATCGGGTTCCGCCGCAGCCAGACCGTTGCCTATCGGCCCAGTTGCGCGGGATGTAACGCCTGCGTTTCGGTGCGCGTGGTGGCAGAGGAATTCGTGCCGTCGCGCACGCAGACCCGCACCATGCAGAAGAATGCCGATCTGGTCGCCACCGCCTGCCGCCCGTGGTCGACGGTGGAGCAGTATGATCTGCTGCAACAATATCTGAAGGCGCGCCATCCCGGTGGCGGCATGTCCGCGATGGATTCGATGGATTACGCCGACATGATCGAGCAGACGCCGGTCACCTCCTATGTCGTCGAATATCGCGAACCGGATGTGGACGGGCGCCCGGGCCGTCTGGTAGGCGCGTGCCTGACCGACCGGCAGAACGACGGTCTTTCAATGATCTATTCGTTCTATGATCCGCATCATCCCGACCGATCCGGACTTGGCAATTACATCATACTCGACCACATTGACCGCGCTGCGAAGGCCGGTCTGCCCTATGTCTATCTGGGCTATTGGATCGAGGGGTCTTCGCGCATGCAGTACAAGATCCGTTACCGGCCACTGGAGCGGCTGGGTCGCGAAGGCTGGGAACGTTTTGATGCGGGCAGGCAGGATGCGCTTATCGCCGCAACGGTGTCGCAGCCGCGCACCGAAGGCGAAGACGCGCGCGTCGGCGGCAGCAAGGACAATATGCCCTGCGCCCAAGACCAGTACCGCATCCTCGAAGGCTGAAAACCGCCTGATCCCCCTATCGCAAACGGCGTGTCATGCGCTGGCCATGGTTCTGGCCGGTGGCATGCTGTTGGGCATGGCCGGACCTGCGCGCGCGCAAAGCCGCGATGCGGATGCCGAGCTTGAGGCGCTGATCCCCGACAGCGCGCTGGACGATGCCGAAAGCTGGGCGATGGAGACCGACGCCGCCGCGACGCCGGTTCCGGCCGAGGACGACATCGATTCGCCCATGGAAGAGGACGGCTTCTCGCTCGCCTGGCCCGAGGACGATGATTTCAGGGTCGATCTGGAAGACATCGCGATTGATCCCGATCTTGCGCAACTCCTCAGCCGCGAGAATGGACGACCTGCCGCCGATCTGGCGCTACCCGGCATGGCGCAGCGCGGCGGGGAAGACGAAAGCGAAGAGGAAGAGGCGGTCGAGACGCGCCTGTCCAAGCGCATTACCCTCAGCCATCCGGCATCCTTTGCCGAATTCGGCCAGTTCGACGATTTCAAGACGCGCTTCGAAGGGCTTTCGGATATCGAAAACCTGCGCGACGGCGACGATAATTTCGCGCAACTTGCCAATCGGGCCGAGGAAGATACCGCGCTGCTGTCCGACATGCTGGCGGCCTATGGCTTTTACGATGCCGATGTGCGCCAGCGCGTCGAAACTCCGGCAGAAGGCGAGGGTTCGGGCGAGGGCGGCACGGTGGTTGCCGACGATGCGCGCTTTATCTTCACCATCGATCCGGGCGAGCGTTACACATATGGCGCGGTCGAGCTGCCGGGTCTGGAAGCGGCGGGCGACGACTATGCCGAGATGCGCGCCGCGTTCGAGATTGCATCGGGCGATTTCATTCAGGAAGACCGGATCGTCTATGAAGGGATCGACCTCGAAGTCGCTTTGGGCGAAACCGGCTATCCTTTTGTCGAAATGGGTAAGCCCGACCTGCTGATCGATCATGCCCGCGACGAGGGCGATCTGACCCAGCCCGTCACCACGGGCGGCAAATATCGTTTCGGGCAAGTGCACAGCAGCGATCCGGCATTCCTGTCGGACAGGCACCTTCTTGAAATCTCGCAATTCGACACGGGCGATATCTACAAGGCGAGCGAGGTGGAGGACCTGCGCAAGGCGATGCTGGGCACCGGCCTCGTTTCGTCTCTGGTCGTCAAACCGCGCGAAGTGGTCGCGCCTGCCGATGGCGAACCGGGCGTCGTCGATGTCGATGTTGCATTCGAGCAGGCACCCCTGCGCACCATAGCGGGGGCCATCGGCTATGACACGGGCCGCGGCATCCGGACCGAAGCGAGCTGGGAGCACCGCAATCTCTTCCCGCCCGAAGGCATGCTGCAATTGCATGCGATCGCGGGCACGCAGGAACAGCTGGTCGGCGCGACTTTCCGCCGCAACAACTGGCACGGGCGCGACCGCGTGCTGACGCTGGACGTATTCGCCAACACCATCGACCGCGACGCTTACGAGGCGCGCACGATTTCGGGCGTGGCCAAGTTCGAACGCGTGTCGACGCTGCTGTACCAAAAGGTGCTGTCGTGGTCGGTCGGCCTCGAACTGGTCGCGACGCAAGAGCGCGAAGGCACGCTGGGCGGCAAGGCTATCGGCCCGCGCGAAACCTATTTCGTGGCCGCGCTTCCGGGCGAGGTGATTTACGACAAGAGCGACGATCTGCTCGATCCGACACGGGGCTGGCGCGTATCGCTGTTCGCATCGCCCGAAATCTCGCACACGGGCGGTTCGCGGTCGACCTATCTGCGAAGCTGGCTGGAGGGTCGCTATTACCAGCCGGTCAACGAAAAGCTGGTCGTGGCGGGGCGCGCGAAATTTGGCACGATCACCGGCACCGATATCGAAAATATCGCTCCATCGCGCAGGCTGTTCGCGGGCGGCGGCGGTTCGGTGCGCGGCTATGGCTATCAGGAAATCGGACCGCAGGACAATCTGGGCGATCCCACCGGCGGCCTTTCGCTAAGCGAGTTTTCGCTGGAGGCGCGCTATCGCACCGGCTTGCTTGACGGGGCCATATCGGTGGTGCCCTTCATCGATGCGGGCACGGTGGAAAACGACAGCACGCCGGGCCTGTCCGACATGCAATATGGTGCCGGTGTCGGCGTTCGCTATCACACCAATTTCGGTCCGCTGCGCGTCGATCTGGCAACGCCGCTGAACCCGCGGCCGGGTGACAGCAATATCGCGGTCTATATCTCTTTGGGGCAGGCGTTCTGATGGCGGGCGAGACCGGCGATCTGCCGCCCGACGGCACGCCCGCACCGGCGCAGGCTGTGAAGCAGGGACGCGACTGGGGGCGTTACTGGCGCACGCGGCTGCTGGCGGGGCTGATCGCCCTGCTCGGTGTGATCGGTCTGGGCGCGGTATTGATCGACAGTCCTATCGGTCATCGCTTTATCGCCAACAGCCTTGCCAGCTATGCCCCCGCATCGGGCCTGCGGGTCAAGATCGGCCGGATCGAGGGTTCGATATTGGGCGAGGCGGAACTGACCGACGTCGTACTGTCCGATCCCAAGGGCGAATTCCTGCGCGTGCCCGAGGTAGAGCTGGACTGGCGACCCTTGCACTGGTTCACGCGCGGGCTCGACGTGCGCAGGCTGGTTGCGCGGCGCGGGCATCTGATGCGCATGCCCGAACTGAACCCCGGCGACCCCGACGCGCCGATCCTCCCCGATTTCGACATACGCATCGACCGGCTGGCGATCGAGGATTTGCGCGTGGACGAGGCGGTCGCGGGTATGGAACGCACCGTCGATTTCCGGGCCCGGGCAGACATCACCGACGGGCGCGCCAGGATAGAAATGCTGGGCGATCTGGGCGGCGAGGACCGGTTGCTGGCGCGGCTGGATGCGGACCAGAGCGGCGATGTAATCGATCTGCTGGTCGATTATAATGCGCCCGCGGGCGGCTTGCTGGCGGGCATGGCAGGGGCGAGCGAGGACTTGCAGATTGCCATGGGCGGCAAGGGCAAGTGGACCGCCTGGAAGGGCTATGCCCGCGTGCGTCAGGGGGAAGGCAATCTGGCCGCGCTGACTCTGACCAAGCAGGGCGAGATTTACGGCTTGCTCGGCCAGATTCGGCCCGACGGCTATTTGTCGGGCGTGGCCGCCGATGCCGTGGGCGAAGTGGTCAGCATCAATGCCCAAGGCACCTTCAGGGATAGCGTGATCGACGGGCGCTATGTGCTGGTGGGCGCAGGGGTCGAAGTGCTGGCGCGCGGCGGCGTGGACCTGAACGACAATCGCCTTGCCCGGTTTGGCGTGCTGGCGCGGGTTACCGATCCGGCACTGACGGGCCCCGACCTGCGCACCGATGGCTTGCAGGCGCGGCTGGGGCTGGACGGCGATTTCCGCGAGGATCTGGCCATCGCCTATACGGTGGAGGCAGCGCGCATCGGCGCGGGCGATGCCCATGCCACGCGCGTCGTGGCGACGGGCAATGGCAATTGGAACGGGTCGCGCCTGCAACTGCCGCTTGCCGCCACGGCGGGCAGCATCGCCACGGGCAGTGCCATGGTCGATCCGCGGCTGCGCGGCGCAAAGCTGGGCGCGACCTTAACCTATAGCGGAGACCGGCTGGTTGCCCCCGATATCGTGTTCGATTCCTCGGGCCTTGGTGCGCGGCTGGCGCTCGACGGCAATGTGGCGCAGGGGCGATATCGCCTGACGGGGCCGGTCATCGCCAATGGCGTCGTGCTGGAAGGGCTGGGCAGCGCCAATGCGCGGGCGCAGATCGACGCGGTGCTGGGCGGCAATGCAGGCTGGACGCTGGCGGCGAAGGTCGACGGGCGGATGAGCCGTGTGACCAACGCCACGCTCGAGAACTATGTCGGCGCGCCGGTCGCGTTCAATGCCGATGTGTCGATGGCAGCCAATGCCCCGATCCTGATCCGCAGCGCACGGCTGGACGCGCCCAGGCTCGACCTCTCTTTATCGGGCGAGCGCGCGGTGGACGGCACGGTGCGGCTGGCAGGCGAAGGGCGGCATGCGGATTTCGGACCCTTTACCGTCGACGGCACGATGGATGGCGAGGGACCGCACGCCGAACTGGTCTTTGCCGAGCCATTGCCCGCGGCCGGAGTCAAAGATGTCCGCATCGCGCTGGCACCCGACGAAGACGGCTTTCTGATCGACGCCGAGGGTCAGTCTATGCTGGGGCCGTTCACGGGCAATATCGGCATCGTCTCTGCCGCTGACGAGCCGGTGCGCATCGCGGTCAATCGCTTTACCCTGAGCGATACGACCATGTCGGGCGATCTGACGGTTGAGGAAGGCGGCGTCGCGGGCGAACTGGCGCTAAGCGGTGGCGGGGTGGAGGGCACTGTCGCGCTGGCCCCGCAAGCGGAAGGGCAGGGGATCGACGCCGATATCATCCTGCGCGACGCCAGTTTTCAGGGCGAGCCGCCGATCACCGTGCGACTGGCGCATATCAAGGCCAATGGCGTGCTGGGCGATGCGACCACACTGGACGCGGCGATCAATGCGCAGGGTATCGGGCGCGGCGATCTGTTTCTGGGCCGTTTCGCGGCAGAAGGCAGGTTGGAAGACGGCGAAGGCACATTCAATGCCATGGTCGCGGGCCGGCGCGGCAGCCGCTTTTTCCTGCGCATCGCGGGCGAAGTGTCAAACGATCGGGTCGAGGTGGCGGCGCGCGGACGCTATGCCGGACGGCGCATTTCCATGCCTCGCGCGCTGGTCGTGCTGCGCGATGAAAGCGGCTGGAACCTGCAGCGCAGCCAGATCGATTTCGCGGGCGGGACCATACAGGCCGAAGGGCGCTTTGGCGAAGAGACCGCGGCAAGCGTTCGCGTGGTCGACATGCCGCTGGATGTCGCGAACCTGTTCGTCGACGATCTGGATATCGGCGGCAAGGCATCGGGCGTGGTCGATTACCGGCGGACGGCAGGCGCTGCGCCCACGGCACGCGCGCGGCTGTTGTTCGATGATCTGACGCGTTCGGGTCTGGTGCTGACCTCGCGCCCCGTCGATCTGGCCATGGTGGCCGAGCTGACGGCGGACGATTTCGAGACGCGCACCATTATCCGCGAGGATGCGACCCGCCATGGCCGTCTGCAGATGCGCCTGTCGAACCTGCCTGCCGACGGGACGCTGGTCGAAAGGCTGCGCGCCGGAACATTGTTCGCGCAATTGCGCTATGGCGGGCCTGCCGATGCGCTGTGGCGGCTGGTAGCGGTGGAACTGTTCGATGTGACCGGCGATGTGCGGATCGCGGGCGATATTCGCGGCAGTTTCGACCAGCCCCGGATACGCGGCACCCTGCGCGGGGAAGGGCTGCGCCTGCAAAGCACGCTGACGGGCACCGATGTCACGGATATCGCGATCCTTGGCACTTTCGACGGCTCGGTGCTGCGCCTGCCGCGTTTCAGCGGCGTATCGGGCAATGGCACGGTTTCGGGCAGCGGATCGGTCGACCTGTCGCGCCTGTTTACCGATGGCGTCAGCATGGATCTGCGGCTTGCGGCCAAAAATGCGCGCCTGTTGAACCGCGACGACATGGCCGCCGTTGTCAGCGGGCCGATCCGCGTGGTGGCAACCGATAATGTCGGCACGGTTGCAGGACGGCTTGAAATGATTTCGGGCCGCTGGAAGCTGGGCAATACGACGGCGGTCGAAAACCTGCCCAGCATTCCGCGCCGCGAGATCAACCTGCCGGCCGACCGTCAGACACGCAAGGCGTCGAGCGCGCCGTGGAAATATCTGATCGATGTGCAGGCCAATAACCGCTTTACCGTCACCGGCATGGGGCTGGACAGCGAATGGGGCGTCGATGTGCGGCTGCGCGGCAATACCGATGCGCCGGTGATTTTCGGACAAGCCGATCTTGTGCGCGGCGGTTACCAGTTCGCGGGCAAGAGGTTCGACCTGACGCGCGGACGGATCAGCTTCTCGGGCGAGAATCCGCCCGATCCGCGCCTTGATGTGGAGGCGGAGGCCGATATCAACGATATCAATGCCACCATCCTGATTCAAGGCACGGCCTATGCGCCCGAAATCAGCTTTTCCTCTGTGCCCGCACTGCCGGAAGAGGAAGTGTTGTCGCGCCTGTTGTTCGGGGATTCGGTTGCCAATATTTCGGCCCCCGAGGCGCTGCAACTGGGCGCCGCGCTGGCCGCGTTTCAAAGCGGGGGCGGGGGCATGGACCCGATCAACGAATTGCGTAGTGCCATCGGGGTCGACCGGCTGCGCGTGATCGGCGCGGACGAGGCATTGGGCCGCGGCACCAGCGTCGCGGTGGGCGAATATATCGGGCGCGATTTCTATGTCGAGCTGGTGACCGACGGCAAAGGGTACAGTGCGACCGAGCTGGAATTCCGCGTGACCAGCTGGCTGTCGCTGTTGGGCACGGTGTCGTCGTTGGGCTATAACGCCGTATCGGCAGAGATCAGCAAGGATTACTGATCACAGGCCCTTACAACGCCGACGGTGATATCAGGGCTGTTTCAATACGCCGTCGATGGGGATGACCACGCCATTGCTGGCAAGGATCGCATCTCCGTTCACCTGGGCAGTCTTGCCGCTTTCGTCGGTGACGGTCAGCGTGCTGCCGTCCATCGCAAAACGCATCGCGCCCTCGCCCATGGTGCGGATCGATACCGTGCCCTTTTGAACGGCGATCGCATTTTCAATGTCGTCAGGTGTCAGCGCGCCGGGCAACACATGTTCGCGCAATACGGCGGCCAGCACCGCGCGCCCTTCGTCGGTGGACAGATCGTTCTGATCCTCCAGCGCAGACAAAGCCTCGTTACTGGGGGCCAGAACGGTATAGGCGGCACTGCCGTCGAACACTTGTGCAAGACCGGTATCTTTCAGCGCGTCGCTCATCTCGCGCACGGAATCGCCATCGGCCAGCGCGGCGGCCAGCGTTTCGTTCCCGACCGGGGGTTCGCCCGCATCGCCGCCATCGTTGGAACAGGCAGTCAGCGTGCTGCCCAGAGCGATGGCCAATGCGCAAGTCAGTGCCAGCGTCTTCGTCATATATCTCTCCCTAAGCCAGCAGTTCGATCGCTGCCCTGATCAGCTGGGTCGTCGGATCGACTTCGTAGATATAGCCGTCGCTATAGCGATAGCGCGCGTCGGGCCCGTCGCGATACCGGTCGCGATAGCCATAGGGGACATTATAGATGTCATAGCCCGAAGGCATCGGCTGCCCGATCTGGAAATCGCTGCCCGTCAGCAGGGCCGCGATGGAGGTGATGGCGGAGGTGTTGGGATCGGTGCGATAGACGACATTGTCGGCATAGCGATAGCTGGGGCCGAGGCTGTAATAATCCTGCGTATAGCGGGGCAGTGGCTGCGCATCGTACCAGCTGGGCCAGACATTGCCGACCGATAGAGCGCCGCCCAACAGCGGGTAATAGCCAAGGATCGACCCCGCATCGGACAGGCGCACCAGATTGCCGCCGTAATAACGATATCGCCCGTCGTTAAGGCCCGGGAGGCCCCACCATCCGGCGCGGTCGTAGCGGTAGTCGTTGCGCCGGTCGAGGCCGGGCGGGGTGCAGCCATTGCGTTTCTTGGCAAGGCCCGGCGGACAGCCAGTTAGAAGGCCCCGTTCGCGGATCAGTCGGTCGTTACCGGCGAAAATCGCGGTGGCGCGCTGGATATCGCGCAGGGCGGTGCTGTTTTGTCCATTGCCACGGGTGTTGAAATTTGCGTTGCCGTTGCCGTTGCCATTACCGTTGTTACGCGGTTTGGTCACATTGGCTTGCGTCTTGGCGGGCTGGCGCGGCACGTCGCGGGCATCGCTCTTGGCCTGCGCGGGCTTGTTTCCATTGCCATTGCCCTTCGCGGGCCGCGCAGTCTTGCTGTCACTTCCGTTGCCGCGATCCGCCTTGGGTCCGTTTCCGTTGCCGCCACCCTTGGATTGTGCGGCTGGCTGGCCGTGCCCTCCGCCATTGCCGTTACCATGTCCGTTCCCGTTGCCGTTCGGCTGCGCCAGCACGCTCCCCGCGCAGAGGGCAGCGGCGACCATGCCGGCGATCATCACTTGGCCTCTTATCAGGGGAACGGCGGGCATGAGCTTTGGGAAATGAGGCATCGATACGGACCTTGCAGACTCCTTTCTCCACGAACGCCTTGCCGCAACAGGCGTTCCACTGGTCGTCGCATCTTGTCGCAGCCGGTCGGTCGTCCCGCCCGCCCTGTCGCAGGACGGGACAGGGTCAGCGACTGGCATCAAGTGCGACGAAAAGGGCGCGGAAAGCCAAAGCCTTCCGCGCCCCTTTGGCCGGTTCGCACCGGCCATCGGCCTCGTGATTACGCGCTGTAGTACATGTCGTATTCGACCGGGCTCGGCGTGGTTTCGAAGCGAAGCACTTCTTCCCACTTCAGTTCGGCATAGGCGTCGATCTGGTCCTTGGTGAATACGCCGCCTTCCAGCAGGAAGTCGTGGTCGGCTTCAAGTGCCAGCAGCGCTTCGCGCAGCGAACCGCAAACGGTCGGAACCTCGGCCAGCTCTGCCGGCGGCAGGTCATAGAGGTTCTTGTCCATGGCTTCGCCCGGGTGGATCTTGTTCTTGATCCCGTCGATGCCGGCCATCAGCAGCGCCGCGCTCGACAGATAGGGGTTTGCCAGCGGATCGGGGAAGCGGAACTCGACGCGCTTCGACTTCTCACCCGCGCCGTAAGGAATACGGCACGAAGCCGACCGGTTGCGAGCCGAATAGGCCAGCAGCACGGGGGCTTCAAAGCCCGGCACCAGACGCTTGTAGCTGTTGGTGGTCGGGTTGGTGAAGGCGTTCAGGGCCTTGGCATGCTTGATGACACCGCCGATGTAATACAGGCAGGTGTCCGACAGGCCGGCATAACCGTTACCGGCAAAGGTGTTGGTCTTGCCGTCCCAGATCGACATGTGGGTGTGCATGCCGCTGCCGTTGTCGGCCTTGATCGGCTTGGGCATGAAGGTCGCGGTCTTGCCATAGGCCTGCGCGACCATCATCACGACATATTTGTAGATCTGCACGCGGTCGGCCGTGGTGGTCAGCGTGCCGAAGGTGATGCCCAGCTCGTGCTGTGCCGAGGCCACTTCGTGGTGGTGCTTGTCCATGGGCAGGCCCATTTCCACCATGGTCGAGACCATCTCTGCGCGGATGTCCATGCAGCTGTCGACCGGCGGGACGGGGAAGTAACCGCCCTTGGCGCGCGGGCGGTGGCCCAGGTTGCCGGCTTCATAGTCCTTGTTGGTGTTGCCGGGCAGTTCGATGTCGTCGATCTTGAAGCCGGAGCCGTCGTAGCCGTCATAGAACTTCACGTCGTCGAACATGAAGAATTCGGGTTCAGGGCCGACATAGACGGTATCGCCAAGACCGGTGGTCTTGAGGAAGGCTTCGGCGCGCTTGGCGGTTGCGCGCGGGTCGCGGGCGTAGAGTTCGCCGGTCGACGGTTCGACGATGTCGCAGAACAGGACCAGCATCGGGGTCGCCGAGAACGGATCGACATAGCACGCATCAAGGTCGGGCTTGAGGATCATGTCCGATTCGTTGATGGCCTTCCAGCCTTCGATCGACGAACCGTCGAACATCAGGCCCTGCTCCAGCTCGTCCTCGCCCAGCGGGGCGGCCAGCATCTGCAGGTGCTGCCACTTGCCCTTGGGGTCGGTGAAGCGCAGATCGACCCACTCGATCTCTTCGTCCTTGATCCTTTTCAGGATGTCCTTTGCAGAGGCCATTTTGATCCCTTTCATGGTGCCCGGTGTCTGTCACCGGGGTATTTGCGTTGTGGGATGCCGCCGTTTCACCGCTGTGTCGGTTCGCGGAGGCAGGGGAAATCAGATCGCGTCGGCGTTCAGTTCGCCGGTGCGGATGCGGATCGCGGTTTCGATGGGCGAGACGAAGATCTTGCCGTCGCCGATGCGCCCCGTCTGCGCAGCGCCCACGATCGCCTCGATCACGCGGTCCACCGTTTCGCTGGGGACCACCACTTCCAGTTTTACCTTGGGCAGGAAATCGACGACATATTCGGCGCCGCGATACAGTTCGGTGTGGCCTTTCTGACGTCCGAAGCCTTTCGCCTCGGTCACGGTGATGCCCGAGACACCGACCTCGTGCAGCGCTTCCTTCACCTCGTCCAGCTTGAACGGCTTGATAATCGCCTCGACCTTTTTCACGCTCTGTGCCTGAGCCCCCGCATTATTCGTCTTTTTGGTATCGGCGCCACGAGAATCGCGCCGAAGTCGAAAGCGGAGACTAGGCGCTGAAAAAGAGGCGCGAAAGGGGCCGATTAACGATTCGGGCGGGTTTTTGCAGCTGCACACGCAACATCGTTGCGAGGGGCGCAATAAGGTGTTTAACGCTTGTGCAATTGCTGCCTAAAAAATGGGCAGTGCCCTTGGTTTAAGCGGCGTTCGAGGTCGGGTTTCAACCCAAAGGCGCGATGCGCAGTCCCTGCGTTTCCGGCAGGCTGGCCATCAGATTGAGATTCTGTACCGCAGCACCGCCCGCACCCTTGCCCAGATTGTCGAGCCGCGCGGCCAGACGCGCCTGTGCCCCGTCGGCCGCGCCGAAGACGAAGAGCTCAAGGCAGTCGCTGGCGGGCGTGTCGCTGTGCAGCAAAAGCTCGCTATGAACTTCGCGCGAAACGCTGACGAGCGGGCTATCGGCATAGAATTCGGCCAGCGCATCGCGCATCGCATCGGGCGACGCCGCGCCCTTCATCGCCGACAGCGGCAGCGGCACTTCGACGACCATGCCGCGATAGGCATCGACCACGGCGGGCGCGAACAGGGGATCGTGCGAAACACCGGCAAGCGCCTTCATCTCGGGCACGTGCTTGTGTCCCATGGCGAGGCCATAGGCGCGAAAGGCGATGCCCTTGCCCTGCGATTTCGCACTTTCGAAATGGTCGATCAGCGCCTTGCCGCCGCCCGAATAACCCGACACCGCATTGATCGTGTAAGGCCAGTCGGCAGGCAGCAGCCCCGCGCGCACCAGCGGCGCGACCAGAGCGAGAAAGCCGGTCGGATAGCATCCCGGATTGGCGACGAAGCGTGCACCCGCTACCGCGTCGCGCCCGACCAGTTCGGGAAACCCGTATGTCCAGCCCGCCGCCACGCGATGCGCGGTAGAGGCATCGATCACGCGGGTCGTATCATTCCGGATCATCGCCACCGCCGAACGCGCCGCATCGTCGGGCAGGCACAGCACGGCAATGTCGCAATCGTTCAGCGCCTCGGCCCTTGCGGCATCGTCCTTGCGCTTGTCGTCGGACAGGATCACCAGCGACAATTCACTTCGACCGGCCAGCCGCTCGGCGATTTCCAGACCCGTCGTGCCCGCCGCCCCGTCGATGAAAACGCTGGTCACGCCCAGGCTTTCAGCAGGGAAAGCGGTACATAGCCCACCGGCCCGAATTCGAGCGGATCGCCATTATCACTGCCCGAGATCACACCCCACGCCCAGTCGCCCGCCATATCCAGCACGTCGAAAACGCCGCCTTCGGTCAGGGCCCCGACCGGATCGGCCTCTTTCGATGCCTTCAGAAAGACGGGCGTCGCCTGTATCGCGCTGTGCGGCATGGGCACGGCATAATGCGGCACGAACACCTTGCCTGCCAGTGCCACATGCGCAAGATCGCCGCGTACCGGCGTATGGGCCGGATCGAAACGGGTGCTGATCCCCGAAAGCGCGAACGATTGTCCGGCTAGTGTGCTGGCGGCATGGTCGGTCAAGGGCGTGGTTCTGTTCTTGGGTTCTTGCTGAACGGTTTTGGGCGGAACGGATTATGGCTGCGCGCTTAGACCGGCAGGGGCGCAAGGGCAAGGTTCGCGCCCCGACCGTCACATGTCGGGCCAGAACTGTGGCCGATCGGACCCGTCGGCGCCCCCTGTTGGTGACCCGTCTTGGCGACCCGTCGTTCAGGGCCGCCCGTAGCGCGCCTTCAACATGTGCCACGCTGCGCGCAATCCCAGTGCCGCGCCGCCCTTGGGCCTTCCGGGCTTGGCCGCGGGGCGCCATGCGAATGTATCGAAATGCACCCAGTCGATGTCCTTGCCGACAAAGCGGTCAAGGAACAGCGCCGCCGTGGTCGCGCCCGCGAATCCGCCGCTGGCCGAATTGGCGATATCGGCGATGCCGCTTTTCAGCATGTCGCGATAGGTTTCCTCCAGCGGCAGGCGCCAGACCGCGTCGTCATGCGCCTTGCCCGCGGCCAGCATGTCATCCGCCGTTTCGTCGCGGCGGGTGAACAGGCCCGGCAGGTCCGGCCCCAGCGCCACGCGCGCCGCGCCGGTCAGCGTGGCGAAATCGACGATCAGCTCGGGCGCTTCCTCGCTTGCGCGGGTCAGCGCGTCGCCCAGTATCAGGCGACCCTCGGCGTCGGTATTGGTAATCTCGACAGTCAGGCCCTTACGCGATTTCAGCACGTCGCCCGGGCGAAACGCATTGCCCGAAATGGCGTTTTCGACTGTCGGAATGATCAGATGCAGCCGCACCTTCAGCCCGCGTTCCATCACCAGCTTCGCCAGCGCCAGCGCATGGGCCGAGCCGCCCATGTCCTTTTTCATCAGCAGCATGCCGGCGCTGCTCTTCACGTCCAGTCCGCCCGAATCAAAGCTGACGCCCTTGCCCACGATGGCGATGCGGGGTGCGTCTTTCGGGCCCCATTCCATCTCGATCAGGCGGGGGGCATGGGCACGGGCGGCGGCGCGGCCCACGGCGTGGACCATCGGATATCCGCTTTCCAGCGCGTCGCCGCGGGTAACGGTGATATCGGCATCGAATGCCTTGGCGACCTGCGCGACCTCGGCCTCGATCGCTTCGGGGCCCATATCCTCGGCAGGGGTGTTCACCATATCGCGCACAAGGCTGGCGGCAGCGGCCTCGGCCATGGCTTCGTCGATCAGCGCGACTTCGCCCGTCAGCAATATGCGCGGCCCTTCGGCGTCCTTGTCCTCGCGGTATCGGGTAAAGCTGTATTGCGCGGTCTGCCAGCCGTACAGGGCCGGACCCGGTTCGCCGCCCGCGCGGCGATAGGTGCCCGCGGGCAGTTTCTCTGCCAGCTTGGCCATGCACCAGCTTGACAGCGCATCGGGGTCGGCCACGCCGCCTACCGCGAACCAGCCCGCGTCAGAACTGTCGGGAACGATGGCGGTTTCATACCCCTTGCCGCTAAACCCCTGCGCCTTCAGCGCGGCGCGTTGCGGTCCCGACAGGGTCTTGGCCCAGTCGTCGAAACCGTCCTTGTTCACAAGATGGATGGGGATCGCGTCCTGTCCGCGATCGGGCTGGATCAGCGCAGTCTTTTCGGTCATGCTAGGCCCTGTAGCGCGTGCCCTGCATGCATGGCGAGAACAAAGTGCCGATCATGGCGAGAGGAGATCGAATGCGCCTTTGGTCCGGAACCGCAGCGACCCTTATGATGCTTGCGCCCACTGCATTGCTGGCCGCCTTGCTGGCCGCATGTCAGCCCGACGAAGCCCCCGGGGCAGTCGAAAATGCCGCCGATACGGCACAGCCGCCCGCGCCTCCCGAAGTGCCTGAACCGGTTGCGGGCGAGGCAGAGGCGGTCGAGGAAAAGACCGATGCCTATGAATTTGCCTATAGCTGGCCCGCCCCTGCGGGCGCGATCGCGCCGCTGGCCGAACGGCTGACGCAAGAGCGCGACAAGCAGCGCGCCGAATTGAAGCAGGAGGCCGAGGACTGGCAGAAACAGGCGGCGCAGGAAGGGTTCAGCGCACCGCCCTATGCGTTTTCCAAGGAATGGAAGGTGGTGACCGATCTGCCGCGCTTCCTGTCGCTGTCGGCGGGCATTTATACCTATAGCGGCGGGGCCCACGGGATGAGCTATTCCGACGCGCTGGTCTGGGACCGGCAGGCGGCCGCGGCGATCAAGCCGGTGGACATGTTTCTGTCCGAAGGGTCGCTCGACCGCGCGGTCCAGACGCGTTTCTGCGCCGAACTCGACCGTCAGCGCGCGAAAAAACGCGGCGCGCCGGTGAAGCGCAGCGACGACAGCTTTTCCGACTGCATCGCTCCGGTGGCGAACAGCACGGTCATTCTGGGGTCGGCATCGGGGCAGGGCTTCGACCGCGTCGGATTTCTGGTTCCGCCCTATAATGCGGGCCCTTATGCCGAGGGGAGTTACGAAGTGACGCTGGCGGTGGATGCCGCGCTGATCGATGCGGTCAAACCGGAATATCAGCGCTTCTTTACCCCCGGCGGCTGATTCGCGGCGGGGCGCAGCTGACTTCACCGCAATAACAGCCCTCGCAAAACCGGGGCGGGATCGTTACATAGGCCCGCATGACCGAATATATGACTGTTGACGAAACCGACATGCTGCCGCGTGACGGCACGATCAAGCTGCACGGCCCCGCAGGCTTTGAAGGCATGCGCAAGGCCGGACGGCTGGCTGCGCAGATACTGGATGCCATGGTCGATGTGGTGCAGCCCGGTGTGACCACGGCGGAAATCGACCGCAAGGTTCGCGAAATGACGCTGGATGGCGGCGCGGTTCCGGCAACGCTTGGCTATCGCGGCTATACGCACAGCTGCTGCATTTCGATCAATCACGTCGTGTGTCACGGCATTCCCGGCGACCGGCAGGTCAAGGACGGCGATATTCTGAACATCGACGTGACCCCGCTGCTCGACGGCTGGCACGGCGATACCAGCCGCATGTATCTGGCGGGCGACGTTTCGCTGAAGGCGAAAAAGCTGGTGCAGGTCACCTATGAATGCCTGCAGATCGGCATCGACCTTGCCAAGCCGGGCGCGCGGCTGGGCGACATTGGCGCGGCGATCCAGCGCCATGCCGAACGCCAGCGTTACGGCGTGGTGCGCGATTTCTGCGGCCATGGTCTGGGCCGCCTGTTTCATGACGCACCCGAAGTGGTGCACGCGGGCCGCCCCAATACCGGCCCCGAACTGAAACCCGGCATGTTCTTCACGATCGAGCCGATGATCAATCTGGGCAAGCCCGCGGTCAAGCTGCTGGACGACGGGTGGACGGCGGTGACGCGCGACCGGTCCCTGTCGGCGCAGTTCGAACATTCGATCGGCATTACCGAGGACGGGTGCGAGATATTCACGCTCAGCCCCGAAGGTCTGGACGCGCCGCCCTATCGCGACTGATATCGCGCGCAATCGCAGGCGACACTCAACCAAAAAATCCGCCCCGACACATTTGAAATGTGCCGGGGCTTCCTCTCCAGACGGAGGGCCGCGACCGCAAGCGCCGTCGGGCCGAATGGAATGCCGGATCAGTCTTCCGGTGCAATCTCGACGCGCATGCCGTCCAGCTCTGCCGTCACGGGGATCTGGCAGGACAGGCGCGAATTATCGTTGCGGTGGTCCGAACTGTCGAGCAGGTCGTCCTCGTCCTCGGACACGGCGGGCAGCTTGGCCTTGAACCCTTCGTCGACATAGACGTGGCAAGTCGCGCAAGAACAGCAGCCGCCGCACAGGGCCAGCAATTCGTCGAAGCCATTGTCGCGGATGACTTCCATAACGCTCAGGCCGACATCCGCCTCTACGCTACGTTCTTCACCTTCGCGGTTCACTACGATGATGCTGGGCATATAAAGCGGAATTCCCTGTTCGATTGATGCGCCGACGGTTAGGGACGGGCAAGTTTTCGTCGCGGCTCGCTAAAGGCTACCGCATGAAAAGGCAAGGGTGCTCGTTTTTTGCGCCGGTGATACGCAGCATCGCGAAACAGGATCGGAACCGCCGATGGGCTTGAAAAGCGCCGATATCCGCACGGGGCTGGACGCGATTGCGGCGCGCGAACCGCGCTGGGCCGCGGCGCTGGCGCAGCACGGATACCCTGAGGAACGAATCCGGCCCACCGGCTATCGCACCTTGCTGCGCACCATTGTCGGGCAGCAGGTGTCGGTGGCGGCAGCCGATTCGGTGTGGCGCAAGCTGACCGGCCATCTGGGAGAGGACATCGCGCCTGCCGCACTGTTGCAGGCCAGTTTCGACGATTTGCGCGCCTGCGGCTTGTCGCGCCAGAAACAGGGTTATGCGCGTTCCCTGTGCGAGCTGGTGGAAAGCGGCGAGCTCGACCTGAACTCGCTGCCCGATGACGACGAGGACGCGATCGCGCAGCTGGTGCGGATCAAGGGCATCGGGCGATGGTCGGCCGAAATCTATCTGCTGTTTGCCGAGGGGCGGCCCGATATCTGGCCCGCGGGCGATCTGGCGGTGCAGATCGCGGTGGGGCGGCTGGCCGATATGGACGAGCGGCCAAGCGAAAAGCAGACCCGCGCGATGGGAGAGGCGTTTCGCCCCCATCGCGGCGCGGCAGCGATTTTCGCATGGCACACCTATAACAGCGCCACGCTTTGATCCGGTCAGGCGGCGGCGTCGATCTGGCGCGCCAATGCGACATCGCGGGCCGACAGGCCGCCGGCATCATGCGTCGTCAGCGTAATGTCGACGCGGTTATAGACATTGAACCATTCGGGGTGATGGTCCGCCTTTTCGGCCAGTATGGCGATATGGCTCATGAAACCGAACGCTTCGGCGAAATCCTTGAATGTCAGCGTGCGGGTGATCGCCAGCCCGTCCCCGCGCAGGGTCCAGCCGGTCAGATCGTCAAGGGCGGCGGCGATTTCGGTCTCGGTCAGACGGGCGACCATAGTGCAAACTCCAACATGCTTGGCGAAACCGGTGCTGTGGCATAGAGGCCAAAGCGATGGAAGCCGCCGCCCCGACAGACCTGCCGACGGATCTTTGTTCGATCGCTGCCACCGGCCTTGCCTGCGTGCGCGGCGACCGGATGCTGTTCGCCGGTCTTTCGCTGGATGTCACGGCGGGCGGGGCGCTGCACCTGACCGGCCCGAACGGCAGCGGCAAATCCAGCCTGATGCGCATATTGGCCGGGCTGTTGCGGCCCTTTGCGGGAACGGTGACCGGCAAGGGACGGATCGCGCTGCTCGACGAACGGCCCGCTCTCGACGCGCATCTGCCGCTGGGCCGCGCGCTGCAATTCTGGGCGCGCTGCGACGGCGTCCCGTCAGCGCGTCTTGACGAAGTGGCGCAGGCCACCGCGATTACCGGACTGCTCGATGTGCCGGTGCGTTTCCTGTCCACCGGTCAGCGCAAGCGCGCCGCCCTTGCTCGCACGATCGCAGGCCAGGCGCCGGTGTGGCTGCTGGACGAGCCGCTGAACGGTCTCGACAATGCTTCGGTGGCCATGGTCGAAGCATTGGCCGCCCGCCATTGCGCATCGGGCGGCATCTGCATCGCCGCCTCGCACCAGCCGATCGCACTGCCGGGCGGGCGCGTGCTGAATGTCGCGGATTTCGCGGCATGATGCGCATGTGGCTGGCGATATTGCGCCGCGATCTGGCACTGTTGCTGACGGGCGGAGGGCGCCGCGGCGGGGCGATGCTGCCGGTGCTGTTCTTCCTGTCGGTGGCGATCCTGCTGCCTTTCGCCATCGGCCCCGATGCCGCGATGCTGGCGCGGACGGGCGGTGGCGTCATCTGGGTCGCGGCATTGCTGGCCAGCATATTGCCGCTCGACCGGCTGGTCGAACCCGATCTGGATCAGGGATTCTTCGACCAATGGGCGCTGCGCGGCATGGCCGAGGAATGGACCATGGCCGCGCGGATTGCGGCACACTGGCTGACCTTTGCACCGCTGCTGATGCTGGCGGCCCTGCCTGCCGCTGCATTGTTCAACCTGCCGGGCGATCAGTTGTGGCGCGTGGAACTGGGCCTTCTGGCGGGTACGCCGGGGCTGGCGGCGCTGGGCGTGATGATCGCCGCGATCACGGCGGGATTGCGCGGCGGGGCCGCTTTGGCAGGATTGTTGCTGTTGCCGCTGGCGGTGCCGGTGCTGATCTTCGGCGCGGGCGGATTGCAGGAACAGGGTGCGGGCGGCATCGCGCTGGCGGGCGCGGTCAGCCTTGTGCTGCTGGCCATCGCGCCCTTTGCCGCGGGCGCCGCGATCCGCGCCGCGCGGGAATAGCGGCGAAACGCGTGGCTTGGGCGGCGTGAAAGCAATTCTTGTTTGCCCTTGCGCCGGTGCGACCTTACCTGAAGACGCATAATGAACACGATACCTGACACCGTCTCTCTTATCGGCAATACGCCGCTCGTCCGCCTGAAGGGCCCCAGCGAAGCGGCTGGCTGCGACATCTTTGGCAAATGCGAATTCGCGAACCCGGGCGCCTCGGTCAAGGACCGCGCGGCGCTGGGCATCATCCGCGACGCGGAAGAACGCGGCGAGCTGAAACCGGGCGGCACTGTTGTGGAGGGTACGGCGGGCAATACCGGCATCGGCATCGCGCTGGTCGCCAATGCGCGCGGGTACAAGACGATCATCGTCATGCCCGACAACCAGAGCCAGGAGAAAATGGCGACGCTGCGGGCATTGGGGGCGGAACTGGTCACCGTGCCGCCCACGAAATTCGCCAATCCGGCCCATTTCGTCCACACCTCGCGCCGCCTGGCAGAGGAAACGCCGGGTGCGGTCTGGGCCAACCAGTTCGACAATATCGCCAACCGCCGTGCCCATATCGAAAGCACCGCGCCCGAAATCTGGGACCAGATGGGTGGCAAGATCGACGGTTTTACCTGCGCGGTCGGCACCGGCGGCACGCTGGCGGGCGTCGGCATGGGGCTAAAGGCGTTTGACGAGAATATCGCCATTGCCCTGTCGGACCCGCATGGCGCGGCGCTGTATGAATATTACGCCCATGGCGAGCTGAAAGCCGAAGGCAATTCGGTGGCCGAAGGCATCGGGCAGGGGCGGATTACCGCCAATCTGGAAGATGCGCCGGTCGACCTGCAATATCGCATTTCGGACGAGGAAGGGCTGGAATGGGTCCGCCGCCTGCTGGCAGAGGAAGGGCTGGCGCTGGGCCTGTCGTCGGGCATCAATGTCGCGGGCGCCGTGCGGCTGGGGCAGGAACTGACCGCAAGGCTGGGCCGTCCGGCGCGGGTGGCGACGATCCTGTGCGATACGGGTTTCCGCTATCTCTCCACGCTGTATAATGCGGCGTGGCTGCGCGAAAAGGGTCTGCCCGTGTTTCCGTGGCTGGAAGACTGATACCGTTCCATGGCTGATACCAAGTCCCCGCTGACCGAGATGACACCGCCCGATCTGCGCGGCACGCGCACGCAGGCGATGCAGCGGCTGCAAGTGGGGATCGGCGGGCTGGCGGCCATGGTGCTGGTGGTCGGGCTGGCCAGCACGATCATGCAACAGGCGCGGCAGGCCGACGATCCGGCCAAGCCCGAGGCGGCGGCGGAGCCGCAATCGAAAACCGGCGATCCGCTGGTCGATGCGGGCGTGGTGCCCGAATTGCCGTCGGAACAGATCATCGTTCCCGATCTTCCCGCCGAACAGATGGTGTCCGAAAATCCCCCCGCGAACACGCCCGCCGATGCCGAGGCGATCGATCAATAGGTTGAATGTCGTTTTCGCCGGTATCGCGCTCGCGCTGGCGGGCTGCGATGCGCAGCAGGCCGCGCCCGCGACCGCCGGTCGTCCGGAGCTGGCGGTCATGACCAGCCTGCCGATTTTCTGGGCCGAGGGCGATGTGGGCGCCATGTTGTCCGGGGATCATGCGGGACATTGGGTGAAACAGGCGCTGGAGTCGCGTTTCCGCCCCGTGCCGGTCGATCGGCTGACGCAGATTGGGGATCGGGACTTTCTGTTGCTGGCGCAGCCGCGCGCGCTTGCGGGGGACGAGAATGTGGCGCTCGACGATTGGGTGCGCGGCGGCGGTCATGCGCTGTTCCTCGCCGATCCGATGCTGACGGCGCATAGCGAATACGGGCTTGGCGATGCGCGCGCGCCGCAGCCGGTCGCGCTATTGTCCCCGATATTGGCGCGCTGGGGTCTGGAACTGACCTTCGATCCCGCGTCGTCCCCGAATAATGGCGTTTCGGACGGGCCGCTTGCCATTCCGGTCAGGATGGCGGGGCGCTGGCGGTTGACCGGCGGCGGCCATGAAAGCCGCTGTAAACTCAGCGAAAATGCACTGGTGGCGCATTGTCAGATCGGTGCGGGCACGGTGCTGCTGCTGGCCGATGCCGCCTTGGTAGAGGACGGGGATCACCCCGACGAGTCGGCCCGCGCGGCGCTGGAAAAGCTGTTGGACAGCGCGTTCGGGGCACCCGACGCATAGGGAAACACGCCCGTTCCGGTGCAAATCGGGGAAATGACGGGAAATCCACAAGCCCATATCGGGGAATTGACGGGAGAGCGCCGGAATCCTAGCGATTCTGCGGCTTTTATGGCCGTTTGCGCGCTTTGCGAAACGGTTTGGCAAGCGGTGCAAGATGGCGGATTTCCACCGTTTCGTCGCTTGTGAACGCAATTTCCCGTAATTTCCCCTTTCATCCCCGATCATCCCAATGTAAGACCGATTCCATCAATCGGATGTTTCGTTTGTCGCACCCGCCGGGGGTGCGCCGGGCCACGGGATCGTGCGCCCCGGCGCGGGGACGGCTGCGCATGACGGGCTTTCGGGGGGGCGTTTCGGGATCTGACGGATCAGGTTTAGGCAGGGGTGGTGCAAGTGGCTTCAAGGCCATTCATCTACAGGGGGCAGGGCTTTTCGCTTCGCGGCGAAAAGGGCCGGTTCGTCCTGCCGCCCAGCTTCCGCAAGGTGATCCGCGAAAGTTCCGAAGACCAGCGCGTGCTCTGCGTTGCCAAGCATGACCGTTTCGACTGTCTGACCGGCTTTGGCCTGTCGCGCCTCGACCGGCTTGAGGAAGAGCTGGACCGCGAGGAAGACCGTGCCTATCAGGCCGGACGCCCGTTCGACCGCGACACGCGCTCGGCCCAGCTTTTCGGTTTTCAGGAAGTACCCTTCGACGATTCGGGCCGCTTCATCCTGCCCGATTTCATGGTCGATCTGGGCGGGCTGGACGACCAGCTGTTCTTTCAGGGCGGCGGCGCTTTCTTCACCATCTGGAACCCCGAACGCCTGATGGCGATGGGCCCCGAATGGGAAGCCGCCAAGGCTGCCTGCAAGGCGATGATGGCCGATGCCGCCAAGCCTTCCAAGGGAAGGGGGCGCAAGTGACCGGTCCTGCTGATCCCAACGCCCCCCACATTCCCGTTCTTCTGGACGAAGTTCTCGCCGCGCTCTCCCCTCGGCCCGGCGATGTGATCATCGATGCCACTTTCGGCGCCGGTGGTTACACCCGCGCCCTGCTTGATGCAGGCGCAATCGTGCACGGCTTCGATCGTGACCCCACCGCGATCGAAGCCGTTCACAATAATCCCGCCGCATGGCCCGAACTGGCGGGCGATGCGCCGCGCCTGATCCTGCATCCGCGCCGCTTTTCCGAAATGACCGGCGCCATGGCCGATGCGGGTGTGGCGCAGGTCGATGGCGTGGTCATGGATATCGGCGTCTCGTCGATGCAGCTCGATCAGGCCGAACGCGGCTTTGCCTTCTCGCTCGACGGGCCGCTGGACATGCGGATGAGCCGCGAGGGCGAGAGCGCCGCCGACTTCGTCAATACTGCCGACGAAGGCGTGATCGCCGACGTGCTGTACCAATATGGCGAAGAGCGCCAATCGCGCCGCGTGGCCCGTGCCATCGTCGCGGCCCGCCCGCTGGAAACGACCGGCCAGCTTGCCCAAGTGGTGCGCAAGGCGCTGGGCTATAAGCCGCATATGCCGAAGGACCCGGCAACCCGCAGCTTTCAGGCGATCCGCATCCATGTGAACGGCGAGCTGGACGAGCTGGCGGCGGGGCTGGGCGCAGCGGAAGAGCTGCTCGTCGCAGGCGGCCGTCTGGCAGTTGTAAGTTTCCACAGTCTTGAAGACCGCATGGTAAAGCGTTTCCTGCGCGATGCGTCTAATAGCGGTGCTGCGCCTTCGCGCCATCTGCCCGATTTGCGGTCGTCCGGACGTGCCGCATTCGAAAAGCCGATGCGCGCCGTTCGTGCCACCGAATCCGAAATCCTGCGCAACCCGCGCTCCCGTTCTGCTGTGCTGCGCGCTGCCGTGCGCACGGCTGCTCCTGCTCGTCCCGCTTCCGAAAGGGCCTTCGCATGACCAATCGCAACCGCCTGCATTCCGTGCTGTGGACCGGCGCATTGGGCGTGTCGGGCGCGATCTGCTTTGCGCTGATGCTGCAGGTGACCGCTGTGAAAAGCGATATCGCCGATACCGAGCGCCAGATCACATCGGTTCAGGAAGAGATCGCGGTGCTGGAAACCGAATTTCAGACCCGCGCGCGGCAGCAGCAGCTGGCCCGCTGGAACGAAGTCGATTTTGGCTATAGCGCGCCCGATGCCAGCCAGTTCATTGCCGATGGCACGCAACTGGCCGCACTGGGCAAGCCGCTGGATATCGCGCCGTCGGGTGCGGGCGACGTGCTGATGGCCGATGCATCGGATGTCGCAAAGGCGCCCGCCGACGGCATTCGCCTTGCCGCTGCCGACAAGGCTGCGCCGCAGATGATGCGCCAGCTGGTCGCGCGCGACGACAAGACCGCGCCTGCCGGCGAACGTGTGGCCAAGCCGCTGAAGGGTGAGCCCGACCGCAATGATCCGGTGCGCTCGAATCCTGTCCGCCTTGCCGCTGCCGAAACCGCCAGGCCCGCCTCGCTGAGTGCGGGCGAGCGGGCCGATATCGCGCGCCGTCTGGCACCCGAGCCCGCGCCCAAGACCGCGCGGCAATTTGCCGACAGCTTCGATTTTCAGGGCGTCGTCGCCGAAGCGGGCGCGAAGCACCCCTGATGGCCACGCTGCCGCTCTTTCCCTCGGCCAGTCTGCCCGATCTGCGGGGTGTGGCGGCGCGCGCGCTGAATGCGGCCAGCCTGCCCGCGCTGGACGCAGGTGACAGCGGGATGGCGCCGCCGCCGCCCGCGCGGCGCTATAACCTGCGCACCGAAACGCTGAAAATGGCGAAGCAGCGCGCCATCGTGATCGCCTTTATCTTCGCCGCCGCGACCGCGGTTCTGGTCCTGCGTGTCGGCATGCTCGGCCTGTTCGAGGCCGATACCGCCCATGCCAGCGGGTCCAGCCTGCTGGTGCCCGACCGCGGCGAGATAACCGATCGCAACGGCATCCCGCTGGCGCGCGATTTCAAAAGCTATGCGCTCTGGTTCAATCCCAAGGCGATGGAAGGCGGCGAACCGCTGACCCGTCCGGCCGGGGATATCGCGCGCGAACTGGTCAGGATTTTTCCCGATATGGACGAGGCGGACCTGACCCGCCGCCTTGCCAGCGGCAAGGGGCAATATCTGCGTCGCCGCATCCTGCCCGAACAGGCCAATCGCGTGCATGCCATTGGCGAGCCCGCGCTGAACCCGCCTGCCGAACCCAGCCGCTATTACCCCGAAGGCACGCTGGCCGCCCATGTGCTGGGCTATGTGGGGGCGGACGGCGGCGGCCATGTCGGCATGGAAGAAGTGTTCGACAAGCAGCTGACCGATCCCTCGACGCGCGGTGCGCCGGTGGCGCTGGCCATCGATGCCCGCGTTCAGGCCGCGCTGGAGGACGAACTTTACCGTGTGATGGGCCTGGCGCAGGCCAAGGGCGCGGGCGGCATCGTGATGGATGTCGATACGGGCGAAGTGGTCGCGCTGGCATCGCTGCCGACCTTTGATCCCAACCATATCGACGAACGCGGCATGGAACTGATGTTCAACCGCGTGACCAATCAGGTTTACGAGCTTGGCTCGACTTTCAAGCCGCTGACGGTGGCCGCCGCGATCGATGCGGGGACGGTGGGCAATCTGGCCCGTCGCTGGCCGACCGGCGCGCCGCTGCGCGTGGGCCGCTTTTCCATCCGTGACAGCCACAAGATCGGCAACACGCTGAACGTGCCCGAAATCCTGATGCATTCGTCGAATATCGGCACGGCGCAGATCGCGGACGAGCTGGGTTCGGCGCGTATGAAGGCCAAGATGGAGCAGCTGGGTTTCAACGAGCGGCCCCATATCGAACTGCCTGCGCGCGGCTTTCCGATCTGGCGTTCGGGCGAATGGCCGCGGCTGACGACGATGACCGTGTCCTATGGCCATGGCATCGCGGTGACCCCGTTGCATCTGGCCAGTGCCTATGCCGCGATGGTGAACGGCGGCATCTGGCGTCCCGCCACGCTGAAAAAGCTGAACGCGGGCGAAGTGCCGCAGGGCCGCCGCGTGTTCAAGGAAGCGACCAGCGCCCGCATGCGCCAGATGCTGCGCATGATCGTCACCGACGGTACGGGGCGCAAGGCCGACGCGCCGGGTTTCCGCATTGGCGGCAAGACCGGCAGTGCCGAAAAGCCGGGTGCAGGCGGTTACAAGCGCACCTCGCTCGTCACCACGTTCGCCAGCGCCTTTCCGATGGATAATCCGCGCTATGTCGTCGTCGCCATGATGGACGAGCCGCAGGGCACGGCAGCCACGTCCTATCAGCGCACGGCGGCGTGGAACGCGGCCATGGTGGTGGGCAATGTCGTGCCCCGCATCGGCCCGATGCTGGGCGTCTATCCCGACGACAGCCGCGACATCGACCTGACCGATCTGCGCCCGCTGGTCGGAAAGGAAGCGCACTGATGCGGCTTTCGACCCTTTTGGAACGGGCTGCCATTCGGGCCGATGGCGCGAGTGATGCGAATGTCACCGGCTTTGCCATCGACCATCGCAAGGTCGCCCCCGGCACCGTGTTCGGCGCGTTTCAGGGCGCCAGCGTCAATGGCGAGGATTTCATCCCTGCCGCTGTCGCGAGCGGCGCAGTGGCCGTTGTCGCACGGCCCGAAGCCGAGGTGACAGGCGCGCTGCACGTGGCCGATCCGCTGCCGCGCCGCGCCTTTGCCCGCATGGCGGCGCAATTCTTTCAGCCGGTTCCCTCGACCGTCGTCGCGGTTACGGGCACCAACGGCAAGACCAGCACGGTCGAGATGACGCGCCAGATCTGGCGCATGTGCGGATTTTCCGCCGCCAGCATCGGCACGCTGGGCGTGACCACCCCCGACGAAAGCGTTTCAACGGGGCTGACCACGCCCGACATCGTGACATTCCTGTCGAATATGACGGGTCTGGCGCGCGAAGGGGTGACCCATGTCGCCTATGAAGCGTCGAGCCACGGGCTGTCGCAGTTCCGTAACGAGGGGCTGCAGGTTACGGCGGGCGCCTTTACCAATCTGTCGCGCGATCACCTCGACTATCACGCCGACATGGACGATTATTTCGCCGCCAAGATGCGCCTTTTCGACGAGGTGGTGTCCGATGGCGGTCATGCGGTGGTCTGGGCCGACGATGCGCATAGCGATGCGGCCATCGCCCGCGCTGCGGCGCGCGGCCTCTCCGTTCTGCCGGTCGGCAATCGGGCAGGCGCGGATGGCATCCGTCTGCACAGCCGCACCCCGACCGAGCTGGGGCAGGAACTGGCGCTAGGCTTTGCCGGTGCGGACTATCGGGTGAAACTGCCGCTGATCGGTGCCTATCAGGCGGCGAATGCGCTGGTGGCGGCGGGTCTGGTGATCGCGGCGGCCGGTGCCGCCGGTCCTGCTGCAGCGCAGGTGTTCGATGCCATGGCGCGGTTGCAACCCGTGCGCGGACGGCTGGAACGCGCAGCGCTGAACCGCGCGGGCGCGCCCGCCTATGTCGATTATGCCCATACGCCCGAAGCGCTGGAAGCCGCCATCGCCGCGCTGCGCCCGCATGTCGGCGCGAACGGCAGGCTGATCATCGTGTTCGGCGCGGGCGGCGACCGCGATGCGGGCAAGCGCGGGCCGATGGGCGCGATAGCCGCGCGCGAAGCCGATATCGCCATCGTAACCGACGATAATCCGCGCGGTGAAGACCCGGCCGCGATCCGCGCCGCCGTGCTGGCAGGCGCGCAAGGGGCCGCGAATATCACCGAGATTGCGGGGCGGCGCGAAGCCATTGCCGCCGCGACCGCACAGGCCGGCAAGGGCGATATCGTCCTGATCGCCGGCAAGGGCCACGAGCAGGGCCAGATTTATGGACGCGGCGAAGCCACCCGCGTCCACCCTTTCGACGATGTCACCATAGCAAGAGAGTGCGCAGCATGAGTGGAGCTCAAATGAAATCCGTCCTCAAGACCGCCGCCCTGAAGAGCCAGCCTGTCAAGAACGCAGCGGTCAAGAACCCTGCGCTCAAGACCATCAGGCCCGTGCCCGATGCGATGCGAATGGCGATTATCGAGGAAAGCGACGCGGGCGGCGAGCGTCCGCTGTGGCGTGCCCATACGCTGGCGATGGCTGCCGATGGCACGGTGCATGGCGATTTCGCGGCCAACCATGTCGCCTTCACCCCCGGTGAGGTGCAGCGCGGTTCCCTGTATATCGCGCAGGGCGAGGTCGATGCGATGGCAGCGCTGCAGAACGGCGCGGCCGGCTGTCTTTCGGTGCACCGCCTGCGCGGGCCGCATGTGCTGGTCGACGATATCCATCTGGCGCTGGCCCGCATCGCGCGGGCATCGCGCAACCGATCGCGCGCCACGATGACGGCGCTGGCCGGTTTCGCGGCGGATTCGATCATCGATACGGTGCTGCACGATGCGCTGGACCGCGCCAGCCGCGGCATGGCGTGGAGCGCGGATGCCGAACTGGGCATGGCGGCTTCGCTGTGCACGCTGGCGGCCGACCGCAACCATGCGATCTTCACACTCGACAATGCCGACGATGCCCGCGCGCTGCGCCCGCATCTGTTCGTGTCGGGCCCGACGCTGGATCACAAGGTGGGCGAAAGCATCGCAGCCACGTTGCAGGCAGGCGGCGCGGCCGTGCTGCCTGCCGACAGCTGCGATTTTGCTGCTTGGCGTGCCGCCGCGCTCGATGCGGGCGCGCAGGTCTATGGCTATGGACGCAAGCCCAGCGCCGACATCCGCCTGATCGACACGGTGACGCTGGACGACGGTTCGGTGCTGGTCACTGCCGATATGATGGGCCGCGCAATGTGCTGGTCGCTCGCCGAAGGGCTGTTCGAGGAAGGCGACGCGCTGGAATCGCTGGCCATTATGGGCGCGATGCGCGCGGCGGGCGCTTCGCTTGGCGCGGCGGCACTGGCCCTGTGCGGCCATGTGGAAGAGGATGAACAGCCGCTCGCCGTGGCGGTTTAGGTCGACAACCCCGCCAACAGGGGCAAATCCAGCCGTCGTTCAGGTGGGGAAAGGCTGAAAGGGGCGCTTCACATGGCCGTTGGCATAGCCCATTGCCTATGGCTGCGTTACCGCAAGTTTGAAGCGGTGCCCGAGGAGCGCAAATGCTTTACCTGATCGCCCAGTGGCTCGAATTCGAAGGGCTGGCCAATCTTGTCCGTTACCAGAGCTTTCGCGCGGGCGCCTGCCTGCTGACCGCGCTGGCGATCGGGCTGATCATCGGCCCGCGCTTTATCGATCTGTTGCGCGTGCGGCAGGGCAAGGGGCAGCCGATCCGGCTGGACGGGCCGCAGACCCATCTGGCCAAGCGCGGCACCCCGACCATGGGCGGGCTGCTGATCATGGCCGCCGTATCGGTTTCGATGTTCCTGTGGATGGACCTGTCCAGCTGGCAGGTGTGGGCCTGTATCGCGGTCACGCTGGGTTTCGGACTGATCGGTTTCCTCGACGATTACGACAAGGTGCGCAAGGCCAGCCACAAGGGCGTATCGGGCAAGGTGCGGCTGCTGGGCGAATTCGTGATCGCGGGCATCGCGGCCTGGCTGGTGGTGGGAGAGACGACGCTCTATCTGCCTTTCGTCAGCTTCGGCATTCCGCTGGGGCCGTTCTATTACCTGTTCGCCGCTTTCGTGATCGTGGGGGCGGGCAATGCGGTGAACCTGACCGACGGGCTGGACGGTCTGGCCATCATGCCCGTCATCATCGCCAGCGGCACATTTGCAATCATCGCCTATCTGGTGGGCCGCGCCGATTACTCGGCCTATCTGGGCATCCCCTATGTCGAAGGCGCGGGTGAACTGGCCATCCTGTGTGCCGCGATCATCGGGGCGGGGCTCGCCTTTCTGTGGTTCAACGCGCCGCCGGCTGCCGTGTTCATGGGCGATACGGGTTCGCTGGCGCTGGGCGGGGCATTGGGCACGATCGCGGTCGCCGCCCATCACGAAGTGGTGCTGGGCATCGTCGGCGGGCTGTTCGTGCTGGAAGCCGTATCGGTGATCGTGCAGGTGTTCTGGTTCAAGCGTACCGGCCGCCGCGTTTTCCGGATGGCCCCGATCCACCATCATTTCGAACAAAAGGGCTGGGCCGAATCCACCGTGGTCGTCCGGTTCTGGATCGTGGCCATCGTGCTGGCCGTGATCGGCCTTGCGACATTGAAGGTGCGATGAGCGAAACCGGCGCCTCCTCTTCGGCTATTCTGCCACCTGCCGTTTTCGCGGGGCGCAATTATGCCGTTCTGGGGCTGGCCCGCACCGGCATGGCCGCGATCCGCGCGCTTTGCGACGCGGGTGCGCGCGTTCTGGCGTGGGACCGCGACCCCGATGCGCGCCGCCTGGCCGAGCAGCTGGCGGGCGATTGCCGCGGCCTGTTGCGGGTGGGAGAGATCGACCGTTACTCGGTGGCCGGTTTCGACGGGATCGTCGTGTCGCCCGGCGTACCGCTGAACAAGCATCCGGTTACCGATATCGCCCGCGCCACCGGCGTTGCCATCATCGGCGACATCGAACTGTTCGCACAGGCCCGCCCGCTGCTGCCGTCGCACAAGGTGGCGGGGATCACCGGCACCAATGGCAAGTCGACGACTTGCGCGCTGCTGCACCATCTGCTGCAAAGCGCGGGCTATGCCACGCGGCTGGGTGGCAATATCGGCATTCCCGTGCTGTCGACCAGCGCGCTCAAGCCCAATGACAAGGGCCCGGCGATCTATGTGTTCGAATTGTCGAGCTATCAGATCGACATTACCGACAGCCTGTCGTGCGAGGCTGCGGCGATCCTGAATGTCTCGCCCGATCACCTCGACCGTTATGACGGCAGTTTCGAGGCCTATACCGAAAGCAAGGTGCGACTGTTCGGCATGCAGGATGCCAGGGCGATGGCGCTGGTCGATCGGGCCAGCCTGCAAATGCCGCCAGTCGCCCGTGCGCTGTCGCATCGTTCGCCCGTGGTGATCGAGGATGTGTCCCTGCCCGGCAATCCCGACGAATGGCCATCGCTGCAGGGGCCGCATAATCGCGGCAATGCCGCCGCCGCGGTCGCCATCGCGCGCCGTTTCGGCGTGGAAGAGGCCGAGATCGAGGCAGGGCTGAAAAGCTTTCACGGCCTGCCGCATCGCATGCAGCGGGTGGCAGAGATTGGCGGGGTCGCCTTCGTCAACGATTCCAAGGCGACCAATCCGGCCTCTACTGCGCCCGCGCTGGCGGCATATCCGCCGCAGGACGGGCGTGCGCGCATCCACTGGATCGTCGGCGGCCTGCCCAAGGGCGACACGCTGGGCGAATGCGAAGGAATGCTGGACCATGTCGCGGCGGCCTATACGATCGGAGAGGCGGGGCCGATGTTCACCCGCCTGCTGGAAGGGCGCGTGCCCGTTCAGCGGTCCGAGATGATGGGAGAGGCCGTGCGCGCCGCCGCCGCTGCCGCGCAGCCGGGCGATGTGGTGCTGCTGTCGCCCGCATGCGCCAGTTTCGACCAGTTCCGCGATTACGAAAAACGCGGTGAGGCCTTTGTCAGCCTTGTCGCCATGCTGGCACAAGGCGACAGCCAAGGGGAGCGGGAAAGTTGAACGTTGCACCCCATTTCGAACGCGGCGCCGACGGCGTCCATATCGCCCAGCGCAATCCCCGCCGCCGCAAGGGGCGGATGCACGATCTGCTGGTCTGGTGGCGAGAGATCGACCGCGTGATCCTGTTCACCGTGCTGGCGTTGATGGGTGTCGGGATCATCGGCGTGGCCGCAGGGTCGGCCGCCAGCGCCAAGCGCCTGTCGACGGCGGCCAAGACGCTGGACGATCTGATGTTCTTCAAACAGCATCTGGCATGGCTGACCATGGGTCTGGCGGTGATGTTCGGATCGTCGATGCTGTCGCGCGACAATGCGCGCAGATTTGCGATCCTGCTGGCTTGCGGCATGTTCGCCCTGCTGATCGTCACCCCTTTCGTGGGGCATGAAATCAACGGCGCGCGGCGCTGGATCAATGTGGGCGCATCGTTCCAGCCATCCGAATTCTATAAACCCGCCTATGCGGTGTTGCTGGCGTGGATCCTGTCGTGGCGCGTGCGCGATCCGCAAATCCCGACGATCGCGATCTGCTTCGGCATATTGCTCGCATCGGTCGGGCTGCTGATGCTGCAACCCGATTTCGGCACCGCCATGTTGCTGGCGGGCGTATGCCTTGTGCTGGTGATCACGGCGGGCCTGCCGGTGCAGCGGATCGGGATCGCGGTGGGGCTGATCGTATCCATCGTGATCGCGGCCTATTTCTTCTATGACAATGCCCGCCACCGTATCGATGCCTTTCTGGGCGGCAGCGAGGCATATAGCCAGGTCGATCTGGCGCGGCGCACCATGCTGTCGGGCGGGTGGTTCGGACAGGGACTGTGGATGGGCACGCGCAAGAATTCGCTGCCCGAAGCGCATACCGATTACATCTTGTCGGTCATTGGCGAGGAATTCGGCCTGATCGCGGTCAGCGCCATCGCGCTGCTCTATTGCACATTGGTCGTGCGCGTGCTGTGGCGGCTGAAGGACGAGGAAGACTTGTTCACGATCCTTGCGGGGACGGGGCTGGCCTCGCTGCTGGGCGGGCAGGCATTCATCAATATCGCGGTGAACCTGCAACTCTTTCCGTCCAAGGGCATGACCCTGCCGCTGATCAGCTATGGCGGCTCGTCGATGATCGCGCTTTGCCTTACGGTGGGGCTGCTGCTGGCGGTCACGCGGCGCAACCCTTTCCTTACGCGCGACGGTCTGCCCGTCGGCCATGGAGGTATGAGACGATGAGCAAGCAGGCCGCGCCGCGCGCGACCCGCCATTATATTCTGGCAGCCGGAGGAACCGGCGGCCACATGATTCCCGCCTTTGCCCTTGCGAGCGAGCTGATCGCGCGCGGGCACAAGGTGGCGCTGGTCACCGATACGCGGGGAGAGGCGATTCCCGGCATGCCAAAGGACATGGACGCCTTCGTGCTGCCCGCAGGGCGCATGGATGGCGGCATTCTGGGCAAGATCCGCGGGCTGAACGCAATCCGCAAGGGCCGCGCGATGGCGCTGCGCCTGATCCGCGAGATGGAGCCGGCCTGCGTGGTGGGTTTCGGCGGCTATCCCGCGATGCCGACGCTGCTGGCGGCGAAGGCCGCGAATGTGCCGTTCGTAATCCACGAACAGAACGCCGTGCTGGGCCGCGTGAACCGCTTTCTGGCAGGCAGCGCGGCGGCAGTCGCCACTGCCTATGAACGGATCGACCGCATGCCCGCCAAGGCCGCGGGCAAGATCCATCTTGTCGGCAATCCGGTGCGCGAGGAAGTGCTGGCCTTGCGCGACCGGAGCTTTCCGCCCTTTCTGAAAGAGGGGCTGCTGCGCGTGCTCGTCACCGGCGGCAGCCAGGGTGCCCGCATCCTCAGCCGCGTGGTGCCGCAGGGTTTCGCCGTCCTGCCCGAAGAGATGCGCCGCCGCCTGCAGATCACGCAGCAATGCCGTCCCGAGGATATCGAGGCCGTCCGCGCATCCTATGCCGACAGCGGCATTCCCGCCGAGCTTGGCACCTATTTCGAGGATATGGCCCAGCGCCTTGCCGACGCGCATCTGTTCGTGGGCCGCGCGGGTGCATCGACCATTGCCGAGCTGACGGCAGTGGGCCGGCCCGCGATCCTGATCCCGCTCGCCATCGCGATGGACGATCACCAGACCGCCAATGCCCGCGAGATGGCCGAGGCAGGTGGGGCGCTTTCGATTGCCGAGCCCGAATTCACGCCCGACGCGCTGGCCGCGCAGCTGATGGCCATGGCCGAGGAGCCGGAGACGCTGGCCAATGCCGCGCATCGTTCGTGGATTTGCGGACGCCCCGATGCGGCACGCGATCTGGCCGATCTGGTCGAGGGTTTCGGCGGCACGCCGCTGATGGATGTGATCAAGGTCGGCAAGTCCGTGCCTGCAAAAACCTCTGCCGCCACCGCCGCGCCTGCCGCGACCAAGGCGATGGAGGATGCGCAGTGAAGGCGATTACCTCCGACCCGCTGCTCGACATCGGGACGATCCATTTCGCCGGTATCGGCGGCATCGGCATGTCGGGCATTGCCGAGGTGATGCACAACCTCGGCTATAAGGTGCAGGGCAGCGACATGCGGGAGAGCGCCGTGGTCGAAAGCCTGCGGGCCAAGGGCATACCCGTTACCATCGGTCAAAAGGCGGAGAATGTGGAGGGCGTCGCCGTCCTCGTCATCTCAACCGCGGTCAAGCGGACCAATCCCGAAGTCGTTGCCGCGCTGGAAGCGCGCATTCCCGTCGTCCGCCGCGCCGAAATGCTGGCAGAGCTGATGCGGTTGAAACGCACGGTCGCGGTGGCGGGCACGCATGGCAAGACGACCACCACCTCCATGATCGCGGCCTTGCTCGACGCGGGCGGGGTGGACCCGACCGTGATCAATGGCGGCATCATCGAAAGCTATGGCTCGAACGCGCGCGTGGGCGAATCCGACTGGATGGTGGTGGAGGCGGACGAAAGCGACGGCAGCTTTCTGCGGCTGGACGGCACCATCGCGGTCGTCACCAACATCGATCCCGAACACCTCGACCATTACGGCAGCTTCGACGCGGTGAAGGATGCTTTCGTCGAATTTGTCGAAAATGTGCCGTTCTATGGCGCGGCAGTGCTGTGTCTCGACCATCCGGAAGTACAGGCGATCCTGCCCAAGATCCGCGACCGGCGCACGGTCACCTATGGCTTTTCGGCGCAGGCCGACGTGCGGGCCGAGAATGTGACCCCGTTCCCCGGCGGCAACCGTTTCGACGCGGTGCTGCGCCAGCGCGACGGCAGCGTGGAGCGGATCGAGGGGATCGAATTGCCCATGCCGGGCCGCCACAATGTGCTGAACGCGCTGGCCGCCGTGGCGGTGGCGGTGGAGATGCAATGCGTGCACGATACGATCCGCGACGGTTTCGCCCGTTTCGGCGGCGTGCGCCGGCGCTTTACCAAAGTGGGCGAGATTGCCTTTGACGGAGCCGATCCTGCCGTCGTGATCGACGATTACGGCCACCATCCGGTCGAAATCCGCGCCGTGCTTTCCGCTGCCCGCGAAGGGGCGCGCAATCGCGTGATCGCCGTGGCGCAGCCGCACCGGTTTTCGCGCCTGAACGACCATATGGAAGAATTCCAGAGCGCGTTCAACGATGCCGATATCGTTTATATCACCCCCGTCTATGCCGCGGGCGAACAGCCGATTGAGGGTGCGAGCGCCGAGGCGCTGGTCGCGGGGCTGAAGGAACGCGGCCATCGCCACACCGGCATTGTCGAGGATGCCGCCGCGCTGGCCGACACGCTGGCCCCGATGATCGAACCGGGTGACATCGTGGTCTGCCTTGGCGCAGGCGATATCACGCGCTGGGCCGCCGATCTGGCGGATGAGGTAGGCAAGAGGCGATGATGGCCAGCAGTCCCCAGGACATCGGCGATCTGCAACTGTCGCTGCGCCAGGGCAGCTTTACGCTGCCGCGCCCGCGCGGGCGGCTGACACAGAATGCTCCGCTGGCAAAGCTGACATGGTTCAAAACCGGCGGCCCTGCCGAATTGCTGTTCGAGCCGGTCGATACCGACGATCTGGCCGCCTTTATGACGGCGCTGCCCGATTGGGTGCCGGTGATGGGGCTGGGGCTGGGTTCGAACCTGATCATCCGCGACGGCGGCGTGAACGGCGTGGTCGTGCGGCTGGGCAAGGGGTTTTCGGGAGTCGAGACAATCGACAGTCTGACGCTGAAAATGGGCGGCGGCACATCGGGCGTGCTGGCCAGTTCCAGCGCGCGAGACCATGGCATCGCGGGGCTGGAATTCCTGAAATCCATTCCCGGCTCGGTGGGCGGCTTCGTGCGCATGAACGGCGGCGCCTATGGGCGCGAGGTGAAGGACATATTGATCGAATGCGAAGCCGTGCTGCCCAGCGGCGAACGGCGCGTATTCACGCCCGAGGATCTCAATTACAGCTATCGCCATTCGGACCTGCCCGAAGGGGCGATCGTCACCAGCGCCACCATGCGCGGGGAAAGGGGCGAACCTGCCGTCATTCAGGCCGAGATGGACCGCATCAGCGCCGCGCGCGAAGCGTCGCAGCCGTTGCGCACCAAGACCGGCGGTTCGACCTTCAAGAACCCGCCGGGCGAACGCGCATGGGAACTGGTCGACCGCGCGGGTTGCCGCGGGCTTTCCATCGGTGACGCGCAAGTGAGCGAGAAGCACACCAATTTCCTGATCAACAACGGCCACGCCACCAGCGCCGATATCGAGGCATTGGGCGAGGAAGTGCGCCGCCGAGTCCGCGACAACAGCGGCATCGAACTGGAATGGGAAATCCGCCGGGTCGGGCTAACCGCCGAAGACGTTGCCTGCGAGGAGGCTGCACGATGAGCGCGACCACCATCCGTCGCGGCGGCAAGGGCGTGCGCCGCGCCACCGCCGCCAAGGGCAAGGCCCGTGCGGTTCAGGGCGCAAAGCAGAAGACCGGCGGCGCGGTCGGTGCAGCATGGAACAAGGTGCCGATTTCCGAAACCGGCCTGCAGAAATTCTTCATCGGCATATTCGTGCTGCTGGCGGCCGCCTCTCTGGTCGCGCTGGCCATCTATGCGGGCCTGCCCGAAGCGGTGCGCGACCGCGTGGGCGGCATGGCGGACGAGGCGGGCTTTACCGTGCGCAAGGTAGAAGTGCGCGGCGTGGACCGGATGGACCGGCAGGCGATCTATGAACGCGCCGTCGCCGCGCAACAGGTGCCCATGCCCCTGATGGATGTGGATGAATTGCGCGGGGAACTGCTGCAATTGCCGTGGGTGGCCGATGCGCGCGTATCGCGCCAGCTGCCCGATACGCTGGTCATCGACATCGTCGAACGCCGCCCCCATGCCGTGCTGCAAGAGGGGGAGGAATTCGTGCTGATCGACCCGTCGGGCCACCGCCTGCAACCGGTGAAGCGCGGCGAAGCGGAAAAGATGCTGGTGCTGTCGGGCGACGGCGCGGCAGAACGGGCTGCCGAACTGTCCGAATTGCTGGATGCCGCGCCTGCGCTGAAACCGCAGGTGCGCGCCGCCGAATGGGTCGGCCATCGCCGCTGGAACCTGACCTTCAAGACGGGGCAGGTCGTCGCCTTGCCCGAGGGGGACAAGGAATCGTCGGACGCGCTGGTCAGCTTTGCCCGGATGGACGGGATGAACCGCCTGCTGGGCGGCAAGGTGACCGTGTTCGACATGCGCGCCGACGACCGCATCTATATGCGCGTGCCGGGCCGCGCGGCGGAAGAGGCCGAGATGGAAGCACAGCGCAAGCGGCTGGAGCGTGAGGCTGCGCAGGCCGCGGCGGCACAGGAATCGGGCGAAGAGATCGGGGGCTAAGCGGGGACCATGGGTGCGATGCGCATAGAAAAGACCATCGGGGCGGTCGATATCGGCTCGTTCCGTATTTCCGCCATGATCGCGGGGCTGACGGCCGATGGCGAGCTGGTCGTGCTGGGCAGCGGCCACCGCGCGGCAGAGGGCATCCGGCGCGGCTATGTTACCGATATGGATGCGGCGACCCATGCGATCCGCGATGCCATCGAACGCGCCGAACGCGCCGCCGATGCGCAGGTGGAATCGGTGTGGATCGGCTGCGGCAACGCGGGCCTGTTGTCCGAAATCCGCGAAATCGAACTGGAAGTGGGCGGGCGCCGCATCGATCAGGACGACATCGAATATCTGATGAACGATGCGCGTGAACAGATCATCCCGCCTGCGGGTGCGCCGCGCGTGGTGCTGCATGCGCAGCCGGCGCATTACATCCTCGACGGTGCGCATGGCGTGGGCAATCCGCGCGGGTTGCATGCCGAACGTCTGGCTGTCGCCGTCCATGTGATGGAGGCCGAGACGGGGCCTTTGCGCAATCTGATGGAAGCGGTGCAAAACGCCCACCTGAATGTCGAGGGCGTCGTCGGTGCAGGGATCGCAACCGGCCACGCCTGCCTGTCAGAGGAAGAGCGCGAGCTCGGCGTCGCCATGGTCGATTTCGGGGCAGAGGTGACGCATGTATCGGTTCATGTCGGCGGCGTGCTGGTGGGCATGTCGGTGCTGGCCTACGGATCGGGCGACATCACCGATGCCATCGCGTCGGCTTTCGGCGTGCGCCGCACGCAGGCCGAACGGCTGAAATGCGTCTATGGATCGGCCATCGCCAGCCCGACCGACCACCGCGAACGCATTCCCTTGGGCAATGTGGGCGAGCGGGGGGGCGCCGAAAGCGCCGAAACGATCCTGCGCGCCGATCTGGTGGCGGTGATCAACAGCCAGCTTGCCCGCTGGACACAGGACGTGGCGGCGACGTTGAAATCGCTGGGTTTCGTGACGGGGCGTGGCGGCAACGGGCGGCAGATCGTGCTGACGGGCGGCGGCGGCGAGCTGGCGGGGCTGGCCGATTACATGCAGCAATCGCTGGCCAAGCCGGTACGCACCGGTGCGGCCCCCAGGATGAGCGGCCTGCCCGAAGCGCATGCGACACCGGGTTTCGCCAGCCTGTCGGGACTGGTGCTCTATGCCGCGGCAGACCCGCTGGACATCCGCACCAGCGCGGGCGGCTGGCAAAGCGCAAGCCGTTTTGCGCGCATGACCCTGCCCGCAAGGTTGATGCGCGCCATTCGCGAATATTTCTGACCGGTCAGCTGTTGACCGCGGGTTGGGGCGTATTGAGCCGCGAGAAATCGACCCGCGCGATTTCGGCCAGTATCGCCTGCCGCAGGCTTTCCGCCGTTTCGGCCATCAGCCCGTCCAACTCCAGACTGCCGCCCGCCAGCCCGCATTTCAGCGCGACATAGCCGCGCAGCATGCCCAGGGGCCCCCGCGCGATCTCCACGCTTTGCAGCTTGATCGCGGGGGCAGAGGTAATCACGGGGGCCAGCAGGCCAGTGCGGACAAAGACCTGCCCGTCCTCCATTGCCCAGCCGCGCCGCATCCAGTTGAGGGTGAACAATCCCGCCAGCACCGGCACCACCAGCCATGGCGTGTACCACCAGTCGACCCCGCCGATCATCATGCCCGCGCCTGCCGCGATCAGCACCACGGCGAACAGCGCGAAGCAGTCGACCCACGGGCGCGCACTGGGACGGTGCCATTGCGTTTCCGGCCCCGGCAGCGCGATCCGTGCCGCGCGCGCGACCGGCGCGATTTCGTCCGGCTGGGCAAAGGGGGCGACATCGTGGCTGGCCGATTTCGCATCATTGGCAAGGCTGACAAAGGCCAGCGAGTGCCAGCCGAACCAGCGCCGCACCAGCCCCGTCGCCAGCACGCCCGCCTGCACACGGTGAACCGGCATGACCACATCGGTGCGATTGAGCAGGCCCCGCCGCCGCCGGAAGCCGCGATCGGTCTTCTCCAGCCGGAAATCGTAATCGCGCAGCACCGTGCGCACCACGCCCGTCGCCACGCCCAGCACCAGCAGCGATGCCACGGCCAGCACCGCGCCCAGCGCCTGCGCGATAAAGCCCCAATGGCGGATCGTGTCGGCCTGCACTTCGAACAATCCGGTCCAGAAGCGCGCGCTCCATATGTCGAAGGGCAGCAGGAAATCGAATTGTTGCAACGCCGCGCCGATGGCGGCCAGCACCACCAGCGAAAACTCGAACACGCCGAAATGCAGGACCCGCTTCAGATCCATGGCGAACAGCGTCTGCGCAGGCGTTTCTGGCGGGGCGGACAGTTTTGTATCGGCGGGCGCGTCGACCGCCGCGCGGGGCGCTTCATGCTGCCGCCGCACCACGGCGCGCAGCCGCTCGCCCTCTGCGCGGGTGACATAGGCAAGGCTGATCTCGTCCTTGCCGCCTGCGCCCGTCTCGAAAGTGACCGATACCAGCCCCAGCAGCCGCGCCAGCAGCGGTTCGGCAATGCTGACATCCTGTATCCGCTCATAGGGAACCGACCGCGCCTCGCGCGAGAGCAGGCCGGTTTCCAGCCGGATGTCGTCGGCCCCCACGCGATATTCGGTCCGCCACCAGCGCAGGAACGCCGAACCCAGTGCTCCGCCGATTACCAGCATGGCAATGCCGATCAGCGCCAGCGGATAGCTGCGCAATTCGCTCGACCCGATGGTGACGGCGACCATGGCGAACACGGCCTGCGCCAGCGATTTGCCGATCGCGGGGACAAGGCCCAGAATCTCGGTCCGTTGTCCCGCTGTTGGCGGGCGTGTTTCCGCGTGGTCAGACACCCTCGGTCTCGCGCGTGATGTGGCTGCGGATCGCCTCGCGCATGACTTGGGCATCTTCGTCTAAAAGGCCCGGCAAGGTGACCGAGCTGTTATGCGTGCCCGCCGTGTGCAGCACCAGCGTCGACAGGCCCAGCATGCGTTCGACCGGCCCGCGGTTCACGTCGATATGCTGCACGCGCCCGAACGGAACCACCGTGTCGCGGTGAAACAGCCAGCCCTTGACCACGCGCAAACGGTCCTCGCCCATCGCGAACCCCTTGTGCCGGTAACGGCGCATCGGCGCCCAGCCAAGGCACCACAGGGCGACCAGAGCGGCAGGGAGGATGGCCACGCCCATCGGCAGCGGCGCGGCGATTTCGATCACGACCCCCGCGATCAGCAGGGGGATGGCGACGATCGCCCCCTCGATCATCAGCGCGGTGCGGTGCGAGGGGTGCAGCGGGGTCAGCGGCTGGGTCATATTGTCCTGATCGGTGTCCGTCTTCATTCTGCGGCCAGCAATTCCTCTGCCCCGCCAAGATCCACGCTGACAAGGCGCGATACGCCCTGTTCCACCATGGTCACACCGAACAGCCGGTGCATACGGCTCATGGTTACGGCATTGTGGGTTACGATCAGGTAACGGGTCTGCGTCTGCTTCGTCATCGCTTCCAGCAAGTCGCAGAAACGTTCGATATTGGCATCGTCCAGCGGCGCATCGACCTCGTCCAGAACGCAGATCGGCGCCGGATTGGTCAGGAACAGCGCAAAGATCAGCGCCACCGCGGTCAGCGCCTGTTCGCCGCCCGACAACAGGGTCAGCGATTGCAGCTTCTTGCCCGGCGGCTGGGCATAGATTTCAAGGCCAGCCTCCAGCGGATCGTCGCTGTCGACCAGCGCCAGATGCGCCTGACCGCCGCCGAACAGCGTGGCGAACAGCGATCGGAAATGGTCGTCCACGGCGTCGAATGCGGCGCGCAGCCGTTCGCGCCCCTCGCGGTTAAGGCTGCCGATGGATCCGCGCAGCCGGTGCACCGCTTCGGCCAGTTCGGCCTGTTCTGCGGCGCTCGACCCGTGCTGGGCCTCGGCCTCGGCCAGCTCGTCCGCGGCGACCAGATTGACAGGGCCCAGCCGCTCGCGCGCAATGGTCAGGCTTTCCAATTGCTGCGCATGGCGTTCGGCGGACATCGTCGCGGCCTCTGCGCTGTCGAAACCGATGCGTTCGGGCAGCAGCGGGGGCGGGCAGTGGAACCGTTCGCCGCTGGCGCGGGCAAGCTCGCCGCGGCGGGCTTCCTCGTTCTCGGCGCGGGCGGCGGCACCGGCGCGGGCCTCGCGCGCGGCGGCCAGCGTTTCATTGGCGGCAGCGAAGGCGGCATCGGCCTCGCGCGCGGCGGCCTCGGCGGCGGAATGGGCGGCCTGCGCCTTGTCCAGCTCGGCCGTCAACCGGTCGCGCGCCGCGCTTGCCTGCTCGATATCCTGCATCAGGGCTTCGGGCTTGGCGGCAGTGATGGCGCGCTCTTCCTCGATCTCTTCGCGCCGGCGGGCGACATCGGCCAGACGGCGGGCGGCATCGCCCGAACGCGCTTCCCAGCCGCGCATGTCGGTGCGCATCGCATTGATGCGTTCCTGCCCCACGGCCAGCGCCTGTTCCAGCGCGGCATGTTCGGCCATCGCCTGTTGCAGGCGGGTGCGGGCGGCATCGTTGCGCGCGCGCGCTGCCTCGCTCGCCTGCCGCTGCACGGTGGGATCGGGCAGGGCCCTGCGCTGGCTTTCGGCATCGGCCAGCTCTTCCCTTGCCGTGTCGACGCGGGCGGCCAGTTCGGTCAGCCGCCCGGCCAGATCGGCGCGGGCGCGTTGCAAACGGTCCAGCGCCGCCTCTGCCTGACCGCGCGCCATCATGGCAGATCGTTCCTCGTCCGCCGCCGCCGTCATGGCCCGCTCCGCGTCGGCATTGGCCTCGCGCGCCAGTTCGAATGCGGCGCTGGCATCGGTTTGGTCGCTTTCCGCCTTGGCCAGGCCATCGCGCAAAGCGGGCAAGCGCGCGGCCAGCGCATCCAGCCGGTTCGCAGCCTCCAGCATGGCCGCTTCCGCCGCGCCTTCGCCGCGCACGACGAAACCGTCCCACCGTCGCAGGGCGCCCGCGCGGGTCACCAGCCATTCGCCGGGCTCCAGCGCCTGACCCTTATCCTCGTCCGCCACGCGCACCAGCGCCAGACGGGCCTGCAATTCGGGCGGTGCATCGGTCACATGGGCGGCAAGGCTTTCGCCATGCGGCTGCGGCACGGCAGAGCCGGTCCAAAACCGCCCTTCCTCGCCATCGGCGGGCGCGGCCAGCAGGGCCGCACCGTCGCGCCCAAGGGCGGCGGCAAGGGCGCGTTCGTAACCGGGCGCGGCCTTGACCGCGTCGATCGCGCGCTTGCGCCCCTTCGCGCCCTTGTCGGCCTTTTCACGCGCGGTGCGGTCGCGCAGCAGCGCATCGTGCTCGCGCTCCACGCCCGCCAGCTCGGCACGGGCAGAGGCGAGCGCGCTGGCACTGGCGTCGCGGCGGGCGCTGGCGGCGTCGCGGGCGATGCGCGCTTCGTCGATCGCGGCGCGCGCGGCGGCGCGCGCGGCGCTGGCCTGTTCGACGCGGGCAGAGGCGGCCTGCAATGCGGCATTCGCCTCTTCCTCGCTACCCAATCCGTCGCGCTCGGCCTCGCTCCGCTCCAGCTCGCGCCGGGCACGCGCCAAACTGTTCTGCGCCTGCGCGACGGCAGCCTCGGCCACGCGCCAGTCGGCCTCGACCCGCGCCTGATCGGCAGTCGCCTGCGCCAGTGCCAGTTCGGCGACGCGGCCCGCGCGTTCGGCATCGTCCTGCGCGGCAGCCAGCTTCGGGCGCCGCTGCTCATCTTCGGTCAGATTGCGCTGGCTGGCGGCGATTTCCCGGGTCAACCGCGCCATGGCTTCGGCGGCATTGCGGGTGTTTTCCTCCGCGTCGCCCTCATCCTTGTTCAGCCGCGCATATTGCCGGTCCAGATCGGCCAGCCTTTCCTGCGCCGCTTCCAGCCTGCCGGTCAGCATGGTCAACAGGTTCGCCTGTGCCGATACATCGTCGCGCCGGTCGGCCATGTCCTCGCGCGCCTGCGCCAGCCGGACCGCATTGGCCTGCTGGGCATGCTGCGCGGCAGAGGTCGCGGCCTGCGCGGCGGTCACCGCTGCCTCGCTCTCTTTTGCAAGGGCCCGCGCCGCATCTGCCGCCGCCGCCGCCTCGCGCCAGCGCGCGAACAGCACTTGCGCTTCGGCCACGCGGATCTGGTCCGACAGCTCGCGATATTTTTCCGCCGCCCTGGCCTGCCGCCGCAAGCTGCCCATCCGGCTGTCGAGCTGGGCGAGCAAATCCTCAAGCCGGGCAAGATTGTTTTCGGTCGCGCGCAGCTTTTGTTCGGCATCCTTGCGCCGGACATGCAGGCCCGAAATGCCCGCGGCTTCCTCCAGCATCTGGCGGCGTTCGGCGGGCTTGGCAGCAATCACCGCGGCAATGCGGCCCTGCGATACCAGCGCGGGGCTGTGCGCGCCGGTCGCCGCATCGGCGAACATCAGCGCGATATCCTTGGCCCTGACATCGCTGCCGTTCAGGCGATAGGCGCTGCCCGCGCCCCGCTCGATCCGGCGAGTGACGTCGAATTCCTCGCCATCGGCGCTTTCGGTCAGCAGGGAGACTTCGGCAAAGCTGCGGGGCGGGCGGCTGGCCGTGCCCGCAAAGATCACATCCTCCATCCCCGATCCGCGCATCGACTTGGCCGAGCTTTCGCCCATGACCCAGCGGATCGCTTCGAGAAGATTGGATTTGCCGCAACCGTTGGGGCCGACGACGCCGGTCAGCCCCGGTTCGATCCGCAGCTCTGCCGGTTCGACAAAGCTTTTGAATCCGGAAAGGCGCAGGCGGCGAAACTGCATCAGATCACAGTGTCGCCGCCATGCCCCATCAGCGGGCGCCGGCGCGTTGCAGGGCAGGCTCCAGCTCTTCCCAGGTGGGAGCGCCGGTCAGCCGCGTGCCGTTGATTTCCAGCGTCGGGGTCGAGGTTACCTCGTACCCGTTCGACGTTTCGACGAATTTTTGCGCCGCATCCAGATCGGTCAGGCAGGCATTGGCCTGATCGCGCGAAACGCCGCGCGCTGCGAAGAAATCGGTCATGCCGAACAATTGCGCCATGGCTACAAGGCGCTGTTCGGGGGGCAGGGCCGAAACCTGCTGGAACGCCCCGTCGCCCGCCTGCTGCGCATTCTGGAAGAACATCGCCTGATTTGCCCAGAACTGGTCGGCCAGCGCGATCGTCGCTTCGGGTGCGGAGCATTGCGCCAGCAATGCGGCGGGCACGTCCATCGCGTTCAGCATGACAAAGCGCAGTTCAAAGCTGACCCGGCCGCTGTCGACATATTCGCTGCGCAGTTCCTCGCCCGCGGTCTCGGCGAAATCGGCGCAGTGCGAGCACGACAGCGCGCCATATTCGACGAATTTGATCGGCGCGTCGGGATTGCCCATCAGGTACCCGCCCTGTTCGGTCGGCACCACGATCTGCGACCAGCTTTGCCCTTCGGGAGCGGGCACAGCCTCTACCGGATCGCTTTCGACCGAACCGACGGTCGCCTCTTCGGCGGAATTGCAGGCAGCCAGCATCGCCAGCGGCGCAAGCGCAAGGGCGAGGAGCGGGCGGTTGAAACGGGCTTTGATCATCGAAATCTTTCCAATCTGAAGAAGCTAGCGCAAGCGGGGCACCTTGCGGAAGCACGGGGGCCAAAATGCGGGCCGGTTTTGCACAAGCACCGCACCCGATCCAGGCGTTTCAGCGCCTTGTGACGCCAATAATGCGCCGCCAGCGCGCCTGTTCGTGCGCGATGCGGGCGAATCACCCCTATTTCATGCGCACATCCAGCTGCGGTTTCAGGCTGGCCCAGTCATGCGTTCCGGCCAGCAGCACGCCGTTAATGTCAAAGCTGGGCGTGCCCGAAACGCCGCTGGCCAGATAGGCGGCGGTCTTTTCCGACAGGGTCTTTGCCAGCGCCTCGTCCGCAAGGCAGCGGTCGAGTTGCGGCTTGGAATAGCCGCGGCGGGCCATGATGTCATAGAATCCCAGATCGCGGGCGACGGCCTGCATGCGCGCGCCGACGGTGCCCGTCTGGTAACGCGCGCGCTGCGCCGAAGTCGCCTTGTACCATCTGTCGAGCCATACGGGCTGCGCGGACATGATCGCCGAATGATTGGCAAGGAAACGGTCGCTTTGCCCGCAATTGGTGACCAGCGCGGCGGCCAGATCGGCCTGATCCCGTACCAGATGGCGCACGACCACCGATGCCTTGCCCGTCGCGGCATAGGCAATCACCAGCTCCTTGCCCGCTTCCTGTTCGAAATGGGCGCAATGGGGGCAGGTATAGCTGACATATTCGGTCAGGGTGACCGGCGCCTTGGCAGGGCCGATGCGGTGCACGCCGGGTTCGACGCGGGTCACGCCTTGCGGCGATTGCGCGGCGCCCGAAGCGGCAGCCGCAGAACCGGCAGTGCCCGATTGCGCGGTGAGCGCGGCCGCGCCCGCCATGGCCAAGGCCAGAATTTTCAAACCCGTCTTCATCGTCATCCCTTGTCATTCCCGCCCGGCACGGTCCCGCCCAGCGAACGGGCCAGCGATTCCAGCACCGTGCGCAATTCCGGATCGCCGATATCGCGCAGCGAATCCCCCAATTCCATCGGAATCGGTTTGAGCGACGGCGGCGGTTTGGCCTTGCCATCGCCAGCGATAGAATCGGGTACCTGAACCTGACCCTGCCGGATTTTCACCTTTGCCACCGCGCTATAGCCGAAAAAGCGGTTCACCCGCTCGATCACTTCGGGAATGACGTGCTGGATCAGCGGGGCGTGGGCAGGCAGCACGACCAGTTGCAGCGTGCCCCCCGATTTCTCGCCGGGGGGAAATCGGATCGCCTCTGGCGCGGAGACGCGGGCGTGTTGGGGACCGACGATTTCGGCCCAGCGCGACACGACCGACGATTGCACGAAACCGAACCGGCGAAACGCGGTGCGCCCGATCTGGGGCATCAGATCGCCGATGGGTCTGGCCGCCCCGCCGCGCGGGCGTTCATAGGGTTTGGGCCCCGCCGCCTTTTTGGCGCCGCCATTGCTTGCGGCCTTGCTGCGGGGTTTTTCAGAGTCGCTTTCCATGACCCGCCAGCCCATGCCATAGGCGTGCCGGTCGTGACCAGTTCCCTTCACAAGAAACCCGCAACGCATACAGGCGCCGGCGCATCGCGCATCGCGCATGATCTGCTGCGCTGGTACGATGCCAATGCCCGAACGCTGCCGTGGCGGGTGCCGCCGGGCAGCAATGAAGCGCCCGACCCCTATCGCGTGTGGCTGTCCGAAATCATGCTGCAGCAAACGACGGTGGCGGCGGTAAGGCCCTATTTTGACGGCTTTACCGCGCGTTGGCCCGATGTCGCCGCGCTGGCCGCCGCGCCCGAAGCCGATGTGCTCGCCGCGTGGGCGGGGCTGGGCTATTACGCGCGGGCCCGCAATCTGATTGCCTGCGCGCGCATGGTGGCGGGGGCAGGCGGTTCCTTTCCGGAGACCGAGGAACGGCTGCGCGCCCTGCCGGGTGTGGGGGCCTATACCGCAGCGGCGATAGCGGCCATCGCATTCGGCCAGCGCGCCGTGGCGGTGGATGCGAATGTCGAACGCGTCGTGTCGCGCCTGTTCGCCATAGCCGATCCCTTGCCCGCATCGCGCCCCGCAATCCGCGAGGCTGCCGACAGCATCACACCCGATGCGCGCGCGGGCGATTTCGCGCAGGCGATGATGGATCTCGGCTCTTCCGTCTGCACATCGCGCGAACCCAAATGCCTGATCTGCCCGCTGCAAGGCGATTGCATCGGCCATGGCAGGGGGATTGCCGCCAGCCTGCCGGTGAAGGCCGCAAAGAAGCCCAAGCCGCAACGCAGCGGCACGGCATATTGGATCGAACGGGACGGTCATGTGCTGCTGGTGCGCCGCCCTGCCAAAGGGATGCTGGCAGGCATGCGCGCCTTGCCCGACGATGGCTGGGCCGCACGGCGCGATGGCGACGGGGTGCCGCCGGCGGATGGCGGCTGGCGCGACAGCGGTGCCAGCGTGCGGCATGTGTTTACCCATTTCGTCCTCGACATGCGGATCAGCGCAATGCGCGATGCGCCGCCCGCCATGGCAGAGCGGCTTGACGGCGAATGGTGGGCAATCGACCGGCTGGACGATGCCGGTCTGCCCACGCTGTTCGCCAATGCCGCCCGGGCCATGTCGAAATGCGAATAAGGGACAAGCAAATGGTAGGGAAGTTCTGCCAGTGATTGCATTTCGCCTGCGGGCGGGGCTAGGCCGCGCGGGTTGAAGCGATCATTCGATACAGGGATACAGCCATGGTGAACGGCCCGATGGACGGCGAAATTGTGCAGGCCGACGGCGACCGCCGCCGTTCGCGCCGGATCGACCGCGCCGATCACGTCCGCGCCGATCCCGATGCTCTGTGCGCGCTGATGGGCGACCGCGCACTGCTGCTTAAAATGGACGAATGCGACCCGCTGGTCAGTGATGACGGCAGGCTGGAATGGGGCACGCTGGACGATGCGCCGCAAGGGGCGGAGCTGGTGTTCCTTGGCCTTGATGGCGATCGCGGCTGTTTCGCCGCCGTGCCGCGCGGCACCGGCGCGGGCGATGCGCGGGGCAAGGCATGGCTGCAGGCGGGGCAGCTGAACCCGCAGGATTTCGCCACTTTCGCGGCCGCGCGCAGCCTTGCCAGCTGGCACGCGACACACCGGTTCTGCGCGCGCTGCGGTTCGATGACGGTGCAGGGCAAGGGCGGTTGGCAGCGCGATTGCACCGATCGCGATTGCGGCGCTTCGCATTTCCCGCGCACCGATCCGGTGGCGATCATGACGGTCGAACACACCACTGCCGATGGCGAGCGACTGGTGCTGCTGGGTCGCGGCCTCGGCTGGCCCGAGGGGCGCTATTCCGCGCTGGCGGGCTTTATCGAACCGGGCGAGACCATCGAACAGGGCGTGCAGCGCGAAGTGCTGGAAGAGGCGGGGCTGAAGGTTCATTCGGTCCGCTATCGCGCTAGCCAGGCCTGGCCGTTTCCGTCGCAATTGATGATCGGCTGCCACGCGGTGACAGATCACGCGACCCTTGCGATCGACCGGACCGAGCTGGACGATGCATTCTGGGCAACGCGCGGGGAATTGTTCGCCGCGCTGGAAGGGCTGCCGGGCAAGACATTTGATCCGCCGCCGCCGCATGCCATCGCGCATTATCTGCTGCGCGACTGGCTGGACCGGCCCGCGGACTAGCCGGACGGATCAGCTAAACGGACTGGCTATGCGGATTAGCTAAACTAGGCCCAGCTTGGTCAGCTGCCCCAGCAATTTGCCCGGCAGCACATCGCCCGCGTCGGCCCCTTCGGCCAGATCGGGCGGAGCGTCTTCGTCTTTCAGATAGCGCCAGCCCTGATGCGCGCGGCGCGGGCGGGCCTGCACGCGGATCAGCTGCGGGGCAAGGTGGATCCACCAGCGCCCGTTATCCTGCTGTTCGAAACCGGTGATCGGGCTGCGCGCCACCAGCGCATGTTCATGCACCCAATAGAGCGACCCGCCTTCCAACTCCTCCACCCGCTTTGGGCAATAGCGCGTGTTCAGCGATACGCGCGGGCGATTGGCGAACCAGCTTTCGATATCGTCATAGCTTTGCGCGCCAAAGGCAATCTTGGTGAGGTGCAGGGGCATCGCCCCAAGATAGGGCGAATACGCCCCGCCTCAACCCGTCAGCCGACAAGCCCCGACGCGACCGCAAGGCCGAGGAAGGCGAAGAAGCCCATCGAATCGGTGATCATCGTGACGAACACCGACGATGCGACCGCAGGGTCTTGATCCAGCCGGTCGAAGATCACCGGCACCATCACGCCCGCAAGTCCCGCGGTGATGATATTGATTACCACGGCCGCGGCGATCACCCCGCCCAGCATGGGCGTAAAGATCAGTGCCGTCGCCGTGCCGATCAGTGCCGCCACGGTCAGCCCGTTAAGCAGGGCCACGCGCATTTCGCGCCAGATCACGCGTCGCGTGTTCGATTGCGTCAGCTGGTTCATCGCCAGCGCGCGCACCGAAACCGCCATGGTCTGCGTGCCCGCATTGCCGCCGATGCTGGCGACGATGGGCATCAGGATCGCCAGCGCCACCAATTGTTCGATCGCCGCGCCGAATGCCGCGATGATCAGCGATGCGACCAGCGCCGTACCCAGATTGGCGACCAGCCAGCGGACACGCTGGGAGTATGAGGTGCGGATCGGTTCGTTGATGTCGCCTTCGCCCGCGCCCGACAGCAGCAGCGTATCCTCGCCCGCTTCTTCCTGAATGATATGCGCAACGTCGTCGGCGGTGATCTGGCCGATCAGCCGCCCGCCCTTGTCCACCACGGCGGCGGAAATCAGCGCGTATTTCTGGAAGCGCAGCGCGACTTCTTCCTGATCCAGATCGGCGGGGATCAACGTCTGGTCACGCTTCATCACATCGGCGATCGGCACGCTGCGCGGGGTGCGCAGTATCCACGAAAGCTGGCACGTGCCGACGGGGCGATGCGCGGGATCGACGACGAAGACTTCCCAGAACTCGGTCGTCAGATCGGCATTGTCGCGCATGTAATCGATCAGATCGCCGATGGTGATATGTTCGGGCACCGCGACCAGATCGCGCTGCATCAGGCGGCCTGCCGATTCCTCGGGAAAAGACAGCGCGCTTTCGATGGCGGCGCGGTCTTCGGGGTCCAGCTCGGCCAGAACGGCGGCCTGATCGCTGGCGTCAAGGTCTTCGATCAGCGCGACGGCGTCGTCGGTTTCCAGCTGTTCGGCAATGCCCGCCACCGCATCGGGCGGCAGCGCTTCCAGCAGATCGTCGCGAACGTAATCGTTCAGCTCGGAAATAACCTCGCCGCTCATCAGATCGGCGATGCCGCGGGCCAGCGCAGGCCGGTCCTCGCGCGGCAGGATTTCGAACAGATCGGCGATATCGGCGGGGTGCAGCGGTTCGACCAGATCGCGGACGTCGGTCTCGGCGTCCTCGTCCAGAGCCTCGCGCACCGCCTCGACGAATTCGGGCTTCAGCCGGTCATCCTCGTCCAGCCGTTCGGCGCGGGCTTCTTCGGCCTCGCTCATATGCTCGGCATCGTCGCTGGCGACGTATGACGCGATCGCGGCCTCTTCGGCGTCATGCTCCTTGGCAAGGTTCTGGTCGTCGCGCTCCATCAGTGCCGGTGTCTAGGTTGCTGCACCGCGAAATCAACCGGGAAACTTGGGTTTCGCACGTGTGGATGATTTGTGGACGAACCGGTGGGCCATGCTGTGGGAAAGCGGGGTACAAGCCTGTGGATCGGGCGGCATGGCTTGTGGGCAGGCGTGGAAAGTCGCGGGCGTGACATATGCGGGCGATAGCCTATATGCGATGCCGACCCCGCAGACACGCTCCGCGGCCCCGCCAACAGGGGCGGCGCATAAGGGGGCGACAAAGGAGAATTCATGTCCGAGGAAAAACTCACCCTCACGCTCGACACCGGCAATGGTGAGACCGGCGATGTCGTGATCAAGCTGCGCCCCGATCTGGCCCCCGGCCATGTCGCGCGCATCAAGGAACTGGTTGGCGAAGGCTTTTACGACGGTGTGAAGTTCCACCGCGTGATCCCCGGCTTCATGGCACAGGGCGGCTGCCCCAACGGCACCGGCATGGGCGGTTCGGACAAGCCCGACCTGCAGGCCGAGTTCAACGACCACCCGCACACGCGCGGCGTGTGTTCGATGGCGCGCACGTCCTATCCGCACAGCGCCAATTCGCAGTTCTTCATCTGCTTCGACGACGCCCGCTTCCTCGACCGCCAGTACACCGTATGGGGCGAGGTCGAAGAAGGCATGGACCACGTCGACGCCCTGCCCAAGGGCGAGCCGCCGGCAAACCCGGGCAAGATCGTGAAGGCTACGGTTTCGTAATTCGGGCCGTCAGCGACGATTGAAGGAGGGGCGCTTTCGGGCGCCTCTTTTTTGGTGTGGTGTTGGGGGGCTGCTGTTGGTCTTTGGTGCTGGAAAAACGGAACGTCTGCTGGCGACCGATTGCGGACATTTGACCTAACGTGACTTTTGTCCGGGCGTGAGAGGTCGGATTGACGTTATTTCATCGACGACTGCTTCACGATTGAACATGCCCATATGGCCATAGTGACCACGGTGCGCTGTCATCCGGCCTATAAACTCGATGGCATAGAGGTTACCGCTCATGCCTCTCGCCACATTTTCACGCCCTTCCAATTCTGGCGAAAACGTTAGCCAAATCGCTTCGCCCGACGTCTCCTGAGTGCATTCGGTCTGGGGACTCGGGCAAAACCTTGACCCTTCAAAATCGTCGCGCCAAAGCCCGCGGTAGGTTTGAGCCGTATCCATCTCGAAACACTGGTCAACAGCTAGGCTGGATATGGCAGCGAACCCACCAAATCGGGCTTTTTCGACGCACTCATCTGTCATTCCGGGAGAGTGTTCCCGTAAAAGAGCAACTTCATTATCGGACAAGACCGGAACCTGAGCGTCACAACTCCATAAAAATGCAAGGCTCAAGCCCGAGATGAACAGCCGCGTTCTAAAGCAATATGCCATTTTTCGATTTTGCAGAGAAAAGGTCCGCAAACCACCCCGTTCCGGTCATTAGCGCGTAAAAGCTGAATGCCCGAAAGCAGCCGCAGCCGCGGCTGTCACGTCGAACGGCTTGCTGCGGACCTGATGGCCCTCTGCGGCCGCCGGCCGGACTTTCGCCTCTGCGATCCTAGACTGCGGCTGCTTCGCAATCCTCGTCTAAGATCGCTGGCTACAGCTTGGCGTTTGCTAGCCAGTCGTTGAAAATCCTGACCGGCCTCGTCTCCAGCGCCTTGGGGCGGCAGACGAACCAGAAGCTGTAGGGGCTCTCGATCTCGAGGTCGGGGAACAGCCTTGCCAGACGTTCGTCACGCGCGCGGGTCAGATGGTCTCCGTGCATGATCGCGATGCCCAGCCCCTGTGCCGCAGCCTCGAGGATCAGCGCGCCCGAATCGAAATGATCGACCAGAGGTTCCTTGCGCATGTCGATGCCCACAGCCTCGCGCCATGCCGCAAAGCTGAGGTCCATGTCCGAATGGACGAGGTAGTTCATCTTCTCCAGCTTCGCCGGATCGGGCACGTCGCCCACTTCCTCGGCCGTTTTGCGCGATGCGATGGCGTGGACCATATTGTGGTCGAGCCGCACCGCATGCAGCTTCGGATCGACATTATCGGCAATGATGATCGCCGCATCGACCGATTCGCCCAGACGCGCCAGCGGGTTGGGATAGCTGTCGATATCGATGTGCAGCGCCGGATACAGCTGTCGCAATTCGGGCAGACGCGGCACCAGCCGCTGTTCGCCGAACAGGGGCAGCACGTTCAGGCGCAGGCGCATGATCTTGTTGTCGGCCATTTGCCGCCCGACCTGCTCGGCCAGCTCGTCCAGCGCGGGGGCGACCGCGTCGAACAGGGCCTGCCCCTCTTCGGTCAGCTTCATGGTCTGGTGGCCGCGGTTGAACAGTTTGCGGCCGGTATAATCCTCAAGCGCGGTCACGCGGCGCGACAGGGCCGACGGGCTGAGCGCCAATTCCGCCGCGGCAGCCTTGGCCGAGCCGAGCCGCACGATGCGGACAAAGGCTTCCAGCGATCTGAGAGGTGGCAGGCGGCGTGTCGCCATCAATCGGAACTTTCGTCTTCTGTTTTTTGATCCCCGACAGGCGGATGAAGGCGGATGCGTTCGACATGGCGTTCGTCGCCCGCGATCACTTCCAGCTTCCAGCCGCTGTCATGCTCCAGCACTTCGCCCACTTCGGGCACGCGCTCTGCCAGAACGAAGGCGAGACCGCCCAATGTGTCAACCTGTTCTTCGACTTCGGCCAGATGCGGATCGACCCTGCGCGCCACATCGATCAGCTGCGCGCGGGCATCGGCGTCCCACATCCCCTCGTCGATGGGGACCAGCAATTCGACAGGGGCGTCGTCATGCTCGTCCTCGATCTCGCCGACGATTTCCTCGACCAGATCCTCGATCGTGATGATACCGTCGGTGCCCGAATATTCGTCGACCACAATGGCCAGATGCACGCGCCGCGCGCGCATGTCGGCCAGCACATCCAGCGCCCCGCGCGCCTGCGGCACGTAAAGCGGCTGGCGCATCAATGTCGTCCAGTCCTTGGGCGGGGGGCGGTTTTCGGCCAGAAAGGGGAACACGTCCTTGATCAGCATCATGCCGATCACATGGTCCAGCGTTTCCGAAAACACCGGTATGCGCGAATGGCCGTGTTCGGCGAATGTCGCGACCAGCGTGTCCCAGCTGGCGGCCCGGTCGATCGCCACGATCTCGCCACGCGGGATCGAGACATCGTCGGCGTCCTTCTCCGAAAAATGGAGGAGATTGCGCAGCATCTGCCGCTCGATCTGCGAAAGATCGCCGTTTTCGTGGATGGGGCCTTCGCGGCCTTCCTCTTCCTCGTGCTCGTCGATCGCTTCCTCGATCTGGGCGCGAAGCGATTGCTCACCCTCGCTGCCGTCGAAGAACGACCGGATCCGATGCCAGAGAAGGCGCCTGTCCGGCTCCTGAGAGCCGGTGTCGGTACTGTGACTGTCGGCCATGATGGCCTCTTGAACCCTTCGTCAAAGAACCGGCCAGCGGGGTTTCCGGCAGCCGGTTTCAGGAATGATACGGATCTGCGATCCCCAGCCGGGCCAGGGCCCGCGTTTCAAGTGCTTCCATCGCCTCGGCCTCGGCATCGCCAAGCTCGTGATCGTGACCGGCGATATGAAGCAGCCCGTGAATCACCAGATGCGTTGCATGAACTGCAAGTGCAACAGATTTTTCATCCGCCTCGCGCGCGCAGGTTTCCAACGCAAGCACGATATCGCCCAGCATGACCGGTGCGCCGCTGTCTTTGCGTTCGGCGGCGCGCAGCACTTCCTCACGCGAAAGCATGGGAAAACTCAGGACATTGGTAGGCTTGTCCCTGGCCCGCCATTGCCGGTTCAGCGCGTGCACCTCGTCATCGTCGGCGAATACCACGCTGACCAGCATGTTGGGATCGGCCAGCTCGGGCGCTTCGGCGGCAATCGCCTCTGCCGCGCGGTGGGCCAGCATGTCCCAGTCGATATCGTCGCCCCATTCGGGCGATACATCGGTTTCCAGTGTCGGAGCAGTCATCGCGGATTCGCTTGTCGCGCCGTTCAACCGGGCACGCCCGAGCCTTCATAGGCCTCGACCACGCGGCCCACGATCGGGTGGCGCACGACATCGGCTGCGGTAAAGCGGCTGACGGCGATTCCTTCGACCCCTTCCAGCCGTTCGACCGCGTCGGCCAGCCCCGAATGGCGGTCGCCGCCGGGAATATCCACCTGCCGCGGATCGCCGCACACCACCATGCGGCTGTTCTGACCGAAACGGGTGAGGAACATCTTCATCTGTTCGCGCGTGGTGTTCTGCGCCTCGTCCAGAATGACAAAGGCATCGGCCAGCGTGCGTCCGCGCATGAAAGCGATGGGCGCGATCTCGATCTCTCCCGATGCCAGGCGGCGTTCGACCTGTTCGGGCGGCATGCAATCGTACAGCGCGTCGTAAAGCGGGCGCAGATAGGGGTCGACCTTGTCCTTCATGTCGCCGGGCAGGAAGCCCAGCCGCTCGCCCGCCTCGACCGCGGGGCGCGACAGGATCAGGCGCTGCACGCTGCCGGTGATCAGCTGCGCAACCGCCTGTGCCACTGCCAGATAGGTTTTGCCCGTGCCCGCCGGACCCAGCGCAAAGATGATGTCATTGCTGACCAGCGCCTGCATATAGGCTTCCTGCGCCTTGGACCGCGGGGCGATGGTCTTCTTGCGGGTGCGGATCATGATCTGCGGGCGGCCATTGCGGCCCAGATCCGCGCCAAGCCCCGTCTGGTCCTCGCCCTTGACGATGCCGTCCAGCGTGGGCTCGCTGCTCATCGCGATCAGCGCGTCGACCGCGCCCGCGTCGAGTTCGAAACCCGACAGCAATTGTTGCTGCATGCCTGCCAGAACGTCGCGGGTGCGGGCGACGGCTTCCTCTGTCCCCTCGATCTGCACGCGATTGCCGCGTGCCGCGATATAGACGCCGAGGCGGTCTTCAAGCTGGACAAGATTGCGATCGAACTGCCCGAATAATGCGCCCAGCATTTCGGCATCGGGGAATTCCATCTCGGTCCGCGCCCGGGTTCCCGCGGTGGCGGTTCGGTCGGCGGGCCAGTTGCCCGTGGGGGCCGTGGGTGCGGCAACGCGCGCGTTCTTGCGGCTCACTCGTGCTCCTTGTCATGACCGGCAAGGGTAATGCGGAACCGACTCGGACCGCTGCTGAAAACCGGCCTGTTGCTGGGATCAAGATAGGTGCACCGCGGGGTTAGGCAAGTCGCCGCAGGGTCAGCGGCTGGGGATAACCGCTGTATCGCCGCCGTCTTCCTGCGCTTCGGCTGCGTGGATGGCCGATGCGGTGCGGCGGCATGCGGCCGATCCGTTGCTGCACTGGCGCGCGGCGATCACCTGTTTCCCGTCGCTCAGCAGCAATTCGCCGCCGCGACCGCGTGCGATGGCGGGCGATACGCGGAAGAAATCGGCCAGCGCATCGCGCGCGGTGCTGCGATAGCTCTCGCACTCCTTCACCTGCACATTGCCGGTGCGCAATTTACCCTCGACCAGGCGCAAGCTGCCCGAAATGGCGGCGGGGCAATCCATCCAGATGGCGAAACTGCCGTTTTTCAGCGCCAGAACGGGCCTCCCGCCGGGCGCGCCGGGGGACATGATCTCGAACGGGGCGGCATCCAGTGGCGGTGCCTCGGGATCCTTTGGTCCGCTGTCGATCTGGCTTAGCGTGATGGCATGGGTCTTGCCCGCCAGCATGATCTTCCCCTCGCGGTTGCGGCCGATCAGCGGCTTGTCCGCCAGCACGGACGCCATTGCGGCATCGACCGCGCTATCGGTGCAATCATGCGTCGTCTGGCGCGGCTCGCCCAGTGCGAAGCTGCGGGTGAGGGGAATATAGAGCGATTCCATCTGGTTGCAGCCAAGCCATCGCAGATAGGAGCCGCCGAAATGCACCGTCGCCAGGTCGTCCTGCAAATCGGCAGTGGGCACACCGTCGACCGCCGTGACCAGCCAGCCCGTACCCGCGAGATCGAAGGCGAGAGGCGCGAATCCGGGCGCCAGTTGCAGCCCGTCGGGATTGGGGGGCGGGTCGACTGTGTCATCCTCCATCACCGCGGGTGCGGTCAGGGGCAGGGGGTCGGCCACGGTATCGCGTTCGGGTGCGGCATCGCATCCGCCCAGCCATGCGCCGCCGCCCAGCGCAAGCCAAAGCGCCACGAATTTCAGCACCTTGCGCAGGGCGCGGGGATCGGGGCGGGGCGGGCGGTTCATGCTGGCGTTCGTTCGCATTTCCCCTGCGGGCCCGCAAGCGATATAAGGGGCCATGCGCATTATCCCGACCATGCTCGCCCCCGTCACAATGCTGGCCATCACCGCATGCGGGTCGCCGCCGGTGCAGGAGAATACGGCCGAGGCAACAGCGGCTGAGGTCATGCCGGAGGGTCCGTCCAATGCGGTGCCCGTGGCCGACGCGGCCGATGGCTTTCTGGCGCAGCATTTCGCCGATGATGGCGAGGTTTCGGTCGCAACGACCGCCATCGACCTGAACGGCGACGGCATGGACGAGATTGTCGCCTATGCCAGCGGGCCGATGCTGTGCGGATCGGGCGGCTGCAATGTGCTTGTGCTGGAACCTGCGGGTGAGGGCTTTACCGTGCGCATGGACGCCAGCGTGTCGAAACTGCCGGTGACCGTGCTGGATAGCAGCAGCCACGGCTGGCGCGATCTGACCGTGTGGGTCGGCGGCGGCGGAGGCGAAAGCGGCAATGCCGTTTTGCGTTTCGACGGTATCCGCTATCCGTCGAACCCGACCGTGCCGCCCGCCATCCTGCAGGAAGAGCAAGGCACGGTCCTGATCGCGCAGGACGCGTGGGATTCGATGCGCAGGCTGGGCGCGCCCGAAAGCTAAACGACGCGCGCTTCCAGCGAATTGGGCCCGGCAGCCAGCAACTCGACCTGCACCAGGTCGCCGATGGCGGCGTCCCCCTCAAACCATGCGGATTGCAGCCATGGCGTCTTGCCCAGCCACTGGCCGGGTTTGCGGCCCTTGCGTTCGACCAGAACCTCGCAGGTCCTGCCGACCGACGCCTGGTTAAAGGAAAGGCTGTCGCGCTGCAGCGCGGCCTGAAGCCGCTGCAACCGCTCGTCCATCACTTCCTTGGCGATCTGGTCCGCCATGGTCGCGGCAGGAGTGCCGGGGCGGGGCGAATATTTGAAGCTGAAGGCCGCGGCATAGCGGATGGTGTCGACCATCTTCAGCGTGTCCTCGAACTCCGCATCGGTTTCGCCGGGAAAGCCGACGATGAAATCGCCGCTGATCGCGATATCGGGCCGCGCGGCGCGGAACCGTTCGATCAGCGCGATATAGCTTTCGGCGCTGTGGCTGCGGTTCATCGCCTGCAACACCCGGTTATTGCCCGACTGCACCGGCAAATGGAGATAGGGCATCAGCTTGCCCACTTCGCCATGGGCGGCGATCAGCGCGTCGCTCATATCGTTGGGATGGCTGGTCGTGTACCGGATGCGTTTAAGATCGGGCATCGCCGCCAGCGCGCGGATCAGCCCGTCCAGGCCGATGGCGCGCCCCTTGTCGTCCTCGCCGTCCCACGCGTTGACGTTCTGGCCCAGCAGGGTGATCTCGCGCGCGCCGGCATCGACCAGTTTCTGCGCTTCCTCGACCAGATCGGCGAAGGGGCGGCTGATTTCTGCGCCGCGCGTATAGGGCACCACGCAATAGGTGCAGAACTTGTCGCAGCCTTCCTGCACCGTCAGGAAGGCCGACGGGGCGCGCTTCGTCCGCGTCGGCAGCACGCCGAACTTGGCATTGGCGGGCATGTCGGTATCGGTCACGCGCTCACCGGCACGGGCCTTTTCGATCATCGCGGGCAGTCGGTGATAGGCTTGCGGTCCGACGACCATGCGCACATCGGGGCTGCGCGCCATGATCTCCTCGCCCTCGGCCTGCGCAACGCAGCCTGCAACCGCGATCAGCGGGGCAGAGCCATCGTCGCGGCGCAAGCGGCCGATATCGGAGTAGACCTTTTCGGCGGCCTTTTCGCGGATGTGGCAGGTGTTCAATACGACCAGATCGGCATCCTCGCCCTCGGGCGCGGCGGACATGCCCTGCGCGCCGAGCAATTCGGCCATGCGTTCGCCATCATAGACGTTCATCTGGCAGCCGAAGCTTTTGATGCGATAGCTTTTGGGTTCGGAGAGGGATTTCATGGGGCGCGCCCTTACGCCTTTGCGTCCGCGATGGCGAGTCCCCTCTCCAACCGTTCGGTCAGCGCCGCGGCCATGGCCTTGCGTCCGGCCAGCTCCCCGCCTGCCAGCGGCGGCAGGAAATGCACGGTCAGTTCCACCGGATCGCGGCGCGACAATATGCGCAGGAAATTGGCGTCCCCCGCCTCGTCATCCACCCATGCAATATCTTTCGCGTCGCGGTAATGCAGAACCACCGGAACGACGGGCACGCCCTGCGGCGCGGGGTCGATCGCGGATAAAAGACTGCTTTTGACCGGCAATAATCCGTCGCCATTTCCGGTGGTGCCTTCGGGAAACAGGGTCAGCACATCGCATTCGTCGATGGCGGCGCGGATCTGGTCGACCTGCTGCGACACGGTGTGCCGGCGCGATCGGGCGATGAACACGGTGTCGTTCATCTCGCACAATTTCTTCAGCACCGGATGCCCCTGTAGCCCGTCATGCGCGACAAAGGCCGACCGCGCGGTGGCGGCCAGCGCGGTAATGTCGATCCAGCTGACGTGATTGGCCAGCAGCATGGCGCGGCGCGGTGGGGTGCCGCGCACGGTAATCTCAACCCCGGCGATAAAGGCGATGCCTGCCAGAAATACCGGCGGCACGGGATTGCGGCCCGGCAGCGGAGCAAGCAGCGCAAAGGCGATCACGCAGGCCAGCAGCCAGATCGCCATGGCCGCCAGCCGCACGGGCGCGCGCCAGCCCATGTCAGGATCAATCCCGGTCGAGGCGGACGCCGTAAAGTTCCATGCGGTGATCGACGAGGCGAAAACCCAGCTTTTCCGCGATCTGGCGCTGCAGCGCTTCCAGTTCGGGATCGACGAATTCGACCACCTTGCCGGTTTCGACATCGATCAGATGGTCGTGATGCGCCTCGGGCGATGCTTCGTAACGGGCGCGGCCATCGCCGAAATCGTGGCGGTCCAGAATCCCCGCCTCTTCAAACAGGCGCACGGTGCGATAGACGGTGGCGATCGAAATGCCGGGATCGATGGCCGATGCGCGTTCGTGCAGCTTTTCGACATCGGGATGGTCGGTGCTTTCGGACAGCACCTTGGCAATCACGCGGCGCTGTTCGGTGATGCGAAGTCCGCGTTCGGCGCAGATCGCTTCGATGTCGATCGGGTTGGGCACTGGGTTACAGCCTTGGATAGCAGTTGGAAAAGAATAAAGGGCGATGGCGCCGCTTTGCCGCGATCATAGACCGCGCCGCCGTCAACGCAACCGCCCTGAATTCCTGTACCCGTGCCGGTCGTGTGGGGGTGGGGGATGAAACCGGCGGGGCGATGCGGGGGCCATGACTGCCCCCGTCTTTTCTGCGGGCGTTCAGCCCTTTTTGCGGCGACTGCCGGGCTTGCGGCCCAGGCCGATTTTCTTCGCCAGTTCGCGACGCTTTTCCGCATAGTTGGGGGCAACCATCGGATAGTCGGCCGGCAGGTTCCAGCGCGCGCGATATTCGTCGGGGGTCATGTTGTAATGCGTCATCAGATGGCGCTTGAGCATTTTCAGCTTCTTGCCGTCTTCAAGACACACGATGTAATCGGGCTTTACCGATGCGCGGATCGACACGGCCGGTTCGGGCGGCGTTTCTTCTTCCTGTGCCGCTTCGCCAAGACCGGCAAGCGCCGCATAGACATTGCTGATCAGCGAGGGGACGTCGCCGACTTCCACGTTATTATTGCTGACGTGAGCGGCCACGATGTCCGACGTAAGCGTAATAAGCGTCTCGTTCACGTCGAGTACGGGATTATCCATGACTTAAAATCCTTTCAGTACGGTTCTTCGCCGCTTGACCACCCCGAATGCCGTCGGCGATGCGCGTCTTTTGGTCCATCATTTATTAAAATACAACTATTCACTGCGGGATTTTCATTGAAAAACCCGCTTGTTAAAATTTTAATTTTAAGTTCCGGAGTGATCGCCGTGCGAATTCTGGTCCGTGTTGCGAATGCCAAGCTGCGGCAGCGGGAAAGATGGATTTAAGATGCGTTAATAATGCGCATGAAAGTAATCGCGTTTCGCCTTTTCCCGTCGCGTCCCGAATAATAGTCGCGTCTTAGCCCCACGGGCTTGAAACCGTGGGCGTGATACAAATGGCGCGCCGGATTGTCGTCGCGCATTTCCAGAAATATCTTGGAACAGCGCAGATCGCGCGATGTTTCCACCGCGCGATCCAGCAATCTGCCGCCCAGCCCCTTGCCCCGCGATTCGGGTGCGACCGCGATCAGCAGCAGTTCTTCCTCGTCCACTACGCGGCGCAGCAGGGCAAAGCCAGTCACCCTGTCCAGATCATGCGGAGCCAGATTGCCGGTATCGTCGACCAGCACGAACCGCGTGTCGGGCATCACCAGCGCGCCCAGCAATTGCGAACGGTTCCACGCCTCGCCGTAAACCGGATCGAAGGCCACTTCCATGACGCGCATGATCGCATCGGCTATCTTCTGGTCGGGCATCAGCCTGCCCTTTGGCTGTTGTCGACCCGCCTTCCCGTGGTGCCCTTGTTCGGGATCGCCGCATCGGGGCGGCGGCCATAGGCGGGGTGCGGATCGGGCAATAACAGGCTTTGCGGCAGGGCTGCAAACTGCCGCGCATCGGGGAGCAGCGGCCACGCCTGTCCGAACCCGCGCGCGGCGACCAGCGCCTCGGCCTTGCTGCCTGCGACCTGTTCCGCGGTCAGCGCGGCCTGCGCTTCGGGAGGAGGGAGCGAGCGCGCATCCGAACGGGGCAGCCCGTCGGCGGCGAATTCCTGCACGAACCATTCGCCATGGCCGGCATTATTGGCCACGCCGACCGGCACGGCGCCCGATTGCGCGCGCGCCTGCGCAGCGATCAGGGCGAGTGTCGGAAATCCGACCAGATCGGCCCGCCATGCCAGCGCCAGTGCCTTGGCCGCGGCCAGCCCGACGCGAATGCCGGTAAAGCTGCCGGGGCCTGTCGAAACCGCGATCCGGTCCGCGCGCCCGCCATCGGGCAATTCCGCGATCATCGGGACCAGCCGTTCGGCATGGCCGCGCCCCAGCGTCTCGCAGCGCCCGTCGATCAGGCGCAGCATATCGCCCTCGCCCTCGCCCTCGAACAGGGCGGCGGAACAATTCTCGGTCGCGCAATCGATGACGAGAGTTCGCACTCCGCGCCTTACCCCCTCAAGCGCCCCGCCGCGGCGAGGGCCCTTGCGCCGCCGGTCAGGCCGCGCGCACCTCGGTCACTTCGGGAACGTAATGCTTCAACAACCCCTCGATGCCCTGCTTCAGCGTCGCTGTCGAGGAGGGACAGCCCGAACAGGCGCCCTGCATCTGCAGATAGACCACGCCTTCGCGGAACCCGCGATAGACGATATCGCCGCCATCGCCCGCGACGGCAGGGCGCACGCGGGTTTCGATCAGCTCGCGGATCTGGGCGATCACATCGGCGTCTTCGGGATTGTCCTCAACCGTTTCGCCCTCTGCCGGAACGGCAAAGCCTGCCGCATCGCCGCCCGCGAAAAGCGGCGCTTCGGACACGAAATGATCAAGCAGAACGGCCACAACCTGCGGTTTCAGCGCGGCCCAGTCGGCCCCCGGCGCGGCAGTGACGGATACGAAATCCGAACCGAAGAACACGCCCGTCACATCGCCCATCGAAAACAGCGCCGATGCCAGCGGCGAAGCCTCTGCCGCTTCGGGGTCCGCAAAGTCGCGGGTGCCCGATGCCATGACCTGCCGTCCGGGCAGGAATTTCAGCGTGGCGGGATTGGGGGTCGTTTCGGTTTCGATAAACATGGTGGTGATTTAGGGGAAGCGGCGCGCCATTCAAGCGGCGATTGCTTGCACGGGCGATAGAGCGGCTTTCCGGCGCGGAACGGGTGATGCTTTCGGCGGTTCTGCCGGAAATCCTATTCACTGGCGCTTCATTGCGTCGCTTCCTATACAGGTTTCATGAAATTCCAATCCCGCCAAGCGGTCATTGCCGCGCTTTCCGCCCTGCTTGCTTCCACCTCGCTCGTCGCGGTTCCCGCCGCCGCCCAGCCCGCCCCGTCGGCAGAGGCCAAGCGCGACTGGCCGCAAGTGGAACAGGATCGTCCGTGGCTCTATCGCGGCAGCGACATTCCGGTGGACGAGGAATGGGTCTTCGGCGAATTGCCCAATGGCCTGCGCTATGCGGTGCGGCATAACGACATTCCCGCGCGGCAGGTTTCGGTGCGCGTCGCGGTTGACGCCGGTTCGATCCACGAGGCGGATAGCGAGCGCGGCTTTGCCCATTTGCTGGAACATCTGGTTTTCCGCGAAAGCAAATATCTGGCGAACGGCAAGGCCATCGAACGCTGGCGCGAACTGGGCACCACCATCGGCGCGGATACGGGGGCGTTCACGTCGCCCACGCAGACCGTGTTCAATGTCGATGTGCCCGAAACGGATCAGGCCAAGCTGGCCGAAGTGTTCCGCCTGCTGTCGGGCATGGTCACGGGGCCGGTGCTGACCGATGCCAATGTGCAGACCGAACTGCCCATCGTGCTGGCCGAACGGCGTGAACGCGGCGCGGCGGGGCGGCGCATTTCCGAAGCGACGCAGCAAACCTATTTCGCGGGCCAGCGCATTGCCGAACGCCTGCCCATCGGCACGGTGGAAACGCTGCAGGCCGCCAATGGCAAAAGCGTCAAGGCGTTTTACGACCGCTGGTACCGGCCCGACAACACGATCATCGTGGTCGCGGGCGATTTCCCGACGGCGGTGCTGGAACAGGCAGTGAAGACGGCGTTCGGCGGCTGGAAGGTTTCGGGCAAGGCGACCCCCGCGCCCGCTTTCGGCGATCCGGTGCCCGGCCCCGATGCCAAAACCGCACCCGGCGCGCTGGCGCCGGTGGACAAGGTCAGCGTGCTGGTCGAACCCGATCTGCCGCGCAATATCGGCTATGCCGTGATGCGACCGTGGCGGCCGGTGGTCGACACCATCGTCTATAACGAAGGGCTGCTGACCGATCAGCTGGCGATGTCGATCATCAACCGCCGGCTTGAATCACGGGCGCGGGCAGGGGGCAGCTATCTCGCCGCGTCGGTCGCGCAGGACGATCTGAACCGTTCGACCGATGCCACCTTTGTGTCGATCACCCCGCTGGGTGCCGACTGGAAGGGGGCGTTGCTGGACGTGCGCGCGGTAATCAGGGACGCGATCGAAAACCCGCCCACGCAGGAAGAGATCGACCGCGAGGCGGCGGAGTTCGAAAACGCGTTCCGCGTCGGCGTGGAAACCCGCGACGTGCAGCAGGGCGCCGATCTTGTCGACAATGTGGTCGAGGCGATCAATATCCGCGAAACCGTCGCCGCGCCCGAAGTGGTGTTGAGCGTGTTCGAGGGGATGAAGCCCAAGCTAACGCCCGATGTCCTGTTGCAGCATACCAGACAGCTGTTCAGCGGTGATGTCGTGCGCGGATTGATGAGCGTGCCCAACGCCAGCGAAGCGGACGAGGCCGCGTTCCGCGCCGCCCTGCTGGAACCGGTGGAGGCCGACGATTCCGCACGCGTTCCCGCTGCCGCGATTTCGTTTGACGAGCTTCCCTCGCTCGGCACGCCGGGCAGCGTGGAGGCAAATGCCGCGACCGGATTGTTCGAGATCGAATTGCTGCGCCTGTCGAATGGAGTCACCGCGATGATCTGGCCCAGCACGGCGGAACCGGGCCGAGTCAGCGTTCGGGTGCGTTTCGGCGCGGGCTATGGCGCGTTCGATGCGGACGACAATGCCGAGATCGCGCTGGGCGAGGTTGCCCTGATGGGCGCGGGTACCGGAGAGCTGGACCAGGACGCGCTCGACCGGATTACCACGGGCCGCAAGATGGGCCTGCAGTTCGGGATCGAGGATAGCGAATTCGTCTTCGCGGGCGAGACCCGTGCCGCCGATCTTGAGGATCAGCTGTATCTGTTCGCGGCCAAGCTGGCCGATCCGCGCTGGGATACCGCCCCGCTGGAACGCGCCAAGGCGGGCCTGTCGATCAGCTATGACAGCTTTGCCGCAAGCCCGTCGGGCATTCTGAACCGCGACTTCGAATATCTGCTGCGCGGAGAGGACCCGCGTTTCAGATCGCCCACCCCGGCCGAACTGGAAGCCGTGAGCGCCGAGGACTTCAAGGCGACCTGGGCGCCCGTTCTGGCGAGCGGACCGGTGCAGGTTGAAATCTTCGGCGACTTCGACCGCGCTGCGGGGATTGCCGCGCTGGAAAAGACATTCGGCGCATTGGCCCCGCGCGAACCGGCGGCGGCCAAGCCGCAATTGTCCACCCCGCCCAAGACAAGCGACACGCCCGTCGTGCTGACCCATCGCGGCGACGCGGACGAGGCGGCGGCCGTGGTCGCATGGCCCACGGGTGGCGGGCGCGACGATGTGACCCTGTCGCGCAAGACGCAGGTATTGACGCAGATTTTCTCCAACCGTCTGTTCGATGCGATGCGCGAAAAGCTGGGCGCCAGCTATTCGCCCAATGTCGCCTCGCGCTGGCCGCTGGACCGCGAAACGGGCGGATCGATCATCGCCATGGCGCAGGTCGAGCCGGACGAGGTGCAGGTGTTCTTCGACACGGCGACCAGCATTGCCGAAGACCTTGCAACCAATCCGCCCAGCGCCGAGGAAATCGCCCGCGTCACCGAACCGCTGCGCAGCTATATCGAGCGTGTGTCGAGCGGTAACGGTTTCTGGTTGAGCGAGTTGAGCGGCGCATCGCGCGATCCGCGCCGGATCGACCAGATCAGGACGATCATCCGCGATTATTCGCAGGTCACTCCCGAAGAGATGCAGGCGCTGGCCCATCGCTATCTGACGGGCGATGCCATGCGGATCGAAATCGTGCCGGGCGCCAGCGCGCGTGCCGGTGACGGATCGGGGGATGCGGCGGCCTCGCGCTGATACGGTAACGCCTGAAACCTTTGCAAAGCCTATCCCCAAGGGGTAAGGGCGGCTCCATTCCGACATTTCGGATGGAGAGAGAAACTGCCGAGGCAACAGGCCCGGCAGGCGATGGAGTGACGAAGTGAACAAGACGGCGGACTGGAGCCCCGAAAGCTGGACATCGAAGGAAGCAAAGCATCTTCCCACCTATGCCGACACGGCGGCGCTTGCCGATGTGGAGCACAGGCTGACCCGCTTTCCCCCGCTCGTCTTTGCCGGCGAAGCCCGTGCGCTGAAGGCCGAGCTGGGCGAGGTCGCGCAGGGTCGCGGTTTCCTGTTGCAGGGCGGCGATTGCGCCGAAAGCTTTGCCGAATTCCATCCCGACAATATCCGCGACACGTTCCGCGTGATCCTGCAGATGGCAGTGGTGCTGACCTTTGCCAGCAAGCAGAAGGTCGTGAAAGTGGGCCGCATGGCCGGTCAGTTCGCCAAGCCGCGTTCCAGCGATGTCGAGGTGAAGGACGGCGTCGAGCTGCCCAGCTATTTCGGTGACAACATCAACGATATTGCGTTCGATGCGGCGGGCCGCCAGCCCGATCCCGAACGCATGGTGCGCGCATACAGCCAGGCGGCGGCGACGCTGAACCTGCTGCGCGCCTTTGCCGGTGGCGGCTATGCCAATCTGCGGCAGGTGCACCAGTGGACGCTGGATTTCATGGACCGTTCGCCGTGGGGAACGCGTTTTGCGCAGACTGCCGACCGGATCAGCGAAGCGCTGGATTTCATGGAGGCATGCGGCGTCGATCCCGCCACCGTGCCGCAGCTGAAGGCCACCGATTTCTATACCAGCCACGAAGCGCTGCTGCTGCCTTATGAGCAGGCGTTGACCCGCCGCGATTCGCTGACCGGCGAATGGTACGACACCAGCGCGCATATGCTGTGGATCGGCGACCGCACCCGTTTCGAAGGGTCGGCGCATGTCGAATTCCTGCGCGGCGTGGGCAATCCCGTCGGCATGAAATGCGGCCCCAGCCTGTCGCCCGACGCGCTGCTGTCGATGCTCGACACGTTGAACCCCAAGCGCGAGGCGGGGCGGATCACGCTGATCAGCCGCTTCGGCCACGAAAAGGTAGAGGCGGGGCTGGCCCCGCTGGTCCGCGCGGTGAAGCGCGAAGGCCATCCGGTGGTCTGGTCGTGCGATCCGATGCACGGCAATGTCATCAAGTCGGAAAGCGGGTTCAAGACGCGCCCGTTCGATCGCATTCTTTCGGAAGTGAAGGGCTTTTTCGCCGTCCACCGCGCCGAAGGCACGCATGCAGGCGGCATCCATGTGGAAATGACAGGGCAGGACGTGACCGAATGCACCGGCGGCGCGGTCGCCATCACGGACGAGGCATTGTCGGCCCGCTATCGCACCCATTGCGATCCGCGCCTGAACGCCGCGCAGTCGATCGAGCTGGCATTCCTGCTGGCCGAGGAACTGAATGCCGAGATGGTCGCCCGCCGCGACGCGGCCTGACACTTCGCCGCGATCCGGCCTGAGCGCCCGCCTTTAGGCCGGCGACAATAGTTAAATTTGCGCGGGGCGGGCACCATAGCCTGCCTCGCGCATTTTTCATGGCATGGGCATCGCCACCAGACCCGCACCGACCGGACCGGCTGATACAGCGGACCGGCAGGCCGCCACGCTTGCGGACCGGTTCCGCACGACCCGCGCCCTGACGCTTGATCTTACCGCGCCCTTGTCCGACGCCGATGCGACCATACAGTCGATGGAAGATGCCAGCCCCGCCAAATGGCATCTGGCGCATACCAGCTGGTTTTTCGAAACATTCCTGCTGCGCGACCATCTGGACGGATACCGCCTGTTCGACGGGAAATATCCTTACCTGTTCAATTCCTATTACGAGGCGGAAGGTCAACGCATCGCCCGCTTTTCGCGCGGCATGCTGTCGCGCCCCTCGCTGGAGGAGATTGTCGCATTCCGCCGCGCCGTCGATGCGGCGATGGAACCGCTGCTGGAGCGCGAGGATTGCGCGCCCCTGATCCAGCTGGGCATCGCGCATGAACAGCAGCATCAGGAATTGCTGCTGACCGATATCAAGCACGCCCTGTTCCAGAACCCGCTCGGCCCGGCGATGTTCGGCCGCCTGACTGAAACCGCGCATCATGCTGCCGACGGCTGGATCGACCATCAGGGCGGTATCGCGCGGATCGGGCATGATTGCGGGACCGACCGTTTCTGCTTCGACTGCGAAGGTCCGCGCCACCGCGTGCTGCTGGAGCCGTTCCGCCTGTCGCGGCGGCTGGTCAGCAATGCGGACTGGCAGGCATTCATCGACGATGGCGGCTATCGCACGCCCTCGCTGTGGCTGTCGGACGGCTGGGCATGGGTGCAGCGGGAAGGCGTGACGGCACCGCTCTATTGGCACGGGGACGAGCAGTTCACCCTGGCCGGTTGGCAACCCCGCGACCCGCAGGCCCCCGTCACCCATATCTCATATTACGAGGCTGACGCTTTCGCATCATGGGCGCAAAGCCGTCTGCCGACCGAGGCGGAATGGGAAGTGGCCGCGATCCGCGCCGACCCATCGGCGGGCCAGCAAATGGACCGCGCCGAAGCGGTGCAGCCTGCGGCCACGCCGGAATTGTTCGGAAGCTGCTGGCAGTGGACGCGATCCGCCTACTTGCCGCATCCCGGTTTTACGGCCGCCGATGGCGCGGTGGGCGAATATAACGGCAAGTTCATGAGCGGGCAGTTCGTGCTGAAAGGCGCCAGCTGCGCCACGGCACGGGGTCATTCGCGGGCCAGCTATCGCAATTTCTTTTACCCGCACCAGCGCTGGCAATTCACCGGCCTGCGCCTTGCGCAAGACATATAGGGATAATCCGGCATGACGGTCCAGCAAGCCTTGCGCATCGTGGACGAGGACGAGGAAGGCATCGACAACGCGTTCCGGCGCGACGTGCTGCGCGGCCTGTCCGAACCGCAAAAGGCGGTCCCCGCGCGCTGGTTCTATGACGAGCGCGGATCGGAACTGTTCGAGGAAATCACGCGCCTGCCCGAATATTACCCGACGCGGGCAGAGAAAGAGATATTGCGCGCCCACGGCAGCGATTTTCGCCGGTCGATCGGCGCGGGCCGCGCGGTGGTGGAATTCGGATCGGGCAGCTCGGCCAAAACGCCGCTGCTGTTACAGGCCATCGAACCTGCGGCCTATGTCCCCATCGATATTTCGGGCGATTTCCTGCGCGCCTCTGCCCGCAGGCTGGCGGAAAAGCTGCCCGACCTGCCGATCCATCCGGTGGAAGCCGATTTCACGCAGCCCGTCACCATGCCCGCCGAGATCGAGGGTGTGGCGCGGCTGGGTTTCTTCCCCGGCTCGACCATCGGCAATATGGTGCCGCGCACGGCCGTCGATTTGCTGCGCGACATGCGTGAAACGCTGGAACGCGGCAGCCCCGATGGCCACCCGCCGCTGCTGTTGATCGGGATGGACCGGATCAAGAGCCGCAAGATCCTGATCCCCGCATACGACGATGCCAAGGGAGTAACGGCGGCCTTCAACCTCAACCTGCTGACCCGCATCAACCGCGAGCTGGCGGGCGACATGCCGGTCGACGCATTCCGCCACCGCGCGATCTGGAACGACGATATCGCGCGCATCGAAATGCATCTTGAGGCGCAGCATGATATCAGCTTCACCGTCGCAGGCCGCGCGTTCACCATGCAGGCGGGCGAGACGATCCATACCGAGAACAGCCACAAATACGGCCGCCGCTCTGCCGCCGCGCTGCTGCTGGCAGGCGGCTGGACGCCCGTGGACCGCTGGAACGACCATGAGAGCCAGTTCATGGTGATACTGGCAGAGGCGAGCCCGCTGCGGTCTGCGCCCTAGGACTGGTCGGCCCGGTCCAGCGGGTTCTCCCGGTAGAATTCCACATGCAGGCGAACTGGGCCAAAAGTCTCGACATGATGGACAGCCTGCGGAGGTATGAGACCCGGCTTGTCCGGCGCGACAGCAATCTCACGCCGGGGCTTGTGAAAGATGAGCCGTGCCGCCCCCTCGTCGACCACCAGCAAGCCCCAGACACCTGCCTTGGTGCTATGCGCATTGCGGATGGCATCGGGCAGGCTCTGCTCGTCGAACTGCGGAGTGGATTTGTACGGCACGGCCATGATCAGCGTTCAGCCTTCGGCTTCGTCTGCATATAACTCGGCTTCCTTTGCGATCAGAATATCTGCCAGGAACCAATAGGCTTCGCCCCAGGCATCGAGGATCTCACTGGTCGCCGAATCACCCAGCACGTCCTTGATCGCGGCGAGAAGGTTTTCCGCAACGATGGGGTAGTGCTCTGGCTTAACGTGGGTTTCGACATGGCGGCGAGCCATGCGCAGGACGGGCCCGCTTAGATTTTCAAGCTTATCGACATTCTCGGCATAGGCGATGATCGCCGCCGCCAGACGCTTGGGCTGCTCGCCCGATTCCTGCGCTGCCATGTCGAACATCGCCTTCACCTCGGGATGGCGGTCGAACATGCGTTCATACATACGCTGCGTAATGGCAAGGCCGTGCTGCTTGAGCGCAGGGGCCGTGGCCTTGACGATCGTCATGGTGTCGGCGGAAAGCGTACGGGACATTGTCGATCCTTATTGATGCATTGGAAATGCATCTATACTCGACACGCAAATAGATGTAAACCGGATGCATCAAATGGAGATTTTACCATCAAGCTGACCCTGCATACCGATTACGCGTTGCGCATCCTGATGCAGGCCGCCGCCAATCCGGGCGTGCGCCTCTCTATTGCCGATGTGGCCGAGCGGCATGGGATCTCGCGCAATCATTTGATGAAGGTCGTCAACCAGCTGGCCACCATGGGTCTGGTCGATACGGTGCGGGGCCGTGGGGGCGGATTCTGGCTGGCTGAAGATCCCGGCAGCATCACTCTGGGGGATGTCGTACGACAGACCGAACCGGGCATGCAGGCCGCCGATTGCGGCAATTGCGTGCTGAAGCGTGGCTGCGGGCTGACGCCGATACTTGGCGATGCGATGGACGCATTCCTGGCCGTGCTCGATCGGACAACCCTGGCGGATGCTGTGGAACGAAATGCCCGCAGCTTCTTCGCCCCCGATGCGAATGCCCCCGTGAAGGAACCGCTGTCCGAGGCGTGAGCGGGTTTGCCGTGGCGTGCAAGCCCAGCTTCACACCCCTGAAACCCGCAATTGCTTGCGCAAAATGCCGCGTTTGACTACCGCGCGCATTCCGCTGGCAGGGCTGGCGGACATTTGCGCAATTATCATTCACGAACAAGAAAGCAAGTATCATGGGTTATCGGGTGGCAGTTGTTGGAGCCACGGGCAATGTCGGGCGCGAGATGCTGGCCATCCTCGCCGAGCGGGCCTTCCCTTATGACGAGATTGCGGCGGTCGCTTCGCCCCGCTCGACCGGGACCGAGATCGAGATTGGCGACACCGGCCAGATGATTAAATGCAAGAATATCGAGCATTTCGACTTTGCCGGTTACGACATTGCCCTGTTCGCGGCGGGCAGCGGCCCGACGGCGGAATATGCGCCCAAGGCGGCGGCGGCAGGCTGCGTGGTGATCGACAATTCGTCGCTCTATCGCATGGACCCCGATGTGCCGCTGATCGTGCCCGAAGTGAACCCGGACGCCATCGACGGCTATACCAAGAAGAACATCATCGCGAATCCCAACTGCTCGACCGCGCAAATGGTGGTGGCGCTAAAGCCGCTGCACGATGCGGCCACGATCAGGCGCGTCGTCGTCTCGACCTATCAGTCGGTGTCGGGCGCGGGGAAGCAGGGCATGGACGAGCTGTTCGAACAGAGCCGCGCGATCTTTGTCGGCGATGCAGTCGAACCCGCCAAGTTCACCAAGCAGATTGCCTTCAACGTGATCCCGCATATCGACGTGTTCCTCGATGACGGTTCCACCAAGGAAGAGTGGAAGATGGTCGCCGAGACCAAGAAGATCCTCGATCCCAAGGTCAAGGTGCAGGCCACCTGCGTACGCGTCCCCGTGTTCGTCGGCCATTCGGAATCGCTGAATATCGAGTTTGAGAACGAGCTTTCGGCGAGCCAAGCACAGGACATCCTGCGCGAGGCACCGGGCGTGATGCTGGTCGATAAGCGCGAGGATGGCGGCTATGTTACCCCCGTCGAATGCGTGGGCGACTATGCCACCTATATCAGCCGCGTGCGCGAGGATTCGACTGTCGATAACGGTCTTGCGCTGTGGTGCGTGTCGGACAACCTGCGCAAGGGCGCAGCGCTGAATGCAGTGCAGATTGCGGAACTGCTGGGCCGCCGGCACCTGAAGAAGGGCTGATCACCCGCACCACTGGCGGAAACATGACAGCCGTCCCTGCCATGTGCGGGGGCGGCTGTTGCTTTATGGCCGAGATAATTGGCGACCGGCGCGCTTGGCGGGTGGCGGCGAACCCGCTAGGCACGCGGGCATGAGCCAGACTGCCGAATTTCCCGTCACCACCGAAACCGTTACCGCCCGCGACGGCACCAGCCTTGCCGTGCACCGCATGGAGCCCGCGACGGGCGAGGCGCAGCGTACGCTGATCCTGCTGCACGGGCTGTTTTCCAGCGCCGAGATCAACTGGATCAAATATGGCCATGCCCGCGCGCTGGCAGAGGCGGGGTTTTCGCTGATCATGCCCGACCTGCGCGCCCATGCACATAGCGCCGCGCCGCACGATCCCGCCTGCTATCCCCCGACCGTGCTGGTCGACGATCTGGAGGATGTGGTCGCGCATTACGCGTTGACCGATTACGACCTTGCGGGTTTCTCGCTCGGTTCGCGGACGTCGCTGGGCGGGGTGATCGCAGGGCTGACGCCGCGGCGGCTGGCGCTGGTGGGGATGGGGCTGGAGGGTTTGCTCGATTTCCGGCGGCGCGCGGGGTTCTTTATCGACGCCATCGACAATTTCGAAACGGCGAAGCGCGGGGACAGGCATTTCTTCGCCGTCTCCTTCATGAAGACGATGAAGATCGACCGCGTGGCGGCGCGGTTGCTGTTGTCCGCCAGCGGGCTGGGCATCACCCGCGAACAGCTGTCCATCCCGCAAATGCCCGTGCTGGTGCTGTGCGGGACAGAGGATGACGACAACGGATCGGCCGAGGATCTGGCAGCGGCGCTTCCCCATGCGGAGATGGCGTGGATTCCCGGCACGCATATGTCCTGCGTGACCGAAAAGGCGCTGGGCCGCGAACTGGTGCGGTTCTTTACAGCCTGAAAATCACCGGAACGGCGGTTCGTTGAACGCGCGCAGCTTGCGGCTGTGCAGGCGCTCACCCTCGGCCTTCAGCAATTCGCAGCTTCTGATGCCGATCTGCAAATGGCCCGCAATCGCCTGCTCGTAAAAGCGGTTGGCCTGTCCCGGCAGCTTCAACTCGCCATGCAGCGGCTTGTCCGAAACGCATAGCAGCGTGCCGTAGGGGACGCGGAACCGGTAGCCCTGCGCGGCGATGGTGGCGCTTTCCATGTCGATCCCGACGGCGCGGGCCAGCGAGAGGCGATGCCCGATCGTCGATACCTGCAATTCCCAGTTGCGGTCATCTGTGGTGACGACGGTGCCGGTGCGCATGCGGCGTTTCAGATCCACGCCTTCGGTTCCGCTGATCTCTTCCGCGGCTTTCGCCATGGCCTGCTGCACCTCGGCAATGGCGGGCAGGGGGATTTCTGGCGGCAGCACGCTGTCCAGCACATGGTCGTCGCGCAGATAGGCGTGGGCGAGCACATAATCGCCGATCTTCTGACTGTCGCGCAGACCGCCGCAATGGCCGATCATCAACCATGCCTCGGGCCGCATGACTGCCAGATGGTCGGTGATCGTCTTGGCGTTCGAAGGGCCGACACCGATATTGACCAGCGTGATGCCGCCGCCATCGGGCGCGATCAGGTGATAGGCGGGCATCTGGTGCCTGCGCCATGCGGTATCGGAAAGCAGGCTGCGCGCATTGTCGCGCCGCTGGTCCAGATACAGCCCGCCCGCGCCGGACAGCGCAGTGAAATTTACCCCGTCCAGCTGCTGCGCCGCCCAGTCGACGAATTCGTCGACATAGCGGTGGTAATTGGTGAACAGCACGAAACGCTGCACATGTTCGGGATTGGTGCCGGTATAATGCTGAAGGCGGGCGAGGCTGAAATCGGTGCGCAGCCCGTCGAACAGCGAAAGCGGCATCGGATCGTCGACATCGCCCACGTCCAGACCGTCGGCAATCTCGTCCCCGATCAGCGCCAGTTCGGTCGCGGGAAAATGCCGGGCCAGTTCGCGCGGCGATACGCCCGCAAGCTCGGCCGCCGCCTCTCCGTCCAGAACATAGGGAAACGGAATTTCCTGCCGCGAAGGGCCGACCGCGATTTCGACATCGTGGTCTTCCATGATCAGCGACAATTGTTCGCGCAAATAGGGGGCGAACAGCTGAGGGCGGGTGATGGTGGTGACATAGCGGCCCGGCGTCGACAGCCGCGCGAAAGACCGGTTCACTTCCGAAGGCCGGCTGCTGCCGGAAAAGCGCAGCCGCAATTCGGGATAGGCATAGGTGCCGTCGTTGCGGCGGGCGCGGTCGGGCAGGGCGCCCGTCGCGGCAAAGGCGACCATGTCGTCCTTCAAAGCGGCGCGGGCCGCGTCGTAAAGCCGGACCAGTTCGGCAATGATTTCATCAGCTGTATTCATCGACAAGAGATAACCGCCCCGTTCCGACATTTCAAAGGCGGCATGACGCACCATGCGAAAATTCCGCCCTTTCAAAAAGGAAAGGGCGCGGACAGCCGATGCCGTCCGCGCCCTTCCTGTCTGTCGCGAAAGCGGTGAAGTGGCCGGTCAGGCCTGTTCTTCGCCGGCTTCCTCTTCGCCTTCTGCGGCATCGTCCACGGCGATTTCGCCGGGTTCCGCATCGGGGTCACGCTCTTCGGTGAAACCGGTCTGTTCGGCGGCTTCTTCCTCGAACATCGCGGCCAGAACGTCCACGCCTTCCGACTGAAGCGCGGCTTCGTCGTCCGAACGGGCCACATTGGCCTTGATGGTCACGTGCACTTCGGGGTGCAAGGCGACGGTCACGTCGAACATGCCGATCGTTTTGATCGGGTGGCCAAGAATGACCATCTTCTTGTCGATGTCGTGGCCCTTTTCGTTCAGGGCCGCGGTGATGTCGCGCACATTGACCGAACCGTACAGCTGGCCGGCGTTCGACGACGCGCGGATCAGCGTGATTTCGGTGCCTGCAACCTTTTCACCGGCCTTTTCGGCTTCGGTGCGCTTTTCGGCGTTTTCGGCTTCCAGGCGTTCGCGGTTGGCTTCGAAGACCTTCTTGTTCGCCTCGTTGGCGCGCAGGGCCTTTTTGTTGGGCAGCAGGAAGTTACGGGCATAGCCGTCCTTCACGGTGACAACGTCACCGATGGTGCCCAGCTTTTCGATCCGTTCCAGGAGGATGATATCCATGGGTCAGACCCTCCTTACTTGACGATGTAGGGCAGCAGGCCGATGTGGCGTGCGCGCTTGATCGCCTTGGACAGCTCGCGCTGCTTCTTGGCGGAGACGGCGGTGATGCGCGACGGCACGATCTTGCCACGCTCGGACATGAAGCCCTGAAGCAGGCGCACGTCCTTGTAGTCGATCGCGGGTGCGTTCTTGGCTGCAAAGGGGCAGCTCTTGCGACGGCGGAAGAAAGGACGGGCCATTAGCGGTCTCCCCGACGGCCGCGACGCTCGCGGTCATTCTTGCGCATCATCACCGACGGACCACCTTCGTGTTCGTCGACGCGGATCGTCATGTAACGGATCACGTCTTCGTTGATGCGGGTCTGGCGTTCCAGCTCTTCGACCACCTTGGCGGGTGCGTCGATGTTCAGCATCACATAGTGTGCCTTGCGGTTACGCTCGATCTTGTAGGCGAGGTTCTTGAGGCCCCAGGTCTCGGTCTTGACGACCTTGCCTTCGTTTGCCTCGACAATCTCGGTCGCGGTGTTCGCAAGCGCGTCGACCTGGCTCTGCGAGAGATCCTGACGCGCAAGGAACACATGCTCGTAAAGCGGCATGCGCCTGTTCCTTTGTCTATACCGATCGCTGACCTACGCCCCCATGGCGAAAGGCCCCTCCGGCTTTCTTCGTTTTCCTTCAATTCGCGGGCGGAATCGCCGCTGCGCCATTCGGGAAAGCGCGCGCCATACAGGGTCTGGCCGGAAAAGCAAGGGCGGGCAGGATAAGACCATGGCCCAATTGCGCCGCACCCGCGTTGGCGGAACCAAAGCCGCGTTTCTTGGCTTGGGTCAAGGAAACCGCGGATCAAGGGGGATAGAGCCCCCGCGGCAACACCGGTGAAGGGATGCAGATCATGGAAGAGCAAACAGTCGTTACCCGCGATGCGGTAAACCTGTCCGTGCGCAGCGTGCAGCCGGACGATCAGGGTCTGCTGAAAGAATTCTTCGGCAATGTCAGCGAGGAAGACCGCCGCTTCCGCTTTCTGAACGCAGGCGCGCGTCTGGGCGACCGGCAACTGGACCCGCTGGTCAGCGTTGACCACTGGCAGACCGAGAATTTCCTTGCCTTCGACACGGTGAACGGCGCGCTGGTCGCATCGGCATTGCTGGCCTGCGATACGGCGATGAAAACGGGCGAGGTCGCCGTGTCGGTGCACAAGGATTATCGCGGGCGCGGCGTGGGCTGGGCCATGCTGGACGTATTGAGCCATGCCGCCGAGGAACGGGGCCTGCGCGAAGTGATCGCGATCGAGGACCGCGAAAACCACGCCGCCATCGAACTCGAACGCGAAAAAGGGTTCGAGGCGCGCAGCTTCGAGGCCGACCCGTCGCTGATGCTGCTGGTCAAGAGTTTCGCCTGACGCGCAATAGCGTTTAGGCTGCCCGCTCGAATCGAGGGGGCAGACATTGGCGACAAGCGACATCGGGGGCGCGACACCGGACCAGCCGGTGGGTGCGCGGCGTATCGAAAGCCTCGACCTGCTGCGCGGTTTCGCCGTGCTGGGCATTCTGGCGGCCAATGTCGTCGGTTTCGCGCGCACGGGGCCCTATTATTACTGGGGCATCCTGCATCCCGCGGGCTTTTGGGAAGAGGCGGGGTGGCTGCTCCAGTACCTGTTCCTCGACGGCAAGCTGCGCGGTTTGTTTGCATTATTATTCGGGGCGGGAATGGCGATTTTTGTCGACCGCGCGGCGGCGCGGCGCGGCATGGCGGGCGCGCTGCTGTTGCAGGGGCGGCGGCTGTTGTGGCTCGCCCTGTTCGGGGCGCTGCATTATTACCTGCTGTTTTTCGGCGATATATTGCTGGACTATGCGGTGGTCGGGCTGGTCGCGATGCTGTTCCTGCCGCTGGGCGCACGGGCATTGCTGTTCATCGGCCTGTTCGCCAGCTTTTACATGGGGATCATGGGCGGCATCGCGCTATGGCCCGCGGACGAGCTGGCCGCGCTCAACGCCCCTGCCGCCAGCGAGGCCCGCACAGCATATGAGGCCGAGGTCGAGGCGATGCGCGGCCAGAGCCACGCCAGCGATGCGGTGCGCAAGACGGGCAGCTTTACCGATCTGGTCGCGTGCCGGCACGAAACGCGCAGCGCGTGGGACCGCATTGCCTTCATGCCGGTGACGGGGCCGGGTTATCTGGGGCTGATGCTGCTGGGCGCCGCGCTGTACCGCATGGGCTTTTTCTCGGGCGGGTGGAGCAGGCGCGGGATGATCGTGTGGGGGGCGACCGGGATCGTCGCGACCGTCGTGTTCACCCTGCCACTGGCAGTCATGGGCATGCAGCATAACCATTATCCCGCCGTCAGCTTCTGGGTGCAATTCGGCCCTGCCTCGCTGCTGCGTCTGCCGATGATACTGGGCTATGCCGCGCTGCTGGTGGCTTTTGCGCCCGCGCTGGGCCGGACGGCTTTGGGCCGGCGTATGGCAGCGGCGGGGCGGATGGCGTTCACGAATTACATCGCTTCCTCGGTTCTGATGGGCGCGGTGTTCCTTGGCTGGGGGCTGGGGCTCTATGGCGACTGGCACCGGCTCGCACTGTGGGCATGGGCGGCAGGCGGCATGGCGCTGATGCTGCTGTGGTCGGCGCCCTGGCTTGACCGCTTCCGCTTTGGCCCGCTGGAATGGCTGTGGCGCTGCCTTACCTATATGCAGCTGTTCCCGATCCGGCGCCGCGACGAGGATGCCGCAGACGCGGGCATTGCCAGCAACGGTTCACCTGCTAAACGGGGCATATAGTCTCAATTGAGAGGAATTTCCTTCCCAATGCGCAAGCTTATCCTCGCCGCCGCGCTTGCCGGTTGCGCCTTTTCGCCGGTTGCCGCCCATGGCCAAACCGCCCCGTCATCGGCAACGCTTTCTCCGGCCGAACGCTCCGATCCTGCCGCCGCCGCGATCAGCGCGGACGAAATTGCCGCCACCGTCACATTCCTTGCCGACGATCTGCTGCAGGGCCGCGACACGGGCAGCGAATATTACGACATTGCCGCTGCCTATGTCGCCTCGCGCTATCGCGCCATGGGGCTGGAACCTGCCAATAATGGCAGCTGGATGCAGGACATCATTTTTCGCAATGCCAGCACTTCATCGTCTGCGCTGACCATCACCACGCCCGACGGCGAAATGGTGCTGGAACCGGGCAAGGATTTCGTCGCGGGCGGCAGCTTTACGGACCGGCAGGTCGATCTGACCGCGCCGATGGTGTTCGTCGGGCAGGGCATCCACAGCCCCGAAAACGGCATCGACGATTATGCGGGCGTCGATATCGCGGGCAAGATCGTGGTGATCGTATCGGGCGCGCCCAAGACGGTTTCGGGCGAGGTCGCGGCGACGCTGGCCAATACCAAGACCAAATATGCCAGCGAGAATGGCGCGGTCGGCATGATTTCGATCCGCAATAAGGAATCGCTGGAACGCCTGCCGTTCGACAAGCTGGTCACCTATCTTCAGGAACCGCGCGAGACGTGGGTGGGCCCTGACGGTCAGGCCAATGTGCAGGACCCGGGTCTGAAGCTGCAGGCCTATATCTCGCCCGAAACGGCGGCAAGGCTGATGACGGCATCGGGCAAGGATCTTGATGCGCTGCTGAAAATCTATGACGATCCCAAGGCAAAGAGCCGTCCCGCCGCCTTTGACATGACGGGCGAGGCGAAAGCGAGCGTCACCACCGACTGGGACGACAAGACCAGCGCCAATGTCGTCGCCATGCTGCCGGGTTCCGATCCAGCGCTGGCCGGTGAATATGTGGTGATGAGCGCGCATCTGGACCATGTCGGCAATCACCTGTCCGATGCCGAAGAGGGCGAGGATACCGACACGATCTATAATGGCGCGATGGACAATGCGACCGGCGTTGCCACCATGCTGGAAGTCGCCCGCGTGATCGCGCACAGCCCGCATCGCCCGCGCCGCCCGATCCTGTTCGCCGCCCTGACGGCCGAGGAAAAGGGACTGCTGGGTTCGGAATATCTGGCCCGCCACTTCGTGCGCGAAGACGGCAAGCCGGTCGGCGTCGTCAATTTCGACATGCCCGTCCTGTTGTACGATCTGGCCGATGTGGTCGGTTTCGGCGCCGAAAATTCGACCATGGGGCAAACGCTGATCAAGGCGGGTGCGGCCACCGGCATCGGGGTGTCGCCCGATTTCATGCCCGAGGAGAACCTGTTCACCCGTTCGGACCACTACAGCTTCGTCAAGGAAGGGGTGCCCGCGTTGTTCCTGATGACCGGCGTGCAGAACGGCGGGAAGGCGGCATTCACCGAATTCCTGTCGACCAATTACCATCAGCCAACCGACGATCTGACCCAGCCGCTCAACTGGGAATCGGCGCGCAAATTCGCGCTGCTGAATTACGAGATCGTGAAGATCACCGCCAATGCCGACGAAGCGCCCAAGTGGTACGAAGGCAATTATTTCGGCGAGAATTTCGCCCCCGACGCGCCCAAGGCTCCGGCCCCCGGTTCGTCGGTTGCGGCGGAATAACGGCCTAGGGCAATCGGTCCAGCAGGGCGCGTGCGAAGCTGCTTAACGTATCGTCGCGCGCGCCCATGACCACGATGCGGTCGCCGCCGCGCGCGATTTCGGCGATGCGGTCGCCGCATGTTTCGCGCAGCGGGAAATGTTCGGCATCTTTCCCCGCGTCCCTGATCCATTGCGCCAGATCGGCCCCGCCGATGCTGCGGTCGACCGTGCCGCCGAAATAGGCCGGATCGCACAAGATCACCCGATCCTCGTCGTTCAGCTCTTCGGCGAAGACCTGCGCCAGTTCGCGGCCCATCTGGCGGATCGGGCCGAAACCGTGCGGCTGGAAAAAGGCGATGACGCGTCCGTCATGCGCGCGCAATGTGCGCAAAGTAGCGCGCACCTTGTCGGGGTTGTGACCGAAATCGTCGATCACGGTGATGCCCGATGCGCTGGTGCCCGCAATGTCGAACCGCCGCGCAAGGCCGGTAAACCCGCCCAGCGCATCGACCGCCGCACCGAAATCGACCCCCACTGCCATTGCCGCGCCCAGTGCGGCCAGCGCGTTCGACAGATTATGCCTGCCGGGGACTTGCAGGGTCAGCGCCGCCTCGCGCCCGTTGGCGCGGTCCAGCACGGTTGCGCCTATGCCGGTGGCGCTTTCGCGGATCGATCCGCCCGCCACGCCGATGCGCGCGTCGGCCGCGTCAATGCCATAGGTGATCGCGGTTTTTGCGCGGCCTGCCAGCGCCAGCGCCTCTGCATCGTCGGCATTGACCACGGCGCATTCCGACGCGGCCAGATAATCGCCGAACAGCACGCGCAATTCGTCCATGCTCTTGTGGTCCAGCGTCACGTTCAGCAAGACTGCCACACCGGGCCGGTATAGCGCGATGGAGCCGTCGCTTTCGTCCACTTCGGACACAAAGGCGCCGCCACTGCCGACCCGCGCGCTGGCGAACAAGGCATCGTCCGAACGGAAATTCTTCATCACCGCGCCGTTCATGATGGTCGGATCGCGGCCTGCCTGCGTCAGCAGCCAGCCGGTCATGCCGGTCACGGTCGACTTGCCGCTGGTCCCGCCGATGGCAATGCGCGTGTCCGCCCCGTTGAACAGGGCTGACAGCAATTCGGCGCGGCTCATCCGCTGGCAGCCCAGTTCCTTCGCGCGGCGCACTTCGGGCACGCTGTCCTCTATGGCGGCGCTGGCGACCAGTATCTGGTCGGCGCTGGTGATGCCGCTGCCGTCCTGTTCGTACAGGCGGATGCCCTGATCGGCGATCCATGCGAATTTTTCGGGGCTGCGGCCCTGATCGTAACTGCGGTCCGATCCGGCAATCGCCGCGCCGCGCCCGCGCAATATGCAGGCAAGGGGCAACATGCCCGAACCGCCGATGCCGCAGAAAAAGAACGGGCGCGCCAGCAGCGCGGAAAGATCGGTAACGCTCATGCCCATGCTGGCTATTGATACAGGCCGCGCTTGGCAATCCGCGCCTGCGGCCCTAGCACTGTTTTCATGATCCGCGTCGCCATCTGTGCACCGTCTGCCGCTTTTCCACGCGAACTGGCCGCGCAGGTGCAGGGCGTGGCCGCCGGTTTCGGCGATGTGGAGCTGTATTTCCACGACCAGTGCTTTGCCGAGCAAGGGCATTTCGCAGGGTCCGACGAATTGCGGCTGGCCGCACTGGTCGAATGCGCCAACGATCCGATGTTCGATGCCGTCTGGTTCGCGCGCGGCGGTTACGGATCGAATCGCATCGCGGGCGATGCCATCGCGCGCATGGGGCCTGCTGCGCATAACAAGCTGTGGCTGGGCAGTTCGGACGGCGGATATCTGCTGGGCGCGCTGTATCGCGCAGGGATCGGGCGGCCGGTCCATGCCCCGATGCCGCTGGACGTGCGGCGCGACAACGGGGATCAGGCGATCGGCTGCGTGCTGGCATGGCTGTCGGGCGATCTGGGGCGGCTGGAACCGCATCTCGACGGCAGGCCGACGGTTGCCTTCAACCTGATGACCCTGGCCATGCTGTCGGGCACGCCGCTGATGCCCGATCTGTCGGGTCATGTCGTGATGGTCGAGGAAGTGAGCGAATATCTTTATGCCGTCGACCGGCTGTTCTTCCACGTGACCGAGGCTTTGCCCAAATCGATCCTTGGCCTGCGGCTGGGCCGGGTGAGCGACATCCCCGAAAACGACCGCGACTTCGGCATGACGGCAGAGGAAATTGCGCGCCACTGGTGCGAACGATCGGGCATGGCCTATCTGGGCGAAGCCGATATCGGCCATGATGCGGGCAATCGCATCGTGCCGTTCGGGCGCACCGACCGCGATGCCCCGCTGGGGATGGCCGGTTTCGCTCTTGGCAAGCCGCGTTCTTGGCAATAACGCGCCCCATTCGAATTCAGGTCCCTTTCGCAAAAGGGCCCGCGAGAGGAGATGACAGATGCGCGCATTCGTGTTCCCGGGACAGGGCAGCCAGAAAATCGGCATGGGCGTGGAACTCGCCGCCGCCAGCGCCGCCGCCCGTGAAGTGTTCGAGGAAGTGGACGATGCGCTGGGCCAGAAACTGGCCGCGATCATGGCCGAAGGGCCCGAAGACACGCTGACCCTCACTGAAAACGCGCAGCCCGCGATCATGGCCAATGCCATCGCCACGCTGCGCGTGCTGGAAAGGGATTTCGGCATCGTGCTGGCGGACAAGGCGGAATATGTCGCGGGCCACAGCCTTGGCGAATATACGGCGCTGTGTGCGGCGGGCGCGTTCTCGCTTTCCGATACGGCGCGGTTGCTGAAACTGCGCGGGCAATCGATGCAGGCGGCCGTGCCCGTGGGCGTCGGCGCGATGTGCGCATTGCTGGGCGCGGATATCGAAAAGGCGGGCGAACTGGCCGAGGCCGCGGCGACCGATCCCGCGACCGGCGCAAAGGAAGTGTGCACCGTCGCCAATGACAACGACCCGACGCAGGTCGTGCTGTCGGGCCATGCGGGCGCGATTGCCCGCGCGATCGAACTGGCCAAGGATTACGGCGCACGCCGCGCGGTGCCGCTGCCCGTGTCGGCCCCGTTCCATTGCCCGCTGATGGAACCCGCCGCCGCCGCCATGGATGCCGCATTCGAGGCGACGATGCCCCGTGTCCCGCACCTGCCGGTCTTTGCCAATGTCACCGCGCAGCCGGTTGCCGATCCCGAACAGATCCGCAAACTGCTGGTGGAACAGGTCATGGGCCGCGTCCGCTGGCGCGAGAGCATGGGCGCGATGGCCGATGTGGGCGTGTCGCAATTCGTGGAACTGGGCGGCAAGGTGCTGGCCCCGATGATCAAACGTTCGACCACCGACACCGATGTGATCAGCGTGGTCACGATGGAAGATTGCGAGGCGCTGGCCAAGGCGCTGTAAGGCCCGAACCCCCGCGCAGATTTACGAGAGGATTATCCAGAGATGTTCGACCTTACCGGCATGACCGCCCTTGTCACCGGCGCCAGCGGCGGCATCGGCTCCGCCATCGCGCGCAGCCTTGCCCAGCAGGGTGCGCGTCTTGCCCTTTCGGGCACCAACGCCAGCAAGCTGCGCAGCTTTCGCGAACAGCTGAACGACGAGATTGGCGGCGACCATGTCGAGATCACCTGCGATTTGTCGAACCCGACGCAGGTCGAGGAACTGGTCCCTGCCGCCATCGACACTTTGGGCAAGCTCGACATCCTTGTGAACAATGCCGGTATCACGCGTGACGGGCTGATGATGCGTATGAAGGACGAGGATTGGGATGCGGTGATGCAGATCAACCTCAATTCCGCGTTCCGCCTGATGCGCGCCGCGACCCGCCCGATGATGAAGGCCAAATTCGGCCGCATGATTTCGATCACCAGCGTCGTGGGCACCACCGGCAATCCCGGCCAGATGAATTATGCCGCGGCCAAGGCGGGGCTGACCGGCATGACCAAAAGCCTTGCGCAGGAACTGGCCAGCCGGAACATCACGGTGAACTGCGTCGCCCCCGGCTTTATCCGCACGGCCATGACCGATGTGCTGCCCGACGATCAAAAGGCCGCGCTGAACGGCAAGATTCCGATGGGCCGCATGGGCGAGGGCGACGATATCGGCGCGGCGGTAGCCTATCTGGCGTCAAAGGAAGCCGGCTATGTCACCGGCCAGACGCTGCATGTGAACGGCGGCATGGTGATGATCTAAGGCAGGGGTTCAGCCTGCCATCGGGGCGGGGCGGCCGACTTCGTTTGACTTCGCCGCCCTGCCTTGCGAGTCTTGTGGCCAAGCGGTGCCCGCCCTGCGCGATATAGGGGCGGCACCAGTCGAGCGGCGCGCGCCCTTTTGAAACACGGGCAGGCGCCGGAACCCGCAAGATCCAAGGAATACCCATGGCAACCCCCAAGACCGGCGATATCGTCGTCATCGATTTTTCCGTTACCACTGCCGATGGCCGCGTGGTCGGCGGCACCGACCAGAACGGGCCGCAAACCGTTACGATGGGCAAGGGCGAGATCATGCCCTCTATCGAAGCGGCGCTGGAAGGCATGGAAGTCGGCGCGCAGCAGGATGTGACGATCGACGCCGATCAGGCATTCGGCCAGCGCCGCGACGATCTGATCATCGAAATCCCGCGCTCTACCCTTCCGCCCGAACCCGCGCCGCAGCCCGGCATGACGCTGGCCGCGAAACAGCAGGACGGCAGCGAGATGAACCTGACCATCACCGCCGTGGGGGACGAGACGGTGACCGCCGACGGCAACCACCCGCTGGCGGGTGAGGATCTGACCTTTGGCCTGACCTTGGTGGAGATCAGGGCTGCCGCCTGATCCGCCCTGCCGGACCCATCGGAACGCCCCGCATCGCCTGATGGCCTTGCGGGGCGTTTTCGTGCCGGCGCCTGTGGTCCGCGCCTTCTGGGGGTAAACCCCGATTGCAGCGCGGTGCCCGCTGACCGATGGAAGCGGCAGGGATCATCGGGGCAGGTAGCTGGCATGACATATCGAACGGGCGCGGGGCTGATGCTTGCGCTGGCATGGCTGCCGCTGTCGGCCCATGCGCAAGAGGGCGATCCGCCACCCGAAGAAGCGCCGAAAACCGTACCCGAAACCGCGCCCGATATCGTCACCGTTGACGGACAGTTCAGCCAGTTCCTCTCTACCGTTGCGGCAGGCAATGGAGAGGGGGAAACGCGTTATGGCGGGCGGATTGACCTCTATGCCAAAATCGACGGCGGGGCGGCGGGTATCGTCGACGGCCTGACGATCAACGCGCAGGGCGAGTTCATCTATGGCAACAGCGTCAACCGCGTCGGTTCGCGCACGCTCTTGCCCGTCAACACCGCGATGAATTTTCCCGTCAACGATGACGAGGCGTTCGACCTGTCGGTCAATATCGTCCAGCGCATCGGCAAGGTTCGGGTGCAACTGGGCAAGATCAACCTGCTCGACAGCTCTTCGGCCATTCCCATTGTCGCCGGCGGGGGCAAGGTGGGATTCCAGCACATCGGCCTTGCCGCGCCGCCCGGCCTGATCGCATCGCCCAAGATTTTCGGCGGCATCGTCACCGTTCCCGCGGGCCGCGTGGTCATCAGCGCGGGCGTCTGGCACCCCGAGGACTGGACCCGCGAATTTATCGATGGCGGCCTGTTCGGCAATGGCGTCAGCGGCATGGTCGCAGGCACGCTTCCGGCAAAGATCGGCGGGAAACAGGGTTTTCACACCGTCACCATATTCGCCACCAGCCGCAAGCCCAGTGCCGAGGGGCTGCCCGATATCCGCCCGCCCGAAGGGTCGGCCCCGCTGCTGTCGGGCGACAGGGGCGGCACCCATTTGCGGTATGCGGTGCAGCACTATTTGTGGCAGGATCCGTCGGACCCCAAGCGCGGGTTTGGCCTGTTCGGCCATGCCGGCATTTCGATCGGCGCGCCCGCCCTGCTGGACTGGAGCATGACGGCAGGGCTGGCAGGCAGCGTGCCCATCGCCGCCCGCCCGCGCGACCGGTTCGGCATCGGCTATTTCCGTTTCTCGCTGGAAGACCGCATCGCCGACGGGCTGGCACCGGTTCTGCCGGTGGGGGACGAGCAGGGGGGCGAAATCTATTACGCGGCGCAACTGGGCGACATGCTGCAACTGACCGCTTCGGCCCAGCTGGTCGATCCGGTGCTGGCCAACGCGCCCGATGCCGTGAATTTCAACCTGCGGGCGGTGGTGGCATTCTGATCCACCGCCGCCCGGCAAAGGGTCAGAACTTGAACGTCGCGCCGATGATCGGCCCGTCGGTGGTTACATCATAGGCGAAGCGGCGGTCATCCGATCCCTTTTCGTAATCCATATAAATCAGCTGATAGCCCGCATCGATGGTGATGTTCTCGGCCACACCGAAATTCACCATCGGCCTGATCTGCACCGCAATGTCCGAACCCACGCCGAACCCGCCGACATTGGCCAGCAGTCCGACATCGATGCTGTCGCTGACCGGGGCCCGAAAGCGCACGCCGACGATGGGGTCGATCCAGTCCGCCTTGCGGCTGACGCCGTCCAGAATTTCGACATTGGATTCGGTGGTAAGCTTGATCGCGTTATAACGAGCGCCGACCAGCAGATCGAGCTGTGGGGCCACGCGATAGAAGATCATCGGCTGGACCGCCGTTTGCGATACATTGGCCGCGACCAGTGCATCGTCGTCATTGGCGTCGAGGTTCATGTAATTCGTATCGACGCCGAAGCCGATCGCGCCATTATGCGCCTCGACATAGCCAAGAAATCCGATGTTAAGGTTCTTGACCACGTCCTTGCGGCCCACATCGACCTCGGCATCGATCCCGCGCACGGCAGCGTCACCGTTCATGGCGGGCACCATGATATAGGGCTGGAATGTGAATTCCCATTCGCCCGCTTCCTGTGCGGCGGCAGGCGTTGCGGCCATTGCGGCGGCGACGGCCATGGCCAGCGACCCTGTAAAAATCTTGCGCATATCCCTCATTCCTCGAAAAACCGCCGGTGATTTCGGATCGTCTTTCCGGCTTCCCTCGCGCGATATGATGCGGAGCAAAGCGCGACAATCGGGGTTTATGCCGATGCGGGGCTGTTTTGCGCAGCCTGCAAGACACGGTGAACAAAGGTAAGGCGATGAGCGAAACGGCACTCGACATCTTGCAATATTACGGGGCGGGGGCGGCGCTGCTGGCGGCGTTTCTCGTCTCGCTGAACCTGGGCGTACGGCTGACGGGCTGGGCGTTCGTGATCTTCGTAACCAGCTCGATCGCGCTGATCGCGTGGGGCTTTCTGAATGACGAGGGCGAGGGCATCGGCTGGCAGAACATCGGCCTGCTGGCGATCAATGCGGTGGGCGTCTATCGCTATCTGATCGCGGGAAAGCCTGACAGGACGGGCAAGACCGACGCGTCCGATGTCCGCAATGCCGGTTGAGCGGGAGATTCGCGGTCGTCCGCTCCATGACCGGCCCGGACCGGATGATTGGCCATTACGCCGATGAGCCGCGCGCGTTTTTCGCATAGCCCCGATGGGCCAACCGGCGGGGAATCCGCTCCGATCCGGCGCTATCACCGGCTTTTATCCCCAGAATCGAAGCGTTCTCGTTCCGTTCGCCTTGTTCGCAATGGCCCATCCGCTAGGAAAGTTTGACCGAAATTCTCGTCCGGTCGGGTTTCCAATGTCCACCGGGCTTAGGGGGATCTGATTGAAATGAAGGCGACGATCGAACGGGCAACCCTGCTGCACAGCCTGTCCCATGTGCAGTCGGTGGTGGAACGCCGCAACACGATCCCGATCCTGTCCAACGTGCTGATCGAGGCTTCGGCCGATGGCAATGTCCGCCTGATGGCGACCGACCTTGACCTGCAAGTGGTCGAGGTGATGCCCGCCGCATCGGTCGAAGGCGCGGGCGCGATCACCGTATCGGCGCATCTGCTGTTCGATATCGCGCGCAAGCTGCCCGACGGATCGCAGGTCAGCCTTGAGACGAGCGAGAACCGCATGATCGTCAAGGCAGGGCGCAGCCGGTTCCAGCTGCCGACCCTGCCGCGCGACGATTTTCCCGTTATCGTCGAGGGCGATCTGCCAACCAGCTTCGAGCTGCCCGCCGCGACACTGGCGCAGATGATCGACCGCACGCGTTTCGCCATCAGCACCGAGGAAACGCGCTATTACCTGAACGGCATCTTCCTGCACGTGGCCGACGATGGCCCGAATGGCGCGGCGCAGCTGAAGGCGGCGGCGACCGACGGTCACCGTCTTGCCCGCTTCACCATTGCCCGTCCCGACGGGGCAGAGGGGATGCCCGACGTGATCGTGCCGCGCAAATGCGTGGCCGAACTGCGCAAGCTGCTGGAAGAATCGCTCGACACCAATGTGGCGGTCGATCTTTCGGCATCGAAGATCCGCTTCACCCTTGGCGGCGAAAGCGGCATCGTGCTGACCAGCAAGCTGATCGACGGGACCTTCCCCGATTACAGCCGCGTAATCCCGACCGGCAATGACAAGCTGCTGAAAGTCGATCCCAAGAGCTTCTTCGCAGGCGTGGACCGCGTGGCGACCATCGCCACCGAAAAGACCCGCGCGGTCAAGATGGCGCTGGATACCGACCGCGTGACCCTGTCGGTCACCAGCCCCGACAACGGCACCGCGGCCGAGGAAATCGCCGCCGACTATGGTGCCGACGGGCTGGAGATCGGCTTTAACGCCAATTATCTGAAAGACATCCTTGCCCAGATAGAGGGTGACAATGTGGAACTGCATCTGGCCGACGCGGGCGCGCCCACATTGATCCGGCAGAACGCGCAAAGCCCCGCGCTTTACGTGCTGATGCCGATGCGGGTCTGACCGGACCCGAAAGAGCTGGCGAAGGCGGGCAGGCGATGTGCTGACCATCGTCATTGCCCTTTTATTCGTCGCGGGCACGGCGCTGTTCTGGCTGGTGATCGGCATGCTGGGGCGGCGGATCGCGAAGTCTTCCGGCTGGAACGCGGTGCTGCGGCGCTATCCCGACAGGGGCCCAGACAGCGGCGATAAACCGCTGCTGGTGGTGAAACGCGCATCGGGCCGCATCGGCGGGGTAACGATCGGGCGCGGGCTTGAACTCCACGCCTGTCGCCGTGGGCTGCGGATCTATCCGATGCCGTGGCTGCGACCGATGAACACCCCCGCCCTGATCCCGTGGCGCGATATCGCGGACAGCGACGAAAGCCATGGCGGCCATCCGATGAAGCGGCTGGGCCTTGGCAGGCCCGAAATGGCGGTGCTGACGCTGGACCGCCCGCTGTGGGACGAATTGCGGGGCAAGGCGGGCCATTGATGCGACGGGTGGCAGGCGTGCTTCATCGCGGTGAAAGCCCGCCTCGTCCAAATGGCGCCTTCCATGTCTTGAACCGAACGGGCCGCCCCGTCATGGGCAGCGCCAGAGGACGGAGAATTCGAATGAAACGCACCGCCATTGCCCTTGGCCTGATTGCCAGCGCCGCGCTTGCCGCCCCTTCGGCACAGGCGCAGGGCACGACTGACACGAACCTGCGCTGCGCCGCATGGGCATTGGTCGCCAGCGCGCAGGAACAGGATCAGGGCAAGCGCCGCGCGCTTGGCTTCATGATGACCTATTTCGTCGGCCGCTATGAACAGGGGACCGGCGGGAAGATCGAAAAGCAGATCAATCCGCAGACGATTCAGGGGCTGGTCGGCGATGTCGAGGAAGCGAACAAGCTTTGCGCGCCGCTGGCGACCGATTTCAGCACCCGCCTGCAGGCCATGATGGACGGCATGCAGCCGCCCGAAGGCCAGACGCAGGGGCGCTGATCCCGTTACCGTCCGGCGCGGATCATCTCCTCGACCAGCGTGAATTTTTCGCGCGGGGCGCCGGACCGGGCAGCGGCGACTTCGGCTTCCTCGATCTTTTGCCAGTCGCGGAAAGTCACGATGTCCAGCTTGCGTTCGGCCGCCAGCGCATCGAAACCGGGGCGGCCCGCCTTGCCTTCGGGGCCGATGGCGCCTCTGGCGATATCCTCGGCCAGCTTGGCGATGATGGCAAAGCCGTCGGGCTTGTTGGTGCCGATGGTCCCCGTGGGGCCGCGCCGCGCCCAGCCGACGGCATAAAGTCCGCCGGTTTCGGGCGATACGGCGATGCGTCCGTCATCGCTGGCAAACCGGCCCGCCTTTTCGTCGAACGGCACGCCGGGAATGGGCGCGCTGCGATATCCGATGGCGCTGATCACCAGATGGCAGGGGACCATATAGAATTCGCCCGTACCGACGAGTTTTCCGTCGGTGATTTTCGTCCGTTCGACCTCGACGCCTTCGACACGGGTTTTGCCGACGATGCTGACGGGGCGGGCGAAGAAATCGAAGCTGATCCGCAGCGGTTTCTCAACGCGGTTCGCGGCGAACTGGCGCAGCCATTGCACCGATTTGCGCTGGCCGGGCTCCAGTGGATCGTCGTCTGTCACCGCAGGCAGATCGTCAGGATCGACCACCGGCGCGGCCCGCTCCAGTTCGCCCAGCTCGCCCAGCTCCTTGGGCGTCATGGCGATCTGATGCGGCCCGCGGCGGCCAAGGATCACGATCTCGTCCAGCTTCGATCCCTCGATCGCGTCGAGGGCATGGGCGGTAATGTCGGACCCTTCGAATTCGCGGCGGGTCTTGGACAATATGCGCGCAATATCCAGCGCCACATTCCCGTTGCCGATCACCACTGCGCGCCGGCCGGACAGGTCGGGGTTCAGATCGGCAAAATTCGGGTGGCCGTTATACCATCCGACAAAGGCGGCGCTGCCGATCACGCCCGGCAGGTCCGCACCGGGAATGCCCAGATCGCGGTCATGCGGTGCGCCGGTGGCGATAATCACCGCGTCGTACAGCGCCTGAAGATCGGCCAGCGAAATATCCTGACCGATGGCGATATTGCCGACAAAGCGGACATTATCGGTCAGCGCGGTTTTTTCATAGCGGCGCGACACCGCCTTGATGGTCTGATGATCGGGCGCGACGCCGGTGCGGATCAGCCCGTAGGGAACCGGCAGCCGGTCGAACACGTCGACACGTATGTCGTCGCCCCACTGCTTGATCGCCGCTTCCGCCGTGTAATAGCCCGCAGGCCCCGACCCGATTATCGCGATATGCCGCATCGATGTTCTCTCCCATCTCGCCCCGTTCGGGTGCGAAGCGACAGGCTATCGCATGGCTCGCAAATGAAAAGGGGGCGCGGGGGTCAGGCGGCAAGAAATTCGCGCAAAGCGGGCGAAACCCGTTCGGGCCGGGCCAGCGCGGAAAGATGGCCGCCCGACCGCAATTCGATCTTTTGCGCATGGGGAAGCAGGCATCCCAGCATGGTGTGATGCGCATAGGGCACGACCGCATCGTCCGCCACGCCCACCAACGCGACCGGCACGCGGATAAAGGGCAGCATCGGCGCGGCCGTCCATCCCGTCAGGGCCAGCAGCTGATTGCCCAGCCCTTGCGGGGTAGGTGTGCGGAAACGCTGCATCAGCGTCGCATTGGCACCGCCCTCGGCCAGCAGAGCGCGGAAATTGGCGGTAAGGCGGCGCGGATCGACATATTCCTTGGGATCGAACAGCCGCTTGATCACATCCGGGTTGGCGGGCGCGAGCGGCAGGCCCGACGTGGTCGATACCAGCCCCAACCGCGTGACGCGGCGCGATGCCTGAACCGCGATCTGCTGCGCCAGCGCGCCGCCCCATGAAAAGCCGATGCAATCGAAGTGGCGACCGGGATGCAACGCCTCCATCATTCCGATCACGGCCTCGGACAGGCCGTACATCATCACATGCGCGTTCGAATCGGGCGATCCGCCGCATCCCGGCATGTCGGGAATGACGATCGAGCGCCCCAGCGGCGCATCGGGCCCCGGTTTCGCCAATGCCAGCGCCAGCGGCTCCATCAATTCCGCGTTGAAGCCGATGCCGTTCAGCATCAGCAAGGGCGGCGCGGCATCGTTTCCGCCATCCAGCAGGGCGGCACGCATCGTCAGCCCGCCGGCCCTTATGTCGCGATAGTCGAATTCCATGTCTGCCCGCTAGCACGCAGGTGCAGCGCAGGACAGCCTCCATCGGGACAGACCGCCTGCTCTTGCGGACAACATGCGATTGCCCGCTCTGCCCGATCAATCCCTGCTGACAGGGGGGCAACACGCTGCTAACGGCGCTGCCATGAGCACTGACCTCTCCACCATTCGCAACTTCAGCATTATCGCCCATATCGACCATGGCAAATCGACCCTGGCCGACCGGCTGATCCAGGTCACCGGCGGGCTGACTGACCGTGAGATGAGCGAGCAAGTCCTTGATAACATGGACATTGAGCGCGAGCGCGGCATTACCATCAAGGCGCAGACCGTTCGCCTGAACTATACGGCGCAGGACGGCGTTACCTATCAGCTGAACCTGATGGACACGCCCGGCCACGTCGATTTCGCCTATGAAGTCAGCCGCAGCCTTGCCGCGTGCGAGGGTGCGCTGCTGGTGGTGGACGCGGCGCAGGGCGTGGAAGCGCAGACGCTGGCCAATGTCTATCAGTCGATCGAGCATGACCATGAAATCGTGCCCGTTATCAACAAGATAGACCTTCCCGCTGCCGAGCCCGAGAAGGTGAAGGCCGAGATCGAGGACATTATCGGCATCGATGCGCAGGACGCGGTGCTGACCAGCGCCAAGTCCGGCATCGGGATCGAGGAAGTGCTGGAAGCCGTCGTCAAGCGCATCCCCGCGCCCGGCGGCGACCGGACCAAGCCGCTGAAGGCGCTGCTGGTCGATTCATGGTACGATCCCTATCTCGGCGTCGTCATTCTGGTCCGCGTGATGGATGGCGTCATGAAAAAGGGCGACCAGATCAGGTTCATGCAGGGCGGCACGACCCATCTGGTCGACCGCGTAGGCTGCATGCGGCCCAAGATCGAGCAATTGCCCGAACTCGGCCCCGGCGAAATCGGGTTCATCACCGCGCAGATCAAGGAAGTGGAGCAGGCCAAGGTCGGCGACACGATTACCACGGTGAAGAACGGCGCGACGCAGGCGCTGCCGGGGTACAAGGAAGTGCAGCCGGTGGTGTTCTGCGGGCTGTTCCCCGTCGACGCCGCGGATTTCGAGAAACTGCGCGAAAGCATCGGCAAGCTGCGCCTCAACGACGCCAGCTTCTCGTTCGAAATGGAATCGAGCGCGGCGCTGGGCTTCGGTTTCCGCTGCGGTTTCCTTGGCCTGTTGCATCTTGAGATCATTCAGGAACGGCTGAGCCGCGAATATGACCTCGACCTCATCACCACGGCGCCGTCGGTGGTCTATCGCCTGCAGCTATCGGCATCGCGCACCGACGAGGCGCGCGAGCTTTATCTGCACAATCCCGCCGATTATCCCGATGTGAACCGGATCGAGAGTATCGAGGAGCCGTGGATCAAGGCAGTGATCTATACGCCCGACGAATATCTGGGCCCGATCCTCAAGCTGTGTCAGGACCGTCGCGGCATCCAGAAAGACCTCACCTATGTCGGCGGCCGCGCGCAGGTGACCTACGAACTGCCGCTGAACGAAGTGGTGTTCGACTTCTACGACAGGCTCAAGAGCATCAGCCGCGGCTATGCCAGCTTCGACTATGAACAGATCGGCCTGCGCGAGGGCGATCTGGTCAAGATGAACATCCTTGTGAACAACGAGCCGGTCGATGCGCTGTCGCTGATCGTCCACCGCAGCGTGGCGGAAGCACGCGGACGCGGCATGTGCGAGCGTCTGAAAGACCTGATCCCGCGTCACCTGTTCAAGATCCCGATCCAGGCGGCCATCGGCGGAAAGGTCATCGCGCGCGAGACCATTGCGGCGCTGCGCAAGGACGTGACGGCTAAGTGCTATGGCGGCGACATCACGCGTAAGAAGAAGCTGCTGGAGAAGCAGAAAAAGGGCAAGGCGCGGATGCGGGAATACGGCAATGTGTCGATCCCGCAGGAGGCGTTTATTGCCGCGCTGCGGATGGGGGAAGAGTGACGGCCCGCGCCTAGCGCGCAGCGCTGGAAGTGAGAGCCGGTAACTCCGGCCGGCGGCCGCGCGGGCCAAAAGCCCGCCGCGAGCCGTTCGACGTGACAGCCGCGGCTTTGCCGTGGCTGGAGTTGGCAGTCATTGCCACTCCGAAAACGTAAAGCCATTCGCGCGCCCATTCATCACCCCGTGCCCATCCATCACCCCGCGCCCCTTCGTCACCCCGCGCCCCTTCGTCACCCCCGCGCAGGCGGGGGGCCAGCGGTCCGCAGCGTAGGATCGCTCTGGATCCCCGCCTGCGCGGGGATGACGGAACAAGAAGAGTGTGAGGGCAGCCTTGGCGGTTTGGTGACGAAAAGCGGACTTTCCGGTAATGACCGATTGCGGAAATTTTGGATCAAGGGCACTAATTGGAAATGAGATGGGCTTTGCTGGCATTGAGCCTTTCGCTGATAGCCTTCCCGATGCTGACTTCCGCCCCGCCGTCGTCACCAATGGCTATCGGTATATCCAATCTTGGCGTATTGCTCTTGATGGATTGGTCGTGGGAACATGTGATCGGCCACGCCGCTTGGGGAATGGAAAATCGCACGGGAGAAATCGTTGAGGATTTCTATAACTTCAACAATGCTCGCTGGCGCTATTCTCTCGCGATCATCATCTCAGGGGCATTGGCGCTCTCGTTTGCCCTAAGCGAGTCTGAAGAGTTCGATATGGGTGTCCTTGTCGGTGGCTATACGCTCTTTGGGATAGCAGCCATCGCCAGCACTCTTAAATCGCGTCAGCGCGTTTTGCGGGGTAAGTGACACCCTGACTGCCTACCACCCCATTCCCGCCTTCGCGGGAATGACGCAGGTGAGTGGACTGACGAAGGTGGAGCGGGCAATGGTGCCAATTCCCCTCGATGCAAACCCACCCTCGTCATCCCCGCGAAGGCGGGGATCCAGTCAGCGCAACGCCGCGAACCCGAAATCCGTCGCCAGATCGCGCCATTCCGGATTGTCTTCCTCGATCAGGCGGATTTTCCATGCGCGGTTCCATTTTTTCAGCTGCTTTTCGCGCGTGATGGCCGGTTCCATCGTGGCATGCTGTTCGAACCAGACGAGGTGGTGGACACCATAGCGGGCAGTGAAGCCGCCAAAGCTGCCGTCGCGGTGCTGGGCGATGCGTTGGAGGAGATCGGAGGTAACACCGATGTAGAGCGTGCCGTTGCGCGCGGATGCCATGATGTAGACAGTGGGCTGGGCGTTGCGCTGCATTGCGGCGTTGCTAGCGGATTCCCGCCTTCGCGGGAATGACGAAATGGGGCGGGAATGACGAAAAGGGGCGGGAACGACGAAAAGGGCGGGAATGACGCATTGACGGGTCATTTTTCATCTGCCTCGTCCGCTCGCCCAGTTTCGGCATCCTCACGCTTCATCCGCTCCCGCATCGCATCCAGCTTGCGATTGATACTCTCGATCACCTCCTGCTCGCTCGGCCCCTGTGCCGCAGCGCGTTCGGCTTCCCATTCTGCGCGCCATTCGCGCTTCAAACGCGCCAGCCGCGCGCGGTCCACCGCCGACAGCCCTTTCGCGCCATCCGCCGCGAAACGTTCGGGCGCGCGGTTGCGCAGCAGGAACATCAGCAGCCGGTCATTATAGACGCGCCGCGTGCCGACGATCTGGCCGAAATGATAGACGGGAACTTCCACGCCGTGGATGGCGCGCTCCATGGCGACATCTTCCAGACGCTGGACGCCCAAGGCCAGCGCGGCTTCCCATGCGGCGCGGAATTCGCCTGCCTGTGCGTGGCGGCGCAACAGATAGGCTCCCTCGGGCGTCATATTGACCGCATGGGCGGCGCGCTTGACGCTGCCGGTGTCGGCCAAGGCCTCGATAAAACGCCGCTGGCGGTCGGGCGTCCAGCCGTCGTGCCGGTTGTAGTGGCGCGGGACGGGCGTGAATTCGGGCAAGGTGCCGCGCGGCTGTCCGGTTACAGACACAGGAAGGGAAGGGCGGGATTTGTCGATGGTCATCGTTGCGCTCCGGCAAGAAGGGCGCAACGGGATGAAAAAGAAACGGGGAATAGGAAAATAAATTGATTGTCCAGCACACAATGCGTCGCCTTGTAAGCAAGAGGCAATCAATCCGGCCGGCGGCCGCGCGGGCCTAAGCCCGAAGCGTGCCGTTCGACGTCTGGGCCGCGGCTTTGCCGTGGCCCAGCCCCAGCCTATCAGCCAGACGCCAGGCCGCCCATCTTGCGCGCATAGATCAGCCGCCCTTCGCCCAGATGCGCGAAGACCTGATCCAGTCCGCGGCGCGAAAAGGCGAAGCAGCCCTGGCTGCGGCCCAGCTTGCCGCTGCGTTCGACAATTTCGGGTTCGGCATACCATGCGCTGTGGATCACGATGGCGCGGTTCATCGCATTGTCGTTGGTCGGGTCCAGCCCGATCAGCCGCTGCGAATGCCCGTGCTTGCCGGTGTAGTAATTCGCGGTCGCATAGGCGCCTTCGGATGTGGCGTTCGATCCCGGACGGTTGGAAAAGCGTTGCAGCCAGCCGCTATAGCCCGGGTCGGACCCGCTACCGTGCGAGACGAGGAGCGATTGCGTTTCACCCTTGTCCAGATCGACAAGGTGAAAGCGCGGCAGGGAGGAATGGGCCGAGAAATCGACGATGCCGATGCGGTCGCGTCTAACGCGCGCGCCATGGCGGTCCAGCGCCTCCATCGCGGACATGAACAGATCGGGCCGCACGCCGCTGCCGCGCACCAGATCGAGGGCGACCGGTTCGGGCCCGACGGGCTGTACCACCGGCTGCGAGACCAGCGGTGCCGGTGCGGCGCGTGCAACCGTGGCGGAGGTCGCCAGCAGGGTGGATGCGGATGCGATGAAATTACGGCGGCTGAAATTCATGGTTTCTGCGGATAGACTAACCATGCAAGCAAGGTCTTGGACAAAGCGGGGATGGAACGATCATCATCTTGCACGTGGCAAGATTCGTCAAAGGCGAAATATTCCATGGCCAAACCGAACGATACTCTGGTCACGACCGAAAGGTACCGCCATGCGGTAGGGCGCATCATTGCGGCGATTCGCAAGGCAGAGGGGCTGTCCGACCGGCAGATGGCGCAGCGGCTGGACTGTTCGGCGGGCACGATTCGCAATGCGCGGATAGAGGCGACTTCGCTGGACCCTGCCGTGCTGATCCGGATCGAGCAGCAATTCGGCCCCGGCGCGATCGATCCCCTGCTGGCGCTGGCGGGGGTGCGTTGTCTGGCGACGGGGCATGGTGGCGGCAAGGGAGCTGCGGGCAATCCCACGCTTGCCATTGTCGAGGCTTTGCACGGGATCGTCGAAATGCAGGCCGCGCATAGCGAGGGCGGGCGGCGGATCACCAATCACGAATTGCGCCAGATCCTGCCCGAATTGCGCGCGGGCCGCGCGGCGCTGGATGCGCTGATCGCGCGGGTGGGGGAAGGTTAGATCTCGTCCATGCTGGCCGCTAGATTCCAGCCATGCTGGCCCCTAAATCCCGGCCATGCTGGCAAGCGTGCCGAAATCGTCCGACAGCGATCCGTCGCGCAGGATCAGCGATACCGCCAGCACCAGTTGCAGCACGACCAGCGCCACCGCGTAATATTTCAGATCGTCGCGCCAGTTGGGCGGAGGTTGCCAGATGCGTTCGACATCGGGCCGGTGCCACCAGTCGTGCAGCCACGCCACGGGCGATTGCGGCCCGTCCTGATCCATCAGGATCGAGGCGAGATCGGCGTCCAGCGCATCCTCACCGAAAGCGGCAAGGCGGCGCGGCCTTATCGGACCTAGCTCCATCGCATCATCTCCAACGCTGCCCCCTCAGGCCGGTAGAAGAACGGGTCATACGCGCCGGCAGCAGGTGGGATGCCCCCATCCCGATCCGCTGCAACGCGCCCGCCGGTCGCCGGTTCAGCCCTGGTTTGCCTGCGCCAGTTCCGCGACGGGATCGTAATCATCGGCCTGCCCCCGCGGCTGTTCGGGGTCGCTGGTGGAAAAGATCCACCCTTCGCCCCTTTCCAGCCCCACGGCGGTAAGCTGTCCCGTGTAATAGGCGCCGGTATCGATGCCGATGCGGTGATCGGTGATGCCGGGCTTGCCTTCGAACACGGTGTGTCCGTGTACCACGACTAGCCCGCCAAAGTCCTCATCCCAATTGAGGAATTCGTCACGTATCCAGAGGAGATCGTCTTCTTCCTGTTCTTTCAAGGGGATGCCGGGGCGGATTCCGGCGTGGACGAACAGATAATCCATCGCGCGCAGCGTAACCGGCAGCGAATCGACCCAATCCAGCAGATCCTCGCCAATGCGGCTGCGCGCGTCGGCGGCAAGGTCGAAGGGTTCCGGATCGTCGATCTCGGCATCGGTCATGCCAAAGCTGTGCAACGTCTCGCGCCCGCCATAGCGCAGCCACGGGCCCATCGCGCGCAGGTCGTGCCGCAGGGCAGTGACCATCATCGCCTCGTGATTGCCTTTCAGCATGACGAAACGGTCGGTCATGCGGGTCAGTTCGCGGCAGGCGCGCAGCAATTGTGCCGATTGCGGCCCGCGGTCGATCACATCGCCCAGCAGCACGATGCCGGTAATCATGGGATCGCGCAGCCGGTTGTCGATCGCGACATCGGCGATCAGCCTGCGGAACAGGTCGAGCCGCCCGTGAATATCGCCGATCGCATAGACCCGCCGGAATTCGGGCGCAGAGGAGCCGCCGGTGATGTTCTGCGCGGACCCGTTCAGCGATGCCGGAAAGAGGTTCTTCATCAGGACCATGACGCCATCTTCGCACGCGCGGCGGGAAAGGCAAAGATATCGGGGGGATTACCGGCGCGGTTAACGCGCTTTTCGTCGCGTGTGGCGGCACCGGCTTGCGCGGCGGCGCCAACCCCGTGGCCAACCCGGTGGCCAACCCCGTGGATGGATGCGCCAACTTCACTTGGCGTTCATCTGCGGCAGGGCTATAGGCCACGGCATGACTGCCCAATTTCGCGCACCCGCCGTCCGCCGTTCCGCCCTTCATTCCGGCCGGATGGCTGTGCGCGCCGCGCTGCTGGCCGCACCGGTGCTGATGGTCGCGGCATGCGGCGGCAGCGGGGGCGGGGCGAATACGCCCGATACCGCCTATGTCGCGCGCGATGTCGAAACGCTGTATTTCGCGGCCAAGGAACGGCTGGACCGCGGACAGGTCAAGCAGGCCGCCGCCCTGTTCGACGAGGTGGAGCGCCAGCACCCCTATTCCGAATGGGCCCGCCGCGCCCAGTTGATGAGCGCGTTTTCCTATTACGTGGCGCGCGATTACACATCGTCGATCCGCGCGTCGCAGCGTTTCCTGTCGATCCATCCGGGCAACAAGGACGCGCCCTATGCGCAATATCTGATCGCGCTCTGCTATTACGAGCAGATCAGCGACGTGCAGCGCGATCAGGCGATCACCATGCAGGCGAAAACCGCGCTGACCGAAGTGATCCGCCGCTATCCCGGCAGCGGTTATGCCGCCGATTCCCAGCTGAAGCTCGATCTGGTGAACGACCATCTGGCGGGCAAGGAGATGGCGGTCGGCCGGTTCTATCAAAAGAACGGCAAATGGCTGGCATCGACCATGCGCTTTCAGGAAGTGGCCGACGAATACCAGACCACCAGCCACGCACCCGAAGCGCTCTATCGCCTGACCGAAAGCTATCTGGCCATCGGCCTTCCCGAAGAAGCGAAAAAGGCCGCCGCCGTGCTGGGCGCGAACTATCCCGGCAGCGAATGGTATGAAAAAGCCTATGAGCTGATGGAAGACAAGGCGGCGGATTTCATCAGCTGAGCGGGCGCTTCGCCTCTACAGTGCTGTTGGCCAGCTTTGCACTGGCGTCCTGCGGCGATCCCGCTGCCTATCGCTCGGTCCGGTCCCAGCCAGACAATAGCCAGATCATTCGTGCCGCCTTGGCCGAGATTGGTGGCGAGACCGGCTATGGCCGTCCCGTTTGTGTTGGCAATTTGATCGATGCCGAAGAGGCTAACCTATTTCGGGATACGCTTAAGGAACTTGAACCGGAACTCGGCCCGGCAGAGATCGAGCGCATATTGCAGGATGGATCGGGATGGTGGGGTCCCGATACAGGCTCGAACGAACGGCCTGCGCTGAAGGAACTGCCCGAGAAACTGGGGCGGGAACTGCAAAGTGCTTCCTACAAAATCTATTCGCAGCCCAAGTCGACGGTGCCTGTCCGTGTCCGCATCCCTGACAGGCTGGCAGAAGGACTTGCGGTTGATCTGTACGATCCCCGCGATCTTGAGGGAGCCGATTGCCAAACGAGAGTTCACCTTGGCTATCCCGAGGTGAGCGGAGACATTGCTCTCGTCAATGAAGCCATGAATTGCGGCCCGCTTTGTGCATCATACGCCACCTTGGCCTTTCGTCGTGAAGAAGGCGAATGGCGCTATGTTGCGCGCTCTATCTACTCGATCGCCTGATATTGCCGGTTACCCGAACAACGCCCGACCCCCCATCCAAAGCCCCATGCCCATCATCGCAAGGTTTTCGGTCAGCGAGACGAAGCCCAGCGGCACATTGGAATTGCCGCCGACGCAGGCGCATTTCAGCTCGCGCCTGTCGATATAGACTGCCTTGGCCACGCTGGCCGCGCCGATCGTGCCGATGAACAGCGCCAGCGGGGCCGACAGCCATGTCATGATACCGGCGATCATCAGAACGCCCGCCAGCCCCTCGGCCCACGGGTATATTTTGGCATAGGGCACGAAACGCCGCGCCAGCAGGTCGTAATTCAGGAACATGGTGGAGAAGCTCTCCACATCCTTCAGCTTTTGCAGCGCCAGCAGGCACATGGTGAAGGCGACGAACCAGCGCAGCGTATGCGCGGTCAGCAATGTGCCGAACGCGACAAGCGCGGCGGCGCAGGCCATCGCAAGCCCCATGCCAAAGATCATCAGCACCGGCCAATAGCTGGTGTCCTTGTCAGAGGGCACGCTTTTGCCGAAAAAGCGGCGCAGATCGTCATAGCCGCCGATCCTGTCGTCCCCGATGAAGGTTTGCGGCGTGGTTTTCACATCGTGCCGCGCCTTGAACGCATCGGTCTGATCGCGCGTGGTCAGATGGTGATCCTCTACGCGATAGCCCTTGCGTTCCAGCAGATCCTTGGACTTCAGCCCATAGGGGCAGATATGGCCGGGCATCACCATGCGATAGAGGCGGGCGGTCTGACGGGTGACGGGCGCGTTCATGTCGGTCTTCCGGTTGCGGGGGCGTACATGTATGTAACGCAGCGGCGGGGGGCTGCGGTTCCCGTGGACAGCGCGGCGCGGATCGGGAATGCTGGCAGATGCAGCAAGGGAGAGCGCCATGACCGACATCTATGATTTCTCCGCGATCCGGCCCGACGGCAGCGAGGCGGCGCTGTCCGATTATCGCGGCAAGGTGCTGCTGATCGTCAATACGGCCAGCCAGTGCGGCTTTACCCCGCAATATGAAGGGCTGGAGGCGATGTATCGCGATTTGCAGGATCGCGGGCTGGTCGTGCTGGGCTTTCCCTGCAACCAGTTCGGCAAGCAGGAACCCGGCAATGCCGAGGAAATCGCCAGCTTTTGCAGGCTGAACTATGACGTGACCTTCCCCCTGTTCGCCAAGGTCGAGGTGAACGGCGATGGCGCATCGCCGCTGTATAAATGGCTGAAGGATCAGGCACCGGGCCTGATGGGGACCAGGGCGATCAAGTGGAATTTTACGAAATTCCTGATCGACCGCGAAGGGCGGGTGGTGGAACGCTTCGCCCCGACGACAAAGCCTGCGGAATTGCGCGGGGCGGTGGAGGGGTTGTTGTAAGTCGCCCAGCCATAGCTGTGGAGGCCTTGTGCTTTGCCGCCTGCTCGGCAAGATATTGGCATGAGGTCGCAGCACAAGTTTATTATCATACTGGTCCTGATCGGGGGCGTTGTCAGCTTGCTGGCGAGCGGGATGCCCACATCCGCTGACAATTCTTCCCCTTCCGAAGCGGACAGGATGGAGAAAGCATTGGATCGAATGGTCGACGATACCGATTATCGGATCGATCCTGCCGTGCTCGACACCTATCCGCGCGATGCCGTGATGTTTCGCGATCCCGAGGTAGTCGCGCGACGGATTGCGTTTCAGAACGGGGTCGGCGTAATCCAGACTGCTACGTCAGCACGTGTTCGGCTCGATATCAACGAGGACGGGCGTGTGCGAGCTTGTCATGTCGAGCAGAGCAGCCGGATCGCTTCGCTCGATAGCAATATATGCGGCTATTTCGTGACCGGAAGCCATTTCTACGCTGCGCTGGACGCAGACGGCAATCCAGTGTCGTCGATCCAGACGCTGAAACTCGATTTTCAGCCGATCCGCACGGTGGAGTTGAAAATGCAGATAGACGAGGATGGTGGCGTTACCAGATGCGCCTGGGCCGACAAGGGGCTCGACGTAGATCCTTGGCAGTTCTGCCAGCAGAACGACTGGTCCGGCCAGCGAGACACCAAAGGCGCTGCTGTACGTGGAAATGTGACGCTAAAGCTTCCGGCGGACGCGGTGCTCATTTATCTGAAGGATGGGAACGGCGCGTAGCGAAAAAAGGGCGGCCCCTTTCGAAGCCGCCCCCCTCATGTTTTCAACCGCGAAACCAGCCCAAAATCACACCGCTTCCCATACGGTTGCGATGCCCTGGCCGCCGCCGATGCACATGGTGGCAAGGCCGTATTTGCCGCCCGTGCGCTGCAGTTCGTAGGCCAGCTTGGTGACAAGGATCGCGCCCGTCGCGCCGATGGGGTGGCCCAGCGAGATGCCCGAACCGTTGGGGTTCACCTTGGCCGGGTCGAGGTCGAGCTGCTTCGACACGGCGCAGGCCTGCGCGGCGAAGGCTTCGTTCGATTCGATCACGTCCAGCACATCCTTGGGAATGCCCGCCTTTTTCAGCGCGATCTGCGATGCCGGAACGGGACCGATGCCCATATAGGCCGGATCGACGCCCGCATGGCCATAGGAAACAAGGCGCGCCAGCGGCTTCAGCCCGTGTTCCTTGACCGCGGCCTCGCTGGCAAGGATGGTCGCCGCCGCGCCGTCATTGATGCCCGAAGCATTGCCCGCCGTCACCGTGCCGCCGTCCTTTTTGAACGCGGGGCGCAGGCCGGCCAGCGTTTCCGCCGTGGTGCCTGCCTTCACATGCTCGTCGGTATCGAACTCGACCGTCTTGCGCTTTACCTTGACTTCGACCGGAACGATCTGGTCCTTGAAATAGCCCGCCTCGATCGCGGCCATGGCGCGGCGCTGGCTTTCGGCGGCGAATTCGTCCTGCTGCTCGCGCGTGATCTCGTATTTCTCGGCCACGTTTTCGGCCGTGATGCCCATGTGATAGCGGTGGAACGGATCGTGCAGCGCGCCCAGCATGCCGTCCTGCAACTGGCCGTCGCCCATCTTCAGCCCGAACCGGATGCCGGGCACGAAATAGGGTGCGCGGCTCATGATCTCGGCGCCGCCGCCGATGCAGATCTGGTGGTCGCCCAGCATGATGTGCTGCGCCGCCGACACGATCGCCTGCATGCCCGAACCGCACAGGCGGTTGAGCGTCAGCGCGGGGGCGGCATGCGGCACGCCCGCCTCTACCGCCGCGATGCGCGCGACATAGGCATCGCGCGGCTCGCACGGGATGACCGAACCGATGACGGTATGTTCGACCAGCTCGGGCGAAACGCCGCCGCGTTCCAGCGCGGCCTTGATGGTCTGCGAACACAGCTCGCCCGGCTTTTCATTGCTGAGCGATCCGCCGAAAGTGCCGACCGCGGTGCGCGCGGCAGAGACGAGATAGACGTCGGTCATGGTGCATCCTCTTGTGCGTTGGCCGCGAACGGGCCGGATGAAATGCGGCACGCGGCCCCCGACCATCGCATCGGAAGCGGTGCGTTTGCGATGTGGGGTTAGCAGATGCGGAAAGCGAGTCCAGTTCCGGCGTTAAATGTCATGACGCGATCGGCAATCCGGCGGATTTGCGAAACACTTGCCTGCCGCCCCCGCGCGGTGGCAAGGCGGTGCGGCATACCGGCGGCGTTAAGGACCGTCACGACAATCGAGGATTCCTGACCAGCCATGACGCCCAATACCGGAACCGGATCGCGCGATCACGACGTCATCATTATCGGATCGGGCGCGGCGGGGCTGTCGGCGGCGCTGGTGCTGGCCGAACGGCTGCGCGTGCTGGTGCTGGCCAAGGGGACGCTGCAATCGGGATCGACCGCATGGGCGCAGGGCGGCATCGCGGCCGTGCTGGACGCGGGCGATACGTTCGACGACCACATCCGCGATACGATGATCGCGGGCGCAGGGCTGAACCGGCGCGAGACGGTGGAATTCGTGATCGAACGCGCACCCGAATCGATCGAAAGGCTGATCGCGATGGGCGTGCCGTTCAACCGGGAAGAGGGCGATTTGCACCTGACCCGCGAGGGTGGCCATTCGCATCGCCGGATCGTCCATGTGAACGACGCCACCGGCTGGGCGGTGCAGGCCGCGCTGCTGAAGGCGGCGGAGGAGAACCCCAATATCACCCTGCTGCCCGGCCGCGCGTGCATCGATCTGATCACCGGCCGGCACGAGGAGAAATATTCGGGATCGGGCCGGGTCTGGGGCGTCTATGCGATGGATCAGGACACGGGCGAGGTGGAAACCCATGTCGCGCGCGCCACGATTCTTGCGGCGGGCGGCGCGGGCCGCGTCTATCAGTTCAGCACGGCGCCGCGCGGCGCGACGGGCGACGGCATCGCCATGGCATGGCGCGCGGGCGCGCGCGTGTCGAACATGGAAATGATGCAGTTCCATCCGACCTGCCTCTATAATCTCGACGTCAAGAATTTCCTGATTACCGAGGCTGTGCGGGGCGAGGGCGGGCGGCTGATCAATCCGCGCACCGGCAAGCGGTTCATGAGCTTTTACGATCCCGAACGCATGGAACTGGCCCCGCGCGACGTGGTCGCCCGCGCCATCGACAGCGAGATCAAGCGCTTCGGCCTCGACTATGTGCATCTGGATATCAGCCACGAGGCACCCGAATTCGTGGCGACCCATTTTCCCACGATCCACGAAAAGCTGCTGGGCCTTGGTATCGACATGACACGGGAACCGATCCCCGTCGTGCCCGCGCAGCATTACACTTGCGGCGGCGTGCTGATCGGGCTGGATGCGCGCACCGATCTGCCGGGCCTGTGGGCGGCGGGCGAATGCACCGAAAGCGGCCTGCACGGCGCGAACCGGCTGGCGTCCAATTCGCTGCTGGAATGTTTCGTGTTCGGCGATGCGGCGGCGCGCGACATATTGGCCTGCTGGGACGATCTGGACAGCCCGCCCCCGATCCGCGACTGGGACGCCAGCCGGGTGTCCGAAGCGGACGAAGAAGTCGTCATCAAGCAGAACTGGACCGAGATCCGCCGCTTCATGTGGAACTATGTCGGGATCGTGCGCACCACCAAAAGGCTGGAACGCGCATCGCACCGCATCGCTTTGCTGGAGCGCGAGATCGAGGATTATTACGGTTCGTTCCGCGTTTCGACCGATCTGATCGAATTGCGCAATCTGCACCAGTGCGCGGGGCTGATCGTGGATTCCGCGCTGAAACGCCATGAAAGCCGCGGGCTGCACTATACGCTGGATTACCCCGAAACCCTGCCCGAGGCGCGCGACACATTGTTGGTGCCCTAAAGCACCAGCCGCCCGATCAGGATCAGCGCCATCGCACCCAGTATCGATGCGAGGCAGCCCGGACGGCTGAAATCGCGGCGGCCGCGGCTGGTCAGCAGCCCTGCGACCAATGCGCCGCCAATGCCCAGCAGGATCGTTTCGATCCATCCCATGTCGACGTCGCCGGGATAGAACCAGCGCGCCAGCGCCCCCACGACAAGCCCGCTGACAAGCGCGCCGATGATATTGAGCATGGGTATTTCGCCTTTCGCCTGATTCGTGTTTCGGCCCGCCTGTTTCGCGGTGGCCTTTCATGGAAATTCCACGGGTCAGACCTCATATCGCGTGCTGGCGAAACCCTGCAACGAAGTGGTGGAAAAGTTTTTTTCACGATGTCTGGGGTCTTGCATCGCTCTTGCGCCAAGGGGTCGCGCTGTCACTTGCCGGTCATGCGGCAAGGCGGTGGAAAACTTGCGCTTGCTTGGCCAAGCGGTTGAGGCACTATCCCTAGCGGTCGGCTGATGAAGCGAACCGCTAGACCTTGTGCAGTGTAAATTGCCGCCGGAAACCCCCGACAAGGGGCGAATGGCAGGTCAGGGCGGCGCGGCAACGGGTTTGCATCGGCCGCAGGGGCTATTTTCGACGATCCGGTCTGCATGACAACCGGGCCCGAAATGCGCCCCGCCACATGCGAGATTTTGAAGGACGGGGCGGCGACTATGGATTTCAGGAACGGTGACACAGGCCATGACGGTGAGGTTCAGGTGAGCAGCAGCGATGTAGAGACGGCACCCGTAGCCGGCGGGGCAACCGACGGCGCGCTTGAAAAGGCGGGCGAGGTGCTGGCCAAGGCGCTGACGGATGCTCCGGCGGAAAAGAAGGTGCTGACGTCGAAGGATGTGGCGGAACGCCGCTTTACCATCGTTACCGATGCCAGCCGCGATGCCAAGCTGACCGAATTCGGCAAGGAAACGCTGGAAGACCGCTATCTGCTTCCCGGCGAAAGCTATCAGGACCTGTTCGCGCGCGTGGCCGATGCCTATGCCGACGATCAGGACCATGCGCAGCGCCTGTACGACTATATCTCGAAGCTGTGGTTCATGCCCGCGACGCCCGTGCTGTCGAATGGCGGCACCGGACGCGGCCTGCCGATCTCGTGCTATCTGAACAGCGTCGACGACAGCCTAGAAGGCATCGTCGGCACATGGAACGAAAACGTCTGGCTCGCATCGCGGGGCGGCGGCATCGGCACATACTGGGGCAATGTGCGCGGCATCGGCGAACCGGTGGGCCTGAACGGCAAGACCAGCGGGATCATCCCCTTTGTGCGGGTGATGGACAGCCTGACGCTCGCGATCTCGCAGGGGTCGCTGCGCCGCGGTTCGGCCGCCTGCTATATCGACGTGCACCACCCCGAGATCGAGGAATTCCTCGAAATCCGGACCACCACGGGCGACTTCAACCGCAAGGCGCTGAACCTGCACCACGGCGTGCTGCTGACCGATGAATTCATGGAAGCGGTGCGCGACGGGGCCGATTTCGACCTCAAGAGCCCCAAGGACGGTTCGGTCCGTTCGACGGTGAATGCCCGCGCCCTGTTCCAGAAACTGGTCGAGGTGCGCCTGCGCACCGGTGAGCCCTATTTCGTGTTTTCGGACACGGTGAACCGCATGATGCCCAAGCATCACCGCGATCTGGGGCTGAAGGTTTCGACGTCGAACCTGTGTTCGGAAATCACCCTGCCCACGGGCAAGGATCACCTTGGCAACGACCGCACGGCGGTGTGCTGCCTGTCCTCCCTGAACCTTGAGACATGGGACGAGTGGAACGGCGACAAGCTGTTCATCGAGGACGTGCTGCGTTTCCTCGACAATGTGCTGCAGGACTATATCGACCGCGCGCCGGACGAGATGGCGCGCGCCAAATATTCCGCCGCGCGCGAGCGTTCGGTCGGCATGGGCGTGATGGGTTTCCATTCGTTCCTGCAGTCGAAGAACATCGGTTTCGAAAGCGCCATGGCCAAGGCCATGAACCTGAAGATGTTCAAGCATATCAACGCCAAGGCGAACGAGGCGTCGATGATGCTGGCCAAGGAGCGCGGTCCGTGCCCCGACGCCGAGGACATGGGCGCGATGGAGCGTTTCAGCTGCAAGATGGCGATCGCGCCGACCGCGTCGATCAGCATCATCTGCGGCGGCACCAGCGCCTGTATCGAGCCAATCCCCGCGAACATCTATACCCACAAGACTTTGTCGGGATCGTTCGTCGTCAAGAACCCGCATCTGCAGAAGATGCTGGCGGAGAAGTCGAAGGATTCGACCAATGTGTGGAACTCGATCCTCGAACGCGGCGGTTCGGTGCAGCACCTCGACTTCCTGACGCCCGAAGAAAAGGCCGTGTTCAAGACCAGCTTCGAAATCGACCAGCGCTGGCTGCTCGAATTTGCGGCCGACCGCACGCCCTTCATCGACCAGGCGCAGAGCCTTAACCTCTTCATCCCCGCCGATGTCGACAAGTGGGACCTGCTGATGCTGCACTTCCGCGCATGGGAAATGGGCATCAAGTCGCTCTATTACCTGCGGTCCAAGTCGGTGCAGCGCGCCGGTTTCGCAGGCGGCGTAGAGGCGGACAACACGCTGGACGCAGCCAAATACGAGCTGAATTCGGGCGAAACCGATTACGAGGAATGCCTCGCCTGCCAATAACAGGCCGGTAATCCTGTTGAACGGTCAAAGGCCGGCGGAGCGCATTCCGCCGGCCTTTTTATTTGGCCTTTTCGTTGGGCGGCGGGTGGAAATGTTACGGTTTAAAGACTAAATGCCCACGCCTGATGAGGGTAATGCTATCTTTTGCGGCGCTGCGATCCAAAGGCGGTCGCGGGGGCGCGGCTGGCGCGCTGGCGCTGGCGGTATCGTCGCTGGCAGGCAGTCTGGCAGGGGCGTGCGGCGCACAGGCGGGCGAGCTGGCCGATCTGGACGGCGATTTTCCCGACTGGTCGGCCGACTATGCCGATGCCGACCCCGATATCGCCCCGCGCCAGGGCGGTGCACGCTGGCTGGCGCCCGAAGTGGCGGAGCGGTGGGAGTTGCTGGAAATCGCCGCGCATCAACGCGGCGGGCAGCGCCTGACCCAGCCGGAAGATTTTGGCACCGATGAATTTGCCGGTGATGATGCAAACGGCGAGGCGCCGGTCGCAGGACCGCTGCCGCCGCAGCCGACGGGCAACGTGCCGCAAGTCGCGGCCGTGACGCCCTTGGTACAGCCGACCCGCTGGGCCGATCACGTGCCGCGCGAATATGCGACCCATCCGACATTCGGATCGCAGGTCGGCGCGATCAAGACCGAAGCGCTGCTGATGTTCGGCTATTTCACGATCCGCGCGGGCACCAAGCTGTTCGGAGAGACCGAGGGGTTCCATTTCAAGGACGAGGGCTGGTTCGGCAAGGACACCGAATATGTCGGCGTCGACAAGTTCGCCCATGCGTGGAACACCTATCTCGCTGCCGAAATCCTGCACAACCGCCTGCACCGCAAGGCCAATGCGTCAGAGGGCGATGCCGTCACGGCGGCGACTTTGGCCTTCGGTTTCGTGGCCTATAACGAGATTTCCGACGCGATCGAGCCGGATAGCGGCTGGTCGTGGAACGATATTCTGATGAACGGTCTGGGCGCAGGGTTTTCGGTCATCCGCAACACCGTGCCGGGGGTGAAGGAAAAACTCGCCTTCAAGATCGAGATCATGCCGAACGAGGAAGTCTGGACCTATAGCGGGCCCAAGAGGTTCGAGCAGCAGCGGTTCTTCTTCGCGCTGAAAGGTTCGGGGTTCAAGGAATTGCACGATACGCCGCTGCGTTATCTGGATTTGCAGGTCGGCTATTTCGGTTCGGATTTCGAACCCGAGGACCGCGAGGCGGGGCTGATCCCCAAGCGCCATGCGTTCGTGGGCGTCGGGCTGAACGTGGGCGAATTGCTGTTCGGCGGGTCGAACGGCAAGTTCGGCAAGGCGGCATGGTCGGCGCTGGATTACGCGCAGATCCCCTATACCTCGCTGCGGGTGGACCAGCGCGGCGATCTGGTGTTCTGACCGCCGCACCGTTTGCCGGTGGCGGGCGGCGCTATTGCGGGCCGCTATGGCGCGTGTTGTAATCGATCCTGATCCGCACCCATTCGCCCACCAGATATTGGCCGCCCAGACGCGGCGGCCGCACCTGAAACTGCCATGCGGCGGCCAGTATGGCGCGGTTGATGTTCGATCCCAGCGGCCATTCCTCCAGCGCGACGCAATCCTCCACGCGGTAACCGGGCGCGGTCTTGCAGGCGATCATGCCCCAACCGGGGCCGCTGGCGGTGGAGAGATAGCCGCCAAGCTCGTCATCGCGCGGGCGGCGATACCATTGCGCCGCATAGAGCGGTTCGCCATCGGGCGCGGTGCCCACGCGCTGGCTGTCGGGCACGGACGAGCGCGAGGACGGGGCCATGGGGCCGTAAACGGTTGTCGTTGGCGCGGGTATCGGCGGGGCCGGCTTGGGCGGCGGCGGGGCCGGTTTCGCGCGCGGGGGCGGGGCGGTCTTGTTCGGGGTTTTCACGACCGGCGGGGGCAGGGGCGTTTCCTCGGGCACTATTTCGGGTTCGGGCTCGGGCTCGGGCTCCGGTTCGGGCTGGACCTCGGGTTCGGGCTGCACTTCGGGCACCGGCTCGGGCTCTGGCGGGGCCGGTTCGGGCTCGGGCTCCGGTTCGGCCGGCGGCGGCGGGGGGCTGGCAGAGAAATCGATGCTGGTCAGGTTTTCCTGCCCGTCCTTCACCCCGATGGCGTTCGATCCCATCGTCAGCACGGCAAGGATCAGCAGCACCTCGATCGCGATGGCCAGCGCCACGCTGACGCTGCGTTCGCCGAAGCGATCGGTGAATTTTTCCAGAAAACGGCCCCTCTGACGGGAAGGGCCACGGGGATGGCGCGTGGACATAGACCTCGTATTTCGCTGCGCGGCTAGTCGATGTCCCCCGATCCGCTACGGCTGAAACCGATAGAGGCGATGCGCGCGCGGAACAAGGGGGCCGCGCGCATTATGCCGCGCTAGCGCTTCAGCCGGGCTGCCGCTTCGCGTTCGATGCTGGTCAGTTCCTCGATCGTCAGTTCCAGAGCCACGCGCTGTTCGCGCAATTCGGCCAGACGCTCGCGCACCTTTTCGATCAGCCGTTCCATCTGTTCCTGATGTTCGGGATCGGCGTCGTAAAGATCAAGAAACTCGCCGATCTCGCGGATCGAAAAGCCCAGCCTCTTGCCGCGCAGGATCAGCTGCATGCGCCCGATCTCGCGCTTGGTATAGACGCGGGTGGTGCCCACGCGCTCGGGCTTGATCAGCCCCTCTTTCTCGTAAAAGCGCAGGGCCCGCAGGGTAACGCCCAGCTTGCGGGCGACATCCTGAATACCCAGCAGCGCATTATCGCCAACCCCGTCGCCCCCATTGCGGCCTTCGCCGGGCGGGGCATCGCTGTCCTCATGTACTACGGGCTGCGTGCCCGTTCCGTTCATCGCCACTCTTGCGTCCGTCCCAAGCTGCCTATCCGGCGCCGCGATCCCGTTTGCGGCGTCCTGATCGGATAGATTGACAAATGACAGCCCATCAGGCGAGCTTTTTCCGTTCTTCCTCGACCAGCTCTTTCTTGGACAGCTTGCCGATCAGCGTTTTGGGCAGGCTTTCGCGGAATTCGAATTCGCGCGGCATTTCGATCTTGCTCAGCCGTTCGGCCAGAAAGGCGCGCAACTCGTCCTCGCTCAGGCTTTCGCCCTCGGCCAGTGCGACGAACAGCTTGGGCGACTGGCCGCGATATGGGTCGGGAATGCCGATGGCGACCGCCTCTTTAATGGCGGGGTGGTGATAGGCCGCATCCTCGATGATGCGCGGATAGACGTTATAGCCGCCGCAGAAGATGACATCCTTGATCCGGTCGACGATGAACAGATAGCCGTCCTCGTCCAGATAGCCGATGTCGCCGGTGCGGATCGCGCCGTCGGTAAAGACCGCTTCGGTCGCGTCGGGGCGCTGCCAATAGCCCTTCATCACTTGCGGGCCGCGTGCGCAGATCTCGCCCCGCTCGCCCTGCGGCATCAGATTGCCGGGGTTTTCGGGATCGCGAATCTCGATCACCGTGCCGGGAAAGGCCGGGCCGCAGCTGTTGTCCTTGACCAGCCCGCGCAGCGGATTGCAGGTGATGATGGGCGAGGTTTCGGAAAGGCCATACCCCTCCACCACGCTGGCGCCGGTGCGCTGTTCAAACGATTCGCGCACTTCCAGCGGCAGCGGCGCGCCGCCCGAGACGCAGGATTTCACCATCGACAGATCGGGTATCTTGCTGTCGGGCAGGGCGTTCATCGCGACATAGATCGTGGGCACGCCAAAGAACTGGGTCGGGGGCTTGCGCCTGATCGTCGCCAGCACCTGATCCATTTCGAACCGCGGCAGCAGCACCATTTCGGCGCCGGTATCGATGGAAAAATTGAGCACGGTGGTCAGCGCGAACACATGGAACATGGGCAACACGCCCAGCGTGCGTTCCTGCTTTGCCTGCCAGCCCGCTTCGTCGGGCCACGCGGCGCTGACATGCGCCACCATCTGGCCGCTGTTCGCCGTCAGATTGCCATGGGTCAGCATCGCGCCCTTGGGCACGCCGGTGGTGCCGCCGGTATATTGCAGCACCGCCACATCGTCGGGCTTGCTGTTTACCGGATCGGGCGCGGCGCGATTGGCCAGCAATGCTTTCAGCCGGATGTGCAGGCTTTCGTCCCGGATGGTCGCATGGTCCCGCCGCTTGACCAGAGCGAAACCGATCCCCTGCAGGAACGGCAGCATGTCGCGCATCGGGCACAGCACGATCCGTTCCAGACCGGCAGAGGCGGCGACATGTTCCACCTTGTCGTGGATCATCGCCAGATCGGGCACCGCCATGAAACGCGTGCCCGAATCCCTGATCTGATGCTCCAGCTCGCTTTCGGTATAAAGCGGGTTGAAATTCACGACGATCGCGCCTGCCCGCAGCGCGGCGAAATACAGCACCACGAAATAGGGGCAATTGGGCAGGCACAGGCCGAACCGGTCACCCGGTTTCAACCCCGCATCCTGCAGGCCGCGTGCGGCGCGCGCGACCAGATCGCCGATGTCAGAATAGGTCCAGCAGCGGCCCATGAAGTCGATGGCGATACGCTCGGGGAAACGTTCGACCGCCCTGTCGAGCAGGTCGGTGATGAGCCTGTTGCCATAGGCGGGCCCATCCATCGGCGTCATGTCCTCCGGATTAGTGAGTGTCAGACCGGAGGAGGCCGCTGCTGAATTCATGAATTATTGCTCCCCGATCAGAATGCGAACCGGCCGCCAAGCGAGAAGATCAGTGCGTTGGCATTACTGGCCGTGCCGTCGACGATGATCGGCGTCTGTACCGGCGTTCCGGCATAGGCGGCCGTCGTCCGGTCGATCGTTGCATCGTCGATGGCAAGATAGTTGAACGCCGCGTCCACGGTGAAGCCCGGGGTCACGTCATAGCTGGTGCCGACGGCAAAGTTCCAGCGGTTGCCATCGGGCACGCGCGCGTCGCGGTCGCCGCTTTGCGTGGGGGTCTGGTCATGCTGGACGCCCGCGCGCACGGTCCATGCGGGGGACACGGCATAATCGACGCCGCCCGCAAAGCTCCACGTATTGCGGTAATCTTCGGGGATGGCGGCATTGACGGGTTCGCCAAGGCGGATCGCGTCGAATTCGCCCCAGCCGATGCGAACGACCTGTGCGTTCAGGGTCAGCTGGTCCGAAACGGCATAGCGCGCGCCGACGCTGGCCTGCCACGGCGTGCGGAAGGTGGCGTCGGTGTCGATCACCCCGTTGCTTGCTTCCAGCGGGCCGAGCAGGCCGGACTGGGTCAGCGTGCCGGACAGCTTGTGCTTGACGCTGGACTTGTACGCCGCGCCCAGCATCAGCGGGCCGGAGCGATATTGCACGCCCGCCGACCAGCCGAGGTCCCAGCCGTCGCCCTTCAGCTCCTGTTCGCCATCGGGCAGCGCCGCCGACAGGTTGGGCAGCGCATTGGTCAGTTCCGCATCCGAATATTCGATGTTCAGCGCCGCACCGACGCTAAGCTCGGGGGTGACCATATAGGCGACCGAGGGCTGGATGTCGTAAGTGCGCAGATGGCTCTTCAACGCGGTATAGCGCACCCAGCTGGTCGCATCGTAATCGGTCGTGAAGCTGTAGGGCGAGGAAACGGCAAGGCCGACCGAGAGGCGGTCGTTGATCGGCATGGCGACCGCGCCCGCGGGCAGCACGCCGGTTTCGATCGGATCGCTCGACAGCTGGTCGCCGCCGACGGGGGCGGGCTGCTGCTGGGGGCGGACGATCAGCGTATTGTTATTCTCGATATCCGCGCTGGGCAGGATGACGCTGACGGCGAAATGGCCCTCGATCTGGTCGATCCCGCCGATGGCGGCAGGGTTCCACCACAGCGACGCGGCGCCCGTGTCGGCGGTTTCGCCCGAAAAGGCGCGGCCCGCACCGCGCACCGATTGTTCCTGCAGATAGAAACCGCCTGCGCTGGCGACCTGCGGCACGGCAAGGCCCGCCGCGAGGGTCGAGGCAGTGATCAGATATTTCAGGCGAGTGTTCACTCGGATGTCTCCCGGATGGTAATTTTGATTGTTCGGTTGCCGGACGCGGATCAGTTGATGCGGGTCCCAATGCGGGTCCACGTCTGGGTTTTGCAAAGCGGCCAGACGATGCAGCCCTTCAGCTTCAGATGGTCGGCATCCTGCATGGTGATGGTGGCCTTATAGGTGCCGCCATCCTCGGCATTATAGATTGTGCCGCCCGACCATTCGTCCTTCTTGCGGGTGAACCCCTTCAGCAGGACAAGGTTCTTCAGCGGACGGCTGCGCAGGCTTTCGTCCTTGTTGTTGACGTCTTTCAGCGCGGGATCGGCCTTCAGCCCGTCGGAACTGACCAGCTTTCCGCAGATCGAGCTGCCGCATTTCGCGATTTCGACGATGCCGCCACGGCTTTCGGTCTTCCAGCGGCCCACGACATCGTCGGGTGCGGCGGTTGCCATCGTGGCTGCCCCTGCTGCGAGCAGGGAGAAAATGATCGACATGCAAATCCTCTCGACAAGCGCGCCGGTTGGTCCGGCGTCACATGGGGGTCCGATATTCGGGCCATCGTGATGGCGAATCGGTTGAACCCATACATCAGGGTGACGTATAGGTTAGTCAAGGTGTCAAAACGTTAGAATAGTCACATATGCGACCAATCGTTGCAGAATTGGGCAGTTGAACCGGTGACAAGTCCGGAACGGTTGGCAGGGCAGGGTGGTTCCGGTCATAGTGGCTTCGCCTTGGGTCAGCCGGTCTTGAAAACAAAAATCCACTGGCCACTTGACGTATAGGTCAATTTAGCCACCATTAGGTTATTCACCGACTCAGACATCGAGTCACGAAACATCCGGAGAGGTTTCGATCCATGCGTAACGTCGTCATCGCGGGCTATGCCCGTTCCCCCTTCCATCTGGCAGGCAAGGGCGCGCTTGCGCGTGTCCGGCCCGACGATCTGGCTGCCCAGACCATCCGCGGCCTGATCGAAAAGACCGGCGTAAAACCCGAAGATGTCGAGGATATCGTGATGGGCTGCGCCTTTCCGGAAGGCGAGCAGGGCTTCAATATCGCGCGTCTGGTCGGCCTGTTGGCCGATCTGCCGATCTCGGTCGGCGGGATGACGGTGAACCGTTTCTGCGGTTCGTCGATGAGCAGCATTCACATCGCGGCGGGCCAGATCCAGCTGGGCGCGGGCGAGGCTTTTATCTGCGCGGGCATCGAAAGCATGAGCCGTGTGCCGATGACGGGGTTCAATCCCATGCCCAATCCGGCGCTGGCCAGGAAAAGCGCGGCCTATATGTCGATGGGCGAGACGGCCGAAAATGTCGCGCAGAAATACCAGCTGACCCGCGAGGAGCAGGACGCCTTTGCCGTGGCCAGCCAGGACAAGGCCGCGGCGGCAGTCGCTGCCGGCCATTTCGATGATGAAATCGTGCCCATCGAAACGAAGAACGGCACCGTCGACACCGACGGCACCCCGCGCCCCGGCACGACGGCGGACGCACTGGGCGGTCTGAAGCCTGCTTTCGATGCAGAGGGTTCGGTTACGGCGGGCACGTCCTCTCCGCTGACCGACGGGGCCAGCGCGGTGCTTGTCACCAGCGAGGATTATGCGAAGGAACATGGCCTGCCGATCCTTGCGCGGATCAAGTCGGTCGCCGTGTCGGGCTGCAACCCCGAAACCATGGGCCTTGGCCCCATCGAATCGAGCCGCAAGGCGCTGGAGCGGGCGGGCATCACCGCCGACCAGCTTGACGTGATCGAACTGAACGAGGCGTTCGCCAGCCAGTCGCTGGCCTGCATCCGCTACCTTGGCCTCGACCAGTCGAAGATCAATCTGGACGGCGGCGCCATCGCCATCGGCCACCCGCTGGGCGCAACCGGCGCGCGCATCGTGGGCAAGGCGGCATCGCTGCTGAAGCGCGAGGGCGGCAAATACGCACTCGCCACCCAGTGCATCGGCGGCGGTCAGGGCATCGCCACGGTTCTGGAGGCCGTATAATGGCTGGGCAGATCGAAGCTGGGCAGATCGAAGCTGGGCAGATCGAAAAAGTCTGCGTGATCGGTGCGGGCACCATGGGTGCCGGCATCGCCGCGCAAGTCGCCAATGCGGGCGTGCCGGTGCTGCTGCTCGATATCGTGCCCAAGGACGGTGAAGATCGCGATGCCGTGGCCAAGGGCGCGGTGGCGAAAATGCTGAAAACCGATCCCGCGCCTTTCATGTCGAAGGCAGCGGCAAAGCTGGTCGAAACCGGCAATATCGACGACCATCTGGACCGCGTGGCCGAATGCGACTGGATCGTCGAGGCCATTGTCGAGCGGCTGGACATCAAGCAGGGCCTCTATGCCCGGCTGGAGCAGCTGAAAAAGCCCGGCGCGGCAGTGTCGTCGAACACATCGACCATTCCGCTGGAACAGCTGGTCGACGGGCGGACCGAACAGTTTCGCAGTGACTTCCTGATCACCCATTTCTTCAACCCGCCGCGCTATATGCGCCTGATCGAGATCGTGCGCGGCCCGCACACCGATCCCGCCGTGGCCGACAGGGTAGAGGATTTCGTCGACCGCAAGCTGGGCAAGCGCGTGGTGCCGACCAAGGACACCCCCGGCTTCATTGCCAATCGCATCGGCACATACTGGCTGTCGGTCGCGGTCAATGCCGCGATGGATCAGGGGCTGACGGTGGAAGAGGCCGACCAGATCGGCGGGCGCCCCATGGGCATTCCCAAGACCGGTATTTTCGGGCTGATCGACCTTGTCGGTATCGACCTGATGCCGCTGCTGTCGCAAAGCCTGACGGCGAACCTGCCCGAAGGCGATCCCTATTTCGATACGGTGCGCGACCAGCCGCTGATCGACCGGATGATCGCCGAAGGGCGCACGGGCCGCAAATCGGGCTCGGGCTTTTACCGCTTCGACAAGAAAACCCGCACCAAATACGCCGTCGATCTGGACAGCGGCGAATATCGCGAACCCGTGAAGCCCGCGCGCCTGCCCGGCAAGGCCGAACGCGATCTGGCCGCGCTGGTCGCCGCCCCCGGCAAGGTGGGCGATTATGCCTGGGAAGTGCTGGGCAAGGTGCTGGCCTATTCCGCGTCGCTGGTGGGCGAGATCGCCGATGATGTCGTCGCCATCGATGATGCGATGAAGCTGGGCTATAACTGGAAATACGGCCCGTTCGAACTGATCGACCGGCTGGGTCCGGGCATGCTGGCCAAACGTCTGGCCGACGAAGGCCGCGATGTTCCCGCTATCCTTACGACTGCGGGCGAGCGTCCGTTCTATCGCGTGGAGGACGGGACGCGCCAGTATCTGGGCCTTGACGGGGACTATCACGATGTCGTGCGCGCCGATGGCGTGCTGCTGCTGGAAGACATCAAGCTGAACGCCAAGCCGCTGATGAAAAACGCCTCAGCCGCGCTGTGGGACGCGGGCGACGGCGTGGCGGTGTTCGAATTCACCGGCAAGATGAACGCGCTCGACGGCGAGGTCATGAAGCTGATCGGCAAGGCGATCCCGCTGGTGGCCAGCGATTACAAGGCGCTGGTCGTTTATAACGAAGGCGATAATTTCTCTGCCGGCGCCAATCTGGGCCTTGCCATGTTCGCGGTGAATATCGCGGCGTGGAGCGAGATCGAGAAACTGGTCGCGGGCGGGCAGGATGCGTATAAGGCATTGAAATACGCCCCGTTCCCCGTCGTCAGCGCGCCGGCCGGTCTGGCGCTGGGCGGCGGGTGCGAAATCCTGCTCCATTCCGATGCTGTGCAGGCCCATGCCGAAAGCTATATCGGGCTGGTCGAATGCGGTGTCGGCATCGTGCCGGGATGGGGCGGCTGCGGCGAGATGATCGACCGCTGGCGCAAGAACCCGCGCCAGCCCAAGGGCCCGATGCCCGCCGTGTCCAAGGTGTTCGAAATCGTATCGACCGCCACGGTCGCCAAATCGGCGGCAGAGGCCAAGGGCTATGGCTTCCTGCGCGACAGCGACGGGGTGACGATGAACCGCGACCGCCTGCTGGCCGACGCCAAGGCAAAGGCGCTGGAACTGGCCGATGGCTATACCCCGCCCGAACCGCCCGAATTCCAGCTGCCCGGCCCCAGCGGCAAGGCGGCGCTGATGCTGGCGGTCGAGGGGTTCCGCAAGCGCGGCATGGCCACGCCCTATGATGCCGTGGTGGCCGAGGCGCTGGCAGAGGTGCTGACGGGCGGCGACGCTGATCTGACCGATATCGTCACCGAAGCCGATATTCTGGCGCTGGAGCGCGAGAAATTCATGGCGCTGGTCCGCGATCCCCGCACGCAGGCCCGGGTCGAGCATATGCTCGAAACCGGCAAGCCGCTTCGCAACTGATCGCGCGTCACGAGAGGATAAGAAGATGCAAGTCTATAATGCTCCGCTGCGCGACATGCGCTTTGTGCTGAACGAGCTGCATAATGACGACGGTTTCGGCGATCTGCCTGCCCATGCGGAATTCGACAGCGACCTGACCGACGCCATTCTGGAAGAGGCGGCAAAGCTTTGTCAGGAAGTGCTGCTGCCGCTGAACCGTTCGGGTGACGAGGAAGGCTGCACCCACGAAAACGGCCCGGATGGAATCAACAGGGTTCGCACCCCTGCCGGTTTCAAGGAAGCCTATGACCAGTTCGTCGAAGGCGGCTGGGCGGCGCTTGCCAGCGATCCCGAATGGGGCGGGCAGGGCCTGCCCGAGGCGGTGAACAAGCTGGTCGAGGAAATGATCTGTTCGGCGAACCTGTCGTTCAGCCTCTATCCCGGCCTGACCCATGGCGCGACCACCGCGATCGAGGGGCATGGCAGCAAGGACATGCAGCAGGAATGGCTGCCCCGCATGGTCAGCGGCGAATGGTCGGGAACCATGTGCCTGACCGAACCGCATTGCGGCACCGATCTGGGCATGCTGCGCACCAAGGCCGAACCGCAGGGTGACGGCAGCTACAAGATCACCGGCTCCAAGATTTTCATCTCGGCAGGCGAGCATGATCTGACCGACAATATCGTGCATCTGGTATTGGCGCGGCTTCCCGATGCGCCCGCGGGGGTAAAGGGGATCAGCCTGTTCCTCGTCCCCAAGTTCATGCCAAAGGAAGACGGCTCGGTCGGCCCTGCCAATGGCGTGCAATGCGCGGCGATCGAACACAAGATGGGCCTGAAGGCATCGGCCACCTGCCAGATGAATTTCGACGCATCCACCGGCTGGCTGGTGGGCGAGCCGAACGAGGGTCTGGCCGCCATGTTCACCATGATGAACACCGAACGCGTGTCGGTGGGCATTCAGGGGCTGGGCGTGGGTGAGGCGGCCTATCAGTCGGCGGTATGGTATGCGAAGGACCGCGTGCAGGGGCGCAGCCTGTCGGGCACCAAATATCCCGACAAGCCCGCCGATCCGATCATCGTCCACCCCGATGTGCGCCGCATGCTGATGACGATGCGCGCCTATAACGAAGGGTGCCGCGCGCTGTCGGCATGGGTGTCGCGCGCGCTGGACGCGCAGAAACATTCGCCCGATCCCGAAGTGCGCCAGCGGGCGGAGGAATTCACCGCGCTGATGACCCCGGTGGTCAAGGCGCTGTTCACCGATCTGGCCAGCGAAAGCGCCAATCTGGCGGTGCAGGTCTATGGCGGCCACGGCTACATCCGCGAAAGCGGGGTGGAGCAATATGTCCGCGATGCGCGCATCACCCAGATTTATGAAGGCACCAACGGCATTCAGGCGCTGGACCTTGTCGGGCGCAAGATGGGCGCGCATTTCGGGCGCAATCTGCGCAGCTTCTTCCATCCCGTGTCGAATTTCATCGAGGAATCGAAGGGCGAAGGCCCGATGAAGCCGATGATCGACGCGCTGGAAAAAGCGTTCGGCGCGCTGCAATTGTCGACCGCGACCATCGCGCAAAAGGGTCTGGCCGATCCGGAAGAAGCCGGTGCGGCGGCGACCGAATATCTGCGGCTGATGGGTCTGGTGGCGATGGGCTATTGCTTTGCCAAGGCGACCAAGATCGCGGGTCTGCAAGTGTTCTTCGGTTCGGAAGACAAGGCGTTCTACGAAACGAAGATCAAGACCGCGACCTTCTTCTTTGAACGCATCCTGCCGCAGGCGACCGCGCATTTCCTGTCGATCCGCGCAGGCAAGGCATCGATGATGGCGTTCACCGAAGATGAGTTCTGATCGGGCGGAACAGGCGGTAAAGGCGAAACCGATGACCGGACTGGGCCGATGACCGGACTGGACGAGATCGGGGCCATGATCGAACGCGGCATCAGGCCGCCGATGATGGACCTGCTCGACATCGATCTGGCCGAGGTGGCCGAGGGGCGCGTGGTCTTTACCGCGATCCCCTCGCGCAGGCTGTATAACCCGATCGGTACGGTCCATGGCGGTTTTGCGGCGACGATCCTTGATTCCGCGTGCGGTCTGGCGGCCAATTCGGCCACGAAAGTGCCCACCGATTGCATCACGCTGGAACTGAAGATTTCCTATCACGCCGCGATGCATGAAAAGACCGGCCCGATCCGCGCCATCGGCACGGTGGTCAGCATCGGCAGCCGCGTCGCCCATACAGAGGCGAAGCTGTTCGATGCGAACGACCGCGTCTATGCCAGCGCGACATCGACCCTGTTGCTGTCGCCCCGCCGCAAACGGGCCGATACGGGTGAGGAAGGATAGAAACAATGCAAGTACAGGTTCCCCACGATCTTGGCCGCGAGGAAGCACGGCGGCGGCTGGAAGCGGGCCTTCCCAAGCTGGAGCAGCATATTCCGGGCGGCGGGTCGCTGACGTCGGAATTCGTGTCGGACAACCAGCTTGATCTTGTGATCAATGCGATGGGCCAGAAAGTGCCCGTGACCATTTTGATCGAGGATGACCGGCTGGACGCCGATGTGACCGTGCCCGCCTTCCTGAAGATGATGTCGGGCCAGATTGGCGACTTCGTGAAGGTCAGCGCCGAAAAGATGCTGGCCAAGCCCTGATTTAGGGCCCTGATTTAAGGCCCTGATCCGGTGACCCAAACGCAACCGGCCCCGTCGCGCGATGGCGGCGGGGCCGGTTTGCTATTGGATCCGGTCCGTCAGACTCCGGCGGGGATGCGCGCGGTGTCTTTCAGATAGATGCGGTTGTCGTCGATCCTCTCGACATCGTCGAGCGCGATGAAATGGTGCATGTTGTCGTTCGAGTCCGATTTCGTCAGCTTGATGCGGTCATTCTCGACCTCATCCACGGTGCCGACGTGCTGACCGGCCGAATTGGCGACTTCCATATGCTCCTTGATGCGCAGCTTCTCAAACATGAATATCCTTTCCGGGTCTTGTTCAACCCGTTGATTTAACGTTCGTAATAGTAACGGGCGGACCCCCGCCGCCGTTCCTCGGCCCGTCGCCCCTGATGCACGGGTCGGGGACCCCGCCGGTTACGCTTTGCGACAGTTTGGCGCTTGCGATGCCGCGCCCTGACATGCAGAGCGCCACGCAGGTTTCACTCGGCAAAAAGGATGGGCTGCCCATGCGGAAATGGCATCGCTGGATTTCGGTTTTCTTCGGGGTCTTCATGCTCTGGATCGCGGCGACCGGTTTTCTCAGCCAGGTCGCGGTGCTCTGGCCCGCCGGCGAACCCTCGGCCGAGGCCGCCGCCGCCGCACAGCCGCCGGAAGGCTTCGTTTGCCCCGAAGGCTGGCGCTGCATGCCGCCGCGCGCGTCGAATACCGGCATTCGTTCGATGGTGGGCACGTTCCACCATTTGCACTCGGGCGAAACCTTTGGCCCGATCGGCACGACCATCTCGGTCCTGTCGGGCCTTGCGCTGATCTTCTTCAGCATTTCGGGCCTCTGGCTCTATGTGCAGATGTGGCTGAACCGCGGCAAGCGAAAGCTGAAACCGCGCTGGTTCTGGAAGTAGGCGTTCCGAAACGCGCCCGGCGCATAAGAAAACCCCTCCCCGCACGCTATGGTGGGGGAGGGGAAGACATGGCCCCGAACCGCCAGAAGGGCCATGCACTATCTGCATGATCGTCGGTCCTGTTTCCCGTCGACCTCGGCGGACCGAACGTCCGGGTCGATATTGGCACTCTTCAGACAGACTTCAGACCGAGAACCGGCAGCGCAGCACCGCATCCTCCTTCGACTTCGCGCCCCATCCGCCTTGCGCCAGATCGGCCCGCGCATTCACCGGCGGCGCACCCAGATAGCTTCCGCCGTGCCAGCATTTGGCCGTGACCGACGGGGCCGTCGCCGAAGGGGCTGGTGCCGGCTCCTTCCCCGCCGCCCGATCAGAGCCGCGCTGCGCCATGGTCTCTCTCTCCATCCTGCTTTATCGGTTGCCGCCCGACGCGAAGGGGAAACACGTCGCGGCGGCTTGCAATGAGAACGTGGTCGCACGCGCCCCGTTCCTTGAATCCCGCCCGATTCCCGCCATATTCGCACGGGTTTGCGACCAGATGCCAAGCCAGCGCGACTAACGGTTCGTCGCATCGCAAACCGCAACAAAACCGCCGCGAAACGGCCACAATCCCGCCTGTTTCCGGCACGCTTTCGTCCAGTTGGGGATAAGCGTTTTTTCTATCCGCGGGCGGGGCGCGCGGGCGGGCAATTGATGCTAGATATTGTGGTTCGCGCGGGGGCACGGGCGAAACGCACGCCAGATATAGGCACCGGTATCGTCCGCCCCCGCCCATACAGGCCACACGAATCAAGGAACGCAAAGCCCATGCCGCTGCTCGAAGCCCGCAAGACCTACAAGCCGTTCGAATATCCGTGGGCCTATGATTTCTGGAAGCGCCAGCAGCAGCTTCACTGGCTGCCCGAGGAAGTTCCTCTGGGCGAGGATTGCCGCGACTGGGCGCAAAAGCTGTCGGACCATGAACGCAATCTGCTGACGCAGATCTTCCGCTTCTTCACGCAGGCCGACGTAGAGGTGCAGGACTGCTATCACGAGAAATACGGACGCGTCTTCAAACCGACCGAGGTGAAGATGATGCTGACCGCCTTCTCCAATATGGAGACGGTGCATATCGCGGCCTATTCGCACCTGCTCGACACGATCGGCATGCCCGAAAGCGAATATGGCATGTTCCTCGAATATTCCGAGCTGAAGGACAAGCACGACTATCTGCAGATGTTCGGCGTCGACAGTGACGAGGATATCGCCCGCACCCTCGCCATGTTCGGCGGCTTTACCGAAGGGCTGCAGCTGTTCGGCAGCTTTGCGATGCTGATGAACTTCCCGCGCTTCAACAAGATGAAGGGCATGGGCCAGATCGTCGCATGGTCGGTGCGCGACGAAACGCTGCATTGCGAAGGCATCATGCGCCTGTTCCATGCGTTCTGCGCGGAACGTGGCTGCCTGACCAAATCGGTCAAGGAAGACATCATCGACATCTGCCAGAAAACCGTGCGGCTGGAAGATGCGTTCATCGACCTTGCGTTCGAACAGGGTCCGGTTCCGGGGATGAGCGCCAAGGAAATCAAGAAATACATCCGCTATATCGCGGACTGGCGTCTGGGCCAGCTTGGCCTGCCCGCGATCTATATGCAGGAAGAGCACCCGCTGCCGTGGCTGTCGCCGCTGCTGAACGGGGTGGAGCACGCCAATTTCTTCGAAACCCGCGCGACCGAATATTCCAAGGGCGCGACCAAGGGCGACTGGAACACCGTCTGGGCCAATTTCGACAACCGCCGCAAGGCATCGAAGGGCGACGGCGCCAACGACGCCATCGAGAGCGACGGTCCGGGGCTGTTCGGGGATAGCGAAGCGGCGGAGTGAGGGTTGCGAATATATTGTCGATAAACTAGAACGTAAGAAGAACACTCTCCGTCGGCGGGTTAATTGGTCAATTATGTCGCCAGAGATAGAGCCCACAGTGCCGCCCTACGATGCGCGGTCGATAGCGAACACAATTCTCGAACATGCGTTCGAGAGCAATGTTTCGTTAACGCAGATGCAATTGTATAAAATTGTCTACTTCGCCCACGGTTGGTATCTGGCTGTAAAGGGGCGAAAGCTAGTAAAACAAAGCTTTGAAGCTTGGAGTTATGGTCCTGTATTAAGGATATTGCGTGATCAATTTAGGCAGTTTGAGAAGCGGAGTATCGACGTAAAGGCAGAGGTATTCGACATTTTCACTGGTGAGGTATTCGAGGCTCCCGTAGTTTCTGATGAATTGGATCGAGAGTTTATAATAACAATATTTAATTCTTACCGAGATTACGATGGGTGGACCCTCTCGGATATTACTCACGAGCCTGGATCGCCTTGGGACAACGTCTGGAATAGTGACAAACCCGTGGGAAACTTGGCGCTTCGTATCGACGATGAGGCAATTCGTTCCTATTTTGTCCAACTGCCAAATAGATTCGTTTCGCATTAACCGAGGGTCACATGGCAACTGTTCGTAGTCTGGATATTTTCGATGTTGCCCGCAGTTTGGGTCAAAGGCCTTTCGCTGCGACACCGGAATCGGTGGCGGATTGGATTATGGCGAATTATCAAGGCTCTAAGGGCGGGGGCTTTAACTACGATACGTCGATTGAGGCGGTCTATGATGCCTTTCGTGGCGGCCACACTACTGAAAGCGCCATTAATCACTGCTTGGTGAATGGCAATCCGAAAGGACGCACGCAAAACGCTAGTGCGATTAAGGCTGTGATGCCTTATATACTTGAGCACCAATCTCGGTGTTATCGGACAGGCCTAACTGCCGTAGCTGTTGGTCGCTACTCTGCAAGAACCGTCTTTGCAAAAATTAAAGCGCCTTTGATTCGTGTCGAAGGCGATCAAGCTTTTATGGTGGTTCCCGGCTTCCGAATGTCTCACCGGCCTCGCGATATTGAAATTGATTTTGCGTGTTCTGTTGCATTGGAAGTTTTGTCAGAAGGTAACTATGCGGCAGCTGATTTTGAATATCTTTATGCAGGACCTGGGCCAAAGCTAAGCGGACGCAAGCAGGCCCGTATGTTTCAAGCAGTGCATGGTTGTGACCGACATCGTTTTGACGTGGATACAATCAACAGACTGCTAGATGTATACGTTAATGGCGTCGCACTTGCGGCGGAAAGAGGAGCAGATACTCGCGAACCCGATCTTCGCGGATATCGGATTATTGATCCATCACAGCCAAGTATGTTTTAGTCAGCGATTATTTTCCTACACCCCCACACCCTGCCATAACGGACACCGCTCTTTCCCACTGTCCGTCCCTCATGACCTCATGTGTTTTGCCGCATAGTGTCACCTGCCGCCCAGGCGCCTCAAACCCGCATAATTCTGCGGGAAATGCGGGGTTACGGACAGGGTGACAACTGTCACCTTTGTCACCCGAAACGCGGCCAAATCCCGCGCCTCAATCCTTCATCGGAAACGGCGGGATCGGTTTCAGCCGGTCGAAATCCTCGCCCAGCGGTTCGTGGCCCAGTTCGCTCCATTCGATCGGTTCGGGCGGCACCTCGGTGTCGGGCAGGCGGTCCAGCAGGTTGCGGATCAAGGTCAGCCGCCCGCGTTTCTGGTCGTTGAAATCGACCATCGTCCACGGTGCCCAGCCGCTGTGCGTCTCGGCGAAGATCGCTTCTCTGGCTGCCGTATAATCCGCATATCTGGGCCGCGCCGCGACATCGGTGGGCGACAGCTTCCACCGTTTCAGCGGATCGTTCAGCCGTTCCATGAACCGCTCTTCCTGATGCGCCTGATCGCAGCTTAGCCAGTATTTGAACAGCCTGATCCCGTCGTCCACCAGCAGCTTTTCGAACACCGGCGCCTCGCGGAAGAACTTGGCCACATCGTCCTCGCTGGCCCAGCCCATCACCCGTTCGACCCCTGCGCGATTATACCAGCTGCGGTCGAACAGCACGATCTCGCCCGCCGTGGGCAGATGCTTTACATAGCGCTGGAAATACCACTGGCCCTGTTCGTCTTCCGAAGGCTTGGGCAGGGCCGCGATCCGGCACTGGCGCGGGTTCAGGCATCCGGCGATCGATTTGATCGCGCCGCCCTTGCCCGCCGTGTCGCGCCCTTCGAACACCACCACGATCCGCTCGCCCCTGGCCTTGGCCCAGCGCGCCATGGCGACCAGCTCCAGCTCCAGCAGGTCGAGCGCGTCGTAATACTCCGATTTTTTGATGTCGCCCATGCGCGCTTACTGCGCGATCTGGATATCGGTGATGGTCGCCACCGCATTGCCGTCGCAACCCACGATGACAGAGCGATATTGCGGCAGCGCGGGCTTGATCTCGGCCCGAAGCTGCTGCCAGCCGCCCGCCGCATCGGGCGAGGATGCCAGCGCAAGCACGATCCGCTGCGAAGGCGGCATGGCCCGATCGGTCGGCCCCGCGGTCAGCGTGGCGGTGGTGCCCGCCGGAACCAGCGCGCTGCCGGTAACGATCAGCGTCGGTTGCGCGCCGGGGCCCGGCATCGCGTTGATGAACGCGCTCCATTCCTTCGTTTCGGCAGGGCAGGTCGGCGCAGGCGGGATCGCAGGCTCTGCCGCGCCATCGTCATAGGCCATGCAGCCCGAAAGCGCGGCAGGCAGCAGGGTGCCGGCCATCATCACAAGCAAAGCGCGCATAGTTCGAAACCCTTTCGCTGATTTCCCGCCAAGATGGACGCCACTCTAGGCGAAAGCATCTGACGCTCAACATGGTTTTCGGAAGCGTTGGGGTTTTCAGGGAGGTTCAGGAGAATTTGGCCGGATGGCGTCGCACAAGGGGGGAGGGGGACTGAGTGCGGACCATCCGGCCTTTCTTGATCGCGATGCCGGCATGCGCTGCCGTCATCGGGTCGAATGGCAATATGGGTGCGAAACCCCGCCCCGCCCAGCGGCGAAGCGGCAGATCGTGCAGCACAATCGCCGGTCGGAAGGCGTTCATCTACGGTTTATCGCCGGTTTATCTGGGGTTCACGAAGCAGAAACGATCCGGACATGATTGCGGCGAAAACAGGGCGGGATGCGCGTGCTGGCTCTTGCGATTCGGGCCGGTTTCCCGCAAGTGCCGCGCCATGGACACGATGATTGCCGATCAGCTGCGCGAAGCAGCCGCGAACTCCAAGGCCTGGCCCTTTCAAGAGGCGCAGAGGCTGGCCAAACGTTTTCCCGATGGAAAGCGCGATGCCGATGGCAATCTGGTGCCGGTGCTGTTCGAAACCGGATACGGCCCCAGCGGCCTGCCGCATATCGGCACGTTTCAGGAAGTCCTGCGGACCACGTTCGTGCGCCGCGCCTATGAAGTGCTGACGGGCGGCCATCCGACAAGGCTGGTGGCGTTTTCGGACGACATGGACGGGCTGCGCAAGGTGCCCGACAACGTGCCGAACAAGGAGATGCTGACCGAACATCTGGGCATGCCGCTGTCGCGCATTCCTGACCCCTTCGGCAGCAACGACAGTTTCGGCGGGCGCAACAATGCGATGCTGCGCGAATTTCTGGACCGTTTCGGGTTCGACTACGAATTCGTCGCGGCCAGCGACCGGTATAACTCGGGCGAGTTCGACGATGCGTTGAAGAACGTGCTGCGGAATTTCGATGCGATCATGGGCGTGATGCTGCCCACCCTGCGCGAAGAACGCCGCGCAACCTATTCTCCGGTGCTGCCCGTCAGCCCGGCGACCGGCGTGGTGCTGCAGGTGCCGGTCGAAGTGGTCGATGCCGACGCGGGCATGATCCGCTTTACCGACAGCGACGGCAGCGTGGTGGAACAGTCGATCCTGGGCGGACAGTCCAAGCTGCAGTGGAAGGTCGACTGGGCGATGCGCTGGGTCGCGCTGGGCGTGGATTACGAAATGTGCGGCAAGGATCTGACCGACAGCGTCACCCAGTCGGGCAAGATCGCGAAGATCCTTGGCGGGCGTAAGCCCGAGGGCATGATCTACGAGCTGTTCCTCGACGCGAATGGCGAGAAGATTTCGAAGTCCAAGGGCAACGGGCTGACGATCGAGGAATGGCTGCAATACGGTACCGAAGAGAGCCTTGGCCATTATCTCTACGCCAATCCCAAGAGCGCCAAGCAATTGCATGTGGGCGTGATCCCGCGGGCGGTGGACGAATATTGGCAGTTTCGCGAAAAGCTGCCCGAACAGCCGGTGGAACAGCAGCTGGGCAATCCGGCATGGCATTTGCTGGGCGCGAATGGCGGTCATGCGGGGCAGAACGGATTGCCGCCGGGCGCGGGCGACAGCCTGCCGGTGACCTATGGGTTGCTGCTCAATCTGGTGGGCGTGCTGGGTGCCGATGCCACGCGCGAACAGGTCTGGGCCTATCTTGGCAATTATGTCGCGAATGCCGATCCTGCGGCCCATCCGGCGCTGGACGCGCTGGTGACCTCGGCGCTGGCCTATAACAACGCATTCGTTGCCCCCACGCTGCAACGCCGCGCCCCGCAAGCGAACGAGGCGGAGGCGTTGAAAGCGCTGGACGAAGCGTTGGCCGCGTTCGCGGAGGATACACCGGCGGAAGATTTGCAGACCGCAGTTTACGAGATCGGCAAGCGCGAAGAGTTCGGTTTCGGCAATCTGCGCGACTGGTTCAAGGCGCTGTACGAAACGCTGCTGGGATCGTCACAGGGGCCGCGCATGGGCAGCTTTATCGCGCTTTACGGCGTCGCAAACAGCCGCCGCCTGATTGCCGAGGCGCTGGAGCGGGCGTGACGGACGGGCGCATCGGCGGCGAACCGCCCGGCGCCGCCGATCTGGAGGCGCTGGCGCTGGCCGCGATGGCACGGCTGCCCGACGCGTTCAAACCGCATGTCGAAGGGGTGGTCGTTCAAATCGCCGATTTCGCGGATGAGGATGTGCTGGCCGAGCTGGGGATCGACAATCCCTGGGAACTGACCGGCCTGTATCACGGCCGCCCGCTGGACGAGCAATCGATATGGGACAGCGGCGCGATGCCGCCCATCGTTACGCTGTTCCGCCTGCCGCTGCTTGCCGAATGGATCGAAAGCGGTGGCAGGCTGGATGCGCTCATCTTCCATGTGGTGGTCCATGAAATAGGCCACCACTTCGGCCTGTCAGACGATGACATGCACGCGCTGGAAGACAGCGTGCCGGATTAGAACCATTTCCGCCCGCGATACCAGCGGGTCACCACATATTTGACGCCCTTCATCACCGGCGTGCCGGCGTGCAGCGTATCCATGTTCGGTTTGCCATCGGCCAGCACATTGCTCCACATGACCAGCGTGCCGGGTTGCGGCGGGATCGATACATTGGCCTTGGGGAAATCGGTGTTTCCGCCTTCCTCGACTTCGTTCAGATAGACCATCAGCGTCCATGCACGCTGTCCGCCGCTGGCGACTTCGCCCTTCCAGTAGTCCTGACTGGTATCGAACCAGTCGTGATGCGGCTTGAATTCCTGACCTACCTCGTAACGCTGGCCCTGCAGGGTTTCGCCGAATTGCTCGTCCACGCCCAGCAGATCGTCCATGCGCCGGTGGAGGCTGCGCACGAACGGGTCATTGTGGTCAAGGTCGCCCGAGAAGCTGGTGCGCGCCTGCCGCCCGTAGTCGATCTCGAAAACCGGGGAAGGGCGTGCGACCATGTCGATCATGCGCATCAGCCGCTCGCATTCCTCGGGCGAGAAGAAGTCGGGAATGCCGAAAAGCTGCAACCCCTCGTCGCAGAGCACCTGCACACTGTCATCCGCGCGGATGCGTGCCAGCGTGGCGCTGTTCATCGCTTGCAATTGCTTGCGGTTCGTTTCGTCGATTTTCGAGATTCTGGCCATGGTCAGCCTATGCAGACATCCGTCGGGGGAGGGGTGGATCGCTGCCTGCTAAAGCACATCGAACGGGTTGCAATCAATATGCGGCCATACCGGCAAGGGCCCCCGCCCGTCAGCGCCGCCGCCAGACAGCACCGTTCGGACAGGGGCCCCGCTTCTGTCAGGCCATCCCTTGCGGGATAAGGGCTGCGACCCTCTTGGCCCTACCAGAAGAAATCATAGATCACGTCCACGACCTGCCCGCTGTACATATCGACCAGCAGGACATCGTCGTAGTAACGGACCCAGCGATACGGGCCGTATACTTCCGGCAAGCGATAGCGCCACGGATCGTTAATCCAGTACCGCGAGCCGTAGAACAGCGACCCTAGCGTGAAACCGATGCTGATCCGGCGATAGCTCCAGTTGCGATAGGGAACATAATACGCGCCGACGCGATAGATGTTCCGGTTGTACGACCGATAGTTATGCCAGTTGTACCGGTTGTTGTGACGCCAATTGCGGTCCCACCGGCGATAATCCTTGCGATAATCGGCATGACGGTTCCGGTCGTTGCCGCGCCAGCGATCATTATCGCGACGGTCATTGTCATAGCGGTTGCGGTCGTTACGGTCCCGGTCATTGCGGTTGCGATCATACCGGTCGCGATCGCTGCGTTCGCGGTTCCGGTCATAATTCCGGTCTCGGTCCCGGTCGCCGTCGCGATTGCGATATTCTTTGCGGTCCCGGTCCGATCCACGATCGGCATAGCTGCGATTGCGGTTCTGGTCCGAATAGCTGCGGTTGCGATCATTGTTGCCCTGCGCGGGGCGCGTGTCGGGGCGATTTGCGGTCGAACGCGGTTGCCACATCGATTGACTGCCGGAGCGGGTGGCGGGGCGGTCCTGCGCGCGCTGGGCCGAAGCCTGACGGTTCGACGATTTTTGCGTGTTGGCAGAGCGCGCCTGGCTCGATTGTCCGCGCGGCTCGCTGCGCTGCCTGCTCGACGACTGGCGGTTAGACGACTGGCGGCTAGACGACTGGCGGTTCGATGATTGCCTGCTTTGCGCGTTCTGTTTGGCGCGTTGCCACGCGCTATTGCTGCGGCTGTTGCGGTCCTGCGCCTCGGCATAGCCCGCGACGGGTAGCAGCGGGCTGCCAGCCTGCGTGGCGGCTTGTTGTGCAATGCGCGTTTCCGCGGCCTGTGCGACCGGCGCGCCGGCCAGCATGGTGGTCGCCAGCGCCAGACCGGTCAGCTTCTTCAAGCTCTCAACCCTTATCATGGCATTCTCCGAAAGTTACCGAATGGGCGGGGGGTGCCGGTGCCGGTTGCCTCGCGCCTTTTGCTATGGGTCGATGTCTAAATGTAACCGTCTGTCGCAAGTCTGAACCGGCCTGCAGCCATTCATTCATCTAGTAAGTTTTCTGAACGGCATGGCTGCAACGCAAGCTGCGGGCAGTTTTGGGCGAACGCGGGGTGGACGACTCGGCGCGGGGTCCATAGGTGAGCTTGCATGTTGCGCAACCGGCCCTCCGGCCGCCTTTTGCCGGACCATCTTACCGAACTGCTGATCAGCCGCCGCGAATGGGGCCGGCGGATGGCAACGTTGATCGGCGCGGTGCTGGTCGGCGTGATCGCCATATTATTCGCCCATGCCGCCGATGCGGCGCATGTCCTGTTCATGCGGGTGCGCGATATCAACCCGTTCATCCCGCTGGTGCTGACGCCTGCGATTTTCGTCGGCATCACGGTGGTGCAATCCCGCCTCGCGCCCGAAGCGCGCGGATCGGGCATTCCGCAAGTGATCGCCGCCAGTCGCCAACCGCGCGGTCGCGCGGCGCGCGCGCTGGTGTCGGTGCGGTCGGCGGTGGGCAAGATTTTCCTGACCTTGGGCGCATTGGCGGGCGGCGGGGCCGTGGGACGCGAAGGGCCGACGGTACAGCTGGGCGCGGCGATCATGGTGGCGGTTCATCGCCTGTTGCGGGTGCCGATGACACCGGGCGTGCTGATTGCGGGCGGTGCGGCGGGCGTGGCAGCGGCGTTCAACACGCCGCTTGCGGGGATTGCCTTTGCGATCGAGGAGCTGGCCGTCGCCTATGAACAGCGGGTCGCCGTGCTGGTGATGGGCGCGGTGATGATCGCGGGTCTGACGGCGCAGGGTCTGGCGGGCAATTACGTCTATTTCGGGCAGATGGGTGGCGGGCTGTCGATCGAAACGGTGCTGGTCGCCGCACCGCTGGCGGGGATCGTCGGCGGCGTGCTGGGCGGGCTGTTCACGCGGGCCATGCTGGCGTTGCGGGGGCCGGGTTCGACGCTGGCGGCAAAGCTGAAGGCGCGCCCCTTGCTGACCGCGCTGGTCTGCGGGCTGATCGTGGCGCTGCTGGGACTGGCGAGCGGCGGGCTGACCGCAGGCACCGGCTATGAACCGACCCGCGCCATGCTGGAGGGCGAGGGCGGGCCGTTATGGTACGGACCGGCGAAATTCGCCGCGACATTGGCGACCAGTGCCAGCGGTATCGCGGGCGGCATATTCGCCCCGTCGCTGGCAGTCGGCGCCGGTTTCGGGGAATTGATGGCCCCGCTGTTCCCGACCGAGCGGGCAGGGCTGATCGTGTTGCTGGGTATGGCGGGCTATTTCACCGGCGTGGTGCGCGCGCCACTGACCGCGGTCATCATCCTGAGCGAGGCGACCGGCAGCAGCCATGCGATCCTGCCCTTGTTCGCCACGGCACTGATCGGCGACTGGGCCGGTTCGATGGTCTGCCGCAAGCGCCTTTATCACGAGCTGGCGCGCGACTTCCTTCCCCGCTCCATCCTGTCGAAAGCCGAGGGCAAGGTAAAACGCGGTGAGCCTGCCGCCTAGCTTTTGAATATTACCGGCGTTCGAAGCTGGTGAAGCCCATGGCCTCTACCGCTTCACATTCGATGCTGTCGACCCGCGCGCGGGGCGGGCCTTCGTGCATGGCGGCGATCATGGCTTCGACCGCCGCATCATCGCCTTCCAACACTGCCTCGACCGTTCCGTCGCCGCGATTGCGGACCCAGCCGGTCAGGCCAAGCCCGCGCGCGGTGGAAACGGTCCAGTTGCGATAGAATACGCCCTGGACCTTTCCGTGGCAGATCAGCTTTCGCGCGATCAGCGCGTCAGCTTCTTGTACTGAAGTTTCGTCGGACGGTCCGCCGCATCGCCCAGACGGCGGCGCTTGTCTTCTTCATAGGCTTCGAAGTTGCCTTCGAACCATTCGACATGGCTGTTGCCTTCGAAGGCGAGAATGTGCGTCGCCAGACGGTCGAGGAAGAAGCGGTCGTGCGAGATGACCACGGCGCAACCGGCAAAGTTCTCGATCGCGTCTTCCAGCGCAGCCAAAGTTTCGACGTCAAGGTCGTTGGTCGGTTCGTCGAGCAGGAGGACGTTGCCACCCTCCTTCAGCATCTTGGCCATGTGGACGCGGTTGCGTTCACCGCCCGACAGCTTGCCGACGTTCTTCTGCTGGTCTGCGCCCTTGAAATTGAACGCGCCGACATAGGCGCGGGTCGACATGTCGTGGCCGTTGACCTTCATATAGTCGAGCCCGTCCGAGATTTCCTCCCAGACATTGTTCTTGTCGTTCAGGTGGTCGCGGCTCTGGTCGACGAAGCCCAGATGCACGGTCGAGCCGATCTCCACGCTGCCGCTGTCGGGCGTTTCCTTGCCGGTCAGGATCTTGAACAGCGTGGATTTACCCGCGCCGTTCGGACCGATCACGCCGACGATGCCGCCCGGCGGCAGGATGAAGGACAAACCTTCGAACAGAAGCTTGTCGCCATAGGCTTTCGAGATGTTCTTCGCCTCGATCACCTTGCCGCCAAGCCGTTCGGGCACCTGGATGACGATCTGGGCCTTGCCGGGGCGGCGGTCGGCCTGCGCGTCCTGCAGGGCTTCGAACTTGCGGATACGCGCCTTCGACTTGGTCTGGCGGGCGGCAGGCGTCTGGCGGATCCACTCCAGCTCTTCTTTAAGAGCCTTGGATCGCCCGCTTTCCTCGCGCTCTTCCTGAGCAAGGCGCTTGGCCTTCTTCTCCAGATAGGTCGAGTAATTGCCCTCGTACGGGAAGTACTTCCCGCGGTCGAGTTCGAGGATCCAGCCCACCACATTGTCGAGGAAGTAGCGGTCGTGGGTGATCATCAGCACCGCACCGGCATATTCCTTGAGGTGGTTTTCAAGCCATTCGACCGATTCCGCGTCGAGGTGGTTGGTCGGTTCGTCGAGCAGCAGGATCGACGGCTTCTGGATCAGCAGGCGAGTGAGGGCCACGCGGCGCTTTTCACCGCCCGACAGATCGGTCACCGGCCAGTCGCCGGGAGGGCAGCGCAATGCCTCCATCGCAATCTCGAGCTGGTTGTCGAGGGTCCAGCCATCGACCGCGTCGATCTTGTCCTGAAGCTCGGCCATTTCGGCGCCCAGCGCGTCGAAATCGGCGTCTTCCTCGGCCATTTCCATGCCGATGGCGTTGAAACGTTCGACCATGTCGGCGGTTTCGCGCGCGCCGTCCTTGACGTTTTCCAGAACGGTCTTGGTCGGGTCCAGCTCGGGCTCCTGCTCAAGATAACCGACCGTGATATTCTCACCGGCCCAGGCCTCCCCCTGAAAATCCTTGTCGATGCCGGCCATGATCTTGATCAGCGTCGACTTACCCGCACCGTTGGGGCCGACGATGCCGATCTTGGCGCCCTGATAGAATTGCAGGTTGATGTTCGAGAGCACCGGCTTTTGCGCGCCGGGGAAGGTCTTTGTCATGTCCTTCATGACATATGCGTATTGGGCGGCCATCGGGCGTCCTTCGTGACGAATGGTGTGCGGAAGAGTTGCCGCGCAGATAGGGAATGCGGCCGCTTCGGGCAAGCGGTTAGCGCCGCCAGTACCGTTGACGGGTAAACTTGCGCCGCTGACGGGGAAATGCGTCTTTTGGCGGCTCGACAGGCGGGGGCGGGGGCATTAGCAAATTGCCCATGCAGAAAAAGCTCCTCGCGCTTGCCGCGCTTTCCGCCAGTGTATCCACTCTTGCCGCTGGCCCCGCGCTGGCGCAATCCGCGCCCGACGCGGAAATCGCCGCCGCACGGGACGAGGCTTTGGCCAATGACGATGTGGCATGGGATTTCGTGGAAGGCATCACCACCGAAATCGGTCCGCGCATGGCGGGGACCGAGGACGAGGCGCGCGGGCGCAAGTGGGCAATGGCGTGGCTGAAGGCGCAGGGTTTCGCCAATGTGCGGGACGAGGCCTTTTCCATGCAGACATGGGTGCGCGGGGAGGAAGAGGTTGAGATCGTATCCCCTTATCCGCAGCCGATGCATGTCACCGCACTGGGCAATAGTGCTTCGACCGGTGCCGAGGGGCTGACCGGTGAGGTGGCCGTATTCGCTTCGCGCGCGGCGCTGGAGGCGGTGCCCGATGGCAGCCTTGGCGGGAAGATCGCCTATATCTCGCACGGGATGAAGCCGACGCAGGACGGTTCGGGTTACGGGCTTGCCGGTCCCGCGCGGTGGACCGGTCCGGCACTGGCAGCGCGCAAGGGGGCTTCGGCCATCGTGATCAAGTCCATCGGCACCGACCACCACCGCAATCCGCATGCAGGCGGCACTACCTGGGACGAAGGGCAACAGCCGATTCCGGCAGGTGCGCTATCGCTGCCCGACGCCGAAAATCTCGAACGCATGGCGCAGCGTGCGGGCGCGGCCGGTAAGCCGCTGATGCTGAAACTGGTGCTGACCCCGCGCAATCTGGGCGAGACGACCAGCGGCAATGTGATTGCCGAGATTCCGGGCAGCGACCCCAAGGCGGGCGTTGCCCTGCTGGCATGCCATCTGGACAGCTGGGATCTGGCGACGGGCGCGTTCGATGATGGCGCGGGCTGCGGCATCATTGCCGCCGCCGCCAAGCGCGTGGCCGCCATGGGCAAGCCGCGCCGCACGATCCGCCTGTTGTTCGCAGGGGCCGAGGAAGTGGGCGTATTCGGCGGCAAGGCCTATGGCGCGGCGCATAAGGACGAAGCGCATGCCTTTGCGATGGAGAGCGACTTCGGCGCTGACAAGGTGTGGCGTGTCGATAGCACCCGTCTGGGCAAGCCGCTGGCCGACCGGCTCGCCGCCTTGCTGGCCCCAATGGGTGTCGTTCGCGGTACGCAGCCCGCGACGGGCGGCGCGGATACCGGCGCGATCGTGGCGGCAGTCGAACCGACGGTTATCGATTTGCAGCAGGACGGCACCCGCTATTTCGATTTGCACCACACGCCCGACGATACTCTGGACAAGATCGATCCGGCGCAGTTGCGCCAGAACGTGGCGGCATGGACGGCAACGGTCGCCCTGCTGGCCAACGCGCCGGGTGAATTGACCGCGGAATGATGCAAAAAGGGCCGGCCCTTACGCAAGGCCGGCCCTTCTATTGCGCAGTGGATGCGCGGATCAGCCTGCGGTGAACACGCCGCAGGCAAGCCGCGCGCCCGCATTACCGGTGGGCTGCGTCTTGTAATCATCGGGATCGGCATGGATGATAAAGGCCGATCCGTCCTCGTCCATCAGACCCGCAAAGCTTCCCGTCGAAGTGCCTTCCATCGAACCGGTGCCATCGGCGGCGATGGTCAGATTGGGCAAATCGCCCGCATGCGGATTGGGCGCTTCGCTTTCGCTGCCGTGATTGGCATCGGTGGGATTCCAATGGCCGCCCGCGCTGGTGAAATCGCTGGCCGAACAATCGCCCGTCTGGTGGATATGCGCGCCATGCTCGCCCTCGGGCAGGCCGCTCGCGCTGACCGAGATCATCAGCATATCGTCGTGCCCTGTGGCCGTCACGGTGCCGACTTCATTTCCCTCGGCATCTTTCAGAACGGCTGTCGCGGTTTGCGTGGCCACTTCCTCGACCGGCATTTCGGTTTCGGTATCGGCGGGCGCAGGCTCCTGCCCGCAAGCGGCCAATGCCAGCGCGCCCACGCTGGCTAGAATGGTAGTGGCGGCAAATCGGGTTGTCATGAAATCGTTCCTTCTTCTCGGCCAGTGGCCAACAGCCATCGGGTGATGCGGCAGACCATTCGCAAGTGCAATGCCGGTAGAGCAAAGGCGTTCCCGCTCAGAAAGGCAAACCGGCGAAGGGGAAATTGTCAGCGAAGAGGGAAATGGTCGGGGAGACAGGATTCGAACCTGCGACATCCTGCTCCCAAAGCAGGCGCGCTACCGGACTGCGCCACTCCCCGACGCTGATGCCTGCAAAGGCGGATGGTGGGCCCGGCAGGATTCGAACCCGCGACCTAGCCGTTATGAGCGGCCAGCTCTAACCGCTGAGCTACAGGCCCATCGCGCCAAGGCGGTTAGCCGCAGAGTTTTGGCTTGGCAAGCCAATGGTCGGGCTGACGCAAAATATCCGGTTCAGGCCGCGCTGGCTTTCCGGCTGGCGGCGACTTGGTCAGCTGCGTTGGCGCGCGCGATGGGCAGGCGCAGTATGACATATTCGTCGTCATGACCGAAACTGCCGCCCGCTGCGCGAACCTCTGCCGCGACGAGGCGAAGCGCAAAGCCCGCGCCCAGCATGCCCAGCAGCGGTTCGCCGCGTTCGCTGATCCCCACATCGGCATCGAACAGAGCGGTACCGCGCAGGGCGCGGGGCAGGGTGATCGCCAGTTCGGCCAAACTCTCGCCGCTCAACACCACCTCCAGCCGCTCACCCGCAGCAGAGGCCGCCGACAAGGTGGCCAGCAAACGCCACAACATCGTTTCCGCCTCGTCCGTGTCGACCGGCACCTGCAGATCGGCACCGGGGGCATCCAGCACGAATCGCGCGCCATTGCCCTGTTCGATGGATGCGAACTGATCGACCAGCTGGCCCAGCAGGGCCGCCAGCGCGGTTTCCCCTTCGGCCATCGCCTCGCCGCCGGTGCCAAAGGCGCTTTTACGCATGCGAACCAGCCGCTCGACTTCCTCTAGCCCTGCCAGCAGGCGGGCGCTTTCCGCAGCGATATCGGCGGCCTGCGCGCGATAGCGGTTGGGCACGTCACCGAATAATTGCTGCTGGATAATCTCCGCAAAACCCTGAATCGCGCCAAGAGGCGTGCGCAATTCGTGAAGCGCCTGCCGCACCTCGTCACCGCGCGGATCGCTTTCCTCGCGCTTTTCGGGCTGGCGAGTCAGGCGTGCGTGATGGTCCAGAAACCGGCCTGCCTGATCGAAGCGCGGCACGGCGTCGAGCCGCCAGTTGCCGGTTATCGCGGGCGCGCCTTCAAGCGTGACCTGTCCCGACCGCACAACCTGTTGTCGCCGCAGTGCAGTGGCGGAGCGCATATCGATCCGCGCCGGTGCATCCCCTGCGCCCGCCAGCGTCAGCCCCGTCAGCAGCGAGGGTAGCGTGCCTGCCCAGCCGATGCGGCCGTCGGGGCCGATGCGGCAATCGATCATTGCGATATGTATATCAGCCGGCGTTTCGGCAGGGCGGACCGGACCGGCAAGCCCCATCGCGGCGGCGCGGCTGGCGCGCTGTTCGCGGTAATCCTCTATCCGTTGAACGAGGCTGGCGATATCGGCAGTGCCCGAAGAGGCGGCAGGGCGCGGCGCGCGCCATGCGGCGGTCGCGATGTCTGCCGGAGCGGGCGTTGCCGCAGGGGCGGGCGCCGTTGTCGGCATGGGCTCTTCAACGGTCGGGGCGACGGGCGCGGCCTCCGCAGTGGCCAGTTCGGCCGTCGGATCGGTGTCGATATCCGGCTGGGCATCGGCTGCTGCCGGTTCCTCCACCTCTGCCCTTGCATGCAGTCGGCGGTTTTCGGCGTGGGTGCGCAGGCCGTTGGACAGCATCGGGATCACCGCGTCCCAACCGTCGGTATCCAGCACGGCCGAATCGATGGCGGCTTCGGCGACCAGCGGATCGCCTTCGCACAGTTGCGCGACCAGCGATGCCGTGCGCAGGCGCAGGCCCGGTTCGTGCAGGATCGCGACGCGTTCGGCGACGGGCAGGCGCCGGGAAAGAACCGACAGCCGCAGAAAGGCCGATGCGACCAGCTGGCCATCGGCCACCGATCCGCCAGATCCCAGCAAGTCGACAAGCTGGCGAAACTGCGCAAGCGCGGCACGTTCGCCATCGACGGCGACCCCCAGAACCGTGCGCAAGCGATCGTCCAGTGTCATCAAACCCCCAAAAACCCGAACCCGAACCCGAACATGGCCCGAAAAGTGCGGCAAACAGGACGGGGAAACGCACGCCTGTCTGCCGCAGCGCAAGAGGTAAACAAACTCTTAACATTGCAAAACTGCGTTGGCGGGCACGTTGCAAACTGGAACAACCCTTACGCCGATTGCATCGATGTTAAAAAATTGCCGAGAAACACGCCGAAAACTTTGTTATATGTCTCACCATCCGTCCCGCCCGCTGGGGAGCATGGCGATGGCGCAGAAGACGGCAAAGGAATAAACCCTTATGATTCTGGACGAAATTGACCGCCATCTGCTGGCCGAACTGCAATCGGAAGGCCGCATCACCAATGTGGAACTGGCCAGCCGAGTCGGCCTGACCGCGCCGCCCTGCCTTCGCCGCGTCCGCGCGCTGGAGGAAGCGGGCATCATTCGCGGCTATCACGCCGAACTCGATCCCGCCGCTCTCAGCTATACGATCACCGTTTTCGCGATGGTCAGTCTGAAGAGTCAGGCCGAGGAATCGCTGAAGGCGTTCGAGGAGCATATGAACACGCTGCCCGAAGTGCGCGAATGCCATATGCTGAACGGCGAGATCGATTTCATGCTCAAGATCGTCAGCCACGATCTGCAAAGTTTTCAGGAATTCCTGACCAGCCGTCTGACGCCCGCACCCAATGTGGCCAGCGTCAAAACCTCGCTGGTGATCCGGACGGCGAAGAACAAGCCGGGCGTGCCGATCAAGGGCCGGTAATTCGGGCTTTCAGGGTTACAAAGGTGACACTTGTCGCAACAGTGTCACCCTTACCGAAAGCGCGGAAAACCGCCGTTTTTGGCCCGATTTGGCCTGTCGGTTGACACGGTCACATGCCGCGAAAATTCACACGATGATCAAAGAGCCGCATCGCCATTTCGCGATGCGGCTCTTTTGCATGGACCGCGGGGTGTAGGACAGCACAATTGCAGCCAGAGGGCCCGATTATTGCGGGCATCCGCCCGCCAGCACGGCATTGTAATAGGCCGGATCGCCGGTCACTTCGCGGCCCAGCCAGTCGGGGCGGTCGAACGGGGTGTCGGGAGCGGGAAGTTCGATTTCGGCCAATATCAACCCGCCCCCCGTCGACTGGCCATCCGTCGACCTGCCATCCGTCGACCTGCCATCCGTCGACCGGCCCGTCACGATGAATTCGTCCACTTCCCAGCATAGCGCCCCGCCCGCCGCGATGCGGTGGCGGTATTTCTCGATCCGTCCGTCGGCCATGGCGATCAGCTCGCGGGCCTTGTCCGGGGGCAGCGGGCATTCGACTTCGCGGCGGATCATATCGGGGCGAGCCGATTTTACCGTCAGCACGGCGTCCCGTCCGTCGATAATGCGCACGCGAATCTCGCGTTCGGCGGTGCGCGCCAGATAGGCTTGTTCGATATGGCTGCGGGTGCCCGCCTGCGCGCGCCAGCCGTCGCCGGTGACAAGGAACTTGCGCTCGACCTCTATTGCAGGGGCGCGGAGAGGATCAGCCCCGTCCGCCACGCCAGCGTTTCCACAATCCGTGCCAGTCCTTCACCAGCGCATCGGGGGCGGGCGTCAGCAGTTTCGCGCCCAGTTCGCGCATGCGCTCTTCCAGAATGGCGCGGTCGCGGCGGGCTAGCACCAGCAAGATTTCGCGCAATTCCTCGTGCCGCGGATCGCCCGCCGCATTCAGCGCGCTTTCGAAATCGGACAGGTCGTGATGGTCGCCCATCGCTTCGGTCAGCCGGTGCGCGATGCGGGCGCGGGCGCGCATTTTCGCCGGGTCCAGATTTTCCAGCAGCCGCGTGTGATACCAGTGATCCTTCAGATCCTTGCGCGCATCGTGCAGCGCGCTGGCGGAAGGGCCATCCGAAACATCGGCGGACAGGCGTGCGAAACGGTCGAAACCGCGCGAATAGCTGCGGGCAAGTCCGCCCCTGATCGCGCTCCACCCGTCATCGTCCAGATGCCATTTGCGCGCGCGCTGCGCAGCGTCTTCCAGCAATGCGCGGCATTCGTCCAGCGCGGCGGCCGGGGTATCGGCGGGCCTGTCGGGGATAATGGCTTCGGCCAGAAAGCCACGGTAATCGGCCAGCGCCTTGCCCTTGGCCGTGCCGTTCATATCGTCGCGCAGCCGGTCGAAAATGGTCAGCGTCACCCGTGTGGTGCGCGGTGCGGCAAGGCGCGCGGCGATATCGCGGAAGGCGGCATTTTCCTGCGCGTAATCGGCGAAATCCCCGCGCACCAGCCGCAGCAGCCCGCGCAATTTCTTGCAATGCTTGCGGATGTCATGGACGGGTTCGGCCGGATTTTCGCAATCCTCGATCGCGTTCAACGCCTTGCCGATCTGTTCGCGCGCGATGCGGCGGACGGCTTTCTCGATCGAACGGTCCTTACGGCGCAGGCGGTAAGCCATTGTTGTGCTTCGCTCCGATAGTCACGCGAACCGCCCCTCTGGTCCGGTCGGGGGCAGCGCGGGCCGCGCATTGCCAAAAGCACGCGCAGCCTGCCAGCAAAGCGTAACATTGTCATATTTTATTCATTTTTACCGGCAGCCGGGCGGGTAAATCGGGATAACGCCCGTTCTCCGATCGGAAAATTTCGCCTGCCAGAGGATGTCCCCCCGCAGAACTCGGGAGAATCCCTGATGGGGTTCGGCAGCGCACGGGCCGACAAGGTTGCATCCAAAGCGCCTTTCAGCCTGGAGTAGAGTGAATGCCTAACGGAAAACCCAATATTCTCGTCATCTGGGGTGACGACATCGGCGTGTGGAACGTCGGTGCCTATACCCACGGCATGATGGGTCACACGCCCAATATCGACCGCATCGGCAAGGAAGGCGCGGTCTTTACCGACCACTATGGCCAGCCCAGCTGTACCGCGGGTCGCGCCGCATTCATCACTGGCCAGCTGCCCGTGCGCACCGGCATGACCACCATCGGCATTCCCGGTTCGCCGCGCGGCATTCAAAAGGGCGATCCCACGCTGGCGCAGGTGCTGAAGACTGCGGGTTACAAGACCGGCCAGTTCGGCAAGAATCACCTTGGCGACCGCAACGAATTCCTGCCCACGTCGCACGGTTTCGACGAATGGTTCGGCAATCTCTATCACCTCAACGCCGAGGAAGAGCCCGAAGAGCTGGATTATCCGGGCCAGAAGAACCCCGAATACCAGAAGAAATACGGCCCGCGCGGCGTGCTGCACGCATGGGCGACGGACGAGTTCGACGATACCGATGACGGCATCTTCGGCATCCGCGGCAAGCAGAAGATCGAAAACACCGGCCCGCTGACCCGCAAGCGCATGGAAACTTTTGACGGCGAAGTGCTGGACAAGACCATCGACTGGCTGGACCGCAACAAGGAAGGCCCGTTCTTCTGCTGGTTCAACACCACCGCGATCCACATCTTCTCGCACCCGCCCAAGAAGTACACGCAGATGGCCGTGGACGAAGGCCGCGCCGAGGAAGACGTGGTCCGCGCCAAGATGATCGAGCATGACGAACAGGTCGGACGCCTGCTCGACTGGCTCGACGAAAACGGCCTCGCCGACGACACCATCGTCATCTACTCGACCGACAACGGTAACGAGCTGATGCTGTGGCCCGACGGCGGCTATGCCCCGTTCCGCGGCGAGAAGGGCACCACCTGGGAAGGCGGCGTGCGTGTGCCGATGCTGGCGCGCTGGCCCGGCAATATTCCGGCCGGCAGCTCGATCAACGGCCTGCAGAACCATGAAGACGTGTTCATGACGCTGGCTTCGGCCGCCGGCATGGGCGACGTGAAGGAAAAGCTGCTCGAAGGCACGACGCTGGGCGACGACGAAACCGTGTTCAAGGTTCACCTCGACGGTTTCAGCCAGCTGGACATGTGGACCGGCAAGTCGACCAAATCGGCCCGCCGCGCCCATTTCTATTACGACGAGACCGAGCTGACCGCCGTGCGTATCGACGGCTGGAAGATGCACATCGGGGTGAAGATGAACAACAGCTGGTTCAACGAACGCAGCTATCCCTCGGTCCCCTATGTGTTCAACCTGCTGATGGATCCGCTGGAAAAGATGGATCCCGAAAGCGAGGAATGGGGCTATGTCGGGCGCAAGTTCATGGCATCGAAGCTGTGGGCACCGACGGCAGCCACGCCCTTTATCGCGGAACATCTGAAGAGCCTTCAGGAATATCCGCCGAGCCAGGGCGCCGACACGCTGAGCCTGCACAAGGCGCTGGAAGGCGCGATGGCCAAGCTGGAAAACGCCAAGGCGGCCAGCAACTAAGCGGAACGGCCCGTTATCGAACGGTCCGTCTGCAAGAAAAGGGCGCTCTTCCCCCGCGGGAAGGGCGCCTTTTTCGTGACGGCCTGCTTTATGAAGAAATCAGGTGATGGGGATCAGGCCGCCTGGCGGGCCAACTCGTCGTTCAGGAATGCGGCCACGTCGTCCAGCGCGACATCCTTTGCCAGATAGGCCTGTCCGATCCCCCGCATCAGCAGGAAGGGCAGCGTGCCTGCATCCATCTTCTTGTCGTGCAGCATGTGGTCCGCAAGCTGGCGGCCATCGCAATCGAGGCCCAGCTCGGTCAGGTCGGCGCGCATCTCCATTGCCCTGAAATGGGCCGCGATCCGTTCCGCGTCCTGCCCGTGCATCTCGCCGCGCCGCACCGAATATCGCGCGGCCAGCACCATGCCCATCGCCACCGCCTCGCCATGCAGCAGCCTGCCCGAATAGCCGCATTCGGCCTCCAGCGCGTGACCGAACGTATGGCCAAGGTTCAACAGGGCACGGGTGCCGGTCGTCTCGCGCTCGTCCGCGGCGACGACACGCGCCTTGGCCGCGACCGAGCGGCGGACCGCTTCGCCGCGCAAAGCCTCGTCCCCTGCCAGCAGGGCCGCGCCATGCGCTTCGCACCATGCGAAGAATTCGGGATCGTCGATCAGCCCGTATTTCACCACCTCGGCATAGCCTGCGCGCAATTCGCGCGGGGGCAGCGTGGCCAGCGCGCCGGTATCGGCCAGCACCAGTGCGGGTTGGTGGAACGCGCCGATCAGATTCTTGCCCGCGCGCGTGTTGATCGCGGTCTTGCCGCCGACGCTGGAATCGACCTGCGCCAGCAGTGTGGTGGGCAGCTGGATAAAGCCGCAGCCGCGTTTCAGCACCGATGCGGCAAAGCCCGTCAGATCGCCGATCACGCCGCCGCCCAGCGCCAGAATATGGTCGCCGCGATCGACGCCTTCGGCCAGCAGGAAATCGCACACCGCTTCCAGACTGGCCCAGTTCTTCGTCGCCTCGCCCGCGGGCAGGATCATCCAGCGCGCTTCCTTGGCGCTGGCCGCCAGCGATGCCTCTATCGCGTCGCGGTACAATGGGGCGACCTGTTCGTCGGTGACGACGGGCACCGCGGCCTTGCGCAGCAGGGGGCCGCATTCGGCGGCAAGATCGCCCAGCAATCCGCTGCCCACGCGCACGTCATAGCTGCGGCCCGCCAGCGCGACGGGCACGGTAAAGATCGTCATGCCAGATAGTCCCCCAGCGCGGCCAGAATGCGCGCAACGCCATTCGTCTGCGGCCCGCCGTCGCTGATCACCCTGATCGGTGCCTCGGCATAGGCGGGGCCGCGTTTCGCCAACAGATCTTCCAGCACGGCGCGCGGGTCCTTGCCCGTCAGCAGCGGGCGCGTGCTCTTGCGGCTGACGCGCGCGACCAGCGTGTCGATATCGGCGTCGAGCCATACCGCGATCGCGCGATCCAGAATCAGCGCCCGGGTCTCGTCGTCGGCAAAGGCGCCGCCGCCCGTGGCGATCACGGCGGGGCGGCCCGCATTATCCTCGATCAGCCGGGCAATCACGCGGCGCTCTCCGTCGCGGAAATAGGCTTCGCCGAAACGGTCGAAGATTTCGGGAATGCTCATTTGCGCGGCTTCCACCACCTCGTCGTCCGCGTCGACGAAGGGAGTGCCAAGACATTGCGCCAACCGCCGCCCGATGGTCGATTTTCCCACGCCCATCAGCCCCACCAACACCACCGGCCGGTCCACGCGCGCGGCCAGTGCGGACAGCGCCGCGGCATCGGGCAAGGGAAGGGCGGCGTGCATATTGTGTATATCGGGCGATGAATTGCTCGGCTGGGACATTGAGCAATGCCTATAGTTGGGCTAACCGGTCTTGCAAGCGCGTGCCATGCCGTGAATTTTGAGCGGGTGCGGCGGGCAAGGTCCCGAATATGCGCGCAAAGCAGGTGATGGTGAGTACGATTTCGCGTAAATCCCCCTATGAAAAGCTGTCGTCGGGCCGGTATTCCGGCAGCCGGAGACAGACGCGTCTGCCGCGCTGGGCCCTGATCGCGGGCGGCGTGGTGCTGGCCGTGATCGTCTATGCGTGGATCGACGGCGGATATCGCGATGTCCATCTGATCGAGGAAGAATTGCATCCCGTCACCGCGCAGGGAGACGCCATGCAGGGTGACGGCGCATGAGGATGCGGCTGACCGTCGCCGCGCTGATGGCGGCGACCCCTGCGGCAGTGCTGATGGCGCAGCAATCGCCCGAATCGCTGTTGCCGCCGGGTTTCGACGATCCCGCGCCTGCTCCGGCGCCCGCCCCTGCACCGGCTCCGGCCCCCAGGGCCGCGCCTGCGCCCGCACCGTCTGCACGCCCTGCCAATGGCCAGCCCCCTGCCGCGCCCGCCACGGGCAGCAGCGTTTCGCAGCCGGTGGTGCAGGATGTTAGCGGTGCGAACGCTGCGCCGCCCGCCCTGTCGCGGGCAGAGGCTGCGCGCCGCTTGCTGGAAAGTCTCCCCTCGCTCGAAGAGCTGGAGGAGATGGACACGGATGCGCTGGACGAATTGCTTGGCCTGAAGCCGACGTTCGATATCCCGCCCGCCGCGCGCCGTTCGACCGCGCGGGTTGGCCTGTTGGCCGCGAACGAAGGCGGCATGGGCGATGCGGCGCTGGCCAATACGCGCGCCCTGTTCGTGCGCAATGTGCTGGCGGGAACGAAAGGCCCGCTGGTGTCGCGCTGGGGCCATATCGCGCTGCGCCGCGCGCTGGCAGGGCGGATGATCGCGCCTGCGGGCATGGACGGGGTGGAATTCGCCGCATTGCGCGCCGCGCTGCTGAACCGCATGGGCGAACCGTCGGTGGCCCGCGCCCTGGTGCAAGAGGTCGATACGGCGGATTATTCGCAACGCCTGATTTCCGCGGCCTATGACGCCTATCTCGGCACCGGCGATATCACCGGCGCATGCCCGATGATGCGCATTCACGGCGCTTCGCGAGAGGACGCGCATTGGGATATGTGGCGCGCCATCTGCTCGACCTATTCGGGGGAGAGCGGCGGGATGGACCGCATCGAACGCATGGTCCGGCGCGGCGACGACAACCGTTTCGATGCGCTGCTGGCGCAGAAATACGCAGGCGCGGTCGGGCGGCAGCGCCGCGCGGTCACGCTGGAATGGGACAATGTCGACCGGCTGAGCCCGTGGCGCTATGCGCTGGCGACGGCGACGGGGGCCGAAGTGCCCGAGGGGCTGCGCGCGTCCGGCGGGCCGCGTTACCTTGTCATGGCGGCCAGTTCGCCCGCGGTGAATATCGTGGAGCGGGCGGGCGCGTCCGATCTGGCGGGGCGGCGGGGCATCCTGTCGGGCACCGCGATGGTCGATCTTTATGCGCAGATCTACGACGATACCGAATTGTCGGGCGACGCGGCGGCGCGCGCCGCGCAATTGCGCGAAGCCTATGTCGGGTCACCGGCAGAGCGTCTGGCCGCGATGCAGGACATCTGGGGCGATGCGGACGACGATGCGCATTATGCGCGGCTGGTGCTGACTGCCTATGCCGCGGCGCGCATGCCGGTGAATGCCGGAATGGCCGATGATGCGGGCGATCTGATCGCATCGATGCTGACGGCGGGGCTGGACCGCAATGCGATGCGCTGGGCCGGTGTCGTGCCGGTGGGCAGCGATGGCTGGGCGCTGCTGGCGCTGGCCGCGCCCGCGCGCAACACGCCGGTAGAGGAAGGCGCGATCCGCAGTTTCATGGATGATGACGGCGCGGGCCGCCGTTCGCGCTTTCTGGTCGCGGGGCTGGCGGGGCTGGGGCGGATGACACCGGCCAATACCGGCGAATTGTCGGGCGAGCTGGCGTTCGACCTGAACCGCGAAACCGCATGGACCCGCGCGATCGCCCGCGCGGGCGAACGGGGCAATCCGGTGCTGGTGACGATGCTGGCTGGTCTTGGCATGCAGGGCTCCGGCTGGTCCAAGATGACGCCGCTGCATCTGTATCACATCGTCTCGGCCATGAAGGCTGCGGGTCTGGAAGCCGAAGCACGGATGATCGCGGCAGAAGCCGTGGCCCGCGGCTGAGGCGGTGCGCGCATGAGCCGCGCCGCCATACAGGAATTCCTTGCCCATCTGGCGGCGGAGCGCGGGGCCGCGACCAATACGCTGGCCGCCTATGCCCGCGACCTTGATGCCGCGCGCGAGGCGGTGCCCGATCTGGTCCATGCCGATGGCGACGCGCTGGCGGGGCTGGGCAGCGAATGGGCGCATCTGGCACCCAGCAGCCTTGCGCGCCGCTGTTCGGCGCTGCGCCAGTTCTATGGCTTTCTGGTGGACGAGGGGCTGCGGCAGGACGATCCTTCGGACGCCTTGCCCCGCCCGCGCACCCGCCGCCCGCTGCCGCGCCTGTTGACGCACGACCAGATCGCCGCGCTGTTCGCCGTGGCCGAGGAAGAGGCGCAGACCGGCAAGCCCGAAGCGGTGCGCATGCTGGCGCTGCTGGAACTGCTGTATGGATCGGGCCTGCGCGCGACCGAGCTGGTGTCGCTTCCCCTGAACAGCGTGCCGCGCGATGCACCGCTGCTGACATTGACGGGCAAGGGCGGGAAGCAGCGCATGGTGCCGGTTTCGACGCGCGCGCGGCAGGCCTTGTCGGCATGGCTTACAAAACGCATCGTTCCGGCGAAGAATGACAAGGGCGCGCGCTTCCTCTTCCCCTCGCGCACCGGCCATATCAGCCGGGTGCGCCTGTTCCAGTTGCTGCGCGATCTGGCGGGCAGGGCGGGCATTGCCCCCGAAGCGGTCAGCCCGCATGTGCTGCGCCACGCATTCGCCACCCATTTGCTGGAAGGCGGGGCCGATCTGCGCGTGTTGCAGACATTGCTGGGCCATTCCGACATTTCGACCACGCAGATCTATACCCATGTCGATTCGGCGCGGCTGGTGGAGCTTGTGAACGCGAAGCATCCGCTGGCGGGCGGATCTGGCGGCGCGCGCCGTTAGGGAGGGGCATCGTAAGGGAGGGGCGCTACGCATGCTCTTGCCCATTGCGAAATGTGCGTTTAGCGCGATGGCATGATTTCCTATCTCGAATTCGAAAAGCCGCTGGCCGAGCTGGAAGCCCAGATCAAGGCGCTGCGCGACACGGCGGACAAGGACGATGTCGTCGACATCAAGGCCGAGGTTTCAAAGCTGGAAGCCAAGGCCGCCAACCAGCGCGCCCAGATCTATCGCAGCCTGTCGCCGTGGCAGAAAACGCAGGTCGCCCGCCATCCGCAGCGCCCGCATTTTCGCGATTACGTCGCGCATCTGACCGATGATTTCATGCCGCTGGGCGGCGACCGCAGCTTTGCCGACGATCAGGCGATTCTGGGCGGTTTCGCCACGCTGAAATCCGGGCAGAAAGTGATGCTGATCGGCCATGAAAAGGGCCATGATGTCCAGTCGCGGCTGAAACATAATTTCGGCATGGGCAAACCCGAAGGCTATCGCAAGGCAGTGCGCCTGATGGAAATGGCAGGCCGCTTCGGCCTGCCGGTGGTCACTCTGGTCGATACGTCGGGCGCGTTCCCGGGGATCGAGGCCGAGGAGCGCGGTCAGGCCGAGGCGATCGCCCGCGCGACGCAGGCCTGCCTTGACCTGCCGGTGCCGATGGTCGCCACCATCGTGGGCGAGGGCGGATCGGGCGGCGCGGTGGCGCTGGCTTCTGCCGAGCGCGTGCTGATGATGGAACACGCCGTCTATTCGGTGATCAGCCCCGAAGGCTGCGCATCGATCCTGTGGCGCACTGCGGAAAAGGCGCCCGACGCGGCCGAAGCGATGAAGGTTACCGCACAGGATTTGAAGAAGCTGGGCGTGATCGACCGCATCGTGCCCGAGCCCTTGGGCGGCGCGCATCGCGATCCGGCAGCCGCGTCCGAGGCGCTTGGCGCCGCAATCGGCGAGGAACTGGCAGGGCTTGCCCAATATGATGCCGCGCAGTTGCAGGCACGCCGGGCGGAGCGTTTCCTGCAGATCGGCTCGGGTTTCTAGGGGCGGCTTTGGCCCTGCAACCCTGATGCATTCCCGTTCAGCTTGCGGGAACAAATGCTGTCATAACCTTGTTTTACCCGTCATGGGGACTTCGGCGCTGCCCGACGCGGGCGGCGCCGATTGCGCCTGTCAGGATGCCAATCGAGGGAGCCGATGCCGATGAACCGCCGCCATTTCCGCCCGTTTTCGCGTAAAACGGGCATAGCCATCGCTTCGGTCAGTGCGCTGGCCATTGGGCTAACCGCATGCGTCGGGGCGACCACCGCGCCGGTAACGCCGGGGCAGGCGGGCGCGATTACCGCGCAGGAACAGCAGATCGGGCGCGAGGCGCATCCCCAGTTCCTTGCCCAGTTCGGCGGTGCCTATACCGGTACGCAGTCCAATTATGTCGAGCGCGTGGGCAAGAATATCGCCGCGCAATCCGGCCTCGCCAGCGCGCGCGATGCCTATACGGTGACGCTGCTGAACAGCCCGGTGAACAATGCTTTCGCGATTCCCGGCGGCTATATCTATACCACGCGCCAGCTGGTCGCGCTGATGGATAACGAGGCGGAGCTGGCAGGCGTGCTGGGGCACGAGGTTGGCCATGTCGCCGCGCGCCATTCGCAGCAGCGGCAACAGGCGGCGCAGCAGAACAGCATTCTGGGCGTGCTGGGTGCGGTTGTGTCCAGCGTTCTGCTGGGCGATTCGCAACTGGGACAGCTGGGTCAGGAACTGGCGATGCAGGGGTCCCAGCTGTTGACCCTGAAATATTCGCGCAGTCAGGAATTGCAGGCTGACGATCTTGGCATCGCCTATCTGTCGAGCGCGGGTTACGATCCGACCGCGATGGCGACCGTTCTGGAAAGTCTGGCGCAGCAAAATACGCTGGACGCACAGCTGATGGGCAGTTCGAATCAGGTGCCCGAATGGGCCAGCACCCACCCCGATCCCGCCAGCCGCGTGCGCGGCGCGTATCAGGATGCGCAGGGCAAGCCCGGCACCGTGACCAATCGCGACATGTTCCTGACCGCGATCGACGGCATGTTATATGGCGACGATCCCAAGCAGGGCATCGTCGACGGGGCGAATTTCATTCATCCCGAACTGCGCTTCGCGTTCAAGGCACCCAGCGGTTTCTTCCTTGTGAACGGCACGCAGGCCGTGTCGATCAGCGGGCAGTCGGGCAAGGGGCAACTGGCCGGTCGCCCCTATTCGGGTAATATGGACAGCTATATCAGCGGCGTGTTCGGAGAGCTTACGGGCGAGGGGCAGGCAAAGATTCAGCCTGCGCAAATCCAGCGCACCACGGTGAACGGCATTCCCGCCGCCTATGGCACCGCGCGCGCCAATACGGGTAACGGATCGGTCGATGTGACCGTGTTCGCCTATGAATTTTCCAAATCGCAGGCCTTCCACTTCGTGACGATCACGCAGGCGGGCGGGGCGAGTGTGTTCAACCCGATGTATTCGTCGATGCGCCGCATTTCGGCCAGCGAGGCATCGGCCGTGAAGCCGCGCCGGATCGATGTCGTGACTGTCAAATCGGGCGACACGGTGCAGGGTCTGGCGAATCGCATGGCTTATGACAATGCGAAGCTGGAGCGGTTTCTGGTGCTGAATTCGCTGACGCAGAATTCGGTGCTGCAGCCGGGGCAGAAGGTGAAGCTGGTCGTTTATTGAGTTTGCGGGCCCGGAGCGGACAGCGCAGAAGGCGTGGAACGCACGGACGCCGTAAAATCCCGATGCCCAAACGACAAAGGGGTGGCAGTTTCCTGCCACCCCTCCGCTCAGTAACGGAAGAACCGTTAATTAGGCGGTCGCGTCAGCCAGGCTGCTGTCGACTTCGCCGAAGGTGTTCGAGAGCGAACCGCCCAGCGAGGTCAGCGCGGTGATGCAAGCAACGGCGATCAGAGCAGCGATCAGGCCGTATTCGATTGCAGTCGCGCCGGATTCGTCGTTGAGGATTTCGTTGAAAAGCTTCATGGTCATTCTCCTGGTCAAATAAAGTACTTCAATTCACCAGCTCTTTCCGTATTTGGCGGAAGTCCTCACGAATTCCGGTGCCCCCAAAGTCTGGATCAAGCCCACTCTTCCTAGAATAAGATCCTGAATTATTCGTAAATTACGAACCTGCCGCTTGAGTTTGTGCATCCAGGGTCTTGCTAGAAACGGTCATCCACATGGTGATGGTCGAACCGGCAAAAGCGTTCATCGCGCTCATCGCGGCAATCGCGACCAGAGCGGCAATCAGGCCATATTCGATGGCCGTTGCACCCTGTTCGTCTTGCAGCATCTGTTGAACGATGTTCGTCATTGCTAATCGGGCCTCCTCATGTGGTCCGATCATCAAAATCACGTGCAGAAATTAAGATTTGGTTGATGCGGGGGCACGAGTTGAAAAAGGGGCCGACAGATCGGAGTGAAATTGCGGCCGAAAGCGCGGTGTTGCCGCCGATGCTGGTCGTCGCGGGCGCGCTGATCGACGATGCGAACCGCGTGCTGATGCACCGGCGACCTGCCGGTAAGCACTTGGAAGGATTGTGGGAATTTCCCGGCGGCAAGGTCGAGCCAGGCGAAACGCCGCCTGCCGCGCTCGCCCGCGAACTGGCCGAGGAGCTGGGTGTAACAATTTCGGACAGCGCATTTTCGCCGCGCGGATTTGCGCATGAAACACGCGATTTTTCACCGCCGGAACCGGCGCGCGGCATTGTATTGCTTCTTTACAGCTGCCGAATCTGGACCGGAAAACCCGCTCCGCTGGAAGGCGGCGGGCTGGGCTGGTTCGCGATTCCCGAGATCGATTCGCTGGATCTGGCGCCGCTGGACCGGATTTTGCTGGGGCAGTTGAAGGCAGGATTGTGATGGGCGTGGTGCAGGCGGCGGCGCGCGGAAGTATTGGCCGCCGCTTCGCTCTGGCCGTCTCCGGCGCTTTCGCGCCTTCGACTCCGAACAGTTCGAACCTGCCGTGACCTGAAAAACAAAACACCCGGCCCCTCTGGTGAGGAGCCGGGTGTTTTGTTGGCGCGCCCGGAAGGATTCGAACCTCCGACCACCTGATTCGTAGTCAGGTACTCTATCCAGCTGAGCTACGGGCGCGCTCTGGAGGGCGGCCAATAGGGCGGGCTTTGAACCTTGGCAACCCCTTGTGTGGCTCTTTTTGCGCGAGATGCGAAAAAAGCTGCGCGGGCCCACGGTGACGCAACGATCCGATCCCGCTAGGCTGCGTTCGGGCAATCGCCTGCGACCTGTTGGGAGAAGGATGTGAGCCAGAGCGAATCGCCGCAGCGCATCTATCGGCACCGGATCATGACGCGGCTGTGGCACTGGGTGAACGTGCTGGCGGTTTTCGTGCTGATCGGCAGCGGGTTGATGATATCGAACGCGCATCCGCATCTGTACTGGGGGCAGTTCGGGGCGAATTTCGATCCGGCATGGCTGCATCCGCCGCGCTTTCCCGGCTGGATCACGATTCCCAGCGAGTATAACCTTGCCATGGCGCGGCGCTGGCACCTGACCTTTGCGCTGCTGTTCGCGTTCAATCTGGCTGTGTTCATGATCGCCAGCCTGCTGAACGGACATATCCTGCGCGACCTGCGCATCCGCGCTGCCGACATCGCGCCGCGGCATTTGTGGGCCGATATCAGGGCGCATCTGCGGCTGCGCTTTCACGATCCCGAACGGCCCGCCGCCTACAATATATTGCAGAAGCTGGCCTATGTTTCGGTGATCTTCGTCGCGCTGCCCCTGCTGGTGCTGACCGGCCTGACGCTTTCGCCCGCGATGAATGCGGCATGGCCCTGGCTGCTCGATATATTCGGCGGGCGGCAATCGGCGCGCTCGATCCATTTCATCGCCTGCTGGGCGGTCATGGTCTTTATCGTCGTTCACCTGCTGCTGGTGTTGCTGGCGGGGCCGGTGAACGAAATCCGGTCCATGATCACGGGCCGCTGGAGAATTCCCGATGCGCATTGATCCCAAATTCACCCGCCGCGCGCTGATCGGCGGGCTGGCCGGATCGGCGCTGGCCGGATGCGACGCGTTTCAGGACAGCGGCGCGGGCCGCGCGCTATTGTTCAGCGGGGAAAAGGCGCATCAGGCGCTGCAACGCACGATCATGGACCGGAACGCGCTGGCCCGCGAATATGCCGAGAGCGAGATGTCGCCCGTGTTCCGCGCCAATGGCACGCGCGATCCCGATACGGCGGATTACAACGCCATGGCCGCGAACGGTTTTGCCGATTGGGTGCTGACCATCGGCGGGTTGGTCGAACGCCCGATGGCGCTGTCGCTGGCCGAAATCCGCAACATGCCCGCCCGCACCCAGATCACGCGCCACGACTGCGTGGAGGGGTGGAGCGCCATCGGCAAATGGCATGGCCCGCCATTGTCGCTGCTTTTGAAAGCCGCGGGGCTGAAGACGCAGGCGCGCTATGCGCTGTTTCGCTGCGCCGACCTCTATCGCGGGACGCCCTATTACGAATCGATCGATCTGATCGATGCGTTCCACCCGCAAACCATTCTGGCATGGGCCATGAACGATGCGTTGCTGCCCGTCGCCAATGGCGCGCCCTTGCGGCTGCGTGTGGAACGGCAGCTGGGGTACAAGCACGCCAAATATGTGCAGGCGATCGAGATCGTCGATTCGCTGGCCCCCATCGGCGGCGGCAAGGGCGGATATTGGGAGGACCGCGTGGGGTATGACTGGTATGCGGGGATCTGACGGGGGCCGTCCGCGGCCGTTTCGGAACCCAATCGCGCCTTTACCTGTTGATCGGGCAAACACCCATTCAACAGGAGCCGCATAATGGCCGACAAGATTTTTGACCGTCTGATCGAAGATCACGACAAGCATCGCCAATTGCTGAAGCAGATCGCCGAGACGCATGGCGACAGCGAGGACCGGCGCGCATTGCTGGAGACTTTGACCAAGGAGTTGAAAGCCCATGCCGCGGCCGAGGAAATGGCGCTCTATTCCACTACGCTGCGCAAGCCGCCCACGAATGACGAGACGCGCCATTCGGTCGCCGAGCATCACGAGATCGAGGAAATGCTGAACGATCTGGCCGCCACCGATATGAGCAGCAGCGCATGGCTGGCCAAGTTCGACAAGCTGGCGCATCGCTATACGCATCATATCGACGAGGAAGAGGAAGAGCATTTCCCCGATTTCGGCAATTACCTGACCGAGGCCGACAAGGCGCATATGCGCAAGATATTCGACGAGCATAAGGCCGAGGAATGCGAGGAGGCCGAGGTAACCCCTGTCGCCATGGCCGACGCGAAAGAGTAGGCACCGACAATATCCCACCCGCATCGACCGCCGGAGGTGCGCTTGACCAGTGACAATGACGAGAGGGACGGCCCCGAAAGAACGGAGCCTGCCCCTCTTTGGCCGCCCGAGGACGAACCCGGTCCTGCCGATCCCGAAAGCGAGGAGCGCGGGGTCTGGCGTTACGAACATTGCACGCGTGCCACGCTGGTCGTCGATGCGGCGGATTATTTCCTGCTGATCCAGCAGGCGATGCTGCGCGCGCAGCGGCGCATCATGCTGATCGGGTGGGATTTCGATACGCGCATCGCGCTGGGGCGCGGGCGCGGGTGGATGAATATCTTCAAACGCCGCCACCCGCCGCGCAGGCTGGGCGCGTTCATCGTCTGGCTGACCAAGCAGAACAAGGATCTGAAGATCCGCGTGCTGAAATGGAATTTCGCGGCGGTGAAGATGTTTTTCCGCGGGTCGATGATCATCGATCTGTGGCGCTGGTTCAAGAACCGGCGGATCACGTTCAAATTCGATGCCGCCCATCCGGTCGGATGCAGCCACCACCAGAAAATCGTGATCATCGACGACCGCTTTGCCGTGTGCGGCGGGATCGACATGACTGCCGAACGCTGGGACACGCGCGCGCATCGCGACGGGGAGAGGCTGCGCCGCGCGCCGGGCGGCAAACGCTATATGCCGTGGCATGATGTGACCATGATGGTGGAGGGCGAGGTCGCGGGCGCTCTGGACGAGTTGGGGCGCAATCGCTGGCACATAGCGGGTGGCGAAGACATTCCGCCGTTGCCGCACCAGCCCGAAAGCGCGTGGCCGCCCGAGTTAAAGCCGCAGTTCACCGATATCGAAATCGGCATCGCCCGCACCCGCGCCGAGTGGAAGGACCACAAGGAGATCGCGGAGATCGAGACCTTGTTCCTCGACATGATCCGCAAGGCGCAGCGCTTTATCTATGCCGAAAACCAGTATTTCGCGTCGCGCCGGATTACCGAAGTCATCGCGCAGCGGATGGGCGAACCCGATCCGCCCGAAGTCGTGCTGATCAATCCCCTGTTCGCCGATGGCTGGCTGGAACAGGAAGCGATGGATACCGCGCGCCAGCGTCTGGTGGAAACCATCGGCCGCGTCGACAAGCAGAACCGTTTTCGCATCTATGTTCCGCATACCGATGGTGACAGCCCGATCTATGTCCATGCCAAGCTGACCATTGTCGACGACATGATGTTGAAAGTGGGGTCGGCCAATATGAACAACCGCTCGCTGGGGCTGGACAGCGAATGCGACCTGTTCATCGATGCGAACCGCCCCGCGAACGCGGGCTGCGACGAACAGATCCGCCGCATACGCCATTCGCTGCTGGGCGAACATATCGGGCTGGAGGCGGAAGAGGTGGGGCCGCTGATCGAACGCTATGGATCGATGCATGCGCTGATCGACCGGCATCCCCAGCCGGGCCGCCGTTTGAAACCGCTGCCCATGCGCGAGTTGAACGGGCTGCAAAAGCGCATGGCGGACGAGGAATGGCTGGACCCCGAGGACCCGTCGGATTTCTTCGAGCCTATCGTCGGCGCGAAGAGCAGACGGCCCGCGCTGTTCCGCCGGTTACGGGCCCCGGTCTAGCGCGGCCTAGACGAACAGCATCAGCGCGCGCAGGGCAAGCGTGACGGTCAGGATCAGCGTGCTGGCCAGCAATGCCAGGCCTGCCGTGCGGCCGGCCTTTCCGGCGGTCACGAATGTGATGCCGGTCTTGAATGCCATGTTCACCGCGACCGTGCCCGATAGCGCCAGTGCCGCAACCGCCAGCGCGATCGCGCCTGCGGGCAGGGCGGAAAAGGCGACGATGGCCGCGTCCACATCGAAACTGCCCGCTATGAACAGCGATACCGCCGCGCCGCTTTGCCCGAATTCGGCCTGCGCCCATCGCACCAGCAATGTCGCCGCCGCCATCGCCAGCAGGAAGCCCAGCGCGGGGAGCAGTTCGAACGGTCGCGCGGTCAGCTTCGTCGGTTCGCCCGCAGACGGGGCGCTACCCTGCGCTCCCCCGGCCTGCGCTGCCTCGGCTTCTACCGGCCCGATCCGCGCCGCGCGTTCCCTGCGCCAGACGAGCCATGCCAGCGCGAATGTCGCCGCGCCCGCCGGGGCCAGCAGCGATGCGACGGGCAAGGCGGCTGACGGGGCCAGCACGGCAGCCAGCACGGTGACGCGCATATACATGACTGCGCTTGCCAGCACGATGCCGGTGCCGAAACTGCCGCCCCCGCCGTTTGCGCGCAATTGCGTCGCCAGCGCGGCGGTCACGGCAGTGGAGGAATAGGCACCCCCGATCAGCGCCATCACGATGGTGCCGCGCTGCTGCCCGATCACGCGATTGGCGACATAGCCCGCGACGGAAAAACCCGTGACCAGCAAAGCCACTAGCCACAGGCGGAACGGGTTCCACGCGTCATAGGGGCCAAAGCCGCGATCGGGCAGAAAGGGCAGCACGGCCAGCGCGATCACCGCGAAACGCGCGATGGCGCGCACTTCCGTCTCGGTCAGTTCGCGCAGCAGTCCGTGCATCGGCCTGCGCGCAGCCAGCAGCAGCACCGTGACCGACGCGCCCGCCAGCGCCAGCGCCGCCAGTCCCGCGCCCGCCAGCAGGCCCAGCCCCAGCACTACCATGGCGGCGATCATGGTGGTCGCGTCGCGCTCTATCCGTGTCTGACGCGGCCACAGGAACCCGCCGACCTGCATCGCGCCCAGCGCGACCAGCAGGATCGCGGCGAGCACCGGCGACAGCGCCGCCGAACACAGCGCGACCAGTCCGCCGCCCGCGCCGATCAGGGTAAAAGTGCGCACCCCCGCGACACGCGCGCCCTCTGCCTCGTCGCGCTGGCGCCAGCCGCGTTCGATCCCCACCAGCAGGCCGCAGGCCATCGCGGCCAGCAGATGCATGGCCATATCCCATTGCAGGGCCCAGTCGTTCGCGCCGTCCATGCCGCCTGCATAGCGGCCCGCGCGCCTTTGCGGAATGGCCCCGCGCGCCGGTGCGACACGGTTTAATCGCCCGCAAAAGAGGGCGCCTCCTTTGCCGGAAGCGCCCTTTCTTTAATATCAGCCGTTCGATGAGATCAGAGCTGGCCGAGCATATATTCCGCCGTCGATTTCTCGAACGCGCCGGGATCTTCGACATTCAGTTCGGTGACGGTGCCATCGTCGACCACCATCGACCAGCGCTGTCCGCGCTGGCCAAGGCCAAAGCCCGAACCGTCCATCGTCAGGCCCAGCGCCTGTGCGAAATCGCCATTGCCGTCGGCCAGCATGGTGACATCCGCGCTGCCGTCACGCTCGTTCCATGCGCCCATGACAAAGGGATCGTTGACCGCGGTGCAGGCGATCTCGTCGATTCCCTTGGCCTTCAGCTCGTCCGCCTTTTCGACGAATCCGGGCAGGTGCTTGGCCGAACAGGTTGGGGTGAAAGCGCCGGGGACGGAGAACAGGGCCACTTTCTTGCCGGCGAAATATTCGCCCGACTGAACCTTTTCCGGGCCATCGGCGGTGGGCTTGATCAGCGTGATATCGGGCAGCTTCTGGCCTTGCTGGATGGTCATATTCTGGGGTCCTTCTTTCCCGTGTCCCGCGCTTTGCCGCGCGTCAGGCCGAGACATAGGGTTAAAGCGCCAAGGTGCAAGAAGCGGCATGCGCCATGTTCGCGTGCCAGCCAGTCCGCCCGCGCGATCGCCTGCACCGGCGCATCGGCGCTTTATGGTAAAAACCGGTTTACCGCACGGGTTTAAGTTTGCGTAAACGCTTTGCGCGATCCTGCCGCCATGGGCCGAGGGGTGGTCCGGGCAAATGGGGTTCGTGCACAATGGGGACTTTCGGAAAAATCGCCGCGGCCGCTTCGGCAGCCGCCATGCTGGTCGCCGCTCCGGCGACGGCTGCCACGCAGGCAGAGGTTTCGCAGGCGGAAAGCCTGCGCAAGCTGGACATCATGCTGATGGTCACCTCGCTGCGCTGCCGTAAGGGCGCGTTCGATTTTCAGGCGGATTACAATGAATTCTCGGCCAAGCGTCTGCCGATCATGAAATCGGCCTATGCGACGCTGAAATCGGGCCATGTGGCGCGGCTGGGCGAGCGCGGGGCCAAGCGCGAGATGGACAAGATCAGCGTGGGCATGGCGAACCAGTACGGGCTGGGCCATCCCTGGCTGGAATGCGACCAGTTGAAGCAGGTGACGCAGGACCTTGCGCATAATGGCGGCCATGCCGAACTGCTGCTGGCGGCGGAGCATCTCCTGGCTCCTGCCCGTCCGGCGCAATTCGCCATGGTGGACTGACAGCTGCTTTTCCATCCCCCGCGCAAACGGGGGCCCTTTCCCCGGTGAAGGGGGCGCGCGCAGGAAGGCGATCCATTCCACCTTCCTGCCGGGAAAGGCCGGAGCATCGCGCTCCGGCCTTTTTCGTGCGTGCCGGCCGGAATGGCGGAGCGATATAAAGAAAGCTTTATATTTGCCCTAACGCGGCTGTCCCTGTAGAGCGGCTTGCACAAGCAGGGGCGCATCGCGCCACCATTGACCAAAGCCCGAAGATCAGGAGCACCCGCCGTGGCCACCGTCGCTGAAAAGGATTATGTCATCGCCGATCTGTCGCTTGCCGATTATGGCCGCGACGAGATTGCCATTGCCGAAACCGAAATGCCGGGCCTGATGGCGCTGCGCGAGGAATATGGCGCAGCCCAGCCGCTGAAGGGCGCGCGCATCACCGGTTCGCTGCACATGACGATCCAGACCGCCGTTCTGATCGAGACGCTGACCGCGCTGGGCGCAAAGGTCCGCTGGGCGACCTGCAATATCTTCTCGACGCAGGACCACGCCGCCGCCGCCATCGCGGCCAGCGACATTCCCGTCTTCGCGGTAAAGGGCGAAAGCCTTGCCGAATACTGGGATTATGTCGGCCGCATCTTCGACTGGGGCGCCACCGACGGCAGCGGCGAGACGGCGAACATGATCCTAGACGATGGCGGCGATGCCACCATGTTCGCGCTGTGGGGTGCGCGTCTGGACGCGGGTGAGACCATGCCCGATCCCGAAAACGCCGAAGAGATCGAGATGCAGCGCGCGCTGAAGGCCTTCGTCGCCAAGCATCCGGGCTATCTGATGAAGACCGTCGCCAATATCCGCGGCGTGTCCGAAGAAACCACCACCGGCGTCCACCGCCTTTATCACATCGCCAAGAACGGCAAGCTGCCGTTCCCCGCGATCAATGTGAACGACAGCGTCACCAAGTCGAAGTTCGACAATCTGTATGGCTGCAAAGAATCGCTGGTCGACGCGATCCGCCGCGCGACCGACGTGATGCTGGCCGGCAAGGTCGCCTGCGTCGCCGGTTTCGGCGATGTCGGCAAGGGTTCGGCGGATTCGCTGCGTAATGGCGGCGCCCGCGTGATGGTGACCGAGGTCGATCCGATCTGCGCCCTGCAGGCCGCGATGGAAGGCTATGAAGTCGTCACCATGGACGAGGCTGTGCAGCGCTGCGACATCTTCGTCACTGCCACCGGCAACGAAGGCGTGATCACCGGCGCCCATATGGAAGCCATGAAGAACATGGCGATCGTGTGCAATATCGGCCACTTCGACAGCGAGATCCAGATTTCGGCACTCGACAATTACGAATGGAAGGAAGTGAAGCCGGGCACCGATCTCGTCACCTTCCCTGACGGCAAGCAGATCATCGTCCTGGCCAAGGGTCGTCTGGTGAACCTGGGCTGCGCCACCGGTCACCCCAGCTTTGTCATGTCGTCGTCGTTCACCAACCAGACGCTGGCGCAGATCGAACTGTTCACCAAGGCGGACCAGTATGACAATTCGGTCCATATCCTTCCCAAGCACCTCGACGAAAAGGTCGCGGCGCTTCACCTCGACAAGCTGGGCGTGAAGCTGACCAAGCTGTCGCAGCGTCAGGCCGATTACATCGGCGTGCCGGTCGAAGGGCCGTTCAAGCCCGAGCATTACCGTTACTGATCGCGGGCAACCCTCGATCCGGTCAAGCGGCCGCCTCCACCATGGAGGTGGCCGTTTTCGTTCGGGGCGCGGCGGTCCGGCCGGCTACATCCCGCCAGCGGGTGCGCTCTTGCGCCGCAGATGGATCGCCTGACGCAGCCAGCGGCTCATCGGTTTTTCGATCATCAGATGGACCGCGACACCGGTGACGATCACGCCCGCATAGGCGACCGGCACCAGCGACAGACGTGCTGCCGGCGTCAGCAGGCCCGATGTATCGGCCAGCTTGGTCATGGCCTGTGTGACGAAGGGATGGGTCAGATAGATCGCATAGCTGGCATCGCCCAGCAGCAGTACCCACCGCCCGCGTACGATCGTCCCCTGTCGTTCCAGCATCAGCACACCGGTTACCACCAAGGCCGCAGGTATGCCGGTATAGATCGCGCGGTCGAGCGTCGGCTGCGCAAAGGGGAGACCGATCAGCAGCGCCATGCCGCCCGCGACCATGGCCACCGCGAGCAGGCGCGGCGTGCGGGTCCATATCGCCGCGTGGCGCGGGGCGAGAAAAGCCGCGCCGATCCCCATGCCGAACACGAATTCCAGCAGGATCGGCGCCGTGTAAAAGCGCGCCACCGGATCGGCGAAATCGGCCGATGCCCGCAGTATCGCACCCAAAATCACCAGCGCGACGAAGAACAGCGCCACCGCCACCAGCCCGCGCCCCTTCCACGTCAGCCCGATGCCGAGGAACAGATAGAAAAACATCTCGTAATTCAGCGTCCAGCCGAGGAACAGGATCGGCTCCACCGCGCCATTCGCCTTTACATAGGGAATGAAGGCGAGCGATTTTGCCAGAAAATCGAGGCGCGGCTCGGTACTGGACAGCAGCGACGGGGCGGCCAGCGCGATGGCAAAGACCGCCAGCGTGATCAGCCAGTAAAGCGGCACGATGCGGATGACGCGGTTCAGCAGGAAATTGCCGGTGCTGGGCCAGCTTTGCCCGGTCGTATAGACCATGATGAAGCCGCTGATCACGAAGAACAGATCGACCCCGCCGCCGCCGAACATAATATGGCGCGGCTCTATCCCGACGGGCGCCAGCAACAGTTCAAGATGAACGATGACGACCAGCAGGGCGGCCAGAGCGCGGAGCGCCTGAATATTTGCGATCATGCCGGTCCCCGCTCTCTCGCGCCGAAGTATGAGCGGCGGCGTGTTGGGGTCAATGGCAATATAGGGGGGGCTGAATACGGTCGATCTGCCGGTCATGCAGCCGCGTCAGCAGGGCAAGAGCGCTTATTGCGCCGATCAGGCAGGTCAGCATGTCCCATTGCGTGTCCCACGGATCGCCCTGCGTGCCCAGAAACTCTTCCGCGCCTTGGCCAAGCATCATCGCGGCGGCGAATTCGATCAGCTCGTAAAAGGCGCTGACGGCAAGGCAGCAGGCCAGCACCACCACCGCCAGCAATGCGCCCCGCGCCAGGCCGCCCAGCCGGACCAGCAATTCGCGCAACACGATGGCGGGGATGAATCCCTGCATGAAATGGCCCAGCCGGTCATAGGGATTGCGGTCGAGCGCCAGCCAGTCCTGCACCGCGAAACCCGCAGGCACGCGCGCATAGCTATAGGCGCCGCCCAGCATCAGGATCAGCCCGTGCAGCCCGATCAGCACCAGTGCCAGCGTGGTCAGGCGAAAGCGCGGCGCGGCAGCGGGCGACATGCTCCACCACAGGACCGGCAGGGCGATCAGCGCGGGGGCGACTTCCATCCACCAGGTCAGCCGGTCGTGCGGGTGCCAGCCCGATGCGGCCAGCCCCGCGATCCATGCGAGGGTCAGGGCGACCAGTGCAAATCTTCCCGTCATGTCGATGCGTTACCCACCCCTTGCGTTCCCTCGTCGCGATCGCCTGATCGCCACTAGGCGCGGGGCATCGCAATGGCCAGCCGTATCGAACCTGCCGAATCCAACTGGCCCAATCCAACCGGCCCCATCGAAGCTGCGGCGCATAAGCGCGCTTAACGCGATTGCCCTTGCGCCCCAGCTGTCCTAGCCCATCGCCATGAATGCAACGACCGCTGCCGAAGGGTTTACACTGGGACTGCCCGCCTTGCTGCTGATCGGCCTGTTGCTGGCCGCGTGGACGGCGGCGGCAGGCTGGGCCCTGGTGGTATCGCAGCGCAAGTTCCGCCGCGCGCGACGCGACCGCAAGGCGAATCTGCGCCTGTCGCGCATGATCGACGAATCGCCCGCCCTGCCGCTGCTGGTGCGGTCGAACGGGCGGATAGAGGCATCGGAACGGCTGGCGGCGTGGTTCGGCTGTGCCAGCCTGCCGCAACATCTGCACGGGCTGGCGGGTCCGGAATCGGGCCTGCCGGTGGAAGAAGCCGAAGCCCTGTGGGAAGCGGTCGAAAAGACGCGGTCCTCCGCGGCGCCCTTGCGCATGATGCTGCATCCCGGCGGGCGCAACCATGCGCTGTCCGTTATCGGGCATCTGGCCGATCCGCAGGTCGCGGGCGGCGGGGCGGTGATGCTGTGGGTGTTCGACGCCAGCGACAGTGCAGAGGAAATCGCGCGCCTGTCGGCGGAAGCGGAACGGTCGCGCCACGACTTCCACGCTCTGGTCGGATTGATCGAGGCTGCACCCGTGCCGATGTGGTTCCGCGATACCGACGGAAGGCTGCGGCTGGTCAATTCCGCCTATGTCGCCGCGGTCGGGGCCGAAAGCGCGGAAGAAGTCGTGTCGGGCGGGATCGAGCTGGTCGAAACGGTCGACGGGGTGACCGCGACCGAAGTGGCCGAACAGGCCAAATCGTCGCAGCAGGCAGTGGAACGGCAGGCGATGATCACCATCGACGGCGAACGCCGTGCCTTTCGCGTGTCGGACCTGCCGGTTGGCGATGACGGCGTCGCGGGCTATGCCGTGGATGTCGAGGATCTGCAGCTGCTGGAGCGCGAATATCGCGCCTTTCGCAATGCGCAGCGCGCGTTGCTGGACCAGATGAGCAGCGGCGTGGCGCAGTTCGATCATCTGCGGCAGCTGGTTTTCACCAATCTGCCGATGCAGCGCATCTTCCGCCTGCCGCCCAATATCGGACAGGAAGCGCTGCCCGTGGGACGCGTGTTCGACATGATGCGCAATGCGGGCCGCCTGCCCGAAGTGCGCGACTTCCCCGCATGGCGCGCCGAGCACGAGGGCTGGTTCACCGCCAGCGAGGTGAAGGACGAGGAATGGGTGCTGGCCGACGGCACCCATTTGCGCGTGGTGGCACAGCCCATGCCCGACGGCGGGCTGGTGATGATCGTCGAGGACCGGACCGAACAGCTGAAACTGGCCAGCGCGCGCGACACGCTGCTGCGCACGCGCACGGCCACTTTCGACAATCTGTTCGAAGGGCTGGTCGTGCTGGCCCCCGATGGCCGCCTGCAAATCTGGAACCGCCGTTTCGCGGGCGAATGGGACCTGCGCGAAGGGATGCTGGCAGGCCACCCCCATATCGATGCGCTGCTCGACGCGATGGGGCCGTTGCTGAAGGACAGGGCCGATACGCGCCGCATCCGCGCACTGGTCGAAAGCGCGACCTTGCAGCGCCAGCCCGCGACGGGGCGCGTCAATCTGGCCGACGGGCGCACGCTGGCATTGATGGGCGTGCCTCTGCCTGACGGGAACGGCATGCTGACCAGCCTCGACATTACCGATTCCCAAAAGGCCGAGGCCGCGCTGATCGAGCGGAACGAGGCTTTGGTCGAGGCCGATGCGGTCAAGACCCGCTTCCTTGCGAATATGAGCTATGAATTCCGCACGCCGCTGACCTCTATCGCGGGTTTTGCCGAAATGCTGCGCGAGGGCGTGGCGGGCGAGATGAGCGAAACCGGCCGCGAATATGTGAACGCGATCCTCGATTCCACGGCCCGCCTGTCGCAGCAGATCGAGGCAGTGCTGGACCTGACCCAAAGCGAGGCGGGGCTGATGCCGCTGGCCGAGGAGGACGTCGAGCTGATGCCGCTGGTGACGGCATTGGTGCAGGACCGCGTCAAGTCGATCGAGGCAGCCGATATCAGCTTCAACCTGCGCGGCGACCGGTCCTCGGGTATGGTCAAGGGGGACGAGCGGCAGTTGGCGCGCGCCATTGGCAATCTGGTCGACAATGCGATCGCGTCCTCTCCGCGCGGGGGGCGGATCAATATGGATTTGCGCCGCCGCCGCGAAGGGGTGGCCGTGATCATCACCCACGATAATGCGCAGGAAGGCGTATCGGGCAGCGCGGACACCAATGCGGGGCTGAACCTGCCGCTGGCGCGCGAGCTGATCGAGGCGCACAAGGGCAGCCTCGACTATGCGCAGGACGCGCGCGGGCGGGTCGTGGTGACGATCAACCTGCCATGATCGCCGGAGTGTCATGAACGAAACCCGCCACCCGCTGCCCGACCTTTCCGCGACCGCGGCTTTCGGCAAACGCATCGCGGCCCTGCTGCGCGCAGGCGATGTCGTGGCACTGAGCGGCGGTCTGGGCGCCGGCAAGACCACTCTGGCCCGCGCGATCATCGGCGCGCTGGGGCATGAGGGAGAGGTGCCCAGCCCGACCTTTGCCATCATCCAGACATATGATCCGCCGGATGTGTCGCTGCCGCTGGTCCATGCCGATTTCTACCGGTTGGAAGATCCGATGGAGGCCGAGGAGCTTGGCCTTGACGATTATCGCCACGATGCCGCGCTGATTGCCGAATGGCCCGAGATGGCGGGCGGGTTCGAATATGATCCGGCCTGCCTGCAAATCCACATCGAAACGGGTGAAGCAGGGCGGATCGCCATTGCCCGCGCGGGGGCCGATTGGCTAAGGCGCTGGGGATGAGCACGCCCGTATCCAGTTCCCGCCCGTTCCCCCCGCATGCGCGCGCGTTCCTCGACGCGGCGGGCTGGGGCGGGGCGGTGATCGAACCGCTGCCGGGCGATGCCTCTTTCCGACGCTATTTCCGCATTTTGCGCGGCGGGGACAGCGCCATGCTGATGGACGCGCCACCGCCGCACGAAGATCCGCGCCCTTTCCTGCGGGCGGCGCATTACCTTGCCGATCACGGCTTTCGCGCGCCCGCCATCCTGGCCGAGGATGCGGCGCAGGGTCTCGTCCTCCTCGAAGATTTCGGGCATCGGCGCATGCGCGACCATCTGGACGTGGCGGGCGATGACGAAGGCGCGGTCTATAAAGGGGCGGTCGATGTGCTGGCGCGGCTGGCCAAGGCGCCCGCGGGCCCGTTCGATCCCTATGACCTCAACACCTATCTGCGCGAGGCGAAGCTGTTCACCGAATGGTTCTGCGTCGCGCATGGCCTTGCCGTGGACGACGACGGGTTCGAGGCCGCGTGGCGCGAGGTGCTGGCCCCCGTGCTCGACACGCAGGCCGGTTTGCCCGGCGGCGGGGTGACGGTGCTGCGTGATTATCACGCCGAAAACGTCATGCTGCTGGACGGCCTGAACGAACAGGGTTTGACAGAACAGGGCCTGCTGGATTTTCAGGACGCGCTGGTCGGTCACCCTGCCTATGATCTTGTCTCGCTGCTGCAGGACGCGCGCCGCGATGTCGCGCCGGAACTGGAAGCTGAAATGCTGGACCATTATCGCGCGCAGACCGGCGCGGGCGAAAATTTCCTGTCGGATTACGCCATCCTCGGCGCGCAGCGGAATGCCAAGATCGTCGGCATTTTCGTCCGCCTGTCGCGCCGCGACGGCAAGCATCATTATCTTAACCTGATCCCGCGCGTCTGGGCGTTGATGGAGCGCGATCTGGCGCATCCCGCGCTGGAACCGGTGGCGCGCTGGATGGAAGCGAATATTCCCGGCCACCTCCGCTCGGCCGGCGGCGCAACGCAAGAGGCGTAAGGTTCATGGCAAGCAGCAAGCCCCCGCTGGTTTCCGATGTGGCGATGGTGATGGCCGCAGGGCTGGGCAAGCGCATGCGCCCGCTGACCGCCAGCCGCCCCAAGCCGATGGTCAAGGTCGCGGGAAAGCCGCTGCTGGACCATGCGCTGGACAAGATTGCCGATGCGGGCATCGCGCGCGTCGTGGTGAACGTGCATTACCTGCCCGACCATATCGAGGGGCACATGCATTTGCGCAGCCGCCCGCAGGTCACGATTTCGGACGAGCGCGAACAATTGCTGGAAACCGGCGGCGGGCTGGTCAAGGCATGGCCGCTGATCGATGCCGATCCGTTCTTCTGCCTGAATTCCGATGCGATGTGGCTGGACGGGCCGGTCGACGTGTTCCACGAATTGTCGGCCGCATGGGACGCGGAGCGGATGGACGCCCTGTTGCTGATGGTGCCGCACAAGCGGGCGCATAATTATCGCGGCAAGGGCGATTTCCACCTTGACCCGCATGGCCGGATCTCGCGCCGCAAATCGGGCCGCGTCGCCCCCTATGTGTTCACCGGCATCCAGCTGGTATCGAAAGCATTGCTGCGCGATCCGCCGGCAGAGGCGAAATTCTCGACCAATATATTCTGGAACCGCGCGATAGAGGACGGACGCCTGTATGGCGTGGTCCATCAGGGCGACTGGATCGAGATCGGCGAACCGCAGCATATCGCGCCCGCAGAGGCCCTGTTCTCCGACACGCTCTAATCGTGGGTTCGCAGCAGCTCTCGATCTATTCCATTGCCGCCCATCGCGGCTTTGCCGATGCGCTCGCAGCGGGGCTGGTGCCGCGTTATCACCAGGATGGCTATGGCCTTGCGCGGCTGACCCTGCTGCTGCCCGGCCGCCGCGCGATCCGCACCATGACCGAGGCGTTTACGCGCCTGATGGGCGACGAAGGCCGGACCGGCCTGTTGCTGCCGCGCATGGCGGTGATCGGCGATATCGATCTGGACGAGACTTTGGGCCCGCTGCTCGACCCCATCGGGGAAGGGGCCGACATTCCCCCTGCCGCCGATCCCACGCGGCGCTGGTTGCGGCTGGCCGAATTGCTGAGCGCCGCGATGGAGCGGGCAGGGATGCAGATCCCCGTTGCCTCTGCCCTGTTGCGACAAGCGCGCGAGATCGGGCGCGCGATGGACCGGCTGCTGGTCGAAGGCATCGGGCCCGAGGAATTGCTGGGCGAGCGCGTGCTCGATATTGTGGGCGAGTTGTCGGAGCACTGGAAACAGAACCTGCATCTGTTTGCGACGGTGCAGGCATTATGGCTGGCCGAATTGCAGGAACGCGGCGAAACCGACACGCCCGCGCGCCGTAATGCGCTGTTCGACCATGCCGCCCGCCGCTGGCGCGAAACCCCTCCCGCCAGCCCGATTGTCGCGGCAGGGATCACCAGCGCCAGCCCCGCCATTGCCGGATTGCTGCGGGCGATTGCCGGATTGCCGAACGGGGCGGTGGTGCTGCCCGATCTCGACCTCTCGCTCGATGACGAGGTGTGGGACGCGCTGGGCCGCGCGGGTATCGGCGCCGAACCGGGCGATGCGCCGCTGGGCGCGGGCGATGCGGTGACCCACCCGCAATATCATTTAAAGCTGCTGCTGAACCGCATGGGCGTGGCACGCGGAGAGGTGCGCAACTGGCACCGCCGGGGCGCATCCGCCGCCCCGCCCGAGCGCAGCCGTGCGCTTTCCAGCCTGTTCCTGCCGCCAAAGGAAAGCGCAAGCTGGGTCGATCTGCCGCCCGAACGCCGCCGCCTGTCGGGGGTTCGGCTGATGGAAACGGCAAGGCCCGAGCATGAGGCGCAATCGATTGCCCTGCTGATCCGCGAGGCGCTGGAAACGCCCGAACGCCGCGTCGCGCTGGTCACGCCCGATCGCGGGCTGGCGGGGCGGGTGATCGCCCATCTGAAACGATGGAACATTCAGGCCGACGATTCGGCGGGCCGACCCATGCCGCACACCACGGCAGGGCGCATGGCGCTGTTGCTGGCCGAAATTCTGGCCACCCGCGCGTCGCCGGTGCCGCTGGTCGCGGCGCTGTCGCACCCGCTGGCGGGCGGCACGGGGGATGATCGCGGCACATGGCTGCGCAATCTGCGCCGGTTCGAGAAGCTGCTGCGCGGGCCGCGCATCGATACCGGCCTGATGCCGATCCGTGCCCAGTTGGAAAAACACGCCAGGGATCGCGGCAGCACGCGCCTGCTGGACTGGTGGGAAGCCTCGGTCGAGCCGGTGATCGAGCCGCTGGTCGCGCTGGGCGAGCACGAAGTGGTCGACATGGCCGAGGCTTTGTCCGCGATTGCGACAGCGGGCGAAGCGCTTTGCGACATGCGCATCTGGGCCGAGGCGGACGGGCGCGCATTGTCCGCGGCGCTGGAAACCCTGCGCAGCGCCGCGCGCGAGGTGCCGACCGCGCTGGCCCCTGCCGAGGTGTCGCTGGTGCTGCGCGATGCGATCGACACGATCTCGGTCCGGCCGCCCTATGGCGGGCACCCGCGCATCGCGATCTATGGCTTGATCGAGGCGCGGATGAGCCGCGCCGACCTTGTCATTTGCGGCGGGCTGACCGAAAACAGCTGGCCCCAGCCGCCTGCCCGCGATCCGCTGGTCGCGCCCGCCGTGATGCGCGCATTGGGCGTGCCGGGGGGCGATTTCCGCATCGGGCTTTCGGCGCATGACCTTGCCGCCGCGCTTGGCGCGCCGGAAGTGGTGCTGTCCTATGCGCGCAAGGACGCCAGCGGGCCCGCCATTGCCAGCCGCTTTGTGCTGCGCGTGCGCGCCATGCTGGGCGAATTGCTGGAAAAGCATATGGAGCGCGAGATACCGGCTCTGGCCGAACAGATGGATTTCGCCCAGCCGGTTCCGCCGCATCCGCAGCCCGAACCCATGCCCAGTGCGGTGCAGCGCAAGGTGGACATCAGCGCGACCGCATTGGACCGGCTGCGATCGGACCCGTACCAGTTCTATGCCTCGCACATCATGCGGCTGAAAGGGCTGGACAGCATCGACGAGGAGCCGACGCCCGCATGGCGCGGCAGCGCGGTGCACACGATCCTGGAGGATTGGTACAAGAAACACGATGCCGCCCCCGGCGCGCTGGTGCCGCTGGCGGAAGAGCGGCTGCGCGAATTGTCGGGCCATCCGTTCATGCGCGGGTTATGGCAGCCGCGCCTGCTGGCCGCACTGGAATGGCTGGATGCCGAAACGCAGGCCCTGCGCGCCGAGGGGCGCGAGATCGCGGTGGTGGAGCAATCTGGGCGCATTACCGTAAAGGGCGTGGAGATCAGCGCGCGGGCCGACCGGATCGACCGGCTGGCCAATGGCGATCTGGCGATTGTCGATTACAAGACGGGCCACCCGCCGCGCGCATCCGAAGTGGCGGCGGGATATGCGTTGCAGCTTGGCACGACGGGCGTGATCGCAGCGCATGAGGGGTTCGAGGGCTTGCGCGGCGAACCGACGCATTTCGAATACTGGTCGCTGGGCCGCGACCGCAAGACGGGCGAGTTCGGCTATCGCGACGAGCCGATACTGGAAGGCCGCAAGAAAAGCGGCATCCTGCGCGAGGCGTTCCTGACCGAGAGCGAACGGCTGCTGCACGACGCGCTCGACCGCTGGATCGTGGGGGAGGAGCCGTTTACGGCGCGCCTCAACCCCGATTTGCCCGGATATAATGATTACGATCAGCTGATGCGGCTGGACGAATGGCAGGGGCGCGGTTCGCCTGAGGGGGAAGCCGGATGAGCGGTCCCGCCAAGGTCTATCCGCTTGCCGGAAGCCAGCGCGAGGCGGTGAACCCCGCCGATACGGTCTGGCTGTCGGCCAGCGCGGGGACGGGCAAGACGCAGGTGCTGTCGGCCCGCGTGTTGCGCCTGCTGCTTCAGCCAGATGTCGAACCGTCGCAGATATTGTGCCTGACCTTTACCAAGGCGGGCGCGGCGGAGATGGCGAACCGCGTCAATGACGTGCTGGCCAGCTGGGTGCGCGCCGACCAGATCGACCTTGCCGCCGATCTGAAGGCGATTGGCGCCGATTTCGGCCCCGAGGATATCGCCCGCGCCCGCACGCGTTTTGCCGCCGTGCTCGATTGCCCCGGCGGCGGCCTCAGGATCGAGACGATCCATGCCTTCTCGCAATGGCTGCTTTCGGCCTTTCCGCTGGAGGCGGGGCTGGTCCCCGGCACGCGCCCGATGGAGGACCGCGACCGCGAATTGCTGCTGCGCGACACGCTGGCCGAATTGCTGATCCAGGCCGAGGAGCGGGGCGATACTTCGCTGACCGATGCGCTGGCGACCCTGTCGCTGCGGGCCGATCAGGGCGCAATCGAACGGTTCCTGATGGCCTGCGCCGAAGCGCGCGCGGCATGGGAAGGGACCGGAAGCTGGGTGCCGCCGCTGCTGCCGCGCGTCTATCGCCTGCTGGGGCTGAAGCCCGATCATTGCGAGGCGCATGTGGCAGCGCTGTGCGGGCCGGATGCGTTCGATTGCCGCGCGCTGGAAGCGGCCGAGTCGATGCTGCGCGACAAGGGCGGGAAAAAGGCGCTGGATGCGGCCGAACCCATCGCCGCGTGGCTGGCCAGCGATGCGGACAAGCGGCTTGAGACGCTCGACCACCTCTACAACGCGCTGTTCACGCAAAAGGGCGAGCCGCGCAAGCTGGTGAAGGACAGCTTTGCCTATGACGATGCAGTCGAAGCCGTGCGCGCATCCATCGACCGCGTTATCGCCTGCCGCGATCTGGGCGCATTGGCGCAGTGGCTGGCCCCCGCGCTGACGCTTGGCCGCGCATTCGCGCTGAAATGGGGTGAGGCGAAGGCGCGGGCGGGCCTGATCGATTTCGACGACCAGATCGCGGAGGCGGCGCGCCTGCTCAAACGGTCGGACATGGCCGACTGGATCCGGTACAAGCTGGACCGGCAATTCGACCATATCCTTGTCGACGAGGCGCAGGACACGAACAGCGCGCAATGGGATGTGATCGACGCGCTGACCGAGGAATTCTTCACTGGCGAAGGCGCGCGGGGCGATCGGTTGCGGACCCTGTTCGTGGTGGGCGATTACAAGCAGGCGATCTTCCGCTTTCAGGGCACCAGTCCCGAAAATTTCAAGCTGGCGCGCGACCGCGTGAAAGAACGGATGGCAGTCGCGATCGAGAACCTGTCCTTTACGCGCGGCGCGAAAGAGCATCGCCCTTTCCGCGAATATGGCCTTGCCCGCAGCTATCGCACCGCGCAGCCCGTTCTGGATTTCGTCGATGCCGCGATTGCTGAAATCGGGCCCGAGGCGCTGGGCCTTGCCGACGATCCGGGCGTGCATCTGGGCGAGAAGCGGCCCGGGCAGGTGGTGATGTGGCGCACGGTCGGCGATCCCGTCGGTCTGGATGACGAAGCTGACGAGGGTGAAGAGGGCTGGCTCTCGCGCCCCGACCGCCGCGTGGCGGAAAATATCGCGACCCAGATCCGCCACTGGATCGATGCGGGCTTTCCGCTGGTAAAGGGCGGCGAGCGGCTGGCGGGGCCGGGCGATGTGATGGTGCTTGTCCGCAAGCGCAAGGAACTGGCGGGGCTGATCGTCGCGCGGCTGCATGCCAAGGGCGTCGCGGTCGCGGGGGTGGACCGGCTGCGGCTGGGCGCGCCATTGGGGGTGCGCGACCTGATGGCGGCGATGCGCTTTGCCGCCCAGCCCGAGGATGATCTCTCGCTCGCCTGCCTGCTGGTATCGCCGATCTTCGGCTGGACGCAGGAAGAGCTGCTGGAACACGGCTGGCGCGAAAAGGGTGTCAGGCTCTATGACCGGCTGCGCCAGAGCACCGAAGCCCGCCCCCGTCAGGCGCTGGCCATGTTGAACGATCTGTTGCGGCTGGCCGACTACGATACGCCGCAGGCGCTGCTCCACTGGATGCTGGTGGGGCCGTGGCAGGCGCGGCGCAGGCTGGCGGCGCGGCTGGGCGGCGAAGTCAACGATCCCATAGACGAGATGCTGAATGCCGCGATGGCCTTCAGCGCCAGCCAGACGCCTAGCCTGACCGGTTTCATCCGCTGGTTCGAGGCAGGCGACGGCGAGCTGAAGCGCGAGGCCGACCAGCAGGGCGGGCTGGTCCGCGTGATGACGGTGCACGGGTCCAAGGGATTGCAGGCCCCCATCGTCATTCTGGCCGACGCCGCCGACGATCCCGATCTGGCGATGCCGCGCACGCTGGAACTGGCCGAGCCCTTGCCCGACATGGCGGGTTTCGCGCCGCGCACCATTCCGTTGCCCTCGCTGAAGAAATCCGAAAAACTCGGCCCCATCGCCGCGGCCGAGGAAGAGGCCGCACGCGAGGAGCGCGAGGAGCACTGGCGCTTGCTTTATGTCGCGATGACGCGGGCGGAGGAAGCGCTGTTCATCGCGGGCGCATTGCGGGCGAAAAAGACCGAGCCGCCCGCGAACAGCTGGTATGCGCGGCTGGCACCTCTGTTCGGGGACAGCGACGACTGGCTGGCCGATCCGGTGTGGGGCGGCGCGAAACGGCTGGGGCAGGGGGCACAGCGCACTCCCGGCATGCCCGCGGGCGCAAAGCAATCGGGTTTCGCCCTGCTGCCCGGCTGGGCGCTGGCACCGGCGGGCGCGGAACCCGCGCCGCCGCGTCCGCTTGCGCCATCGTCGCTGGGTGACCCGCATGAAGCGGCCGAGCCGCCGCTTGCCCCCATGGGCGGGATCGGCGTGGATGCGGCGCGGCGCGGCGTGCTGATCCACCGGCTGCTGGAACGCTTGCCCGAACTGGCGGGCGACCGCCGCGCCGACGCGGCCACGCGCTGGCTGGCGCGGCAGGCGGCGGATCTGTCCGACGAAACGCGCGCCGAAATGGTGCAGGCGGCGGTGCGCACGCTGAACGATCCGGCCTGCGCCGCGCTGTTCGCACCCGAGGCTTTGGCGGAAGTGTCGCTTTCCGCCACTGTCGGCACACGGGTGGTGGCGGGCACGGTCGACCGTCTGCATCTGGGCAATACACCTGCCGACCCGATCCGCATTGTCGATTTCAAGACCGCGCGCCGCCCGCCCGAACGCCTGGATCAGGTTCCGCCAGCCTATTTGCGCCAGATGGCTGCCTATGCCTGCGCGCTGGAAGCGATCCACCCCGCCCGCACGGTAGAGGCGTTGCTGCTTTATACCCATGCCCCGCGCATTTTCGCGATTCCGCCCGAAATTCTGGAGCGCGAGAAGGCCGCGTTAAGGGGGGGGTAGAATCCATTGCCCGCCCGCCGTTTGCGTCTGCGGCATGCGGCCCTATCTATACGACCAAGACCTATTCACGCCCCTGCGCATTTCTGGAGATTGATTCATGGCCACTATCGCCGTCACCGACGCCAGCTTCGAGGAAGACGTCCTCAAGTCCGACAAGCCCGTTTTGGTCGATTTCTGGGCCGACTGGTGCGGCCCGTGCAAGATGATCGCCCCCGCGCTTGAGGAAATCAGCGAGGAACTGGGCGAGCAGGTGACCATCGCCAAGATGGACATCATGGAAAATACCGGCGTTCCGGGCCAGATCGGCGTGCAGTCGATCCCGCTGATGGTGCTGTTCAAGAACGGCGAGGCTGTCGCGCAAAAGCTGGGCGCCGCGCCGAAAAGCCAGTTGAAGGGCTGGCTGGAAAGCGAGCTTTAATCAGGGAATACAGGCGGCGAGCTTTTCGAACAGCGAAGGGCTCGCCGCGGCCAGCAGGCCGGTGCCGTCCTGGTCCGGCCGATAGGGCGAACCGTCGATCCGCGCGGCCATTCCGCCCGCTTCGTTCAGCCACAAGACGCCCGCCGCATGGTCCCATGCCAGGGTGCGCTGAAACACCGACACATCGTTCACGCCCAGCGCCAGCCGCGGATATTGCTCCGCCGCGCAGCGCGGAATGTCGACCAGCCGGAAATGCGGGGCGACATTGCGCTGAACCTCGTGCCTTTGCGCTTCGTCCATGAATACCGTGCTGATCGCGGCCACGGGCTTGTCCTCGCCCGTCGGGCGCGCGTCGATGCGCTCTCCATTGACAAACGCGCCCTTGCCCAGTTCGGCGTGGCACAATCGCTGACCCAGCGGATCCCACAGCCAGCCAGCCTGCGTCACGCCGCCGGCGGCCAGCGCGATGATGATGCCGAACGGGGCCTTGCCGCGCGCGAAATTATTGGTGCCGTCCAGCGGGTCGATGATCCAGCACAGATCGGCGCCGCGCCGGTCCATGACCGCGCTGTCGGCATGGGCCGCTTCCTCGCCCACGATGGCGGCTTCGGGCAGGATGCGCGCCAGCCCGTCGGCCAGCATCACTTCGCTTTCGCGGTCGGCGACGGTGACCAGATCGTCATGCGCCTTTTCGATAATTTCGCTGCTGGCCAGTGATTGATAGCGCGGCAAGATCGCCTTTTCCGCCACCTCGCGCATCAGCGCGGCGACTTGATCGGTAAGGGTGGCAGTCATCGAAAAACCTTTGTCAGCTTAGCGGGATCATCACATTGGCGGCATAGCCGGGACGCGATTGCAGCGCGCCATACCATCGTTCGGCAGCGGGCAGGGCGGGCCGGTCGATGGGCAGGGTGAAAAACGTGTGCGCGTAAACGCCCATCGGAATATCACCGATCCCGAAATCACCGCCCGACAGCCATGGGGCCTGTTGCAGAAACCCGTCGAGGATCGCCATGCGCGCGATCGATGCGGCGGCGGATTTCGCCATCGCTACATGGTCGCGCCGCTCCTCTGGTGTGCGGACATGGCCCAAGAAAACGGGACGCTGCATTTCGGCGTAATCGGCCTGCCAGTCCATCCAGCGGTCGCCGGTGGCGCGCAGCACCGGATCGGCGGGCCACCAGCGTTCGCCGCCATAGCTGGCCGCCAGATAGCGCAGGATCGCGTTCGATTCCCACAATGTCACGCGGCCGTCCTCTATCGTCGGGACCAGCGCGCTGGGGTTTTTCGCCAGATAGTCCGCGTCCATCCCGAACGCACCGCCGACATCGTGCCGCCGGTAATCGATGGCCAGTTCCTCGGCAAACCAGACCACTTTCTTGACGTTATGCGAGTTGAGCCGTCCCCAGATCGTCAGCATTCCGGCCTCCTGTCCCTATGCCCCGGCAGGGTCGCTGTCATGGCGTGATGCAGCGTGGCGGGGCAGGTCGTCCGCCGCCGGTGCCCATGCGATATGGCTTGCATAATAGATATGAAATTGCGGCGTCACCGCGTCCGGATCGTCCAGCGTCGGCAGGTTGAAGTGCCAGCGTCGGCAGGTTGAAGTGATAGTCGCCCCCGCCTCCGCCCCCGTTCGCGTCCCCGCCCACGTTGGCTTCGCGGGTCAGCAGCGGCGTGCAGCATTCGCCGCAGAACAAACGCTCCAGCCGCGGGCTGGACAGTACCGATCTGATCGCCCCTTCGCCCTGTTCGATCCGGTAATCGTCCTGCGCGATGGCGGCAAAGGCCATGGCGGGGCTGCCCGAATTCAGCTGGCACAAGCGGCAATGGCACCAGCCCGCATCACGCGGCGCGGCGGCAAGGCGGAACCGCACCGTGCCGCACAGGCAGCCGCCCGTCAGCCATTCGGGTGCACCGGAAGGTGAATCGTCAGGTGCGATAATCGGCATTGATCGAGATATAGCCATGCGTCAGGTCGCATGTCCAAACCGTCGCGCGCCCTTCGCCAAGGCCAAGGTCGACATCGATGCGAATATCCTCGCCCTTCAGATGGGCGGCGACGGGCGCTTCGTCATATCCGGCGACCGGCTGGCCGTCCCTTGCCGTCCATATGCCGCCAAAGCCGATCGACAGGCGGTCGCGGTCCGCCGGTTCGCCCGCCTTGCCCACGGCCATGACGACGCGGCCCCAATTGGCATCCTCGCCCGCGATGGCCGTCTTGACGAGCGGCGAATTGGCAATGGCCAGCCCCACGCGGCGCGCGCTTTCGTCGGATGTCGCGCCGGTCACCGCGATCTCGATGAATTTCTGCGCGCCTTCGCCGTCGCGCACCACCAGATGGGCCAGCTGGCGGCAGATATCGTGCAGCGCGGCGGCAAACGCATCCGCGCCCGGGCTGTCGGGGCCGGTAATCTCCTCGTTCCCGGCCTTGCCGGTGGCGAACGCCAGCACCGTGTCGCTGGTCGAGGTATCGCCGTCGACCGTGATACAGGAAAACGTCGCCTCGTTCGCGGCGGACAGGCATTGTTGCAGAAACGCGGGCGCGACATTCGCGTCGGTGAATACATAGCCGAGCATGGTCGCCATATCGGGCGCGATCATGCCGCTGCCCTTGATGATGGCGCTGAATTCGACGCGGGTGCCGCCGATCATCGCGCTGGCATGCGCGCCTTTGGTGAATGTGTCGGTGGTGCCGATCGTCTCTGCCGCCTGTTCCCAGCCGCAGGGTTCCGTGCCGAACACGCGGGCAAGCCCTTCGCGCGCCTTGTCCTGCGGCAGGGGGACGCCGATCACGCCGGTGGAGGAGACGAACACATCGCTCGGCTCGCAGTCCAGATGGGCGGCAACCTCGGCCATGATCGTCTCCACCGCCTCGCGCCCGCGATAGCCGGTGAAGGCATTGGAATTGCCCGCATTCACCACCAGCGCGCGGGCACGGCCCAGCTTGACCTGTTCGCGGCCCAGTTCGACTTCGGACGAGCAGCACACATTCTTCGTGAACACGCCCGCAACGGCCGTCCCCTTGTCCAGGGTCACGAAGGTCAGGTCGCAGCGGCCCCAGTTCTTGTAACCCGCCCGCGCCACGCGCGGCACGGCGCCCGCGATGGCGGGAAGGGCGGGAAAGGGGCGGGCCAGCGGCGATGTTTCCATAATGCGCGCTGACTAGGGCGCGGCGGGTTGGGGCGCAATCGCGAAATGGGTACGGACGGGGCATCGATCGTTTTCCCCCGCAAATATCTCGCTTCGTCGGGGGAACCGTCACACAATATTCGCATTGGAAATGGATATAGGATAGAAATTACGCGTTGCGGAGCTTCGGGACACATCCATGCCATCCGTCATGTCGAACAGGATTTATTCGCGCCTTGTCTTTGCCGGCTGCTGTTGCGGTGCCGGCATGGCCGCGCTGCCTGCTTGTGCCGAACCGGCGAACTTGCGGGACGATCCGGCATTGGCCCGCGTCGGCGGGGCTGCCCTGCTGGCGATGAACTTCGACCTTGCAGGACGTGACCGTGCCGAAGCGCTGCACGCCACCGATGCCGAAGCCGCATCCGCCGAAGAGGCCGAAACAGAAGCAGGGGAAGGCGCGCTCGAAGCGCCTGCCATGCCGCGCCAGCCTTGGGTGGACGACGGGTTGAAACGCGAATGGTCGATCCGCCCCGTCGAAGACGGCCCCGCGCTGGAGCTCGCCGCGCTGGGCGGCGGCCAGAAGAAATCGGGCCGCCTGGCCCATGTCCGCGTAAGCTGGGCTTTTTAGCTCATACCGGCCCGTTCGGCGCGGTCCCGGATGATGGTCAGCACATTTTCCTGTACATCGCCCAGCAGGACCTCTCCCCACCACGCCAGATAGAAGCCGAGACGGGCGCGCATGCGATAGCGTGTGGTCAACCGCAGCCGCGTTTTGCCATGGGCCAGCGGCAGCAGTTCGTAACCGCCGCTCTCCACCTTCAATAGCGGGCCGTCGGGTGAGATATGGCGGTCGGTATGGCGCTGAACGGAATCGTCGGGAAAGGAAAAGCGCCACCCGATCGCATGTCCCGGCCTGTATTCCTCTACGATCTCTTCGAAGCGGACGTCGTGTCCCCATTGCGCCAGCCGCACCATGCGCCCGTCGCGGTTCACCAATTGCGCCCTGCTGGGCCGCGGAACGCCCAATATGTCCTGCGTCAGATTGGCCTTGCCTTCGTGCGGGGCGACGGCGGGAATGCTGACCAGCAAGGGCCAGACCGTCGCCGCATCGGCATCGATCGATGTTTCGCGAACGACTTCGCGATATTCCCATTGGGGAGGAGACTGCGCCTCGATCCCGAACAGGACGAAGGGAAAGGCGGCCCAGCCCGCCAGCAACAGGCGGTCACCTTCTCGCCCCTTGCGGCGACGGGCGTTATGGCGCGTGACGAGGGCACCGGCCAGCGCCGCCGGAATCCATAGCGGCAGGATCATGACGATGCACAAAGCGCCCTCGTCAAAGAGCAGATAGGCAATGCCCGCCACGGCGCAGAGGAACAGCGTCGGGGTAAGGAAACAGCCCTTAAGGCTGTTATGACCGCCCGGATCGGCCAGATTCAGGATCAACGCGCCCAGCGCCGCGGGGATCGCCAGCAGGACCGCGAAATAGCCATAGCCGAGGTTCGCGATTTCGCCGGATTCGATCAGCAGCAGCCCGGCGGCCAGCATCGCCACCAGCAGGAAGGTGACCCTTTGGTCGGGGCCAGTGCGTTCGCGATCGGTCACGCTTCCTGCCTTTTAGAATTGGAAGAATGCCGCCGGCCTATGCCTCGCGCTCCGCGAGCCATTCCTCCAGCCATTTGATCGAATAATCGCCGTTCAGGAAATCGTCCTGCCGGATCAGTTCCTGATGCAGCGGGATCGAGGTTTTGACCCCTTCGATCACCATTTCTTCCAGCGCGCGTTTCAGCCGCATGATACAGCCTTCGCGCGTGCGGCCATAGACGATCAGCTTGGCGATCATGGAATCGTAATAAGGCGGAATGCGATAGCCCGCATAGATCCCGCTATCGACGCGCACATGCATGCCGCCCGCCGCGTGATAGCTGGTCACGCCGCCCGGAGATGGGGTGAAGTTGAACGGGTCTTCCGCATTGATGCGGCATTCGATGGCGTGGCCCGAAAAGACCAACTCGTCCTGCTTTACCGACAGCGGCTTGCCGTCGGCGATGCGGATCTGTTCGCGGACCAGATCGACGCCGGTGATCGCCTCGGTTACCGGGTGTTCGACCTGCAGGCGGGTATTCATTTCGATGAAATAGAACTCGCCGTCTTCCCACAGGAATTCGATCGTGCCCGCGCCGCGATAGCCCATGTCGGCCATCGCCTTGGCGCAGATGCCACCCATCCGCTCGCGCTCCTCCGCGCTGATGACGGGCGAGGGAGCCTCTTCCAGCACCTTCTGGTGGCGGCGCTGCAGCGAACAGTCGCGCTCGCCCAGATGGATTGCCTGGCCGTTGCCGTCACCGAACACCTGAAATTCGATATGGCGCGGATTGCCGAGATATTTCTCGATATAGACGGTGTCGTCGCCGAATGCCGACTTCGCCTCGGACCGCGCCGCGCTCATCAGGGCGGGCAGTTCCTCGGGCGTCTGCACGACCTTCATGCCGCGACCGCCGCCGCCGCTGGCCGCCTTGACCAGCACGGGATAGCCGATTTCCGCTGACAGTTTCAGCGCTTCGTCGGCATTGTCGACCGCGCCGTCGCTGCCCGGCACCAGCGGCAGGCCCAGCGCGCCAGCAGTGCGCTTGGCTTCCACCTTGTCGCCCATGGTGCGGATATGTTCGGGCTTGGGCCCGATCCACTTGATGCCATGCGCCTCGACAATCTCGGCAAAACGGGCGTTTTCGGACAGGAAACCGTAACCGGGATGGATCGCATCCGCACCCGCGATTTCGGCCGCCGAAATGATCGCGGCGATGTTGAGATAGCTTTCGCTGGCAGGCGCGGGGCCGATGCAGACCGAATGGTCGGCAAGGCGCACATGCATGGCATCGGCGTCGGCGGTGGAATGCACCGCGACGGTTTCGATGCCCATTTCATGCGCGGCGCGGTGCACGCGCAGCGCGATCTCGCCCCGGTTGGCGATCAGGATACGCTTGATGGCCATGATCAGCGGCCCGCCGTCACTCGATCACGACAAGCGGCTGGTCGAATTCGACCGGGTCCGCATTGCCGACAAGGATTTGCGCGATCGTGCCTGCACGGGGCGCGGGGATGGCATTCATCACCTTCATCGCTTCGACGATCAGCAGGGTTTCGCCTGCCTTCACGCTCTGTCCGACCTTGATGAAATCGGCGGCGCCGGGTTCGGGCGCCAGATAGCAGGTGCCGACCATCGGGCTTTTCACCGCGTCGCCATTGACGGGAGCGGCGGCGGGGGCGGCCTCTGCCGCGGGGGCGGCGGCCGGTGCGGCAGGCGCGGCCATCACGGGCGCAGGCGCGGCATAGGCCGCCACGCCGCCCGCGCGCGATACGCGGATCTTGCGATCGCCATCTTCGACCTCGATCTCGGTCAGGCCGGTTTCACCGAGCAGCTCGGCCAGTTCGCGCACCAGCGCGCTATCAACGTTCATTCCCGAATTCGTCTTGCCGGGAGCGGTCTTTCCGTCGCTCATCCATCGCCTCGCTTGAGGTTGCACAATGGGACGGGCCTATGCGCTTGTGCTTGGCCAAGGGCAAGAGGGGGCGGGGCGTTTGTGCGGAAACTTGCACCCGGTCGACAATCGCCTTTTGCGGTATGGCGGGCTGTAATTGTCTGGAAATACGATATTTTCAGGGAATCGTACGGAGCGTGATCGCCAGGGCGCTACCCTTGGCTGAATGGGTAAAAGCCGACCCTTCGAACCGTGGCCGCGACATGCCGACCTTGTGATTGCGCGAAAATCCGACCAGTTCGGTGGGCAAGCCGGCGAAATTGCGGTCTGCCTTGCCATTGCCGTTCGCATCCCAATAGGCCTGCGCGGCATAGGTGCCCGGCGGCACGCCGGCTACGGTGACCTGTGTGGTGCCGCGCGTCGCCGGGGCCGATGCGCGAAAAGGGCAGGTTTCGCGGGTAAAGCTGTCGGGCGTGCAAATCGCGACGACGACGCGGCCTGCGGACCGTTCCACACCGGATACCGCAATGTCGATCGATGCGGCATCCGGTGTGGAAGGCCCCTCCCGACCGGTGAATCCGCCCGCCGCGCCGGTCAGCGCAAGCAGGGCGGAAACGGTCAGCTCCCTGAACGCGACCATTCGCATGGCATGATTTGTGATCCACGATGGCCCATAAGTAAAGGGGTAATCGTGGTGGACAGAGAGCGAAATCGATCGGGGGAGCGGGCCATCAGGCGATCAGGCCATCAGGCGATCAGCGATCGGTGCCCTTGGCCTTTCCCCACTGGCGCGCGGCGGTATAGCCCAGATAGCCGGTACCGAAGAGCGCATAGAGCGGTTCGGGCAGCCCGCCGAGATAGCCCGTCATCCCACGCGCGATGGCATCGGCGGCATCGGGGCGGAACGCGGCGATAAATCCCATGGGGATGGCGAACAGGATCAGCGCGTACATCACATACAGAAAACCGGGCCGTGCCCTGCTGGTCCAGGGATCGGCGGATTGCGCCTCGGTCACGATGGCGGACAGGCGCGCCTCGATCGTTTTCAGTTCCTGGCTGTTTTCCAGTTGCAGCAGTTCCAGCTTGGCGCGTTCACGCGCTTCCTTGTCTGGGATGACGCGGTCGATGATCTTTGAGATCGGACCGATAAGCGATTCAATAAGGGGCATGGCATTTTCCCGTTGCTGTGGCAGGCCAGTGGGTGCTGTGCCGAATCGGCGGGAAGTAGGAAAATAAAAGAACCGGTGCGGTTCACTTTAAAGGGATTTCAATGTGGCTGTAACGATCGATGTGCTGACGGGCGCGGCACTGCACGATGCGGTCGATGCGCTGGCGGCGCTGCGCATCGCGGTGTTTGCCGAATACCCCTATCTCTATGACGGCAGCGCGGAATACGAACGGGCATATGTCCGCGAATTCATGGCAGAGCCCGACAGCGTACTGATCGCCGCAAAAGATGCAGGGCGCATTGTCGGCGCGGCAACGGCATCGCCCATGGCATCGCAAAAGCCCGAATTCCGCGCACCGTTCGATGCGCGCGGAATCGATACGGCAAGCCTGTTCTATTTCGGAGAGAGCGTGTTGCTGCCCGAATATCGCGGGCAGGGGATCGGCCATGCGTTCTTTGACGCAAGGGAAGCGCAGGCGCAGGCATGGGGCGCGTCATCGGCGTGTTTCGCATCGGTCGTCAGGCCCGACGATCATCCGCTGCGCCCTGCCAGATACCACCCGCATGACCGGTTCTGGACGGGGCGGGGCTATACGCCGGTGGGGGGTCTGGTGACCCGGCTTGCATGGAAAGACCATGGCGAGGCGGCGGAGACGCCCAAGGCGATGCAATATTGGCTAAGGGTTTTCTGACGCGTTCGGATCGCGCATCTGCCATGTGATCCGCCGCGTCGCACCTGCGGGCACGTCGATGCGCAGCACCTGTTGCCCGCGATAGGTCGCGATTTTTTGCGAGGCGCGGCGTAGGGCGATCGCATTTGCCGGGCCAAGCGCCAGTTCGAAGCGCAATGGCTCGCTCGTCGGATTGGTGACATCGGCTTCCATCGCGGCCCATTTTCCCTTGGCGACGGCATTGCGCCATGCCTCCAGCGCGGTATCGCGGTTGCTGGCAGAGGATGCGCCGCGCGGGCGGCAGGCATAGATCACCGCGCTGTGGGGAGAGAGAGCGATCTCCACATCCTCGCCGACGGCGCGGTCGCGCATATCGTCCTCGGCCACCAGCAGGGGGCCATGGGCGCTGGGCTCGAACACGGCGATCCGGCCTTGCGGCAGCGACCGGCCCAGACCCTGCGATTCCAGATTGCGGCTGCGCAATTCGATACCGGCGAGCGCCTCTTCCATTTCCGCCACGCAGCGCCCCGTGTGCATCAATTCGCCCTTGACCGCGTCGAGGGTCAGGAATTTCACCTGTTTCTGCGACTGCGCGGCCACGTCGACCGCTACCGGCACGCGATAGAGCTTCAGATCGCCCAGCGCTTCCTCGCCCGCCTCGACCTCTGTCACGGCCATGGCCGATTCCATCTCGGCCTTCCGTAAACGGCTGCCGGTCACGACGATCTGGTCCGCCATCATCGCAGGGGCGGGCGCTGGCGGCGGCGGGGGTGCAGGCGGCGGCGGATAGGTGCCGCGCGATGTGCTGCCGATGGGATAGCAACTCAGCCGCAAGGGGCGGGCAACGGGCGGATCGGAAAGATCCTCGTAATCGCTGGTGACATTGATCCGGCCCGCGACGGTCATCAGTTCGGCATCGGGAAAGCTTTGCCCGTTGCCGTTCGCCACGGTCAGCCACGCCATCAGTTCCAGCGTGCGATCCTTCTCGCGGCTGGCCTCTGCAAAAGTGGCGACGTAATTCGCCTGCCAGTCGAACCCCGTCGCCAGATAGGTCAGCGTGACCGTATGGGTCCCGCCCCCCGCGCTGTACGTATCGACGCTGAACACGGGGTCGGACGACAGCCCCTCCGGCACGCGGTCAAAGCTGAGGCCTTCGGGCAGGCCAGAACAACGCACTGCCTCATACCCCTCGCGCGTTTGCAGGACCAGCCCGCCATCGGCGCGCGTGCGGATCACCGCGCTTTCGCTGATTTCGGCTCCGGTCGCGGGATTGGTGCGGGTGATGGTGACGCGGTTGCCCAAGGTGCCGTCGACCAAAGCGGCGGGGGACAGCAGATCGGCGTTGCGGTTCTTTTCGATGGTCCCGCCGGGCAGGCCGGTTACGATGGCGCTGACCGCCACCATGCTTTCGGCCACGCCGGTAAAGCGGATGCGCGAATGGCCGGGCGGCAGGGTGACCTGTCGCACCTCTGAAATCATGGCAAAGCCGCCCACCCAGCGCACGTCGATGGGATCGCCGCCACGGCTCTCGTCGCGATAGATGGTAACCGCGATGTCAGACGGGGCAGAGGCGTCGACGGCCAGCCGCGCGGGCGGCTCTTGCGCCGCAGCACCCGTCGCCGCCAGCGCGCAGATCAGGAAAGCGAAGCGCCGCATTGCGCTGCCCCCTAGTATCGCGTCTCGTAAACCACGGTCAGCACGGTTTCGCCATTGGCGGGAACGGGCACGGCCCATTGCCGCTTGTCCAGATTGATCTGTTCGCCCTTGATGCTTTCGCTGACGACGCGAAAGTCGTTGCTCCACCATCCACGATCCAGCCCCGCCTGTGCGACATCGACGGTCACCGGCTGCGCTTTCGCATTGGTCACGCGATATTGCATGGTGGTGCGATAGAATGTCTGCGCGCGCTCGACGGTAATCTGGCGGACACGGTCATCCTCGATCACGCGGTATCGGGCCGAACGGACATATTCCTCGGAATCGATCTTCGCCCGCGCGGTGACGCTGGCCTGTACCGAAATGTCGAACGCATCGCCCAGCTTCAGGCTCATCTCGCTGCCCATGGGCGTATGGCCGATGGCGTCCTCGCCGATGAATTGCGGGGTGCCCTGCCCATCGCGCTGGTAAAACCGCACAGTGCCAGCAGGCAACGCATCGCCCAATCCGCCCTCGCGCGACGAGGAGAAGGCGAGGCGGCTTTCCACCTGCACCGGATCGCTGTCGTTCTGCATCCAGTTCAATGTGCGGGCATAGATCTTGCGCGCGGGCACGCCCTGCACGTCCATGAAACTGACCTGCTTGGTCTGCGCATTGGCGATGGTGGTCCGCGCGTCGAGCGGATAGAGATAATAATCCGCCAGACGCTCGCGATCCGCGCTTTCGGTGCCGATGCTCCGGACCTGATTGCGCGGCGGCTGAGGCCTGTAATTGCTGCGCCCGGCCGACGGATCGCCGGCCACCAGCACGGTTTTCGCGTTTTCGAATGTCGTGCCGGTATTATTGGTCAGCGTGACCCAGCCCTGCATGTCCAGCGTGCCCGAAGCCTCGTCATACAGCGACACGTAGTCGGCGTTCCAGCCCAGTCCCGTCGTCAGATAGCGGATAGAGGCTGGCCGCCGCCCCGCCGTGCCCGAATCGACGGTGACCGACAGGGTGGGGCGGGCGCGCAGCCCGTCGGGCACGCGATCGAACACCGCGCGCACCGGCAGGCCGTCGTCGCGCAGCACCTCGATCCGGTCGCCGATCTGCACCACCACGCCGCCCGCAACCGACAGGACCTTGGCCCGTTCGCGCGTTTCGGCGCCCGTGGCGGGATTGGTGCGGACCAGCGTGATCGTTTCGCCCACCGCCTTTTCCATCAGCTTCGACGGGGTCAGCAGGTCGAAATCGAAATTCTGTTCGACAATGCCCGTATTGTCGGCGGCAAAACTCAATGTCTCGGGCCGAATGCGGCTGGACACGTCGGGAAATTCGATCCGCGTCCGCCCGCGCGGAAACGACAGATCGCGCACATCCTGCACCAGAGCGGTATCGCCGTTATAGATCGTGACCGAAACGTCGCCCTGCTGGCTTTTACCGGTGGGGTCGCTGGCATCCTGCGCAAAGGCCGCCATCGCCGTGCAGCCCGTGCCCAAAGTCAGTGCCAGTGCCAGTCTGAAATGCTTCATTGATCGTCCCCCAACGGATTATGCGCGCCAAAGCCGGCCCGAAAGCTGTCAGGCCGATCCTGCATCGCGGCTGAATGATGCGATTTCGTTACGCGGCGGTACGGTTTTTCAACGCTTTACGATGCCTTTTTCCAGCAAGGCGCTGGCGATGCCGGCAATATCGTCGGTTGCGCGACCATCGGACCAGACCGCGTATTTCAGGCCGAGGAACACGTTCATGCCCATGATCGCCCATGCGCAAGCCTCGTCCAGATCGGGGCGGAATTCGCCCGATGCCACGCCGCGTTGCAAACGTTCGTGAATGCGCTGCGCTGCCGATTCGTAATGGGCGCGGAAGCTGTCGGGATCGACGAATTCAGCCTCGTCGATGATGCGATAGATTTCCTGATGCTCGCGCGCGAAGTTGAGGAATGCGGAAAACGCCGCGCGTTCGGCCCCCAGCGCATCGTGGCCGCCCGCCAGCGCCTTGCCAGCCTCTTCCCCGACGCGGGCCGACAGATCGTTCACCAAGGCGCGGAACAGCGCGTCCTTGCTGTCGAAATAGGTATAGAAACTGCCCAGCGCCATGCCCGCGCGGCGGGTGATCCCGCTGATAGAGGCATCGTGGAACCCCTTTTCCCCAAACTCCAGCGCGGCGGCATCCAGCAACTTGCGCAAGCTTTTGCGGCCCCGTTCCGTGCGCGGCTGCTTGCCGCCGGCAAGGGCGATGGCGGGGCGATCTGTGGTCATAAGGACACTCGCTAAACCGCAAAATCGCGCTTGGCAAAATTTTAAAGTTGAAAGGTGGTTCGGGTTTCAATATTCAACCCCTCATAACAAAGGTTCCAAATGGGAGAATATTGGATGCTGAAGGCCCGTCTGCGGCATACGACCGCGTGTGTTTTTGCCATTTCCACCGCCATCGCCGCGCCGTCCGCCCTTGCGCAGGACGCTGCCGATGCCGTTGCCGAAACCGAGATTACCGATGACGTCGATTACGGCGATGCCATCGTCGTCACCGCCCGCCGCCGCGAAGAGCGGCTGATCGACGTTCCGATTTCCGTCACCGCGATCAGCGGCGACGCCATGGCCAAGCAGGGCACGCAGACGATCGAGGAAATCGGCGAGCAGGTCCCGAACCTGACGCTGGAAGTATCGCGCGGCACCAATACCACGCTGACTGCCTTTATCCGCGGCGTGGGCCAGCAGGACCCCGTCGCCGGTTTCGAGGCGGGCGTCGGTCTGTATGTCGACGATGTCTATCTGAACCGCCCGCAGGCTGCCGTTCTGGACGTTTACGATGTCGAACGGATCGAGGTTCTGCGCGGTCCGCAGGGCACGCTTTACGGCCGCAACACGATCGGCGGCGCGATCAAATATGTCACCGCGCGGCTGCCGGACGAGACCGAGGTGAAGGTTCGCGGCACCTATGGCTCCTATAACCAGGCCGATCTGATCGTCACCGCCTCCACGCCCATCGGCGATAATCTGAAGATCGGCGCCAGCGGCGCGCGCCTGTCGCGCGGCGGGTTCGGCGACAATCTCTATCAGGACGGGGTGGAGAATTATAACAAGGACGTATGGGCCGCGCGCGGCACCATCGAGTTTGAGAGCGGCGCGTTTTTCGCACGCCTGTCGGGCGATTACGTCAAGGACGATTCCGCCGCCCGTCAGGGCCACCGCCTGATCGAGGGCATGGTCAGCGGCGCGCCGGTTCTGGACGATCCCTATGACACGCGCGCTGGTCTGGATGTCGTGGATCAGGAAGTGGAGGCCTATGGCGGTGCGCTCAACATGGCGCTCGAACTGTCCGACACGATCACGCTGAAGTCGATCACCGGCTATCGCAAGGATGAATCGACCTCGCCCATCGACTTCGATTCGCTGCCCGCGGTCGATGTCGACGTGCCCGCGATCTACAAGAACGACCAGTTCAGCCAGGAACTGCAATTGCTGTACGAAGGCGACCGGCTTTCGGGTGTGCTGGGCGCCTATTACCTTGACGCCAATGCCTATACCGCGTTCGACGTGGGCATCTGGACCACGGGCGATCTGATCAGCCTGCCGGGCCTGACCGCGCAGACGCTGGGCGATGTGAACACCAAGACATGGTCGGTGTTCGGCGATTTCACCTATGACCTTACCGACCAGCTCAGCCTGTCGGTCGGCGGCCGCTACACCTATGACAAGCGTTCGTCGCGGGTGCTGCGCACTACATTCATCGGCGGCTATTCCGATTTGTTCGCCGAAGGGTCCATCCCGATCGCCGTTACCTCGGACTTCGACGATAGCGCGACGTTCAAGGAATTCACGCCGCGCGCGTCGATCAGCTTTATGCCGACGCCCGATCACAACTTCTATTTCACCTATTCCAAGGGCTTCAAGGGCGGCGGTTTCGACCCGCGCGGCCAGACCAGCAGCGCCCCCGATTTCGATGGCGACGGCACGGTTTCGTATGACGAAGTCTATGACTTCATGCAGTTCGACCCCGAAACGGTCGACAGCTTTGAACTGGGGTGGAAGGCTTCGCTGCTCGACCGCCGCCTGAACATCAGCCTTGCCGGTTTCATGTCGCAGTACAAGGATGTGCAGATCCCGGGTTCGGCCGGTGTCGATTCCGACGGCGACGGTGTGAACGAGACGTTCATCGGCATCACATCGAACGCCGCCGACGCCGACGTCAACGGCGTGGAGTTCGAGATGAACGCCCTGATGGGTCGAGATTTCGCGGGGATGGGCAGCCGGTTCAACGTGAATTTCGCGCTGGGCTATCTGGATGCGAAGTTCAACGAATACATCGACGCATTCGGCAATGACGTGGCGGACGAGCGCGTGTTCCAGAACACGCCCGAATTCACCGTCAACGCCGGTTTCGACCTTGGCCTGCCGGTGGCAAGCGGCATCGTCGATTTCATCGGCTCGGTCTCGATGCGCAGCGATGCCAGCCAGTTCGAAGTGCCCAATCCCTATCTGGATCAGGACGGCTTTACGCTGGTCAACGCCAGCGTGGTCTATACCGACGATTCCGACCGCTTCTCGATCGGGGTCCACGGCAAGAACCTGTTCGACAAGCGCTATATCGTGTCGGGCTATAATTTCATCGGCGCGAATGGGGCGCCCACGCTGGGGCAGGAAGGGACGCTGACCGGTTTCTATGGCGACCCGCGCCGCGTGTTCGTGACCGGCGAAATCCGTTTCTGATCCGCACGCGGACCGGATTGTCATGACGGATTACCGATCCCACCGCTTCCGCAGTGCGGACGGGCGGCTGGACCTGTTCGCCCGGGATTATCCCGGGACGGACAGCGCCGCCCGGCCGCTGCTGCTGATCCATGCGCTCACCCGCAACAGCGCCGATTTCGAACCGCTGATCGACTGGCTGGGTGGCAGATACCGGCTGGTCGTCCCCGATGTGCGCGGTCGCGGCCTGTCGGACCGCGATCCCGAACCGGCGCATTACAACCCCGCCGTCTATGCCGAGGATATGTTCGCGCTGATGGACGATCTGGGCATCGACAGCGCGGGGCTGATCGGCACGTCGATGGGCGGGCTGATCGCAATGGCCATGGCGGCGATGGATCGCGGACGCTCACGCGATCTGCCGCCGCGCGTGGGGCCGGTGATCATGAACGATGTGGGCGCGCATCTGGAACCCGACGCGCTGGCCCGCATCGCCGGCTATGTCGGCAAATCGACCGTCTTTGCCAATTGGGACGAGGCGGCGGCGGGATGCCGCGCGGTGAACGGACCGGTCTTTCCCGATTTCACCGATACCGACTGGATGGAATTCGCCCGTCGCACCTGCCGCGAAACGGCGGAAGGCGTTGCCTATGACTATGATCCCGCCATCGCCGTTCCGATCGAGGCCGAGAACGAATCCGGCAATGGCGAGGTCGATCTGTGGCCCGTATGGCGGGCCATGGACGGGCTGCCCGTTCTGGTCGTGCGCGGGGTGATGAGCGGTCTGCTGTCCGCCGCCACGGTCGCGGAAATGGAATGCACGCACGAAGGCCCCTTTGCATCGGTCGACGTGCCCCTTCGCGGCCATACCCCATTGCTGAACGAGCCTGCGGCGCGCAAAGCGATCGAAACATTCCTGACGGAGCATTATCCGGTATGACCGACGCCGCAGCCAATCCCCGGCAATCGCGCCCCAATGTGGTGTTGGCGATGCTGCTGGTCGTCTATATCTTCAATTTCGTCGACCGGCAGATCCTGTCGATCCTTGCCGCCCCGATCCAGGCCGATCTGGATCTCAGCGATGCCGAAATGGGCGTTCTGGGCGGGCTGGCCTTTGCGATCCTCTATTCCACCCTTGCCGTGCCGCTGGCGGCATTGGCCGACCGCACCAGCCGCAGTGGGGTGATTACCGTATCGCTGGTGTTGTGGAGCGGGTTTACCGCCGCATGCGCCGCGGCGCAGGGGTTCTGGCACATCTTTCTTGCGCGGCTGGGGGTCGGCATTGGCGAGGCGGGGGGCGTTGCGCCCAGCTATGCGCTGATCGGGGACTATTTCCCGTCGAACCGGCGGGCGTTTGCGCTGTCGATCTATTCGCTGGGCATTCCGCTGGGTTCGGCGGCGGGCGTGCTGGCGGGCGGCTATATCGCCGCGCGGGTCGACTGGCGCATGGCGTTTCTGGCAGTCGGCATTCTTGGCATATTGATCGCACCCGTCTTCCGCCTGCTGGTGCGCGACAATCGTCCGCAGGTGGCAGCGGGCGAGCCGGTGATCGACAAGCCCCGCCTGTCCGAAACCGCGCGCATGCTGGCGAAAAAGCCCGCGTTCTGGTTCCTGTCCTTTGGCGCTGCGTCGAGTTCGATGTGCGGCTATGGCCTTGCATTCTGGCTGCCCAGCCTGTTGCAGCGCAGCTTTGGACTGACGCTGGTAGAGGCTGCGTGGTTCTTTGGCCTTGTCCTGCTGATCGGCGGGGTGGCGGGCATGCTGCTGGGCGGCTGGATCGGCGACCGGCTGGGCGGGCGCGACCGTGAATGGTTCGCGTGGGTTCCCGGCGCGGCATTCCTGATCGGCGCGCCTTTGTTCGCGCTTGGTATCATGAGCGGCAGCGTGATGCTGGCCTTTGCGCTGTTCATCCTGCCGCAGGCGCTGGTCTATGTATGGCTGGGGCCGGTGTTGTCGGCTGTCCAGCATCTTGTTCCCCCGCCCGCACGCGCGACGGCATCGGCGCTGTTCCTGCTGATCAATAATCTGATCGGTCTTGGCGGAGGCATTTATGCGCTGGGGCAGGTGTCCACGCTGCTGACGCCTGTCTATGGTGACGAGGCTTTGCGCTATTCGATGTTGCTGGGGCTGACGCTTTACCTGCTGGCAGGGCTGCTGATGCTGCTGGCGGGGCCGAAGCTGCGCAGCGGCTGGGTCGAAGAAGCCTAGGCCAACTCTAAGCCCGGCACATTGATCGTGCGCCCGCCGCCGTAATCCTCGCGCGTGACGATCAGGCCCTTGCGTTCCAGATGTTCCAGCAACCGCCGGATGCGCCCCGGCGAGCTGGTGCCATAGGCGCGCGACAATTCATCCTCGTCGGGCGATTCCATGCCCTGCGCCGCCGATCGGGCGATCAGCAGGAACGGGGCGAGCAGATCGTCATCGACCATGGCGCCAAGGCCCAGCACCCGTTCGCGCATGTCGTCGTCCAGATGGTCCAGCCCCGCCACCGCAATGGCGAAACGGCGCCGGAATGCCGCCATGTCGAGCAGCGCGGCGGTCGCGCCCCTGCGGCGGCAGGCCATCATAAAGCTCTGGAACTGGCTGGCGGCGGGCTGGAAGGTGATATTGGTATCGCCCGCCATTTCGGCCAGGATTTCGTCCAGCATCGCCTCGCTCTCCGCCGAAGTCACGGCAGGCGCGGCAGGTCCGCCAGAGGGGGCACGTGCCTGTGCGGCAGGCTCCATGCGGCGGGCCAGTTCCTCCGGATCCTGACGCGGCGGCGGCGGGGGAGGGGGCGGCGGGACGACCTTGTCCAGTTCCTTGTGCAGCAGCGCTTCCATTTCCTCTGGCGGGGCGCTGGGCAGCGGCACAAGCGCGCTGGCGTTGACGCGCGAACCCGATTTTACCGGCCCGATCTTGATGGCGACGGGCCGCCGCGTGATCGCAGGGCCCAGCCCCAGAAAGCGCCCGCGCTCCAGATCGCGGATCTGTTCGGCCTGCTTACGCTCCATCCCCAGAAGATCGGCGGCGCGCTGCATATCGATGTCGAGGAAAGTGCGCCCCATCAGGAAGTTCGACGCCTCTGCCGCGACATTCTTGGCCAGCTTGGCGAGCCGCTGCGTGGCGACAATGCCGGCAAGGCCCCGCTTGCGCCCGCGGCACATCAGATTGGTCATCGCGCCCAGCGACAGGCGGCGCGTATCCTCGGCCATTTCGCCGCTGGCCGATGGCGCGAACATCTGCGCCTCGTCCACCACGACAAGCGCAGGGAACCAGTGCTCGCGCGGGGCATCGAACAGCGCGTTCAGGAACTGGGCCGAGGCGCGGATCTGCAATTCGACATCCAGCCCGTCCAGCCCCAGCACGACCGAGGCGCGATGTTCGCGCACGCGCGCGGCCAGCGCCACGATCTCTGCCGCCGAATGGGCGCTGGCATCGATCACCACATGGCCGAAATGGTCGGAGAGCGAGGCGAAATCGCCCTCGGGGTCGATGATGATCTGCTGCACCATCTGCGCGCTTTCTTCGAGCAGGCGGCGCAGGAGGTGCGATTTGCCCGAACCCGAATTGCCCTGCACCAGCAGGCGCGTGGCGAGCAGTTCCTCTATATCGACGCGCACATCTGCCCCGTGCGCGTCCTGACCTATGACAATATGCGAATCCACTGCTGCGGGATTAGCGGCTGGTTGGCCGAGGCCCAAGAGAGGAGCGGGGGCTTTTGCCCGATTGGGTGGTTGGGGGTGTGGATTGGGGTTTGGAACGGCAGCTTCGCGGGGCTTTTGTGCTGGGAGCGGAATTTCTGCTAACGACCGGTTTCGGACATTTACGAATTGATATAACGCAGCTACATGCGCGCGTTGTTTGCTTCTTTCGTATTGCTCGTAGCTTCAAGTTGCATGCCAGACACTGGCAACGAGAAAATTGAACGGCTCGAAATGCGGCTTTCTGGCTGGTCTTCGCTCGACATCGTGATCGATGAAGAAGGTAATGGGACCTACAGGGATAGCGAACCATTTCCGGACGGGGCGACAGGTCATTTCAAACTTGATCAAGATGAGTTGACGAAGGTTCTAGCAAGCCTTCAGCTTTATCGAGAACTATCGGTGCCGTTCTCGGATGAGAGTGCAATGGAGTTCATCGAGCGCACCTGCCCAAAAGGTGTCCCTTCAGTAACTGATGCCGGTGCATTCTATGCTCGTTGGCACACGGCCACCTCTGACACTCATTATCTGGCGGATTTCGGCTGCGACTACGAGCGATACGCGGATCGAAACCGCGACATTATAAAGCTTGTAAAGACCCTCCCAATCCCAGTCGATTGGTAAAGTCAAAATGTCAGCTTCCCACCCCATTCCAGCCATTGCCGCGTAGAAACCGTGCGCCCGAAAGCAGCCGCAGCCACGGCAGAGCCGCGGCTGTGACGTCGAACGGCAGCGCGGGCATTGTCGCCCGCGCTGTCGCCGGCCGGGTCGCCGCCTCCGGCGAATTAGCTCGCTAATTCGCGGGCGGCTTCCTTGGCTTCTGCCCGAATCCGGTGCAGCACCGGCTCGGTATAGCCATTGGGTTGGTCGCGCCCTTCAAGGATCAGCATGCGCGAGGCCCTGATCGGCAGGCAGTCGCGGCCGCGCGCGATCATCGGGCGATAGGACGGATCGCCCGCATTCTGGCGGTCGACCACCTCGGCCATTCGCCACAGCGCGGCTTCCACCGTGTCGCGGGTGATCACGCCATGTTCCAGCCAGTTGGCAAGATGCTGGCTGGAAATGCGCAAGGTGGCGCGGTCTTCCATCAGGCCGATGTCGTGAATGTCGGGCACCTTGGAGCAGCCGACGCCCTGATCGATCCAGCGCACGACATAGCCCAATATGCCCTGGCAATTGTTCTCGACCTCCTCGCGGATTTCGTCTTCCGACCAGTTGGCCCCATTTGCCAGCGGCACGGTCAGCAGGGCAGACAGCGGCGCGATGCTCTCCTGCGCGCGCGCTGCCTGCCGCGCGGCGACGTCGCAGCGATGGTAATGCGTCGCATGCAATGTCGCCGCCGTGGGGGATGGCACCCATGCCGTGCTGGCCCCCGATTGCGGGTGTCCGGTCTTTTCCGCCAGCATCGCCTGCATCCGGTCGGGCGCGGCCCACATGCCCTTGCCGATCTGGGCTCGTCCGGCAAAGCCGCAGGCCAGCCCGATCTGGACATTGCGATCCTCATACGCCCTGATCCATCCGGCCTGCTTGATCTCGCCCTTGCGCAGCATCGGGCCTGCCAGCATCGAGGTATGGATTTCATCCCCCGTGCGGTCGAGGAAGCCGGTGTTGATGAAGAACACGCGGTCCTTCACCGCATGGATACAGGCGGCAAGGTTCGCGCTGGTGCGGCGTTCCTCGTCCATGACGCCGACCTTGATCGTGTGGCGCGTCAGGCCCAGCATGTCCTCCACCGCGTCGAACAGTTCGTTGGTGAACGCGCATTCGTCGGGCCCGTGCATCTTGGGCTTGACGATATAGACCGAACCGGCGCGGCTGTTGGTATTCTCTCCCAACCCTTTCAGGTCGTGCATGGCGATCAGGCTGGTGATCGCCGCGTCCATGATCCCTTCGGGGATTTCGCTGCCATCGGGAAGCCGGATCGCGGGATTGCGCATCAGATGGCCGACATTACGGACCAGCAGCAGGCTGCGGCCCGGCAGGGTCAGCTCGCCAGCGGGGGTGGCATATGTCCTGTCGGGGCTGGCGCGGCGGATCATCGTCTCGCCGTTCTTGCTGAATTCGGCCGTCAGGTCCGACCGGATAATGCCCAGCCAGTTGCGATAGGCGTCGGTCTTGTCAGATGCATCGACGGCGGCTACCGAATCCTCAAGATCGACGATGGTGGTCAGTGCCGATTCCAGCTCGATATCCGCGATACCGGCGGGGTCTGACCGACCGATCGAATGGGCGGGATCGACCACGATTTCGATATGCAGGCCATTGCGGCGCAGCAGGATATTGTCGCCGCGCATGCCGATATATTGCGACGGATCGGCCAGAGCCGGAGCGCCGCCTGTCCAGTCCGCCCACGACCCTTGGGCCAGCGGAGCCGCATCGTCCAGAAACGCCTTGGCCCATGCGATCACGCGCGCGCCGCGCTCCTCGTCATAGGCCTTGCCCTGCGGCAGCGAGCCATCCAGCGCGTCGGTGCCGTAAAGCGCGTCATACAGGCTGCCCCAGCGCGCATTCGCCGCGTTCAGCAGGAAGCGCGCGTTGAGCACGGGAACGACAAGCTGTGCGCCCGCGACCTTGGCGATTTCGGGATCGACATTCTGCGTGCCGATGGTGAAGGGTGCCGGTTCGGGCGCCAGATAGCCGATCTCGCGCAGGAAGCTTTCGGGCGCGCCGGTGGCGGCACCGGCGTGGGCGCGGTGCCATGCGTCGATCTGCGCCTGCAAGCTGTCGCGGGTGGCCAGCAGTTCGCGGTTGCGCGGTTCGAAACGCGCGACCAGCGCCGCCAGCCCCTGCCAGAATTCGTCGGGAGTGATACCGGTCCCCGGCATGGCTTCTTTTTCCACGAAGCTCGCCAGGGACCGGTCGACTTGCAACCCGGCACGCGACACGGTCCCAGCCTCCCCGCCGGGGGTCTCGCTCTCGTGGTGCAAATCGGTCAGCATAACTCGTCCTTCCTGTACCGCGCCCCCGAAGCGCGCTGGCTTCGAGGGGCGGGTCTTTCCATGTATTTTCGTCAGTTAATTCGCTTTATCCAAGCCGGCCGAGCCGGTGGTGCAGGTTCACGAATTTGGGCGTTTCGATATCATCCTGATTGTTGCGGATAAATTCCTGCACAGCGCGGCGGATCAGGCGCGAATCTTCGGTCGAGAAGACCGGACGGGCAAGTGCGGGTTCGGGCATTTTTAGTCTCCTTCCTTCTTGGTGTCGCGCGGTGTTACGCCGCGAATTGATTCATCGTGTTGTCCTTGCCGCCGGCCTTCAGGGCCGCTTCGCCGGCAAAGGCTTCCTTGTGGTCGTCGCCGATGTCGGAACCGGCCATGTTCTGGTGCTTCACGCAGGCGATGCCTTCGCGGATTTCCTTGCGCTGGACCCCTGCGACATAGCCCAGCATGCCTGCCTCGCCGAAATATTCCCTGGCAAGATTGTCGGTCGACAATGCCGCCGTGTGATAGGTCGGCAGGGTGATGAGGTGGTGGAAAATCCCCGCCTCGCGTGCCGCGTCCTTCTGGAAGGTGCGGATGCGCTCGTCGGCTTCGGCGGCCAGATCGGTGCCGTCGTAATCCACGCTCATCAGCTTTGCCCGGTCATAGGCAGACATGTCGCGGCCCTCGGCCTTCCACGCGTCGAACACCTGCTGGCGGAAGTTCAGCGTCCAGTTGAAGCTGGGCGAGTTGTTATAGACCAACTTCGCGTTCGGGATCACCTCGCGGATGCGGTTCACCATGCCGCCGATCTGCGCGACGTGGGGCTTCTCTGTTTCGATCCACAACAGGTCCGCCCCGTTTTCCAGCGCGGTGATGCAGTCGAGCACGCAGCGGTCCTCACCGGTACCCGAACGGAACTGGTAAAGGTTCGACGGCAGACGCTTGGGCGCCATGAGCTTGCCGTTGCGGCTGATGAACACCTGACCATTGGTGATGTTCGCCGGATCGACTTCGTCGCAATCGAGGAAGGCGTTGTACTGGTCGCCCAGATCGCCGGGTTCCTTGCTGAATGCGATCTGCTTGGTCAGCCCCGCGCCCAGCGAGTCGGTGCGGGCGACGATGATGCCGTCTTCCACGCCGAGTTCGAGGAATGCGTAACGGATCGCGCGGATCTTCTGCAGGAAGTCCTCGTGCGGAACGGTGACCTTGCCGTCCTGGTGGCCGCACTGCTTTTCGTCCGAAACCTGGTTCTCGATCTGCAGCGCGCAGGCACCGGCCTCGATCATCTTCTTGGCAAGCAGATAGGTTGCTTCGGCATTGCCGAAACCGGCGTCGATATCGGCGATGATCGGCACGACATGCGTCTGGTGGTCGTCGATCTCGCGAAGCAGGCGGTGCGTGTTGATCACGTCGCCCGCAGCCTTGGCATCGTCCAGCTCGCGGAACATCATGCCCAGTTCGCGCGCATCGGCCTGTCGCAGGAAGGTGTACAGCTCCTCGATCAGGGCGGGAACGCTGGTCTTTTCATGCATCGACTGGTCGGGCAGGGGGCCGAACTCGCTGCGCAGCGCGGCGACCATCCAGCCGGACAGGTACAGATACTTGCCCTTGGTGGTGCCGAAATGCTTCTTGATCGCGATCATCTTCTGCTGCCCGATGAACCCGTGCCAGCACCCCAGCGACTGGGTGTAATTGGCGGGGTCCGCGTCATAGGCGGCCATGTCCTCACGCATGATCTTTGCGGTATAGCGCGCGATGTCGAGCCCGGTGCGGAAACGGTTCTGCACGGCCATGCGGGCGGCCATTTCGGGTTCGATGGCGGCCCATTTCTGGCCGAGGCTGGCGATGGTGCCGCGCTGGCGCTGGATTTCTGCTGCGTAAGTCATTGGTGATCGGCCTTCGTTGCAAAAGTGATTCGTTCGCCCCTGCCTCTCCTTTGCCGGATGCGGGGCATGACCGGTCTTGTGCAGTGCAAAATGCTTTTCGGAAATTGCGTGCGGTGTGCTCTTGTCAAACTTTACAAGATTTGATTGTATAGTTGTAAAGTCATTCATAGCGGGTGTGCAGCCATGGCGCGCAAAGCAATCTATCTGGGGCCAAGGCTGAAACGCATGCGCCGCGAACTGGGGCTGACGCAGGCCAATATGGCGGGCGATCTGGATGTCTCGCCCAGCTATATCGCGCTGATGGAGCGTAACCAGCGCCCCGTGACCGCCGATCTGCTGCTTAAAATCGCGACCACCTATCGCATCGATATCGCCGATCTGGCCAGCGACGACAGCGAAGAGACGGTGACCCGCCTGCAGGCCGTACTGCGCGATCCGATCTTTGCCGATATCGACCTGCCCACGCTCGACGTGGCCGATATCGCCACCAGCTTCCCTTCGTTTGCCGAGGCACTGCTGCGCCTTCACACCGCCTATGGCGAGGAGCAACTGGCGCTGGCCGCGCGGCGCGAGGACGGTGCGGGGGGCGAAGCCGGGCCGACCGCGCCCGATCCGGTTGCAGAGGCGCGCAATTTCCTCGCCGCGCGGCGCAATTGCTTTCCCGCGCTCGACGACAGCGCATCGCTCGCGGCGCAGGACCTGCCCACTGTGTCCTCGATGATCGCGCGGATCAGGGACCGGCACCAGCTCGACGTTTCCTTCGCGCCGCCCGAAGTGCTGATGGGGGCCATGCGCTGGTACGATTACCATCGCCGCCGCGTGCTGTTCTCGCGCCAGCTGGATCACAAGGCGCGCCGCTTCCAGCTGGCGTTGCAACTGGCGGTGCTGGAACGGGGCGAGGAGATCGAGGCCGCGATTGCCGAGGGACGGTTCGAAGGCGGGAACGGCAAGGTGCTGGCCCGCCGCGCGCTGGAATCCTATTGGGCGGCGGCCTTGCTGATGCCCTATCGCCCGTTCCTCGATGCGGCGAAGAGGCTGCGGTACGATATCGACGCGCTGACGTTTGAGTTTCAGGTCAGCTATGAACAGGTCGCCCACCGGCTGACCACGCTGCAAAGGCCGGGGGCAGAGGGGGTGCCGTTCTTCTTCATCCGCGTCGACCGCGCGGGCAATGTGTCGAAGCGGCTGGACGGCGCAGGCTTTCCATTCGCGCGGCACGGCGGGGCCTGCCCCTTGTGGAACGTGCACAAGGCTTTCGACCGCGAGGGCGAGGTGCTGGTCCAGCGTATCGAACTGCCCGATGGAGAACGCTATCTGTCGGTCGCGCGCACCGTGATCTCGGGCGGCGGCAGCTTTCGGGCAGAGCGCGTGACCCGCGCCGTCGCGCTGGCCTGTGCCGATGCCCGCAGCGCAGAGCTGGTCTATGGCAATGCGCCCGACGCGGAAGAGCCGACGCCGATCGGTATCGCCTGCCGCTTTTGCCACCGCCCGCAATGCATCGCGCGGTCCGCCCCGCCGATGGGCCGCGAATTGCGGTTCGACCATTATCGCCAGTCGGGCGTGCCGTTCGCCTTTGCCGACGAGTAGAACGGGCAAGTCCGATATAGACTGGGTTTCAATAAGAATTAGGTTCGGTAGCCAAACCCTGCTATTGCCCGCGCCTGCTGACGTCGAAAACAAGCGACGGACTTCGGCATTTGACGACCGCCCATACTGTTGACCAGTCCGGCGTAAATTAGACGGCGACTTCCTTTTTTTGAACGACTTTACGCACGACCGCCCTGTCGCATTTCGCGTCGGGCAAACCACACCGTTCTTGAAAGGAACACATCATGTCGAAGACCGGCACCGTAAAATTCTTCAATGCCGACAAGGGCTATGGCTTCATCCAGCCCGACGATGGCACGGCGGACAGCTTCGTCCATATCACGGCCGTGCAGGCCGCAGGGATGCAGACGCTGGATAAGGAACAGCGCCTGAACTACGAAATCGAAACCGGCCGCAACGGCAAGGCCAGCGCAGTCAATCTTTCGGCTGCCGACTGATCCTTTGCGCTGCCCCGCGCCGGCATTGCGACCGGCGCGGGGCAGCAAAAGACGTCCGGCTCTAACGGGCGCAATTCCGGCAGTGCTTTGACATCCGCCCGCGCAGGGGGCAGCCTTGGCGCATGTGCAATCTCTATCGCATGACCAAGGCCACGTCAGAGGTTGCGAAGCTGTTCGGCGTAGTGGCACCCGGCGGTCTGAACGCGGCAGAGGAAGTCTATCCCGGCTATCCGGGTCTGGTGTTCGACGGCACCGCCCTGCGCAGCATGGGCTGGGGCTTTCCCCTTTCGGTCAAGGGCAAGTCGGGCCGGATGCTGAAACCCCGACCGGTCAATAATACCCGCTCGGACAAGCTCGACAGTTTCATGTGGCGATACAGCTTTGCCGAACGGCGCTGCCTGATCCCGCTGACCGCCTTTGCCGAGGCGGAGGGCCCCAAGGGCGGCAAGACGCGGACATGGTTCAGCCTGCCCGACCAGCCCGTATTCACCATCGCGGCCATCTGGCGCGACAGCGACGAATGGGGGCCTGTCTATTCCATGGTGATGACCGATGCCGCCCCTGCGATGGAGGGCATCCACGACCGGTCTCCCGTGATCGTATCGCCGGACGACAGGGCGCAATGGATCAACGCTGCGCCCGACATGGCAAAGGAACTATGCGCGCCCTATCGGGGAGCGATTGCGATGGCGCGCACCGAAGAACCATGGGTCAGGCGATAGGGGGCCGGATTGCAGGAAGAGACGGAAGACACGGGTGAGAGCGGTGGCAGCCGGAAAGGCATCGGCTTTCCGATGGCCATCGTGTGCGGCATCATATTCGGGTCGCTGATCGACAATATGGGACTGGGCGTGTGCCTTGGCATATTGGTCGGTCTGGGCCTTTTGAAATGGCCGCGCAAACAGGCATAACCGCCGGTTTCCGGTCCTCCGCCTGCCCGGTCCTTACCCCGATGCCGCCTCGGCCCCGGCTAGCTGCGCGATCAGCGCGTCGATCACGGCGGGATCCTCGATGGTTTGCGGTACCACGATCTCCTCGTCATTGACGATGGCGCGCAGCAGGTTGCGCAGGATCTTGCCCGAACGCGTCTTGGGCAGCCCGTCCACGAAATAGACGCTGCGCGGACTGGCGATGGGTCCGATATTCTCGCGGATAGAGGCGACCAGTTCCTTGCGGATCGCGTTGCGGTCGCCGCTGTCGGGACGCGTAACGACAAAGGCGACCGCCATTTCCCCCTTCAGCTGGTCCGCCGCGCCGACGACCGCGCATTCCACCGCTTGCGGATGGGCGGCGACGACTTCCTCCATCTGGCCGGTCGACAGGCGGTGGCCCGCCACATTGATGATATCGTCGGTCCGCCCCATGATATGGATGAAGCCGTCGGCATCGATCATGCCCGCGTCGCCCGATGTGTAATGGCCCGGAAAATCGGCGAAACCGGCCGCGAATTTTTCCGGATTGTTCCACAGCGCGCGAAATGCGCCGGGCGGCAAGGGCTGTTCGATCAGCAGATTGCCGACCTTGTCCGCATCGACTTCGCGGTGGTTGTCGTCCTGCACCTTGAAGCGGAAACCGGGCACTGCGCGGCCCGCGCTGCCGGGCCGGATCTCGCTCTCGCCAAGGCCGTGGCAGGTGGCAATGGCGGGCCAGCCGATTTCGGTCTGCCACCAATGGTCGATCACGGGCTTGTGCAGCAGGTCCGCGATCCAGTTCAGCGTATCGGGATCGGCCCGCTCTCCGGCAAGGAACAGCGCCTGCAGCGATGACAGGTCTGATTGCGCGATAAAGGCCCCGTCGGGATCGGCACGGCGGATGGCGCGGATCGCGGTGGGCGCGGTGAACAGCACCTTCACCCGCAACTTGTCGATCAGGCGCCAGAAAATGCCCGCATCGGGCGTGCCCACGGGCTTTCCTTCGAACAGCACGCTGGTGCAGCCTGCCAGCAGCGGGCCATAGACGATATAGGAATGGCCCACGACCCAGCCGATATCGGATGCGGCCCAGTACACATCGCCCGCGCCGACGCCATAGATATGCTCCATCGACCAGGCGAGCGCGGTGCCATAGCCGCCAGTGTCGCGCACAACGCCCTTGGGCGTGCCGGTCGTGCCAGAGGTATAGAGGATATACAGCGGATCGGTCGACCGGACCGGCACGCAATCGACGGGCCGGGCCGCGAAAAAGGCGGCATGCCAGTCGATATCGCGATTGGGGGTCAGTTCGGCGCGCAATTCGTCGCGCTGAAGCACGATGACACTATCGGGCTTGTGCGTACACAGTTCGATCGCATGGTCGAGCAGCGGCTTGTAGGCAATGGTCCGCCCCGGTTCCAGCCCGCAGCTGGCCGATAATACGCAGACAGGCTGGCAATCGTCGATCCGCTTGGCCAGTTCGGGCGCGGCGAAACCGCCGAAGACGACCGAATGCACCGCACCGATGCGGGCACAGGCCAGCATGGCGAACACGGCTTCGGGCACCATGGGCATATAGATGACGACGCGGTCGCCCCGCCCGACTCCGGCATCGACCAGCATGCCTGCCGTGCGCGACACACGGCCAAGCAATTCGCGAAAGCTGAAACTGGCCGATTTGCCGGTGATCGGGCTTTCATAGATCAGGGCCGCCTGATCCCCGCGCCCCGCCGCGACATGGCGGTCGACGGCATTGTGGCACAGGTTGATCGTGCCGTCGGGAAACCAGAGGTCGCCGTCGCCGTCATGCGCGGTGGCGGGAAAACCGTCCCAGTCCAGCGCCCTGGCCGCATCCAGCCAGAAGGCTTCGGGATCGTTTTCCGCCGCGTTCAGGACTGCCCTGTAATCCATGGTATCGAATGCTCCGCTGCCGGTCAGAAGCTGTATTTGGCCGAAGCCTGTATCTTCTGCAGATTGCCGCTGTCGCCTGCCTCGTTCTCGCGCTCGGCATACATGTATTCCAGGCCGAGATCGAGTTTGGGGACGGGCGAGTAGATGATATTGGCCAGCGCGTTCCAGACGTTGTCGGTCGGCGCGCCGCCCGTCAGATCGACCGGATTATCGGCCTTGAAATAGCTGCCCGCGATGGTCGAACGCAGATTGTCGCTCCACACATGACGGAACGCGGCAAAGCCCGAATAGGTCGCGATCGGGTCCAGATTGCCGCTGGCATCGATGGCCGCGTCATTGACGATATTGGCGCCCATATACCGGCCCAGACCTTCGCCCGCCGTGGCCATGAAGCGCAGGTCGTCGCGCTCGCCCAGCGGGATCTTGCCCGAGACGGAGACGCCATAGCCGAACGCGCTGTCGCCGCCATCGGCCAGTACCCGGTCGGAAGCGTGGAGCTGGCGCAGGATGCCCGCCACGGCAAAGCCGCCGCGGTCATAGCGCAGGACGACATCGGGAATCTGGTCGTCCGAAGGCAGGATGCGTCCGCCCGTCGCATTGGTGATCGTCGTTTCGGGCTGTTCGACCGCGATCGAAATGCCGCTTTTGGTCTTGTAGCGGATCATCGGCTGGCGGTTGAAGACGGTGCCGGGCATGGTGCCGACGAAATCCACGCTGTCGGGCAGGGCCCCGACATTCTGGAACGTCGACCACGCCTGCCCGAAGGTCCACCCGCCATAGGTGATGAAGGCCTGACGCAGGCGCGGCACATAGCTGTTCGACACACGTTGGTCGCCGCCGTCGGTGACAAGGAAGTCCATTTCCAGATGGCCGCCCAGCTTCTGGTCGCCCACGGGCGTTTCGCCCTTGATGATGATGCGGCTTTGGCGGGCCTGGAAATGGGTGTCCCAACCCGATGGATCGCCGCCGACCGGAATCAGGCTGGGGATCAGGAAGTCGCGGTTGATCGAATCGCCGGGTATCTGCCCCGCGCTGGTGCGCTGGGTGATCGCGTCCAGCTTGACATAGCCGCCGATGGTGAACTGCGTTTCGCCCACGCGGAAACCCTGTGTGTCCTTGGCCTCTACCGCGGCAAGGCGGGTTTCAAGTTCCTGCTGCTGCGCGGCGGCGACGCGTGTTTCCTCGACCGCGGCGCGCATTTCCTGTGCCATGGCCTGGTTTTCGGCGTCCGGCGTTTCGGCTGCGTCCATGCGCGCCTCCAGCCTGCCGATCATCGCTTCCAGCCGGTCGAGCCGGTCTTCGATCGACCCTTTCGACGAACCGGCCGCGTCCTGCGCCATGGCGCCCGCGGGCACCAGCGCGCTTGCGCCCATCAATCCTGCCGCGAAAGCGGTCTTCCAAACGGCTTTTGCCTGTTTTGCCATCTTAGCCTCCCCCCGCAATGCCATGCGTTTCGACCCGTCTGCGCGGGCGTTTCATTGATGCTTCGGTGCATCGGGTCTTGCAGGGCGGGACGGGCGTTCCCAGCTAGCGAATGGTCTATAAGACTTTGGTCGCAATGACCGCGCGGGGCTTTAGGATATAGGCTGGCGGACACAGGATCGACCGGGGCGCCGCGGCAATTGCGCGCATCGGGCGGCCACATGAAAAGAGCATACGGGAGATAGCATGCAGGACACGATGGAACCCGCGACCGATATGATCCCGGTCCCCGCAGCGGCGCTGGACGGCACGCACTGCACGCTTGACCAGTATCGCGCCATGTATGCGCAAAGCATGGACGATCCCGATGCGTTCTGGATGAAGCAGGCCGAACGGCTGGACTGGTTCACCAAGCCTTCGAAAATTTCGGGATGGAGCTTTGATCCGGTCGAGATCAAATGGTTCGAGGATGGCGAGATCAACATCTGCCACAATGCGGTCGACCGGCATGTACAGGCAGGCAAGGGCGACCGCACCGCCCTGATCTTCGAACCCGACAGCCCCGAAACGCCGGTGCGTCGCTTTACCTATGCGCAAGTGCAGGGCGAAGTGATCCGCATGGCCAATACGCTGAAGAAAATGGGCGTGGCCAAGGGCGACCGCGTCACGATTTACATGCCGATGATCCCCGAAGGCGCATTCGCCATGCTGGCCTGCGCACGGATCGGCGCGGTGCATTCGGTGGTGTTCGGCGGTTTTTCGCCCGACGCGATCGCCGGCCGGATCGAGGATTGCCGGTCCGATTATGTCATTTGCGCCGATGAAGGGCTGCGCGGGTCGAAAGCGATCCCGCTGAAAGCCAATGTCGATGCCGCCCTGAAAAAGGTGCCGGTCAAATCGGTGCTGGTCATCCGCCACACCGGCGGCGCAGTGGACATGACCGAAGGCCGCGACCACTGGTATCACGAGATGAGCGAGGGCGTGGCCGGCGATTGCCCGTGCGAGGCGATGAAGGCGGAAGACCCGCTGTTCATCCTCTATACCTCGGGGTCGACCGGCAGCCCCAAGGGCGTCGTGCACACCACCGGCGGCTATGCCGTCTGGACCGAGACGACGTTCCGCTATGTCTTCGATTACCGCGAGGGCGAGGTTTACTGGTGCACGGCGGACATCGGCTGGGTCACGGGGCACAGCTATATCGTCTATGGCCCGCTGCAGAACGGCGCGACCGCGCTGATGTTCGAAGGCGTGCCAAACTATCCCGATCACAGCCGGTTCTGGCAGGTGGTCGACAAGCACAAGGTCAACATCTTCTATACCGCGCCCACCGCGATCCGCGCGCTGATGCGCGAGGGGGACGGGCATGTCGACAAGCACGATCTGTCCTCGCTGCGTGTGCTGGGCAGCGTGGGCGAACCGATCAACCCCGAGGCATGGCGCTGGTATCACCAGCATGTCGGCCACGGCAACGCGCCCATAGTCGATACGTGGTGGCAGACCGAAACCGGCGGCATCATGATCACCACGCTGCCCGGTGCCCATGGCATGAAGCCGGGCAGTGCGGGGCGGCCGTTCTTTGGCATTGCGCCCCAGCTGGTCGACAATGACGGTGCGGTGCTGGCCGACGAAACGACAGGCGGCGCGGCAGAGGGCAATCTGTGCATCACGCGCAGCTGGCCGGGGCAGGCGCGGACCGTCTATGGCGACCATGAACGCTTCATCCAGACCTATTTCAGCAATTATCGCGGCAAATATTTCACCGGCGACGGCTGCCGCCGCGACGATGACGGCTATTACTGGATCACGGGCCGCGTCGACGATGTGATCAATGTGTCGGGCCACCGCATGGGCACGGCCGAGGTTGAAAGCGCGCTGGTGCTGCATGAAAAGGTGGCAGAGGCGGCGGTCGTCGGCTTTCCCCACGACATCAAGGGGCAGGGCATTTACTGCTATGTCACGCTGAACGCTGGGGTCGAGGCGAATGACGATCTGACCAAGGAATTGCGCCAGTGGGTGCGGACCGAGATCGGGCCGATCGCCACGCCTGATCATCTGCATTTCACGCCGGGGCTGCCCAAGACCCGTTCGGGCAAGATCATGCGCCGTATCCTGCGCAAGATCGCCGAGAACGATTTCGGATCGCTGGGCGATACGTCGACGCTGGCCGATCCGTCGCTGGTGGACGGGCTGATCGAAGGGCGGCTGAACCGCTGACCGTATCAGTGCTGCGGAGCGGGACCTGTCGCCTCGGGAGTGACGGGCGTAACCGGCGCTGGCTTTACGGGCTCGGCCTGTGCAGGGGCGGCTTGAGCAGGGGTGGGGCAATTGCGCTGGCAATGTGCGCCGGTCGCCGGTCTGAACCCGCCGCTGACCTTGATCGTCGCCCCGTTGTCGAGCGCATAGGTCGCCGCATCGCTGTTGGCGAGCGGATCGACACCGGCCGGAACGCTGCCACCGCTGCCGCGCGGCGCGGCGCGATAGGTGGAGGGAGCAGCCCGGCGCGTCGTTCTTGCCGCATTCGTACTGCCCACCGCATTGGCGGCATTGCCGATGCCCGATCGGACCGAGCGGCCCAAGGATTTCTGCGCCGCGCCGGTTTGCGCGCTGCCAGACACTATCACGGCGGTTTCGGCCGCATCCTGCGCAAGAGCGGTATGTGGCAGGAAAAGCGCAGGTCCGGCGAACAGGACCGCGGCGAGTGCAAAAGGGGGTGCCTTGGACATGAAGATATCCTCCATTCCGGTTGTCGCGACCCGTTCCGGTAATGTCGGCAAGCTCTGCGCCCGATGCGCGGACTTGGCAAGCCGTGCGTTCGGACTGTGCGGCGATGCGACAAAAGGGCGCGCAGCAGTGACTTGATTGCGGCGGTCCGCTGCCGCTAACATCCATGGGCCGGTCCGCCGGCGGGGAGAAGGGGAGGCCGGAGTGACGGGCCCGACGATCGTAATTGCCGATGATCATCCGCTGATGCGCGCGGCCATCCGCGCGTCGGTCGAAAAATCATGGCCGGGCCACGCCATTGTCGAGGTGCCCGATGCCGCCGCCGCCCGTGCCGAAGCCGAAAAGGGCGAGGTCGCGCTGATGACGCTGGACCTGCATATGGCGGACAGCGCGGGCCTGACGACGCTGATGGATCTGCGCAGGGATTTCCCCGCCATGCCCGTCGCGATCATATCCGCGAGCGAGGAGGCACGCATCTGGCAAGGCGCCAAATCGTTGGGCGCGGCGGCCTTTATCCCGAAAAGCGCACCGATGGACCTGATGCGCGAAGCGCTGTCGGCGGTGGCCAGCGGCGATTTGTGGTTTCCCGAACATATGGACGAGGTGAGCGGAGAAGAGGACGATGCGCTCGCCCGCCTGTCGCGCCTGACGCCCGCGCAGCGGCGCATTCTGGCGCTTGTCGCGGAAGGCAGGCTGAACAAGCAGATCGCGCATGAAATGCAGATTTCCGAGGCCACGGTCAAAGCGCATCTGACGGGCATTTTCCGGCGGCTGGGCGTAATCAACCGGACACAGGCGGTGCTGATGGCAGGGAAGCTGGATGATCCGGGTCTCCCTCCGCTAGATGGAGCCAATGCCTGAACCGCGTGGGTTCAATGCGGTAACAGCATTCCCATCAGCGCCCGCAATGCAGGCGGAGAGGGGGGCTTGATCATGCGTTCCGCCCCGATCGATCCCGCCGCCGCCTTGGTCGCCGCGCTATCCTCTGCGGTCAGTAGCACGGTCGGCACCGGACCGCCCCAACGCGCATAAAGCAGCCGCGCGGCATCGTCGCCGGTCAGCCCGTCATCGAGATGGTAATCCATCACCAACAGATCGGGCGGCGCGCTTTGCGCCACTTGCGAGGGATGCGATGCCGTCGACACGGCATAGCCCCAGCGCATCAGCAGGCTTTCCAGCGCGGCGAGGGATGCCGGATCATTGTCGAGGCACAGTACATGGCCGCCGCTTTCGGTGCGCGGCGCTTCGCGCATGGGAACCGGCGCCGGTCTGGCGGGTCCGGCGGGCACCACGGGCAGCAGGAACGAAAAGCAGCTTCCCCGCCCCGGCGCGGATTGCAGGCGAATTTCGGTCCCCAGCATCAGCGAGATACGCTGCACAATGGCGAGGCCAAGGCCCAGACCGCCATCATCGCCGCCGTCACCAGCGCTTCTGCCCATGCGATTGAGCCGCGTGAATTCCTCGAAAATGGCGCTCTGGTCTTCGGGGGCGATGCCCATGCCCTGATCGATCACCATGATTTCCGCCATCGGCCCGCGCCTTTTCGCGCCGATCAATATGCGCCCGCTGGTCGAATAGCGCACCGCATTGGTCACAAGGTTCTGAAGGATCGAGATAAACAAGCCGCGATCGGTTTCGAGCCACAGGCCGCTGCGCACGGTGACCAGCGCCAGACCCTTGTTCTCCGCCTGAATCTCGAACTCGTTGGCGATATCGGCAAAGGCAAGGTCGAGCGCGAAGCGTTCGGGATCGACCGCCGCCTTGCCGCCATCGAGCCGCGAGATATCGAGCAATGCGCGCAGCAGGCGGTCCGCCGTTTCGATCGACCGGTCGATCTGGCCCAGCAGCGCGCGCTCGTTGCGGCGGTCGGGCGCGATATCGTCGGCAAGCGCGCTGGCGAAAAGCCGTGCGGCATTCATCGGTTGCACCAGATCGTGGCTGGCCGCGGCCAGAAAGCGCGTTTTCGACCGCGTTGCACTGGCCAGCGCTTCGTTGGCTTCGGTCAATTGAAGCGTGCGTTCGCGGATCTTGGCCTCCAGCGCCTGTTCGGCCATGCGGTCGGCGGTAATGTCGGTATAGCTCGTTACATAGCCGCCATCGGGCGCGGGATTGCCCAGAATGCGCAGGATGCGGCCATCGCCAAGCTCGCGTTCGGTATTGTGCCGGCTGCCGCTGCCCAGATGATGCAGTCGGCGTTCGATGGCGGGTTCGATCGCATCTTCCGCCACGCCCAGATTGCGCATGTTGAACCGCAACAGATCGGCAATCGGGCGGCCTACCTCGACCAGTTCGGACGGATAGCCGAACATGTCGACATAGCGGCGGTTCCACGCGACCAGCCTTTGCTCCTTGTCGACGACCGAGATGCCCTGATCGATGTTCTCGATCGCGATCTGCAGCAGCTCCGCGCCGAATTGCAGGCGTTGAGAGGTTTCGTCGAACATGGCGACGACCTGCTCGATCGAAACCGGATCGCCTTCCAGCGTGGACTGGACCAGCGCGCGTGCCGACGAACTGCCGATAATCGCGCTGATCATGCGCTCGCTGGTGTCGACAAGCGCATCGTCGGGCGCGTCGGCATCGCCATAGGCATGGCCCGTGGTCAGTCGCAAGGCATTGATCGTCTGGCGCGCGCGTTCGGCCCCGACGAACTGTTCCAGCAACAGGCGGAAATCCGCGACGCGCGTGCGCGTCGACAGGCGGGGATAGCCAAGGTCGGGCTGGCCGCGGTCGATAAAGGCCACGGCCTGCACGCGGTCGATCAATGCCGGTTCCCAGCCCAGCGAGAACAGCACGAACAGGGCGACATTGACCGCAAGGCTGAGCAGGATGCCCGCCACCAGCGGATCGTCGCCGGGCAGCGGCGGGACCAGCGCGATGCCCGATACCGGCAGCGCCAGATAGAGCAGCCACAGCGCAAATCCCCCGCACAGACCCGCGATCATCCCCGCGCGATTGGCCTTGCGCCAGAACAGGCCGAACAGCAGGCCCGGCGACAATTGCGCCGCGCCCGCAAAGGCAATCTCGCCCAGACCGGCCAGCGTCGCCTCGCGGTCGATGGCCGACAGGTAGAGAAGGGCGAACACGAACAGGCAGGCGATGGTGGCGCGGCGGGCGTTGACCAGCGCCAGCCCCAGCGCCTCTGCCGCGCCCCTTTGGCGCATCTGGTCGCGGAACATCAGCGGGACGACCAGATCGTTGGTGATCATGTTCGACAGCGCGATTCCCGTCACGATCACCATGCCGGTCGCCGCCGATAGCCCGCCGATAAAGGCAAAGATTGCCAGCCAGTTCGCATCGAAGGCCAGCGGCAGCGCGATCAGCAGCATATCGGGCGCGGCTTCCGCAGGGGCCAACATTCCGCCTGCCAGCATCACCGGCACGATGGCAGCGCATACCAGCGCCAGATAGGCCGGGAACAGCCACCGCGCGGCGCCGCGCATGCGATCCTCGCGCGCTTCGACGACCAGCATGTGAAACTGGCGCGGCAGGCACAGCACCGCCATGGCCGACACGAATGTCATGACCGCGAAATGCAGGTCGAATTGCGCGGGGGAATAGCTTTGCGCGGCATGGGCGGCGATGGCACCGGCTGGAATATCGTGCAGCAGCACGGCGGCGAATATGGCGACAGCGATCAGCGCGGCGAATTTCACCACGGCTTCCAGCGCGATGGCCAGCACCAGCCCGCGGTTATGGCCGGTCAGTTCGGGCCTGCCGGTGCCGAACAGCACCGCGAACAGCGCCAGCACGGCGGCGACGGCCAGCACCACCTGATCGGGGCCCAGCACGGCCGCCAGTTCGGGCGAAAGCGCGCCCAGCGTCTGGCTGACCGATTTCAGCTGCAGCGCCATATAGGGCAGCGCGCCGAACAGGGCGAGCAGGGTGACGATGGCGGCAACCCACGCGCTCTTGCCATAGCGGGCGGAGAGGAAGTCGGCGATGGAGGTCGAATGCTGCGCCTTGCCCGTGTGCAGGATGCGTTCGACGAAACGGCCCAGCACGGTGAACATGATGATCGGACCAAGATAGATCGGCAGGAATTGCCACCCCCTGTCGGTCGCGGTTCCGACCGCGCCGTAAAAGGTCCAGCTGGTGCAATAGACGCAAAGCGCAAGGCCGAAGATGACCCGCTTGTGCCGTTCGGCGAAGCGGGCGATCTGCGGACGGTCGCCCGCGTCGGCCACCCAGAACAGCAGTGCTGCATAGGCGATCGCGACCAGGGGAATGATCCAGATCGACATCGGGGCGGCGGCATCCTTTCGGCTTTGCGGTTTGCCGTGATAGCGCAAAAACGAAAGGGGGCGACAATTTCCTGCCGCCCCCTTCCGGTCATTCAGTTCCGGTGCGTAATGTCCGGATTTGCGCGTTGGGGCCTAGTGCGCATGGGCCCCGGCGGCGCCGCGCGGCACGCGGATGGAATCGACCAGTCGGGCGATTTCCACCGGCGGCTTGGCAGTCATCTTCATCACCGCGATGGCAACGGCAAAGTTGATCAGCATGCCGATCACGCCAATGCCTTCGGGCGAGATGCCGAAGAGCCAGTTTTCGGCCACATTGGCATCCGGATTCCACAGCTTGAAATAGGCGATGTAGATGAAGGTGAAGGCAAGGCCGCTCACCATACCTGCGATCGCGCCTTCCTTGTTCATGGCCTTGGTAAAGATGCCCATGAAGATCGCGGGGAACAGCGATGCCGCTGCAAGGCCGAACGCAAAGGCAACGACCTGTGCCACCCAGCCCGGAGGATAGATGCCCAGCACGCCGGCCACCACGATCGCCGCCGTTGCCGCCAGACGTGCCGCCAAAAGCTCACCCTTTTCCGAGATTTCCGGCTTGAAGGTGGATTTCAGCAGATCGTGGCTGACTGCGGTAGAGATCACGAGCAGCAGGCCCGCCGCCGTCGACAGCGCCGCGGCCAGACCGCCCGCCGCCACAAGCGCGATCACCCAGCCCGGAAGATTGGCGATTTCCGGATTGGCCAGCACCATGATGTCCTTGTCGACATAGACCTCGTTCGCGTTGTCGGTCAGGACTTCGTTGTTCAGCAGGCGCTGCCCGCTGGTGCCGGTGCCTTCGGCGAATTCGGGCGCGCCCTTGAACGGGTCGCCCTTGGCCACTTCCATCACGCCGTCGTCGTTCTTGTCGACCCAGGCGATCAGATTGTTCTTCTCCCAGTTGGTGAACCAGCCCGGCGCTTCGGCATAGGCGGTGTTGTTCACCGTGTCGTTGAAGTTCAGGCGCGCAAAGGCCGCGACCGCGGGGGCCGTGGTGTAAAGCAGCGCAATGAACACCAGTGCCCAACCGGCCGACTTGCGCGCGTCGGACGCCTTGGGGACGGTGAAGAAGCGGACGATCACGTGGGGCAGGCCGGCCGTGCCGATCATCAGCGCGGCGGTGATGCAGAACACATCGATCATCGACTTGCTGCCGTCGGTATAGGGGCCGAAACCCATGGCCTGAAGCGAGCTGTCGAGCTTTTCGAGGACATACATCCCCGACCCGTCATTGACGGTCGAGCCGAGGCCAAGCTGCGGAATGGGATTGCCCGTGATCAGCATCGAGATGAAGAAGGCAGGCACCATATAGGCGAAGATCAGCACGCAATATTGCGCGACCTGCGTATAGGTAATGCCCTTCATGCCGCCCAGCACCGCATAGAAGAACACGATGCACATGCCGATGATCACGCCCAGTTCGACCGACACGTCGAGGAACCGGCTGAACACGATGCCCACGCCGCGCATCTGCCCGGCGATATAGGTGAACGAGATGAAGATCAGGCAGATCACCGCCACCGTGCGCGCGACTTTGGAATAGTAACGCGTGCCGATGAAATCGGGCACGGTGAACTGGCCGAACTTGCGCAGATAGGGCGCCAGCAACAAGGCCAGAACCACATATCCGCCGGTCCAGCCCATCAGATAGACCGAACCGTCATAGCCCATGAAGGCGATAAGACCCGCCATCGAGATAAAGCTTGCCGCGCTCATCCAGTCGGCAGCGGTGGCCATGCCGTTGACTACGGGGTGAACCCCGCCGCCGGCGACATAGAATTCCTTGGTCGAACCGGCGCGCGACCAGATGGCGATGCCGATATACAGCGCGAAGCTGACGGCGACGAAGATATAGATCAGTGTCTGTGTGGACATGTCCGCCTCCCGCTCAATCGTGAAGGTCGTAGCGCTGTTCGATCTTCTTCATCTTCCAGGCGTAGTAAAACACCAGCACGATGAAGACATAGATCGAACCTTGCTGCGCGAACCAGAAGCCCAGCGGAAACCCGCCCAGCATGAACTGGTCCAGAAAATCGCGAAGCAATATGCCGAACCCGAACGAGACGACGAACCAGATCGCCATCAGGGTCAGCAGCAGACGTATATTCTCTTTCCAATAGGCGCCTTCGTGGCCGTTACCGGCTACGGCGTCCTCGGGACTTTCGTCGGACATATCGTCCTCCCCCTCTTATCTTTCGTTGTGGGAACCACACCGGTTTCAGGCGCGATCTGACAGGAAGGGTTAAGGAACGGGGACCTCTTTTACAGAGCGACTTTGGTCTAATGCCCGGAGCGGCGGCGGCGACAGCAGGGACACGCGCCTGTTCCTACCGCCGCAGCAGATCGGCCAATGTCAGGTTTTCGGCACCGTGGTGCGCGATTTGCGCCATCAGCAATTCGGCGCAGGCCAGCGCATCGGTCAGCCCGTCATGCGCGCGATAGGCAGGCAGCCGATAGCCCGCCCGCAGCTTGCCGAGGCGCAGCCCGTCGGCAGCGCGGGTGCGCGGAAACCAGCGGTTTTCCAGTTGCATGGTGCAGATGAAGGGCGCGACAAAGGGCGCGCCATAGACGCGCTGGCACGCGGCATTCAGAAACCCCGCCTCGATCTCGGCAAAGTGGGCGACCAGCACCTTTCCCGCCAGCGCGGGCAGCAGATAGGCCAGCGCATCCTCTTCGGGCAGGGCATGGGCCAGCGCGTCGTCGGTGATGCGGTGAACGACGACGCTGCTGGCCTGCAACGCCTGCGCGGGGCGGAACCGGATGCGACGCGACCCCGATGCCGCGATCGATCCGATGCGGGCGGGAACGATGCCTGCCTCCAGTATCGCGCTGGACGCGAAATCCAGCCCGTCGGTTTCGAGGTCGATGGCGATCATGTCCAGCGCATGCGCATCCGTGTCGAATTCAGGCAACGGGGCGGCATAGAACGCGCGCAGCGGACCGGCGGGCGCCATTGCGGCGGCCTGATCGAACCGGCGGCGGAAACGCCCCTCGCGGCCCGGCCAGAAGGGCAGGATCACGTGATGCCCCCTGCAAACCGGCTGCGCGTCCGGTCCAGCTGGTCGCGGATCAGTTTGAACGCATCGCGCAGATGTTCGCGGTCGAAACGCGACAATTGCGCAGGGGGCAGCTTGTTCGACGGCGCTTCGCCCCGCGCCACCTGTTCGGCCTGATGGCGCAGGCGCACATCGCGCACGAATTCAAATGCAGCGGCCAGATCGCGGGAGGGATCGGCGTCCATGCTGCCTGCATCAACCGCCGCGCGCAGCCGTTCCAGCGTGTTGGTCGCCGTGATGTCATTGGCCAGCGCATGGACCCGCGCGATATCGACGATGGGGGCGATGGCCTGTGTCTTCAGATCCAGCACCTGCCCCTCGTTCGCGTCGTCCTGCAGCAGGAAGTTGCGGAAGAAACCCAGCGGCACGCGCGTGCTGGCGGCGGCGCGGGCGATAAAGGACAGGAATATGCGATTGGCGCCGGCGGCGGCGAACACATGCGCGCGCAGCCGTTCGACCAGCGCGGCATCGCCCGCAAGGCAGCGCATGTCGAAAAAGATCGTGCTTTGCAGGATGGCATCGGGGTCGGGCGCATTCATCCAGCCATCGAAATGGGCCTGCCATTCGGTAACGCTGCGGCGATAGGCCGGATTGGTCGCCATGATGTCGCCGGGGCAATACCGGTATCCCGCACCGTCCAGCCCGTCGGCAAGGCGGCGGGCGAGTTCGATGAAATAGGGATCGCTGCCCGCCGATCCGTCACCGTCGCCGAACACGAACCCGTTGTCCTGATCCGATCCCAACGCCTGTTCCGCGCGTGCCAGCGATCCGAAACAGACCAGCGCATAGGGGGCAGGCGGTGGGCCAAGCTCTTCCTCGGCCAGTGCCAGAATGCGCCGGTGCGCACTCTCGCCGATGGTAGAGACATAGCGCGACAAGTGATCGGCATCGACGCCCGCCGCCACCAGCCCGCCGAGCGCATCGGGCAATTGTGCGGCGGCGCGCGCCACTTCCCTCGCATCGGCGGCGGCGGCGATCTCCTTGGCGATCAGCAGGCTGTTCGATCCCAGTCGTGCAAGAATGTCATTCGAAGAAATCACCGCCACCAGCGCGCCGGTGGCGTCCGTCACGAGCAGGTGATGGATCTGGCGTTCGGCCATCATCACCAGCGCGGTCAGCACGGGCGTATCCTCGACCGCGGTGACGGGATCGCGGGTCATGATATCGGCCAGCGGGCGCGCGGGATCGAGCGCGGGGGCCAGCACGCGGCGGCGCAAATCCTTGTCGGTGACGATGCCCTGCAACTGCCCGCCACCGGTGACGGGCAGGGTGGATACGTCGCGATCGGCCATCAGCCGCGCGGCATCGGCAATCGACATATCGGGCGTGGCGGTCACAACCTCTCGCCTGCGATGCAGCGAGGATACGGGGCCATGCACGCCCAGCACCTCTGCCGCGGGATCGCCCGATTGCACCTGGCGGCGCATCGCTTCCAGCGCGCGTCGCAACCGGCCCGATTCGTCCGTATCGAAAAAGGCGCGGAAATCGGCATTGGCCTCTCGCAGCGACAGAAAGGCGGGGCGGGCGATGCGGTAAAGCAGCGTATCCTCGATCGCCAGAACCTCGTTCTGCGCAGGGCCGCCGCGGATGAGAGAGGGATAGCCGAAGCATTCGCCTTCCCCCAGACGCGCGTGAAGGTCGGTGCCGCCCAGCCGCAATTCGACCGCGCCCGAGCGCACCACCGACAGGAACCGGTTGTCGTCGCCCGCCCGCGTCACCGTGCTGCCGCGCCGGTGATAGCTGATTTCGCACCCCTGCATCAGCGCGGCCAGCGCATCGCCGCCAAGCCGCGCGAAAGGCGGATGGCTGGCAAGAAAACCGCGCAATTCGTCGGGTTCGGCCGGTGCGTTGGGTCGCGTCTGTGTCATGGCAATCGGGCACGCTATGCCTGTCGGGCCTTCCGGTCCATCGGCGAAAGGTCGTATTGGTGGTGGGCGGGTGACGCATGCGCACCGGCAACAAGGGGAATGCGGACGGTATGGCCAATCGCGAAACTGCATTGAAACCGGCACTGTCGCGCGGGATGCTGGCCGTTTACGGCATCGGCACGATCCTTGGCGCGGGCATTTACGTCGTGGTCGGCAAGGTCGCGGGCGAGGCGGGGGCGCTGGCGCCGCTGGCCTTTCTGGCGGCGGCTGTCGCGGCGGGATTCACCGGCCTGTCCTATGCCGAGCTGAGCGCGCGCATCCCCGAAAGCGGCGGTTCTGCGGCCTATATCGCGCGCGGTTTCAACCGGCGCTGGCTGACCGGCATCACCGGCTGGGCGCTGATCCTGACGGGGCTGGTATCGGCCGCGACGATTACCACGGGATTTGCCGGATATCTGTCCGTCTTCGTGGCCTTGCCCGACGCGCTGGTGGTGCCGCTGGTCGCGGGCGTGCTGACCGCGGTGGCCGCGATGGGGGTGAAGCAGGCGGCATGGTTCATGGCGTTGACCACGGCGCTGGAAATCGGCGGCCTGCTGCTGGTGATCGGGTTTCTGGGCGGCGAACTTGCGCATTTCCCAGCCGCTTTCGGTGCCGCGCTGAACCATGCCCCGGCTTTACCGCTGGCAGGCAGCGTGATGGCAGGCGCGGTGCTGTCATTCTATGCCTTTATCGGGTTCGAGGATCTGGCGACCTTGGCAGAGGAAGCGCGCGACCCGAAGCGTGCGATCCCTTTTGCCATCGTCGTTTCGCTGGCAGGGGCGCTGGTGCTGTATCTGCTGGTCTCGGCCATCGCGGTATCGGCCGTTCCGCCCGAAACCCTGCGCGACAGCGGCGCACCGCTCAGCGATATTCTGGCGGCGCATGACGGCCCGGCCGATCTGCTGGCGCTGATCGGGCTGGTGACGATCCTGAACGGCGCGCTGGCGCAGATCGTGATGGCATCGCGCGTCATCTACGACCTTGGCGTGCGCCGCGGGGCGGCTCCGTCGTGGCTTGCGCGCATACATCCGCGCACAGCGACGCCGGTTCTGGCGACAATCCTTAGCGGGGCGGTCGTCGCCCTGCTGGCACTGGCCTTTCCCACCGAACAGCTTGCGGCGGGCACCAGCCTGTTGATGTTGCTGATCTTTACCGCCGCCTGCGCCGCGCTGCTGGTGATCAAGGCCCGCGGCGAACCCGCGCCCCAAGGCGTGCGATGCTTTCCCGCGATCGTACCGGCCATGGGAATCGTGACCAGCCTTGCACTGATCTTCACCCGCGTCTTCGCATGAGGAAGCGGAGCATGCCGGCAATGGTCGGAAAATGGCGGAGACGGAGGTGGCAAGTGGGCTGATGCAACGGCTTGTTGTTTAACGGAAATGGGAAGCGTTTCGAGGGCAATTTACCACAATTGTTCCCCGACTTCGCTGAATTGCGATTTGAGCCTCCGTTTTTGGGTAACTTTTGGCTGAGTATCACAAAATTTTGGAGACGTAGAATATGTCCCGCACGGGAAAGCGCGGCCTCCATAGCCGCTCTTCGAGCACCAAATATCCCTTTCGGGAAAATTATCTTGAAATTGATACACTGTCCGCATAGATTTCCCGTTCGGGAAAGGTGATGCTCATGCTCAATGTTGCCACTATTGGCCAAATCATTCGCGATGAACGCAAGGAGCTTGGTCTGCGACAGGACGAGTTGGCTGCTGCAAGCGGCGTCGGCTTGCGCTTCCTCGTTGAACTGGAGCGAGGGAAGGTAACCGTCCAGATGGGCAAAGTGCTCGATGTTCTCGCCGCACTTGGTTGTGAATTGCAAATCAAGCGGCCTGACGGGATCGTGATAGCGGGTCGAGCGGTCGCGCCCAAGAAGGATGAGGCGGAGTGACGCTGCCAATTCTGGATACGCTTATGGTCTGGTGGGACAAGCGCAAGGCAGGCGAACTCTGGATCGACAAAGGTGGCGCGATGCATTTCGCATATACGCCTGAATGGCTGGCTGATGAAACTGCCCCGGCGCTTTCCCATGCGATGCCTAAGAAGCAAGAGTCGTTTAAGGACCATGCGTGCAAGGCCGTTTTTGGTGGGCTGCTTCCCGAAGAAAGCCAGCGCACCGCTATCGCTCGGGCACTTGGAGTTTCGCCCGACAATCCTTTTCGCCTGCTTGAGGCCTTGGGCGGAGATGTTGCCGGTGCTCTAGCCTTCCTGCCCAAACACGAAGAACCGCTCCAGGACTGCTCCGAGACCACTCCAGAACCACTCCAAGAGGGCGAGCTAGCGAAACTGCTCGATCGGTTGCCAGCTGTGCCCATGCTGGCAGGCGAGGGCGGCGCGAGGCTCAGCCTTGCAGGCGCACAGAGCAAACTGCCAGTGCTGGTCACTGCGGACGGTGGCATTGCGATCCCTCGCCTTGGAGAACCATCCACGCACCTGATCAAGCCTGAACCGGATCGCTTTGCCGGATTAGCTGCGAATGAGGCCTTCTGCCTCGCACTGGCGCGCGCGGCGGGCATTGATGCTGCCACTGCAGAGTGGCGCGAGGTGGCTGGGAAGCCGTTGCTGCTGGTCGAACGCTATGACCGGATGTCGGTCGAGGGAAAAACGAAACGCTTGCATCAGGAAGACTTCGCTCAGGCACTAAGCGTCCCCTCAAACCGCAAATACGCGGCGGAGGGCGGGCCGACTTTCCGCGATAGCTTCGCGCTGTTGCGCAGCGCTGCGACGCGGCCAGCGCGCGAAGTGCTGAAGCTCGCCGACGCGGCGATCTTCAATCTCATCATCGGCAACGCCGATGCCCACGCTAAGAACTACAGTCTGCTGCGCCGGGAAAACGGCGAGGTGGTGCTTGCCCCGCTCTACGATCTTGTCGCCACGCATATGTGGAAGGAGCTCTCCCCCAAGCTCGCAATGAGATTTGGTAACGCGGCGACCCTCGAAGAATTTGACAGCAAATGCGTGGCGAGGTTCGCGGACGAAGCAGGGCTAGGTGCTCCGTACATTCGCCGCAGGGTGAGTGACCTTGCTGACGCAGTGACGGAGGAAATTGAGAAGGGCGTTCAGGTGCCCGGCAATCCGCCTGAGGATGCTGTCGCGCCAATTGCCGAAGCATTATCGACCCGCGCCAGCGCTGCTGCACTGAAGCTTTTGGAAGCGTGAGTGTGAGAATTGATGGAGCCAAACCAACCGTTGATCATCACAATGGGCAAAATCGAGGGCAAATTATGCCAATTACATTCTTGCTAAATACTTCTTTATCAATTCAAACAACCGCTAATCAGATCGCAAGGGGGCAATCTTGACGACGTCATTTCAGACTAACCCGTATAAGCTCAGCGACCTCATGCGCGAATGCCATGAAGGCAAACTTCAGCTACCAGATTTTCAGCGTGGTTGGGTTTGGGACCAGGATCGCATCACAGACCTCTTGGCTTCGATTTCTGAGGGCTTCCCAGTGGGTGCGCTCATGACCTTGGATGCAACTGGCGAGGTGTCGTTTGCGGTTCGTCCCGTTGAGGGCGCGCCCTCTCCCTCCAAGGACATCGAGGCTTACCTGCTTGATGGCCAACAGCGTATGACCTCGCTCTACCAGTCGACCTACACAACCGTTCCAGTCTCAACCCAGACTGTGAAGAAGCGACCGATCAAGCTGCATTTCTACTTCGATATTCGCGCAGCGCTCGATCCCGATGTCCCGCGCAGTGAAGCCATCGTGCCTGTTCCCGAAGATCGGATCATTCGGGAGAATTTTGGCCGGGATATCAAGCTCGACCTTTCCACCGAGGAGAACGAGTTCGAACACCTGCATTTTCCGATCGACCGTATGTTCGGCGCTCAGGATTGGCAAACGAACGCGATTGATTGGATTTACAAGGAGCTGGACCAGCGGAGTGAACACTTGAAGCTGATCAATGCCTTCATGCAAGGCGTGGTTAGAAACTTCGACCAGTATCAAGTGCCCGTGATCAAGCTGGGCAAAGACACGAGCAGAGCGGCGGTCTGCCTCGTATTTGAGAAGGTGAATACCGGCGGAAAACCGCTCGATGCATTCGAGCTCGTGACAGCCATGTATGCGGCAGAGGAATTCCATCTCCGCGACGACTGGAAAGAACGCCGCAAGCGATTGGTTTTGACCCAGCCGGTCCTAGACAAGATTGAGCCCGTCGAGTTTCTCCAGGCAATCTCCTTGCTTCATACTAAGGAAGTGCGCGAGGCAGCCATCGCAGCAGGCAAAGAGCCGCCTGCCATCAGCGCCACGCGCAATAGTCTGCTCCAAGTGCCACTTTCGGCTTATCAGAAGTTCGCGCCCAAGGTCGAAGCTGGCTACATTGCAGCGGCCAAGTTTCTTCATTCGCTGAAGATCTTCAAGGCGCGTGATCTTCCCTATCAGACCCAGCTTGTCCCCCTTGCTGCCATCCTGGCGGAGCTTGGGAACACTTGGGAAAACGACGCAGTCCGGCAGAAGCTTGCTCGCTGGTACTGGTCGGGCGTTTTCGGTGAACTGTATGGTTCGGCGGTGGAAAGCCGGTTCGCGCTAGACATTCGCGACTTCAAGCCCTGGCTGTCCGGTGGTGCCGAGCCTCAGACTGTTCAGCGAGCCAGCTTCGAGGAGCGCAGGTTGCGGACCCTTCGCTCAAGGCTTTCCGCAGCCTATAAAGGTGTTCATGCGCTGCTGATGAAATGCGGGGCGGAAGACTTCAAATCGGGCCAGCCCTATGACCAGGCGGTGTTCTTCGACGAGAATGTCGATATCCATCACATCTTCCCGCAAACGTGGTGCAAGAGTGTCGGGATTGGGCCGGAGATCTACAACAGCATCGTCAACAAGACGCCGATTGCGTCTGGCACCAACAGGATGCTCGGCGGTGTTGCCCCTTCCTCCTATCTGGGCAGGTTGACCAAGGGTAATGACAACAATCCGGCGATTGCCCCCGATCGCCTGACCGCGATCCTCCAGAGCCACGAGATCGAGGAAAGCTATCTGCATGCCGACGACTTCGAGGGGTTCATGGATGATCGGCGCCAGAGGCTGTTGACCATCATCGAAAACGCGATGGGCAAGGAGGCTTTGAAAGAGGCCGAGGTTCCATCCGACCATGACGAAGAGGATTACTACGCGGAAGAAGAGCTAGAGGCTGCGGAGTAACCACTACCCATGACCCCTGCAGAATTTATCCAGAAATGGCGCGCCGTTGACCTGAAAGAGCGTACGGCTTCCCAGTCGCACTTTAACGACATTTGCCGTCTGCTCGACATCGAAGACCCGATCACCGCCGACCCCAAGGGCGAATGGTTCACCTTTGAAAAGGGCGCTTCCAAAACCGGCGGGGGCGAGGGCTGGGCAGATGTCTGGCGCAAGGAATGCTTCGCCTGGGAATACAAGGGCAAGAAGAAGGACCTCGACCGCGCATTCGCCCAATTGCAGCAATATGCCATCGCGCTCGACAATCCGCCGCTGCTGATCGTCAGTGACATGGACCGCTTCCGCATCCACACCAACTGGACGAACACGGTGCAGGAGGTCCACGAATTCGCGCTGGATGATCTGCTCGATGGCGCCACCCGCGATCTCCTGCGCAATTGCTTCCTCGATCCTGAACGGCTGAAGCCAGCAAAGACGCGCCAGATGCTGACCGAAGAGGCAGCAGAGGAATTCTCCCAGCTTGCCCAACGTCTGCGCGCGCGCGGGCATGAGGCCCATGCCGTCGCCCACTTTGTCAATCGGCTCGTCTTCTGCATGTTCGCCGAGGACGTTGGCCTGCTGCCCGACCACATGTTCACTGCCATGCTCAAGGCCAGCGTCGGGAAGCCGGATAGCTTCGCAACCAACGCAGCCATCCTGTTCGGGGCAATGAAAACCGGCGGACTGGTCGGCTTCACTAGAGTCGAATGGTTCAATGGGGGCCTGTTCGATGAAGACAGCGCCTTGCCCCTCGAACGCGCCGATATCGACAACCTGATTGCCGCCGCCGCTCTGGACTGGTCGGAGATTGATCCGTCAATCCTCGGCACGTTGTTTGAGCGTGGGCTGGACCCTGACAAGCGCAGCCAGTTGGGTGCGCATTACACCGATCGCGACAAGATCATGCAGATTGTCGAGCCGGTCATCATTCGCCCGCTAATGGCGGAATGGGATGTGGTTCGGGCAAAGATCGAGGAAGCGTTGGCCAAGGCCGAAAAAGCCACTGGCGGCGCGAGGACGCGGGCAGAGACCGAGGCCAAGCGCCATCAGGCTGAGTGGCACGAACGGCTCCGAAATTTCCGCGTCCTTGATCCCGCCTGCGGATCGGGCAATTTTCTCTATCTCTCTTTGCTGGCGCTCAAGGATATCGAGCATCGCACGAACCTTGAGGCCGAAGCGCTCTCACCGGCGCTTGCTGCACGCTTTCCCTCAAGCGGGCCGGAAAACGTCATGGGAATTGAAATCAATCCCTACGCTGCAGAACTAGCACGAGTCTCGGTCTGGATTGGAGAAATCCAGTGGATGCGCCGCAATGGGTTTGAGGCCGCCAAAAACCCGATCCTTCGCAGCCTTGGGAACATCGAGTGCAGAGATGCGATCTTGGCACCCGATGGGGCGGAAACACAATGGCCGGATGCAAATGCAATTGTCGGCAATCCACCTTTCCTAGGCGCAAAGCTTATGAAGCGTCTGCTGGGCGTGAAAGAGACGGAAGAAATTCGGGCTGCATTTGAAGGGCGATTGCCCGGTTTCACCGACCTTGCCTGTTACTGGTTTGAGAAGGCGAGAGAGAAAATTTCCGAAGGGCGCTGTGAGCGAGCGGGCTTGGTTGCCACGAACTCCATCCGAAAGAATACGAACCTTCCAGTCATGAAGCGCATTCTAAATGACTCGCGGATTTTCGAGGCGTGGAGCGAAGAGAAATGGACCATCGATGGCGCGGCAGTCGACGTATCGCTCGTTTGTTTTGGTGACAGTGGGCAGGCAGCCTATCTCAACGGCCAGGAGGTCGATTCAATCAACCCGGATTTGACCACTGGACTAAATCTAACATTGGCGCGTGCGGTACCCGAGAACAGGAATGGTGCCTATCTTGGGATCCAGAAGAGTGGTCCTTTCGACGTTCCGGGAGGGATGGCGAGAGTATGGTTGGCTGAGCCTACAAACCCCAATGGTTTGCCTAACAGCGAGATATTGAAGCCATACTGGAACGGAGATGATGTAACCGGGCGTCCAAGGGATTTTTGGCTCATCGATCTACCGCTCGGCCTTAGCGAAGCAGACGCATCCGCATTCGCGAGCCCGTTCGAACACATCCGAACAACCAATGACGAGGACGGAAAGACAATTGCAGAGCTTCGCGCGGAGCTTGGCGATCGGGCGGGCCCACGATGGTGGGAACCCCATTGGCCACGTCCAGAAATGCGGGCAAAGATCCATGCGGTTGATCGATATCTCGTCACGCCAGAAACTGCTCAGTATCGGATCTTCGTATGGCTCCAACTGCCGATACTGCCAGACAAGAACTTGATCGTAATCCCGCGTGATGACGATACGACCTTTGGTATTTTGCAGTGCCGGTTCCATGAGCTCTGGGCGCTGCGGAAGGGTTCTGACCTCCAAGACCGTCCAAGGTATACTCATACCTCGGTATTCGCGACCTTCCCTTTCCCGGTAGGACTTACGCCCGATGTCCCGACCGCCGATTATGCCGATGATCCGCGAGCGCAAGCCATCGCAACAGCCGCTTCCCGGCTCAATGAAATGCGCGAGAACTGGCTCAATCCGCCAGACTTGGTCGAGCGCGTCCCCGAAGTGGTTGAAGGCTATCCCGACCGCATCCTGCCAAAGGACGAGGCCGCCGCGAGAGAGCTGAAGAAGCGCACCCTCACCAACCTCTACAATGCCCGCCCCGCATGGCTGGACCACGCCCACCGCGCGCTCGATGAAGCGGTTGCCGAAGCCTACGGCTGGGGCGACGACTACCGCGCCGGTTTGCTGACCGACGACGAGATTCTGGCGCGCCTGTTCCGGCTCAATCAGGAAAGGGCGAACGGCTGATGCACGCTCCAGTCGCACCCGAAATCAATCGCCTGATTGACCTGATCGACTACGTCGAAGCCACCGAGCGCGACAAGCTGAAGACCGTGCTGGATTATCAGGACCACAAGGCCTTCCGGAAAACCGGCGCTGAGCTTCAAGGGTTGCCCGGCGTCGCGCTCGACGTGGGCCGTGATGACGATCCGATATGGTTGCGTGTCGACCGGTTGCCAAAGAAGGCGCCGCCAGCCCCGGAGGACGCTGAGCTATCGGTCTGGTTGACCTATCGCGACGATCCAAAAAGCGAGCCGCGACTAAAGAGCGAAGTCGCAGGAGCCGTCCTTGTTGAGGCTGGCTTGATCGCGGCCGAAGATGCTCCCGAGCATGTTTCGTTCGAGCACTTTGCCGAGCGCGAGGAGGTCGAACTCCTTTTCGAGTATTGGCTGAAAAATGCCTGGGCGAGTTGGGTCGAGACCGAGACGCCTCGCCGCGCGACAATCGCGCTCTATAATGCGCTGTTCATGCTGCGCCAGCAACTCGAAGGCGTTAGCGATATCCCGCTTGAGCTTACGTGCGGCATCGGCTTCGCTACGCTGTTTCGTGACGGCAAGCGATTGCGGTACCCCTTGCTGACTGTAGCGCAGGAAATCAGCCTGAATGAGTTGACCCATGCAATTGAGGTGAGGCCTCGCATGGAAGCCGATCCTGGCCTCGAACTGGATGCTCTGGACAAGATGGGGCTGGGTGCGCTCGATCAATGGCGCTCTGCCACCGAGAAGTTTCTTGACGAACTGGAGGAAGAGAGCCTGTCTCCATTCGCCTCGGAGACGTTTGCGCCGCCGCTTCGCCAAGCCGCTGCCTTGCTCGACCCTGACGCTGTGTACCTTCCCGATCAGGATCCACCGCAGTCCGGGATCATCCCTTCGGTCGAACCACAGTTCCGCATTGGCGATGCCTTTGCATTCTTCCAGCGAGAGCGTCGTGCCACGCAGTTGATGGAAGATTTGCGCCGGTTCCGCTCACTTCTTGAAGACGGGGAAGAGGCGCCGGAGCTGCCGAGCGCAGTGGCCTCCCTGCTTGTTGAGCCCGCCGATGCGGTGAGCGAAGAGGAATACCCCGAGTTTCGCGGCATCTCCAGCATTCCCGGTGTAACGACCTCGACAGGTGAAGGGAAGGATCTGTTCTTTCCTTTGCCTTTCAACCGAGAACAGGTCGAAGTGGTACAGCGCCTGGAAGTGCGCCCTGGTGTAGTTGTTCAAGGGCCGCCGGGGACTGGCAAGACACACACCATTGCAAATATCATTAGCCACTACCTTGCCCTCGGTAAGCGCGTCCTGGTCACATCGCAAAAGGCGCCCGCACTGAAGGTTTTGCGAGACAAACTACCGGAAGCGGTGCGTCCGCTCGCGGTGAGCCTGCTCGAAAGCGATCGGGACGGTCTCAAACAGTTTCAGGAATCCGTCGATATCATCGCCGAAAAGCTCCAACGCCTGCGGCGCCACGAGTTGCAGGACGAGATCGATGATCTCGACGAGCAGATTGACAGGCTGCACCGGCAACTGGCGCTGATCGATACAGAGGTCGACAAGATTGGTCGCGCGGCAATTTCGCCAATCACGCTGGATGGCGACACTTACGAACCAATTCGCGCCGCCCGGCTGGTCGCAGCCTCGCCGGAACTAACAGCTTGGATGCCGGATGATCTCGATGTGTCTTCATCCTGCGATCCAGCGTTTTCCGATTCCGACATCGCCGAACTCAGGACGGCTCGGAGGGTCGTAGGCGACGACCTCGTCTATATAAACGCGCGTCTTCCGGACCTTGAACGCCTTCCCACAGTTGAAGCGCTCCTAAATGCGCACAAGGATCTGTCTAAAGCCGAGCAGATAAGGGAGAGGATAAGCAAGGGCGAACTTCCGGCTTTGCGAGCGGACCGGGATGACACTGTTTCGCGCCTGCGAGATCTGACGGCAAAACTGAAGTCACTATCTGCAGAGGAGCAACGGGTATCAGGGGCACCCTTTGCATGGACTAACGAGCTGCTTCTTTGTCTTGGGCAAACCGAACCGGACGACCGTCTAACCGCGTTGGAGAGCCTGCGCGAAGAGGCTTTAAGGCTTGGAGCCGAGTATCAATACTTCCTGACCAGACCGGTTTTCGTGCCTGAAGAAGCACTTGGCGATCCAAAGTTTCTTGTTGCCATCGAGAAAGAGGCCGAAGGTAAACCGGCAGTCGGACTCGTTGGCGGGTTATTCGCTTCGAAACTCAAGGCTCAGCTGGGTGAGGTCACTGTGTTGGGCGAACCAGCTTCAGCCGCCGAGGACTGGAGCGACGTTCAACGATTTATCATAGCACGGGCTTCAATTCGGCGATTTCAGGCAGCGTGGAACAACGTGGTGGCTGGCGGGATCGGTGATCGCCTGGAGGGGCAAGAGTTGGGCGTGGCGCAACTCGCAAAACGTCAGTTCGACCATATCGACGCTGCCAATGCATTGATAGCCAGTCGCCGAAAGATCCGGGCAGTAGTCGATGCGACATTTGTTTCGTTCCCTGCTCTGCGGGATGGTGATCAGCAGGCCATTCACAGCCTACTTGAAGCCGTCGATGCTCATCTTTTGCGATATCGATTGGCTGATGCAGAAGGTTTGCGCACCTCTCTCCTCTCCGAGCTCGAGCCTTGCGAATACGAAATCAGCACGGAGCTTCGTGCCCTGGCAGCTACGCGTTTGGGCAGCCCGGAAATCTCAATCGATGCACTGGCAGAAGCGTGGAATTCGCTCATTACGCGCCTGAGAGAAATAAAAGGGAAGCACGAAGCTTTCGCGAAGGTTTCGAAGGCAACAGACCTCGTTGAGAAATCAGGTGCATCAAAATGGGCTCAGCGCTTGAGGTCCAATCCGGTCAATGGTGTTGAGGACGAACTTCTACCCGGTGATTGGGAAAACCGGTGGCGTCTTCGTCGCCTAGAGAGGTGGCTGGATACGAACGACAAGCATCACCGACTCAGGGAACTCGGCACTGATCGCAGCGAGAAGGAGGTTCTCCTCAAACGAGCATACGAACGCTCGATTGAACTGCGAACCTGGTTGGAACTCAGCAAGAAGGCTAGTGATGGGGTCAAGGCGGCACTTGCCGCCTATGCAGATGCGGTTCGTAGAATTGGACGAGGTACTGGGAAACGTGCTGGCCGATACAGGCGCCAAGCGCGTGAGGCATCCGATCGCGCCAAGGGCGCTTTGCCTTGCTGGATTATGCCGCATTATCGGGTTTCAGAGTCCCTTCCAGCAGATTTGGGACTCTTCGATCTCGTGATCGTTGACGAAGCGTCGCAATCGACGGTAGCGGCATTACCCGCCCTACTACGCGCCAAGGCAATCCTAATCGTTGGCGATGATAAACAGGTCAGTCCAGACCTTGTCGGACGCGACCAGACGCGTGCAGATGAACTCGCGGCACGACACCTTTCTGGGCAAGTCCCCGATTATCGGGCTTCGCTACGCGAAGAACAATCGCTGTACGATCTTGGCAAAGTGGTCTTCGCCGGTGGGGCGATCATGCTTACCGAACATTTCCGTTGCGTCGCGCCCATCATCGAATTTTCCAAGGCGCAGTTCTACAATCATAGGCTGAATCCTCTGCGGCTTCCGACTGCTTCAGAACGACTTGATCCTCCCTTGATCGACGTTCGAATTGAAGACGGATATCGACAGGGAGACATAAATCCTCCCGAAGCGGCTTACATCGTCGAAGAAATTGAGAGAATCGCATCCGACCCAAAGATGGCAAAGCGGACAATCGGCGTAACAACCCTATTGGGTCAAAAGCAGGCAGCTCACATTTATGGCCTGATCGAGCAAAAACTCGGACCAGAGGTGATCGAGCAACACCACCTACGCGTTGGCGATCCCACAGCGTTTCAGGGTGATGAGCGAGACATCATGTTCATATCCTTGGTTGCTCAAGCGGGCGGCAGCGCTCTGTCAGGAGTCCGATTTGAGCAACGCTTCAACGTTGCCCTTTCGCGAGCATGTGATCGAACGTATCTTGTGCGCTCAGTAGACGTAGAAGCCCTTGGACATGCCGATCAGCTGCGCCGCGCGCTGCTGGACCATTTCCGGATGCCGTTCCCATCTGATGGCCAAGAGGCCAAGGATCGGCGGGAGAAGTGTGAGTCCGATTTTGAGCGCGAGATGTATGATTTGTTGGTCGAGAGAGGGTACAGGGTCGACACCCAAGTCAAGGTAGGGGACTTTAGGATCGACCTCGTCGTCGAGGGCGAGAATGACCGGCGTGTCGCCATTGAATGCGACGGCGATAGATATCACGGCCCTGATCGCTGGGCCGCCGACATGAACCGGCAGCGTATTTTGGAAAGAGCTGGTTGGACGGTCTGGAGATGCTTCGCATCTCGTTTCGTCAGGGACCAAGGACAAGTCCTGGAGGAACTGGTCGGATTTTTATCCGAGCGTGGCATTCAGCCAGTTGGCGGTTTCGACGAGTGGACAAGTCGACATGTTGAGCAACGTACCTGGCGTACTACTGACGCAGCTGGAGGTGACGACGCAGAGCAAACTTTCGCGCCTGATGAAACCGCTGACACTAGTGACGGTAACCAGGCCACCACGAATGATGAAGCTGCTCAGCATTCGCCTGCTGAGGACAAGGATCGCAACTCGACCAGGGTCACTGAAGGCCAAGTTCAGGCGGAGATTTTGCAGTTGATGTCGGATGGACAGGTCTGGAGCAACGCCCAGCTGAAGCGGACGTTGCCTGACCACCTTCCACTGTCACCTGCAGACCGCGAAACTGCTGCATTCAGGCCGCACGAAGAGAAATGGGAGGAGCTTGTTAATAACGCACTTTCTCCATCGCGCGGCAACTCGCTCCATTCGCGCGGGTTGGTGGAAAGCCGAGGAAGGGGGCTTCACCAGCTTGCCACCTTGCCTGGTCAAGATGAGCCGCAGACCTCGAATGATCGGTCCGTGGAATCGCCTGGAGCGGTTTATCGTTTGCCCCTTCACGAGGTGGGGCAAGAGTACCAGTTTTCCGAGTTGTCAGTGCCCGAAGGCGATGGCGATCAGATTTATGAAGATGGCTATCAACGACGGCTGGAATCAATCGTCGGGGAAGTCATCGAACTCGAAGGACCTGTCTACCTAGACTTAGTTGTCGAGCGGGTCGCCCGCGCGCACGGGAAGCAAAAGGCGGGAAGGATAATTCAGGAGAGGGTCGTTGCTGCGGTACCAGCCGAATGCCGACGGTCGCACGATGGGGATCGCCTTGTCCTTTTTTCCAAGCATTCGAGCCCGGAGACCATCGTACCCCTAAGGCCCTCAAGATCCGACTGGAGATCGCACCGGGATATCCCATTGATTGAGTTGGCGAGTTTGGCGCTACCCGGAATCCGTTCGAAGAAATCAGACGAAGATATTCTCGCGCATTTCTCCAAAGCGTTCAAATTGGCTCGGCTCCGACAGCCGACGAGGCTCAGATTCGAAGAGGCAATTGCGATTGCGAGATCGGCAGTAGAGGCTGAGGTATGATTGTTTCAGGCATACGACGCTCCTGCGCCGCGCGGGCGCGGAAATCCTTCGGAAATGCGTTCGAAAATCCTTCAGAATGCACTGCCGAAATGACTGGTCACGTGGGGCCGTTACGGGAAATTTGATGGCACACCGTACCCGGAGATCCGGTGTTTGGGATGCCAGGATTTCTGCGGGTTTCGCAGCCATTTGACCATCTGTCGCCAAGTATTGTCATCTGATGTCACTTCTCGATCCGCAACTCACATGTGAGTTGCTCGGATCTAAGCTATTAATTTGAAATCGAAAATTAGCGTTTTCCTACAGGGTGGTCGCTGCCGTAGACTGATGTCAGTCGAGAGGGGTCATTGGGCCGAGGAGGGGCGGCCAAACGTCAGGTGACGCCGTGCGGTTTGCCCTTCAATGCTATGTCGACGAAGACCTTCATGCCCTTGTAAAAGCCGCTGCTGATGCAGCGCATATGAGCGTCAGCCAATGGCTGAAGCTCACCGTCATCGAGGCGCTCGAGCAGCCCCAGGACGAGGCGTTCCGCGATCAGGTTCTGGCCGATCTGCTCTTCACCAAGATCGCCCTCGATGGCTGGCTCCGAACCCACAAGGATAAGGAGCTGCGGGACCGGGTTGTGGTCGCTTACCAACGACGCATTCGCGAATATCGCGAGCGCAAAGCCGCGAAGCGCGAGGGGCGCTGAGCGATGCTTTCGGTTGCCAATGTGCGCTCGGCTGGCGGTGCGGCCAACTACTTCGCCAACGACAATTACTACACCAAGGCAGACGCTGATCGGTCCGGAATCTGGGTCGGCAAAGGTGCGGAGCTGCTGGGTCTTTCAGGCGCGGTCGATGGCAAGGCGTTCGAGGCAATACTGCGCGGGGAACTGCCCACTGGCGAACGGATCGGGCACCAGGGACAGTACCATCGGGCGGGGATCGATCTGACCTTTTCACTGCCAAAGAGCTGGTCGCTTCTGGCACTCGTCGGCAAGGATCAGCGGATCATTGACGCCTACCGTTCGGCGGTCGTCGAAACCCTCCAATGGGCGGAGAAAAATGCGGCCCAGTTTCGCACCGAGAAGGGTGGCAAAGAACGGCTGCATGCAAGCGACAACCTGACTGTCGCGCTGTTCCAGCACGACACCAACCGCAATCAGGAACCGAACCTGCACTTTCATGCCGTCGTCGCCAATATGACGCAGGACAAGGATGGCAAGTGGAGGGCGCTCCGCAATGACAAGCTGTGGCAGCACAATACCTTGCTCAACGCCATGACGATGGCGCGCTTCCGGATCGAGGTAGAGAAGCTTGGCTACCGGATCGGCGCATTCGGAAAGCACGGCAACTTCGAAGCCAAGGGCATCGACCGTGATGCGGTGATGGCCTTCTCGACGCGGCGGCAGGAGGTGCTCGAAGCCCGACGCGGCGGCGGGCTTGAGGCGGGCGTCGTGGCGACGCTGGCGACACGGCAGGCCAAACAAAGCGATGTGGATCGCGGTGCCTTGATGGCTCAATGGGAGGGGCAGGCCTGGGATCAGGGGCTCGACCTTGAAGGCATGGTGCGCGACGCCAAGCTGCGTTCGCACGAGCTGGCTGTTGCGGCTGCCAAGCGGGCAAATGATCGCCCCACTTTACTTGAACGGGGCAAGGCAATGATCGCCAGCGTCGCCGAGCGAATGGGCATCAAGGAGGGCGATCCGCTCATCCCTAAGCGGATCCATCTGAAAGGCCGGGAAAAAATTGCGACGGCTCACGCGGTTGCATCGGCGGTGCGGCATTTGTCCGAACGAGAATCCGCCTTTACGGCAACTGATCTTGCCAAAGCTGCGCTCGATTTCGGCTTGCCGACAACGATGAAGTCAGTCGAAAAGCGCATCGGTCAACTTGCGCAACAAGGTGCGCTGCTGCGTGGGCGTGGCACGCAGAAGGGGTGGCTGACCACATCCAATGCATTGGCGCTGGAGACCCGCATGTTGGCCGAGATCGAGAAGGGAAAAGGCGCAGTTCGTCCGATCCTCAACGCGGACACTGCCGGGCCATATCTGCAAGCGTCGGCAGCCATCAACTACGGCATGAAATTGAATACCGGTCAGGAAGCAGCAGGCCGGTTGATCCTGTCTTCGACCAATCGCGTGGTAGCCGTCCAAGGTGTGGCAGGGGCCGGCAAATCAACCGTGCTGCGGCCACTAAATCAGCTTCTGGAAGAACACGGCAAAAGGGTGGTCGGCTTGGGTGTTCAGAATACTCTGGTCCGCATGCTGGAAAAGGATACCGGCATTCCGTCGATGACATTGCACCGTTTTCTCGGGCAGAATCGTAAGCTGCTTGATGGCTCGGCAGGTAAAGCCGAGATAGCCGCTGCGCGCGAGGAATTTCGCGACACTGTTCTTGTTCTCGATGAAGCCTCAATGGTCTCTACCCGCGAACAGGACCGCCTGATCCGGCTTGCCAATCTGCTCAAGCTTGATCGCCTCGTCCTCATGGGCGACGAAAAGCAGCTGGGGGCTGTCGAAGCGGGGAAGCCCTTCGCTCTGGCGCAGCGCGCTGGGACCGAAACGGCGCGCATGGATCACAATCTTCGTGCGCGCTCAGATACATTGAAGATGGCGCAGCAGGCGGCCCAGTCAGGCAAAACCAGCGATGCACTCGAACATCTCAAGGATCATATCGTCGAGGTCCAGGAAGACAGTGCAATCGTTGCGGCGGAACGTTGGCTGTCCCTTCCGCCTGCCGAGCGCGAACGCACGTCGATCTTTGCGGCAGGTCGTCGTCTGCGCTCTGAGATAAATGCCGCGGTTCAAACCGGGCTCGCCGCCAATGGCGAAATCGGACCGGCGGGCGCACGGCTTACAGTTCTGTCCCGTGTGAACGCGACCCGCGAGGAATTGCGCTACGCGCGCAACTATCAACCGGGAATGGTGCTTGAAGTGGCAAGCCGCCAATCGCGGCATGATCTCGGACGAGGAAGCCATGAGGTCGCCGCCGTCGATACCGAAAAGGGTGTTGTTACGCTTCGCGATGAGCGAGGGCACTTGCGCCGCTTCGTGCCAGCGAAATTGTCGTCGAAGGGCAGCGACCAAACATTGCAGCTGTTCGAGAAGAAGGATCTCGATCTCTATACCGGGGACGCCATCCGTTGGACGGCGAGCGACCATAAACGCGGATTGATAAATGCCGACACCGCAATAGTGACCGCGATCAACCAGGACGGCGTGACGGTCACGAGCTCCAGCGGCATGGAGCATAAACTGAAGCCGAACGACCCGATGCTGAAGCGGATCGACCTCGCCTATGCGCTCAACGCCCATATGGCGCAGGGCCTCACAGCAGATAAGGGCATTGCCGTGCTCGACAGCCGCGAGCGGCGCCTGCTCTCGCAGAGCAACTTCCTTGTCACGATCACACGTCTGCGAGACGAGCTCACGCTGATTGTCGACAACCGGGACAAGGTTGGGCGAGGGATTGCGACTAATCTGGGCGAGAAGACATCAGCCGCTGAAATCACCGAGCGACTTGGCCTAGCGGCAGCCAAGGGACAGCGCGCGGGTCAGATCCAAGCGGCCAACCAGGAACCGAAGGTCGAACGAGATAAGGAACCTGAGCTGACCAAGGAGCGGATCAAGCCGTTCGAGATTGGCTTGTAGCGAAAGGGCATGAAATGGGGCCGATTGCAGACAGGCAGTTATCGGTTCGAAAATGTTGCATATCGTCCGTAGAGGGACAGGCTTCGCGGTAGGTTGTTTGAAGGAAACACTTGACGCAATGGGGCCATTCGCTCACGCCTCGGAAAGCTTCTTTAGGCCTGCATAGTGAAGTGGCGCGACGGCTTTGATCATGTCCAACAGGTAGGCGGTATTTTTCTGGGCTTCCGCCACCAAGGCCGGATCGAAGCCTTTTCCTGTGTGATGGGACAGATCATTCGCGAACTTATAGATCGCAGTTTTTTTGTGGGGGTCGAAGTCTGTTTCCTCCAACTTCAAATAGAGGCTCTTGCTAGACGGCACATGAAAATCGAGGAAGGTCTCGAGAACCTTCCGAGCGATATTGGGGACATGATAGCAACCCAGAATCGTGCCGTCGGACTGAAAGGTATAGAGAACCTTGAAGAGGTAGTGATATTCCGTAGCGTGGTCGATCAGCAACTTGTCGAGCGGAGCGAGACGGGCAGACCTGCCATCGGCCGTCTCGGTGCAGAGAACCATTGTGTAGGTTTTGTCCGTTTTGGGACCGGGGATGTTTCTCACCCAGTTGATGAGCAACCGAAGGAACTCAAAATTGTGAGTGAGGATGAAAAGCTGCTTCACCCCCTGGACACTATTCTTCAGAAATGAAAAAGCCTGATAGATCGCTGAGGCGTCGAGACTTGAGATCGGGTCGTCGATCACGACGACGCCTTCGGCGAGATCGAAATCCTGATCTTTGAGCTGCACTAGGAAATAGAGAAACGCGATTGCGGTCTTTTCTCCCTCGCTGAGGCGCTTGGCAGGCTTGCCACGCCTGAGGACGCGATAGCCATCCGCGCCGGATTCAAAGCGCAAATCGGTGCGCCCCAGAAATTGCTTCAGATGTTCGGTGAGGTCAGCTCCGCCCGCGTGTTCATTTGAGACCTTTGCCTGTTTGTCGATGATCGACTGCGACAGATCCGCAAGGCTTCGCTTGTCTGGAAGGCCGTTGCCGCCATTGGTGAGCAGATGAATCTCTGCTTTCAGTGCTGCGATTGAGTCGCTCTGCTCCTTCACCTGATCCCTAATTGTCAGGAGGTAATGCGCTTCAACCGCGTTTCGAGCATTGGCCTTTTCAGCATCGAATGCGCTCGTCTTTGCATCATGACGTTTCAGGATGTCTGCGACAGCCTGCAATGCTGCCGTTAGGCGCTCGGTGTCAGACACCATCGTCGGCTCATAAGAGGTTGTGCGCTGAGTCAACTTGACCTTCAGCGCTGCATCGATTTCGTCGAGCTTTTCGATCAACATTCTAGTCTGTTTGCCAACGGCTTCGATCGCGGTGTCGTAGTCCGCGCGGAGCTCAGAGTAGAGCGCGAGGCGATCGGGCAGCTTGAAGCGGCCGAGCGCCTCCCGGATTCCAGCAAGAGAAAGTCTCTCGGCTTCTATGTCTTCTTTGAGCTTCTGATCTTCGGTGCTGAAATGCTGCGCAAGGGCCTGCAAGCGGGTTGCTGGCAAGGTCTGCTGGCAAAACTCACAGCTCTCGGAACCGTGTTCTTTATGGAGCTTGATTCCATCCTCTACCCAGGCCGCAACGGCAGGTTTGCTGGCGAGCCTCTCAATAACGGCTGATTGCGCGGTCCTGTTTGTCAGTATGCCGGCTCGCTCGGCCGCCCCACCAGCAGCGGCGACTACCCCAATCGGTGGAGTGCCATCCGGCTGTTGGATGGCGGGTTGAGTTAGCGCACCGACGGCCGGCATTTCCTCTTGGTGAACGGTCGCTCGATGCGCCTCAAGCTCCTCATTGCTGAGGGATTTGGAATCCTCTGTAAGTTTGGCGAAGGCGGCCTCAGCATCTGGCTTCCGATATGTGCGAAGTGTCGAGCCACTGGTGGCCTCGCCAATCGTTTGAGCGATTTTGGAGAAGACTTTTCCCTTGTCGGCCTCTTGCTTCGTGAGAGCTGCATTCTGGGTCCGTATGGTCGCAAGACGTCCGTCGCGCGTTGCAATCTCCGCTTTCAGGTCCTCGGCGATCGCCTTATTCTCCTCGCCGAGTATGAGAATGTGGCGGAGCGGACCGTCGAAACGCCCGATATTCGCGTCGACGAAGTCGCTGTTGAAGACGCGCACCTTACGTAGATAATTTTGGCCGTGAGTCAGCGGGCCGGACTCTGTCTCCACACTGAATTCGAGCGCTGGATGATCGGGATGCGTCCCAGCCTGCAAGCAAGCCAGTAGGCGAGACAAGGTCGTTTTTCCTGAGCCATTTTCCCCGTAAATGACATTGAAGCGCCCAAAGATCGGCAATCCATCTGGCGCCGAATAGTTGTCGAAGACTCCAAAGCCTTTGATCTTTTTTATTTGGGTAAGCATTTGCCCTCCTATGCGTAAATTAGCACAGGACGGTGTGGGTATCAGCCCTTCAGGCCATTGAACATAGACCGGATCTCCACATCACTCATATTGCGATGGGACGTGACGCCGCCTCCCCTGTATCCCTCCTCCGGATCGTGCCGCGGCTCGTTTTCCTCCAACGCCTCCCGCCGCCATCGGATGTCGCGCTTCACTGTGTGGGACGAGAATCCGCGCTTCTCCAACAGTGCGAGCAGGCTCCTCTCGAACTCGTCGAGGTCGTCGAGGGTCGTGATCGCCTCGAGGTCGCAGTCCATGCTGCGCGTGAAGGTCCACATGGCGGATTGGACGGCGGTCGCGGCCCGCTCTTGGTCGTTGCCGTAGGTGAACAGCGCTTCGTCCATGCTCTCGATGTCCTCGAGTGGCAGGCACATCGCCTTCTTCTCAAGCATTGTGGCGGCAGCCTCCGTGGCGACTGATCGGACGCGCGCCTCCACCTCGGTCGGCAGGAGCGTCATCGCGGACCTCTCGAGTAGCGAGCAGATCTCCCGGACCTCCGCCTCGTCGACGCCCTCCTGCTCGATCCCCATCAGCGCCGTGAGCATCCTGTCGATCAGCCCTTGGTCACGGAACTCGTCGCAGAGGTCGAGGGCGAGCTCCAGATACGCTAAGCGCTGCACCCTGCCGCCATCGCGAACCCTGTCGAGTGCCGCGGTCCAGACCGTCGTTGACCCCTCCCAGTCGTCCCGATGGACACGAAAGATCGCGAAGCACTCGCCGAGCTCGTTGGCGGTCTCGATGCAGGGGACGATAAGCGGCATTAAGCGATCTGACCGAATGACGCCGCGAAGATAGTCGCGGAGGCCAGGATTGGTGAAGTGGACGAGACTGTTGAGAAGGCTGAGGGCAGAGCCCTCGATTTCCTGATAGGCGGCTCGGAATCTAGCCTCGATCTCCGAGGTGCGCAGAGTGTTGCCCAACGCCGTGGCGACGCGCACGAAACTGTCTTTCAAAAGAGTGATTCCGACGAACGCGCCGTTGATCGCCATCGCGAGAAGCACCGTTCTTGCATCCTCGGACATATGCTGCCTGTAGGGCCGGTCCCAGAGCTCGTGCGGATTGTCGAGGACCTGCTGGATCAGTTCGCGCGTAGGCCGCTCGTCCAAGGCGAGATATTCGGACCGCGTCAGCATCTCGATTAGGCGCGGATTGAAGTTCTTGTGGTCGATCATGGCCAGATAGAAGCCGTCTTCTAGAATGGCGTCCTTCTGGGTCTCGGTCAGGCCTGAGAAGTGGATGTGGTTGTAGAGAATCCGCGCCTTCGCCTCGCGGGTGTAGGCGCCGACATTTAGGACGTAGCTGCGGACTCCCTTTGCCGCGTCGAGGCGGGCCGATAGCATCTTCGCCTGCGCAAGCACGTAATCGCGCGTTGTGAGGATGAACTTGAGATCCTTCTGGGCCGCCACTCGCGACAACAAGGGCGGCAGCCTCGCATCCAAGCCGCGGACGTGGTCCGCGGAGAGGGCGACTTGGCCGAGAAAGTCGTCGAAGAAGATCAGACGCCTCTCGCCCTCGCTAGCGACAGCCATTGCCTCCTCGATATCGTCCACGACGAAGATCCGCCAACCCTGCTCGGCATGACGCCATAGCAGGATCTGAGCCAGCGTAGTCTTCCCGACGCCCGGCGCGCCCGCGATGATCAAGGCCCCTGTGTCCGCCAGCAGCGTCTCGGCGTCGGCCACGCTCTGGTTCTGAACAAAGCGCGGTATCATGCCGCAGATGATCTCCAGCTCCGCCGCCGTCCGGTTAAAGACGCCGCTGTGGATGATACGCTCGAGCACGGCCGAGCTCGCCAACCACAGCTTGAAATGGCGCTGCTCCACCTCAGAATGGAGGCGGAGGAGATTATTGAGATCCTCGCGGCCTAAGATGTCGACCTCCGCCAGCGGCACCTCCGGCATCGCCGCCACGATCTTGGCCTTCAGCGCCGGCGTCATAGAGACGGAGGTTGCCAACAGGTATCGGCTCGGCGAGAGAGTGATCGCCTTGGGGCATTCAAGACGCATCGCCCGCACCAGAGCCGCCGGGCCGCTGCGGGCGTAGTGCTTCGCCTGCACGACGATCTGATGCGGTCCGGACATGTATCTTACGTCGACGCCCTGATCCCTGCCGGGCCCAAAGCTCTCCAGTCTCCGTGACCAATGGGCCTGCAGCAAGTCGCGGACGAGTTCTTCGAAATCGAGAGGGGAGAGATCGTGGAAGTCATTCATAATGAACGCGGCAGTTTCCGAATTTTTTCACCAGAAGGGAAGAAGTAAATGATCAGAGCAGCTGGTCCGCGCCTCACCTGATTCCATACCGCCGCAGCGATCCCATTCGGCCAGTTTAGGAAAACCTTATGACGATCGATCTCACGCGTCCCGGTTGGGGCACACCCGCACGAAGGCGGAGCTGGAGAATGAACAGCAGGAGTTCCCCCACCTGCTCCTCAGCCTCTGTCGCTCACTGATAGCCAGTCGGTGCAGGGCTGGGCGTCGGTCCCTAGCGGGACCTGCCATTCGACAAATCACGCCGGAACGGCAGGAGAGTCCCAAAGCCCGCTGCCAAATCAACCGATAGCTACGTCTACTTTCGGGCAATCGCCGGTTCGGCCGTAATGACTGGGATGAGGGCGCAAAGCCGTCGTGCCCACGAGAGCGCTTCTTTATCTTCCGACGCAGAAGTCTGACCATTCGCGCATCAGCTCACGCCGCTTGTCCAAATAGTTGGTACGGCGATAGGCCGCTTCCACTTTGTTGCTGACCGTGTGCGCTAGCGCCGCTTCCGCCACTTCGCCGGGGTAGCTTGTCTTCTCGGCGGCCCAATCTCGGAACGCAGATCGAAAGCCGTGCACCGTGAAGGGTAGTTTCGCGTAACGCAGGATCTTGAGCAGCGTCATGTCGGACATCGGGCGCAATACGTTGCGACCGGGGAAGACCAGATCGCTGCATTCAGCGTAGTAAGGTCTGGCACGTTCGAGCAGGTCGATTGCGGCATCGGTCAGCGGGACCACGTGTTCCTTTCCGACCTTCATCCGCTCCGCAGGGACAGTCCAGAGTTTCGCGTTCAGATTGATCTCCGCCCATTTAGCACCCCGCACTTCGCCTGATCGAGAGGCAGTCAGGATCAGGAACTCAAACGCGAGCCGTGCGACACTCGTTCGCTTGTGCAGATGCTTCAAGAAAGTTGGGACATCCTCATAGGGCATCGCAGCGAAATGGCCGTCCTGCTTCGGCTGTCGTGGCAGTGCGCGGCTCAGCGAGCGCATTGGCGCTTCGGTCGCGCGCATTCCGTTTGCGTATGCCCAATCCAACACAACGCCTATCCGCTGCTTTACCCGGCGAGCCGTCTCTGGCTTTTCCAGCCAGAAATCGAGCAGCACTTCACGGATGAGCGGTCCCTCGATGTCGTTAACGAGTCTGTCGCCAAGCTTCGGGAAGGCATAGGTTTCGAGTGTATTGATCCATTGATCCTGATGCTTCCCATTTTTCCAGGTCGCCTTTTGCTCAGAGTGAACCTTCGTCGCAGCCTCCTTAAAGGTTAGAATCTCGATTTTCTGGCGCTTGCGCTCTTCGATCGGATCAATGCCTCGCTGAATATCGCGGCGCATGTCGATCGCGAGTTCGCGGGCTTCAGCCAATGTAACTAAGTCTAGTGGCCCTAGGCCGATGTCCCTTCGGCGCCCGTTTATGGTCGCGCGCAGCACCCAATACCCCTTTTTTGGGGCGGTGAGCAGCAGCGACATGCCATCGCCATCCATGTAGCGGCCCGGTTTAGTGAGAGCTCGAATCTGAGCGGCGGAAAGTTTTCCCATAGCCATCCATCCTGGTTCTCTTCCCACATCTGCTCCCACAATGGTGGGTAGAAAGTGTGGGAAAGGTTAGAACAAAATAAGAACTAGAGATTCCGATGCAAGTCCAAAAAACCGCAGATTTCTGCGGCGTTCAGGGACTTTCTGGGATCTCTTGGGATGGTATAGGTGGCGGAGACGGAGGGATTCGAACCCTCGAGACAGGTTACCCCGTCTGGTTCCTTAGCAGGGAACTGGTTTCAGCCACTCACCCACGTCTCCGGAAGAAGGGGGCCTATAGCGAGCGTTATCGCGGCCATCAAGGCTGCTTTTGCCATTGCGGGCAAAGCTTGCAGAAAGCGGCGGATAAGTGGGGCGGGGGACTCGATCCGGCGCGAAATGGATTCGATTCACCGCCCATTCATTGCCGGAATGGCTGCATGGATTCAGGCAGCCACGAACGACATGCGTGGCATCGCAATGCGGACAGGTCGCCACGGCGCCGGTCCGGCAGGATGCGGACACGAACACGACGGGGTATTACCGATGAACATGCGCTCCAACTTTGCCAGGCGGGCATCGGCGCTTTTGCCGATCGCTTTCGGATTGGCCGGTTTCGGGTTGGCCGGTTTCGGATTGGCGGCCCAGCCCGCACTGGCGCAGATCCAGACGATCGATCCGAACACGACCTATAACTCCGGCGCCTATCAATCGTCCGGCGGGGCGATCGATGGTGATCTGAACGGCGAATTGCCGCCCGTGTCGGGCGATGCGATGGAGGGTGACCCCTATGCGGTACAGCCAGCACCGGCACCGGTTCCGGCCCCATCGCCGGCACAGGATCCCTATGCACCGCCTGCCCCGGAACAGGGCGCGCCATACGATCCCTATGCCGCGCCGGTTGCAGAGGGTGCGCCCACCGATGTGGTGCCCGCCGAACAGGCCGCGCGTCAGGCGTCGACATCCTCGACCTATCAGGAAGACGATCTGATGGGGGCGGCCGAGGGCGTGTTCGGCGAAGGTGCCGAAGGTCTTGCGGGCCTGATCGAGAAAATCCTGAAAGATCAGGGCGAGCCCAATGCCTATATCGTCGGGCGCGAGGCTGGCGGTGCGTTCATCGCGGGTGTCCGCTATGGATCGGGCACCATGTATCACAAGGTCGAGGGCAACCGGCCTGTCTATTGGACCGGTCCGTCGGTCGGCTTCGACTTTGGCGCGAACGCGGCTTCGACCTTCGTGCTTGTCTATAATCTGTGGGACAGCGAGGAGCTGTTCACCCGCTATCCGGCGGGCGAGGGCGCGGCCTATGTCGTGGGCGGGCTGAATGCCAGCTATATGCGCAAGGGCGATGTGGTGCTGATCCCGATCCGGCTTGGCGCCGGTGCGCGGCTGGGCATCAACGCGGGCTATATGAAATTCAGCAAGAAACAGGACTGGCTGCCGTTCTGACCGGGGGGCCTGACCCTCATGCGGTCACAAGCAGCCAGGTGAGATAGACGGTATAGGCCAGCACCAGCGCGCCGCCCAGACTGCGCCCGACCCTGCGCCAGCGCAGCGCGACGAACAGCAGGCCCGCAGCGCTGAGCGTGAGCAGGCCAAGATCCCACGGCAGCAGGCCGGCGGGCAGCGGGGCGGGGGCGATCGCCATGGTGACGCCCCCGATGCCCAGCAGATTATAGATATTCGATCCGACCACATTGCCGAACGCCACCTCGGTTTCGCCCTTGCGCGCGGCCATGACCGATGTGACCAGTTCGGGCATCGATGTGCCGATGGCGATCACGCTCAATCCTATGGCGGTTTCGCTCAATCCCGCGATACGCGCGAGTTCGATGGCGGCATCGACCATGAACCGCCCCCCGACGACCAGCAGGGCCAGCCCGCCCAGGGTCAGCAGCACGGGAATGGTCCAGCCCTTGCCGCTGGCGTGCAGGGGCGGTTCCTTCATCTCTGCCGCTTCGGCCCGTTCATAGGGGGCATTGGGCACGGAAACCGAACGGTCGCGCAATTCTTCCTGATAACAGCGTGCGATATAGGCGATCAGCGCGGCCAGCATGGCGAGCCCGATCCATGTCGCGCCCCAGCCCGACCACGCCAGCAAAACCAGCGCTGCCGAACCGGCGAGCGCGACGCCCGTGTCGCGGCTGGCGATGTCGGCGCGGATGACGATCGGGGTCATCAGTGCCGCCGAACCCAGTATCAGCAGGGTATTGGCGATGTTCGATCCGGCGATATTGCCCCACGCGATGGCGGGCGAACCGGCCAGCGCGGCCTGAAGGCTGGCGACCAGCTCGGGCGCGGACGTCGCAAAGCCGACGATCACCAGCCCCACGATCAGCGGCGACACGCCCGCGCTTTCGGCAAGGCGCACGGCGCCGCGCACCAGCAATTCGCCGCCCGCCAACAGTCCGGCGAGACCGATGGCGAGCGTCAGCAGGGTCAGTATCACGACAATAATGCTCTCAATTATGCGTCCGGTTGTGCATTGCGTGTCACGCAGGCAGCGCCGGCCACGCCGTTTGGGTGTCTTTGGCGCGGCGCGGCGTGAACCGGCTGGCGGCGGAACGGTGCAAGGCGGCCCGTATGCGATGACGCAACAGGCGAAGCCGCAGCATGTTCCACGCATCCGGATCACACCGCTGCTTTTCCATGCGCAGATGGCGATCCACCTTTTGCAAAAGTTCGGTCAGTCTGAAAATACGGCCCTTCATCTATCGCTCCTTGATCGAGGCTGTTCGACCGGTCATCGATGCGATGTGGGGAAGCAGGAAGTTCGGCCCGTCGATCGCGCATCGGATGATCCGATGCGGTCCGACATCACGCGCATTCTGCAACGAATGCACGCCAGAGGGGCCCGGCCCGCAAGGTTGATGTGGGAAGGGGGCTTTCCGATTTCAAGATAAGTCGCACTGCTGCGGGGCGTTCGGGGCTTGCCCGACGGGCAAAGCACCGGCATGGAGCGCCCGCCCCGACGCGGTCGGGTCACGAATCGATTCCCAAGCGAACAGGATTGCCATGACCATGCTTGCCCAGCTCACCCAACAGCCCCCTGACGCGCTGCTTGCGCTGATCAAGCTCTATTCGGCTGACGAGCGTGCGGACAAGATCGACCTTGGCGTCGGCGTCTATCGCACGGGGCAGGGCGACACGCCGGTCTTTACCTCGATCAAAAAGGCCGAACAGATCCTTGTCGATCATCAGGATTCCAAGGCCTATCTCGGTCCCGAAGGCGACATGGGCTTTGTCGAGGCGCTGAAGCCGATCATCTTCGGTGCCGGTTTTTCCAAGCTTGACCAGATCGACGGAATGCAGACGCCGGGCGGCACCGGCGGCGTGCGTCTGGCGGCGGCACTGGCCAAGGCGGCGGGCGTTACGAAAATCTGGATGGGCACGCCCAGCTGGCCCAACCATGCGCAGATCATGAAAGACCTTGGCGTAGAAGTCGGCACGTTCAACCATGCCTCCGCCGATGGCACGGCCGATATGGCGGGCCTGCGCGAGGCAATCGCCGCGGCGGCGCCCACCGACGCCATCCTGCTGCACGGTTGCTGCCACAACCCCACCGGCATCGATTATACGCTGTCCGATTGGGAAGAAATCGCCCGCCTGCTTGCAGGAAAGGGCATGCTGCCGATCCTCGACCTTGCCTATCAGGGCCTGGGCGACGGGCTGGAAGAAGACGCGGCCGGTGTCCGTCTTGTGCTGGAAGCCGTGCCCGAAGCGCTGATCGCCTATAGCTGCGACAAGAATTTCGGCCTGTACCGCGACCGCGTGGGCGCGATCTATATGATGGGCGAGGGGGTGGATTGCCTGCCCTGCATCGCGTCGAACGGTGCCGCGCTGGCGCGTGCCAACTGGTCGATGCCGCCCGATCACGGCGCGGCTGCGGTGCGCACCATTCTGGAAGATGCGGCACTGACCGCAGAGTGGAAGGACGAGCTGGAATCGATGCGAACCCGCATCAACCAGGTTCGCGCCCGGCTGGCCGAAGCAGGCGTCGCCGGCAGCGTCGACCTGCGCCCGCTGGCCGGACAACGCGGGTTGTTCGCGATCCTGCCGCTCTCGAAAGAACAGATCGCCGCGCTGCGCAGCGATCACGCGATCTATATGGCGGGATCGGGCCGCATCAATATCGCGGGCCTGACGATGGGCAATATCGACAAGTTCATCAAGGCAGTGGCCACGGTTAGCGCCTGACGCCAACACCTGATCGGAACTGAGCGGGCAGGCATGAAGCCACGCCTGCCCGCTCTTTAACAATGCAGATCAAAGCTGCCGTACAGGCCTAGGTCTGAAGCGACTGCATCCGCTTCAAATAGCGGGCCAGCACGTCGATCTCCAGATTGACGATATCGCCCACGGCCAATGCACCCAGCGTTGTCACTTCGGCAGTGTGGGGAATGATATTCAGCGCAAAGCGGGCCGTGCCGCCGGGCAGGTCCTGAACCGCATTCACCGTCAGCGAAACGCCATCGACGGTGATGCTGCCCTTGCCCGCGATGAACGGGGCCATATCGGCAGGGGCGTCGATTTCGAAATGGATCGATCCGCCGCGTTCCTCGCGAATGGCGACGGTGCCGACCGCATCGACATGGCCGGTCACGATATGGCCGCCCAGCTCGTCGCCCAGCTTCATCGCCTGTTCCAGATTCAGGCGGCGACCTTCGGTCCATTGGCCCGGCGTGGTGCGGCTGCGGGTTTCCCCGCTGACATCGACGGCAAACCAGCCTTCGCCCCGCTCCACCACCGTCAGGCACACGCCCGAACAGGCGATGGAAGCGCCGATATCGATGGCGGACGTGTCATAGGGGCAGGCGATGCGCAGGCGCGTGTCGCCCTGCTGTGCGACCGTGCTGACGGTGCCGATGGCAGTGATTATTCCGGTGAACATGGCGTGCGCTCGTAAAGGCAGAACTGGTCCTTGCCAAGCATCCGGCTGTCCGCCATCCGCCATCGCCCGTGCGCCCGATCGAGCGAGGCAAGGCCGATATCGCCGATCCCGCCCATGCCGCCGCCGATGATGACGGGCGCACGATAGATCGCCAGCCGGTCGACCATATCGGCCGCCAGAAAGGCCGCCGCCGCCTTGGCTCCGCCTTCGACCAGCAGATATTGCGCGGGCATCATCGGGGACAGATCCGCCGCATTGCGCAGGGCCTGCCAGCCATCGGGCACATCGCCATGCGTCAGCGCCCAGCGCGCGGGGCCGCAATGGTCCAGGCCGTTCAGCCGCACGTCCAGACGCGGCGCATCAGCCCGCAGAGTGCCGCCGCCGACCAGTATCGCATCGCTCATCGCGCGCAGCATATGGGTATGCGCGCGCGCTTGGGGGCCGGTGATCCATTGGCTTTCGCCGCTGGCCATGGCGATGCACCCGTCAAGCGACAGAGCAAGCTTCAGCGTGACATGCGGTCGGCCCCGTGTCTCGCGCATCAGGAATCCCGCCAGCGAAAGGCGGCTGGCCTCGCAATCGGCCAGCACCGCTTCGATCCCCGCATCCTGCAAAAGCGCGATGCCGCGCCCGTTGGTGCGCGGATCGGGATCGCCGCAGCCGATGACGACGCGGGCGGGGCGCGCCTCGGCCAACAGGCTGGCGCAGGCGGGGCCGCGGCGGCTTTCATGCGCGCAGGGTTCCAGCGTGACATAAATCGTGCTGCCGCGCACCGCATCGCCTGCTTCTGCGATGGCGACGGCCTCGGCATGAGGGCGTCCGCCCTCGGCCGTCCAGCCGCGACCGATGACCTTGCCGTCCCTGACCACGATGGCACCGACCGCGGGATTGGGCCGCGACAGGGGGCGCCCGCGCATGGCCAGCGCCGCCGCAGCCGCCAGCCAGCGGCGGTCCTGCGGGCCGGCCCCATTCGCCCGCGCGTTGTTCGCCTGCGTTTTACTCGCCTGTATCAACGGTGGCCTGCTGTTCCTTCGGGCTTACGATCTGGCCGGTCGCGGGATCGATGGTGCCCCAGCGGGCGACGGCCTTGGCCCGCGCCTCTGCCAGATCGCGTTCGTACTGGCGCCGCTCGGCCTCGCCCTCGGCGCGGGCTTCGGACGTATCCACGCCGGTGGCATTGCCGACCGTCTCATACGCTTCGCGAGCGGCGGCGCGGCGGGCATCCGCCTCGGCAAAGCGTTCGTTCTTTTCCTGCTGGTTGGCGATGTTTTCGGCGATGATCTCGGCATCGGTCCGGTCGCCCTGATAGCTGGTGATATAGGTGATTTCGGGCGGACGGGGCTGGATCATGTGCGATTCGCCGAACATCGTGCCGAAAATCGCAAAGGTCGCCGCGCCCGACAGCAGCAGCACGCGCAGCCGGACGGGGTTTTCCTGTACCCAGACATCGCGGAAATCGCGCACGGCTGCGACCGGATTGAACAGGCGGAAAAAGCGGGAGAGTGAGAACATGGTGGCCCAGATAATAGCGCGGCGCGGCTTTCGCCAGCCTTAGCGGAGATTCGGGCCCTAACCGAAATACCGGTAAAGCGTGCGCCCTTCGCGCTTGAGCCAGCGGTCGGCAGCGGGAAGGCCCGCGCCGAACAGGCGGGCCAGCAAGGCGTGGAATTGTGGCGAATGGTCGAAATGCACCAGATGGGCGACTTCATGCGCGACGACGGACCGGCGCACCGCATCGGGGGCCATCACCAGCCGCCAGTTGATCCGCACCGTCCCGCTGGTCGAACAGCTGCCCCAGCGGCGGGTCGCGCGGCTAAGCCGCAGATCGGGCATGGCAACGCCCGCTGCGCGGCAATATTCGGCCAGATCGGCGCGGCACAGCGCCAGCGCCTCGGCTTCCAGCCAGCGCTGGATGCGGCGGTCCAGATTGTCCTGCGGTCCGCCCAGCCGCAGGGTCCCTTCGCTGGCGACGGGCATCCGCTTGGCCGCCGCATGCCATTCGATCCGCAACTCATCGCCGCGAAACGGCACCGTGTCGCCATGACCGACCGGTTTGCGTTCGGGCGCGGCGGTGCGTTGCGCTGCCAGCCAGCTCAGGCGCGACAGGGCGAAATTCGCCCCTTCGCGCAAGGGCACGCCCAGGGGCACGGTCACGCGCGCCTCGTTCCCGTCGGGCGACAGGCGCAGGGTCATGCGGCGGGCGGTGGCATGGGGGCGCACCAGCAGTGGAAGCGGGCCATCCGCCAGCGGCAGTTCCTCGCGCAATTCGCGCGGAGGGCGGGCGCGGCGCGACAGGAAATTTTCAAGGCCCCGGCGCGCGCGGTCCTTCATTCGGTTTCATCCCCGTCGGGTGCTTCGAACTCTTCAGGTGCTTCGACCAGGGTGAACCCCTCGATCAACGCATGTTCCTCGATCGGGCCTGCCTCGTCCTCGGAAATGACGCGCCCCGCGACCGACACGCCTGCGCGCCTGACGGCATCGCGGTCGCCGCTGATCAGATAATGCCAGTCGGGCAAGGGCCGGTCGCTGGCCCGCAGGCGATAGGCGCAGGTTTCCGGCAGCCATGGCAGCGTGCCCGCCGTCGCGCGCGTCAGTTGCAGGCAGTCGGGCACATGGCGCTTGCGGTTCGGGTAATCCATGCAGCGCGCCGTGGCCGTATCCAGCAGGCGACAGGCGACATTGGTGGGATAGATTTCCCCCGTATCGGCATCTTCCAGCTTGTGAATGCAGCACTGACCGCAGCCGTCGCACAAGGCTTCCCATTCGGCATCGCTGATCAGGTCGAGCGGGCGTTCCCAGAACGGCGTCTCGCCGGCGGTATCCTGCGTCACTGCACCCATTTCGCCAGCTCGTCGGCAAGCTCTTGCGGCCCCTGATGCGTTTCCAGAATGGCGACCGGCTTGCCATCGGGATCGAACAGCAGCGTCATCGCCGTGTGGTCCACGCGGTAATAGCCCGTCTCGTCCGGCTCGCCATAGCTATAGGTCGCGACGAATGCCTTTGCGGCAGCGGCGACCTGTTCGGGCGTGCCGGTCAGCCCGACCATGCGTGGGTGGAACGCGGCGGCGAATTCGCCCACCACCTCGGGCGTATCGCGTTTCGGATCGACCGAGATGAAGATCGGCGTGACCTTGGCAGCGCGCGCCGCGTCCATCTCTTCGAACCGGTTCAATCCGCCGCCGATGGCAGCCGCGTCGACCGGGCAGACATCGGGGCAAAAGGTGAAGCCGAAATAGACGATGCGCCACTGGCCCGCGAAATCCTGCCAGATGACTGTCTTGCCGTCTTTATCCACCAGCGTGAAATCGCCGCCGATGGTTGCGCCCGCCAGCGGCCAGTCGGCTTCCGACGGGGCAGACGGGGCGCTGTTGCAGCCGGTCACGGCCAGCGTGGCCGCCAGCAGCGGAGCGATCAGGGCTTGGCGAAGGGAAAGGGATTTTTTACGCGTCATGGCAGGCGGGTTCATGTCGTGCTAAGGCCCTGCTGGCAAGGACGAAACGACCCTGCGGCGTGCATGAATTGCGCCGGACCGTCCCCATATGCGACGGGGCGGGGTTGGAACGGGTCGATAGGAACGGAAAGAATTCGCGTGTCTGACTTTACATCGCAGCGGGCCAAGCGCCCAGTTATTCGCATTCTGGCGGCGGTTGCCGCGATGGCCTGCGCCCTGTCGGCGCTGCCCGCGCAGGCGCAGTTTTCGGCTGGCTATAAATTTTTGGAAGCGGTGAAAAAGTCCGAAGGCAACGATGTGATCGACATGCTGTCCGATCCGTCCAGCACCATCGTCAACACGCGCGACCTGACCAGCGGCGAAACCGCGCTGCACATTACCGTGTCGCGTCGCGACGCGACATGGACGCGGTTCCTTTTGAACAAGGGCGCCAATCCGAATATCGCCGACAAAAAAGGCGTGATGCCGCTGCAGATCGCGGTGTCGCTCAATTTTCAGGACGGGGTTCAGGCGCTGCTGGACGGGGGTGCCAATCCCAATGCGACCAATGCGACGGGCGAAACGCCGCTGATCACCGCGACCCTGATGCAGAACGTGTCGCTGGCGCGCATCCTGCTGGACAAGGGTGCCGATCCCGACCGCGCCGACCGTTCGGGCCGTTCGGCGCGCGACTATGCCAGACAGGGGGAGCGCAATCCGGTGCTCGACCTGATCGAAAGCGCCGATGCCGATGCGGCGGACCAATACGGGCCGGTGATGCACTGATGGGTATTGCAGCCGACGATCTCACGCTCGACCAGCTGGCCGTCGCGCTGGCCCCCGCAATTGCCGATGCCGCGGTGTTCGATGGCTGGACCCTGCTGGCCGTGCGCGCCGCGGCCGGAATGGAGGGTGTCGATCCCGATGTCGCGCTGCTGGCCTTTCCGGGCGGGGCGATGGATATGATCGCGGCATGGATCGCATCGATCGATGCCGCCTTGGCGCAGGCCCTGCCTGCCACCGCTCTGGAAAATATGGGTGTCGGCCAGCGTATCCGCGCAATGCTGGTGTTCCGGCTGGAGGCTTTGACCCCAAGGCACGAGGCGTTTCGCCGCGCGATGGCGATCATGGCCATGCCGCAGAATGTAAAGCGCAGCGCGAAAACGGGCTGGCGCAGCGCCGATCTGATGTGGCGCATGGCGGGCGACACGGCGGCGGATTTCAACCATTATTCCAAGCGCGCCATCCTGTCCTCGGTCTATGCCAGCACGCTGGCCGTGTTCTCGCAGGACGAGAGCGAGGGTTTTGCCGACACCTACGCCTTTCTCGACAGGCGGCTGAAGGACGTGGCCGGTTTCGGAAAATTCACCGCGCGTTTCAAACGCGACGATGCCGAGCGTTTTTCGCCCATGCGCTTGCTGGGCCGTTTGCGTTACCCCGCCCGCTGAACGCCGCCCGCCGGAAAGCGCACCGGCTGGCAATCAATATTGCGAACGAGTTGCAATTCTCGTCCGACTGTGCGAGCGCCGCAGCCGATATGATTCAGCATGGCGATTCACTGGCCGATTGCGGCCTTGGTACCACCGTTCGCGTCGTCGCGGTGGATTGGGACAGTCTCGATCCGGCAGAGGGGCGCCGTTTGCGCGCATTGGGTCTTGATGCGGGTGCCGTGCTGAAACTGGCGCATCGCGGCATTTTCGTGGGCCGCGATCCGATCGCGCTGGAAATCGGGCGCATGACCATTGCCCTGCGCCGCAGCCATGCGCTGGCGGTCACGGTCGAACCCGCTCCGCAAGAAGCGCCGCATCCCGCCGCCGATCCCGTCGATGGCACACAGGCGGGGGCTTCGGCATGAGCCGTCCGATCCAGACCGTCGCGCTTGTCGGCAACCCTAATTCGGGCAAGAGCGCATTGTTCAATGCGCTGACCGGTGCGCGCCAGAAAATCGCCAATTATCCGGGTGTTACGGTGGAACGCAAGGCAGGCCGCATGGCACTGCCCAATGGCGAACCGGCCGAGCTGATCGACCTTCCCGGTTCCTATTCGCTCGACCCGTCGAGCCCCGATGAAGACGTCACGCGCAAGGTCATCACCGGCGCGCAGGAAGGGCAGCGGCAGCCCGATGCGCTGATCCTCGTGCTCGATGCCAATAATCTGGAACAGCATCTTGTGTTCGCGCAGGAAGTCATCGCTTTGGGCATGCCCGTGGTGGTGGCGCTCAACATGGTCGATCTGGCCAAGCGCGACGGGCTGGTGCTCGATCCCAAGGCGCTGGAAAACGCGCTGGGCGTGCCGGTGGTGGAAACCGTCGCCGTGCGCCGCCGCGGCCTTGGCGAACTGGGCGAGGCTTTGGCCAAAGCTGCCGACGGCCACCGGATCGAGGCGATTATTTCCGACGATCTCGACATGGCCGAACGCCGCATTTCCGCGCGCGCCATGGCCAGGGGCACGATCCTGTCCGAAACGCGCCAGCGCCGCCTGCATCGCGGGCTGGACCGCGTGTTGCTGAACCCGTGGGCGGGGCCGGTGATCCTGCTGGGCCTGCTGTTCGTGATCTTTCAGGCGGTGTTTGCCTGGGCAACCCCGTTTGCCGATGCGCTGGACGGTGCCGTGGTGGCGGTTTCGGACTGGGTGGTGGCCACTTTCCCCGAAAACCTGCTGCGCGACGCGGTGACAGAGGGGCTGCTGGCAGGCGTCGGTTCGGTCGTCGTGTTCCTGCCGCAGATCGTGGTGTTGTTCTTCTTTATCCTGCTGATGGAGGCGACGGGCTATATGGCCCGCGCCGCTTTCCTGATGGACCGGATGATGGCCTTTGTCGGCCTGTCGGGGCGCAGCTTCATTCCGCTGCTGTCCAGCTTTGCCTGCGCCATTCCGGGCATCATGGCGACGCGGTCGATCAGCGATCCGAAAGACCGGCTGACGACGATCCTGATCGCTCCGCTGATGACCTGTTCGGCGCGGCTTCCCGTCTATGCGGTGATCATTGCGGCGTTCATTCCGGCACGCAATGTCGGCTGGGGGATCGGGCTGCAGGGGCTTGTCCTGTTCGCGCTCTATGTCGCGGGAATCGTCGGAGCGATGCTGGTGGCATGGGTGCTGCGCCGTTCGGTGGCGCAGGGCGGGGCTTCGGGCTTCATCATGGAACTGCCGCGATACCAGTGGCCGCGCATCGGCGACCTGTTGCTGGGCCTGTGGCAGCGAGCATGGATATTCCTGCGCCGCGCGGGCACGATCATCTTCTCGGTCACGGTGGTGCTGTGGCTGCTGCTGTCGTTCCCGCAGGCGGGACCGGGCGAGGATCAGGTGGATGTCTCGATCGCGGGGAAGATCGCCAACGGGCTGGCCGTGGTGGTCGAACCCATCGGCTTCAACCGCGATATGGCGCTGGCGCTGATCCCCGCCATGGCCGCGCGCGAGGTGGCGGTGTCCTCGCTCGCCACGACCTATGCGGTGTCGAGCGACGACGAGGACGAGACCGCGCAGGCACTGGGCGACCGGCTGGCGAACGACTGGACCCTGCCGATGGCGCTGTCCTTTCTGGCATGGTTCGTGTTCGCGCCGCAGTGCCTGTCCACCATTGCCGTCGCACGGCGCGAGACGAATGGCTGGAAATGGCCGGCCTTCATGCTCGCCTATCTTTTCGCGCTTGCCTATCTGGCGGCCTTTGCGACCTATTGGATAGCGGTGGGCGCGGGGCTTTAGGGGGCACGCCGGCAAACCGCTGGACCCGAATGTGGGGAAATCGACCCGCGACAGTCTGGCGATGGGGCGCGCGGCTCCCTAGGTCAGTGGGGAATTATTTCCAAAGCGATTCTCCAAGGACGAAACAATGGCGGGTTCACTCAACAAGGTCATGCTGATCGGCAATCTGGGCGCCGATCCGGAGATCAAGAGCTTTCAGAACGGTGGCCGGATCGCCAATCTGCGCATCGCGACCAGCGAAAGCTGGAAGGACCGTCAGACCGGCGAGCGGAAAGAGCGTACCGAGTGGCACAGCGTTGTTATCCAGTCCGACGGTCTGGTCGGCGTGGTCGAACGATTCCTGCGCAAGGGCAGCAAGGTCTATATCGAAGGTCAGCTGCGTACCCGCAAATGGCAGGACCAGTCGGGCAATGATCGTTACACGACCGAGATTTCGGTAGGCGGCATTGGCGGGGTGATGACCATGCTGGACGGCGCGCAGGGCGGCGGCAATCGCGGCGGCGGCGGTGGCGGCGATTGGGGCGGATCGTCGGGCGGCGGCGGTGGCGGCGGGGGCTGGAACCAGGGCGGCGGTTCGTCGGGCGGTTCCGGTGGCGGCTGGAATCAGGGCGGCGGTTCGGGTGGCGGTTCGGGCGGCAGCTCTGGCGGTTCGTCGGGCGGCGGCTATGACGATCTGGACGACGATATTCCGTTCTGATCGCGCCAGCCTTTCGGTTGCAAGTTTCAACGCCCGCCGGTCATCGCGACCGGCGGGCGTTTTCTCGTTTAACCTGCCAATCGTCTCCACATGTCGAAACGCGCTGCATCGCTCGTCGATCGGGACGACGACATTTCATGGCCCACATAGCTGCGATAGGCTTCGTCCATTTCTGCGCGCCCCTTATCCGTAAGTGCGAGGGGGAGGGCCTGATAGGTGAACAACAGTCCGATCTCATCGATTTCGGAATGAATATAGATCCAGTCGCTAGCGGGGCCGAGGACGACGAATGTGGAAGTGGGTTCCCCTGCGATACTCCGCTCATCGACAATGACGGGCTTCACGGTCAGGCTGCTGCACTCGCATTGCAGCACCGCCACGCCGGCAATTGACGCCAGGCGAAGGCAAAACGCCATGCTGTGTTCGGGGCCGACCGGCATTGTCTTGCATCCCGCAGGAACAGTCGTCCCGAAGGGTGCGAACAGGCCGCCGATGTCGAAAATGATGCCGCCGGGTGAGCGGTAATCCAGACTGTCCATCGGGAATTTCCTAGCCCGCGGGCCGTGACATGGTCTAGCCACTTTAGGCAGGGCAGGAGGGTCTCGATGCGCACGACAGTCTTCAGCACGCGGGATTACGACCGCGAATTCCTGTCGGCGGCGAATGAGGCGGCAGGCGCGCCCCATACGCTGGACTTCGTCGAAACGCACCTGTCCGCGCAAAGCGCGCGCATGGCCGAAGGGGCCGAAGCCGCCTGCGCCTTTGTCAACGACGTGCTGGACCGCGAGGTGCTGACGACATTGGCAAGCGCCGACGTGCGGCTGGTCGCGCTGCGCTGCGCAGGGTTCAACAATGTCGATCTGGCTGCCGCGCAGGAATGCGGTATCGCCGTGGCCCGCGTGCCTGCCTATTCCCCCGATGCGATTGCGGAACATACGCTGGCGCTGATCCTGTCGCTCAATCGCAAGATCCATCGCGCCTATGCCCGCGTGCGCGAAGGAAACTTCGCACTGGAAGGTCTTTTGGGGTTCGACCTGAACGGCAAGACCGCTGGCATCGTCGGGACCGGCGAAATCGGAATCAGGGTCGCGGCGATCCTGCGCGGGTTCGGTTGCCGCGTGCTGGCCAGCGATCCGTGCCCCAACGATGCGCTGGCGGCGCTGGGCGGGCGCTATGTCGAGCTGCCCGAATTGCTGGCGCAGTCCGACATCATCTCGCTCCATTGCCCGCTGACCCCGCAGACGCATCATCTGATCGACCATGGCTCGATCGCCGCGATGAAGCGGGGGGTGATGCTGATCAACACCAGTCGCGGGGCGGTGGTGGACGCGAGGGCATTGATCGACGGTTTGAAAAACGGCCGGATCGGCCATGTCGGGCTGGATGTGTACGAGGAGGAGGGCGATCTGTTTTTCGAGGACCTGTCGGGCAAGGTGTTGCAGGACGATGTGTTCGCCCGCCTGCTGACCTTTCCCAATGTGCTGATCACCGGCCATCAGGGGTTTTTCACGCGCGAGGCGTTAGAGTCGATCGCGGCGACCACGATCGCCAATCTTTCGCATTTTCAGGCAGACGGCGTGCCCGCCCATCCGGTGACGGTCGAGCGGCTGGCCTGAACCGCTTCATCCCTATTCGTCTTCGCCGCCGTGGATCTCGCCCGCGAAAAAGGGGATGGCCGCCAGCAGGCATAGCGAGGCTGCGATGAACGCCCCCGGCACCAGCAACAGGGCATAGCGCAGCGCCTCGTCCCCCAGCGCGGGTTGCAGATGGTCGCTGAGGATGCCTGCCGCCAGCGGGCCGAGGCCGCCCAAAACCGCCGTTGCCAGTAACAGCAGCGCCGACACCCGCGCGCGCAGGGCCACGGGCGCCAGCGCATGCAGGGCGCCGATCAGCGGGACCTGGAATATGGTGGCCAGCGCGATATTGGCGGCCAGCCCCGTCATTGCCAGCCACAGGTGATCGGCCATGAACCCCGCGATCGACAGCGGCAGGGCGACGATATTGGTCGCGATCACCAGCCCCGGCCACCAGCGCCGGTCGCGTTGTGATAGACGGTCTGACAGCCAGCCGGTGACGAACAGCCCCGCAATACCAAGGCAGCCCCCCGCGATGCCGAAAATGATGCCGGCCTGTCCCATCGACATCTGGTGGATGCGGATCAGGAATGCGGGCGAAAAGGCCATCGCGGTATAGCCGCCCATGCCCATGAAGGACGCACCCGCGAGGATCAGATACAGGCTGCGCTTGCGCAGCAGCGGGGCGATGCTGGGTGCCGGTGCCTCCGTTTCGGGGCCATTGCTGGCAGGTTGCAGGCGTTTTACCCCGAACATGGGCAGCGAAAGCAGCGCCAGCGCCGCGCCGATCCCGCCCATCAGCAGGAACGTATTGCGCCACCCCAGCCATTCCCCGATGACCCCGCCCACGACAAAGCCCGACATGGTGCCCAGCGGCACGCACGCGGTGTAAAGCGAAAGCGCGCGGGCGCGGCTGCCTGCGGGAATATGGCGGGTGATGAACGCATGGGCGGCAGGCATGCCGCCCGCTTCGCCCAGTGCCACGCCCGAACGGGTCAGCGCCAGTTGCCAGCCATTGGCGACCATGCCGCCGACCATGGTCATCAGGCTCCAGATCGCCAGAGCCCCGCTGATCACCAGATTATACCGCCCGCGGTCCGACATGGTGGCAATCGGGATCGATGCCAGCGCATAGATCGCCAGAAAGCCAAGGCCATTGATCAGCCCGATCATCATGTCGGACAGCACCAGATCGCGCTTGATCGCCTCTGCCAGAATAGAGGGCAATACGCGGTCGAGATAGTTGAGCAGGCCGATCAGCATCAGGAACACGATGCCCAGCCATGGAGCCCTGAGCGCCAGCGGCGGGTACGGGCTGGCGGGACCGGTCGAAGTTCCGGCTTGCGGCCCTGTATCCGCAGTCTCGCGGTCATTCGCCGCATTGCCCATGGTCGCGCTGGCGTCCTGCATCCCGTCTCCTTTCCGACCCGTCGAGCGGGGCGTTGTCTGTCGTCACAATAAGCCAGCTTTGGTTTGTCCGATCAAATGAAACGAGGCAGGTCGGGCAAAATATTTGTCCGGATGTTTATGTGGCGGGCATAGTAGCCATGTGGTGGAGGCTCTCGGGCAGGGCTTGTTGCGCGCATTGATTTCGGCTTAAATGTATGGACATATTCTTGCTAGGGAGACCATTGCATGACAGCGTTTCCAATCCTTTCCCCGGACCTTCTCGATCCGCTGCAGCGCAGCCTGTGGGATGCGATCACCTTGGGGCCGCGCGGCTTCTATGCTGGCGGGGCAGAGGCGACGCGCTTGCCCGATCTTTACAACGCATGGCTGCACTTTCCCGCCCTCGGCCATGCGATGCTGCAACTGGCGGACGCCATCCGCGCAGCCGACCGGCTTGACGGACGGTCGCGCGAATTGATCATCCTGCTGGTATCGGCGCGCATGGGCAGCATGGTGGAGTTCGATTTCCATGCACCGATGGCGCGCGATCAGGGGATCGGCGACGATATGATCGCGGCCTTGCGCGCGAAAGAGCGGCCCGTGTTTGCCGCGCCGCGCGACGGGCTGGTCCACGATGCAGTGGTGGAATTGCTGGAACGGGCCACACTGCCCCCTGCGATGCGCGATGCATTTGTGGGTGTTTTCGGCCATGAAGGGCTGATGCAGCTGATCGCCGCGATGGGCCTCTATGTCGTCGTCTCGCTGACCAGCAATGTGGCCGATGTGCGGCTGGCGGACGATTTCGATGCCGATCCGGCGCGGCTTGCCGATTTCTATGCGGGGCGTGGGGCGGGGCGTGGTGCGGGGCGCGATAAGGGATAGCGCGGCAATTTGCGTTGCGGGACAAGTGCGATATGGCACGGTTGGTTAGAGATATTGTCCCACATGCGCGGCGCCATCGGGCCCGCCCCAGCCAGCGGCCTTTCGATGAGCAGCCAGCCCGACCAGACCAGCCCGCCCGCGCAGACCGGCCACAAGGTGCATTCGCCCCAATCGGTCACCCGGGTAATCCGCATATTGGAAGCGCTGTGCGCCAGCGCCGATCCGGTTAGCCTGGCCGACATCAGCCGCCAGCTGGATGCGCCCAAAAGCAGCGTCGTCTCGCTGCTGCGGGGGCTGGAGGAAGCGGGTTTCGTGCAGGCTGCGGATAATGGCTGGCGGCTGGGTCCGGGCGCATTCGGGCTGGGCAGCGCGCTGGTGGCTGCGCGCGGGCAAGTGCAATCGTCAGAGCTGATTCACAAGGGCATGGCCGATCTGGCCCGCGCCAGCAGCGAGACGGTGATCTTCGCCGTGCTGAACGAGGATGGCGCCAGCATCACCTATGTCGATGTGATCGAAAGCCGCGAAACGGTGCGTTTCACCATTGCGGTCGGCAACCGGCGCGATCTTTACTGCACGGCAGGGGGCAGGGTCTTGCTGGCGGGCATGAAAGACGAAGCGGTCGATGCCTATCTCGCGGCGCTGACGCCGCAGGCGCATACGGGCGCGACCGTTACCGATATTGCGGCGATCCGCGCTGCCATTGCCGGGGCGCGAAAGACGGGCGTGGCGCAAACGACGGATCAGGCCGCCAATGGCGCGACGGGCACGGCGGCGGCGATCCGCAATGCGGCTGGGCACATGCTGGGCGCGCTGGTGCTGGCTGCGCCGACCGCGCGGGCGCAGGACCGGCTGGCTTTGCTGCGCGATCAGGTGGCCACAGCTGCGTCGGCCATATCGCGCAGCCTCGGCTATCGCGGTTAGTCGTAGGACGACCAGTCGGGCTTGCGCTTTTCGGCGAAGGCGCGTGGGCCTTCCTGTGCGTCTTCGCAGCGATAGGCCCATTCGGACGCATGGCGTGCCGCTTCCAGCGCGGCAGAACGCCCCATTTGTGTCGCCAGCATCACCGTTTCGCGCCCCGCGCGCACCGATTGCGGCGCACCTTCCAGCACGTCGCGCGCCAGTTCCAGCGCGACCTCCAGCGTCTGGCCCGGTTCGGCCAGTCGGTTGACGAGGCCGATCTCGTACGCGCGCTGGGCAGTGATCGGCTTGCCGGTCAGGATGATCTCCATCATGATCCGCTGCGGGATCATATGGATCAGCGGCGCGGCCCATGGCGAGCTGCGGCCCACTTTCACCTCGGTAATCGCGAAACGGGCCGCCGTGCTGGCAACGCACAGGTCACAGGCCTGCGCAATCATCCAGCCGCCCGCGAATGCCACGCCATTGACGGCGGCGATGGTCGGCTTGCTCAGTTCGATATTGTCATAGGGCACCGGGAACATGTCGCGCGGTGGCACCCGAAGCTGCTTTTCGACCATTTCCTTCAGATCGCCGCCCGCGCAGAATGCCTTGTCCCCCGCGCCGGTCAGGATCGCGATGCGATAGGCCGGACCGGCCTCGAACGCGCGCCATGCGTCGAACAGGCCGGCGCGAACCTCGGCCGACAGGGCATTGCGCTGCTCGGGCCGGTTGATGGTGATGACGGCGATGCCCGCTTCGGGGCTGGTCAGGGTAACGGCATCTGACATCTTAGAAACCTCTCTGGCGAATGGCATGGGCCTCGCGGTCCAGCTCCTCGCGGAAATCGGGGTGGGCAATAGAGACTAGGCGCTGTGCCCGTTCGGCCAGCGATATGCCCTTCAGCTCCGCCGCGCCATATTCGGTGACGATCACATCCACCTCGGTCCGTCCCGTGGTGACGGGGCCCGACAGCGCGGTCGTAATGCGGCTGACGCTGCCCCCGCGCGCGGTCGCGGGCATGGCGATCAGAGAGCGGCCACCGGGCGATCGGGCGCCTGCGCGGACGAAGTCGACCTGCCCGCCGGTGCCGCCCAGATAGGCCGATCCGCTTTGTTCGGCATTGACCTGTCCCGTCAGATCGACCTCCACCGCCGAATTAATCGATACCAGACCTTCGACCTGCGCCAGAATGCCGTCGGAATGGGTATAGGTCGCCGCACACATGCGCATGGCGGGATTTCGGTCGGCCCAGCGATACAGGCGATTGGTGCCGATCAGCGCGCCATTGATCGACACGCCCCGGTCGATGGTCTTGCGCGCATTGGTCACGACGCCAGCCTCGATCAGGTCGACAAGCCCGTCGCCCAGCATGCCCGAATGCACGCCCAGATCGCGCCGGTCGGTCAATTGCCGCAGGATCGCATCGGGGATCGCGCCCACGCCCGTCTGGATGACGCAGCCGTCATGGATATAGGCGGCGGCATGGCCCGCGATCAGCCGGTCGGTTTCGGAAATCGGCGCGGGCGGCACTTCGACCGGCAGACGCGATACGGGGACCGCCACATCGACCATGGCGGCGGGAATGCTCTCTCCCATGGTGAACGGGGTCTGTTCGTTGATTTCGGCAATGACGACGCGGGCCTTGTCGGCAGCGGCGCGGGCATGGTCGGAAATCAGCCCGCAGCTGTGGTTGCCGTTCGCGTCGGCGGGACTGAGTTGCAGCATCGCGATGTCGCAGCCGATCACCCCCGCTTCGATCAGCGGGCCGACTTGCCCGACGTGGACGGGAATGACGGTCAGCCGGTTTGCCTTGGCCATCGACCGCAGCGCGCCGATCGCGCCCATGCTCGACAGGGTCAGCCCTTCGCAGCGGTCGGGCTGGAACAGGCCCGAAAAGCTGGTCGAAATAAACGCGGTGACCCCGCCGATGCGGGCCGCCTGATCCAGCAGTGCCTCGACCAGGGTGGTCGGCTCTCCGCAGGCCTGCCCCAGCACGATATGGTCGCCGGGCCGGATATATTGCGCCAGATCGAGGCTGGCGGGATCGACGATCATTGTCACAGCCTGCCCGCCAGTCGCAGCACGGTTTCGGCGCGGGCCAGATAGGGCCGGTCGAGCATCCCGCCCTTGTACCCGATCGCGCCGACGCCCGGATTGGCGGCGAAGATGTCGACGATTTCCTGCGCGGCGGCGATCTCGTCCTCGCTTGGCGTGAAGGCTTCGTTGATTACCTCGACCTGCGCGGGATGGATCGCCAGCATGCCGCGATAGCCGTCGGCGCGCACTTTTTCGGCGCGGGCGCGAAGCCCGTCGATGTCGCGGAAATCGCCGTGTATCGTCTCGATCGGAAGCACATTGGCGGTCGCCGCGCCGATCAGGCACAGGCTGCGGGCCAGCTTGTAGGTAAAATCGTAATCGCCGCTGGCGTCGCGGTTGTTGCTGGCGCCCAGCGCATCGGCCAGATCTTCCGCGCCCCACGTCATGCCGATCAGCCGCGGTGCGCCCGCGTAATCGCCAGTCGTGAACATGGCTTCGGCAGCCTCGGTCACAAGGGCGATCACCTTGGTCGATCCCTGTTCGATGCCGTTCGCCGCTTCCAGAGCGGTCAGGTAATGATCGAGCAGTTCCACATCGTGTCGGCCGCGCGATTTGGGCAGCATGATGCCGCCGGGCTTGCCGGGCATCACGGCGGCCAGATCGTCGACCGCGAAGGGCCCGTCGACCGGATTGATCCGCACCCACAGCCGTTCGTGGCCGGTTTCCTGCGATTGCAGGAATTCGCGCACCATGGTTCGCGCGGCGGGTTTCCGGTCCACCGTTACCGCGTCTTCCAGATCGAACAGCGCGACATCGGCGGCGCTATCGGCGCATTTCGCCATCTTGCGCTCGCTGTCGCCCGGGGCGAACAGCCATGAACGCGTGTTGATCGTCTCGGTCATCGCTCTCTCTTTCAGCTCGTCTGCGGCTCAGTACGAGCGGGGCAGGTCCAGCACTTTTTCGGACAGGAAGTTCAGGATCATGTGCGGGCTTACCGGCGCGGTGCGCGGGATCAAGACCTCTCGCAAATAGCGTTCCACATGATATTCCTGCGCATATCCCATGCCGCCCAGTGTCAGCATGGCGGTATGGCATGCCTCGAATGCGAATTCGCCTGCCAGATATTTGGCGGCATTGGCCTCGGTCCCGCAATCCTTGCGCGCGTCGAACAGGGTCGCGGCCTTCATGACCATCAGGTTCGCCGCTTCCAGCTGGGCCCAGCATTTGGCCAGCGGATGCTGGATTGCCTGATTCTGGCCGATGGGGCGGTCGAACACGATCCGTTCGCGCGCATAATCGCTGGCCCGCCGGATCGCGGCGCGTCCCAGCCCGACGGCCTCTGCCGCCAGCAGGACCCGTTCGGGGTTCAGGCCATGGAGGATGATCCGGAAACCGTCGCCTTCCTTGCCGATCAGATCCTCGTCGGGAATGAACAGATCCTCGATAAACAGCATATTCGAATCGATCGCGTGGCGGCCCATCTTGTGGATCAGCCTGACATCGATCTTCGACCGGTCGAGATCAGTATAGAACAGCGACAGCCCGCCCGTCTTGCTGGTCACATCCTCAAGCGGGGTGGTGCGGGCCAGCAGCAAGATCTTGTTCGCCACCTGCGCGGTGGAGATCCAGATCTTCTCTCCCGATACGCGATAGCCGCCATCGACCTTGGTCGCGCGCGTGGTGATGCGCGTGGTGTTAAGCCCCGCATTGGGTTCGGTTACGCCAAAGCAGGCCTTGTCCTCGCCCGAAACGATGCGCGGGATATGGCGGTCGCACTGTTCCCTTGTGCCGAACAGGATCATCGGTTGCAGGCCGAAGATATTGATGTGGATCGACGATGCCCCCGTCATCCCTGCGCCCGATTCCGCGATGGCCTGCATCATGATCGCCGCTTCGGTAATGCCCAGACCCGCGCCGCCATATTCTTCGGGCATGGCGATGCCCAGCCAGCCCTCGTCCGCCATGGCGCGATAGAAATCTTCGGGAAAAATGCCGTCGCGGTCGCGGCTGAGCCAGTAATCGTCGTCGAACGCGGCGCAGCGCTTCAGGATCGCGTCGCGGATTTCCTGTTGTTCGGCAGAGAAGGTGAAATCCATATCCGGCCCTCGTCCCATGTCAGATCCGTCCGATGTCAAATCGGTTTCCCGTCGCGTAGCACTATGCGTATATTCGTTCAATGGGTGAAAATATGAATGACAGCGCGGCGTTGGGGCGTTACAGACGGGCCAGAAGCGAAAGGAACGGGTGAGAGTGGCTGAGGATAGGGCAGCAGCGGCAAAGCAGGGGCCATTGAAGAGCGTGAAGGTGATCGACCTGACCGCCATGGTGATGGGTCCCTATGCCACGCAGATCATGGCCGACATGGGTGCCGACGTGGTCAAGGTCGAGCCGCCGGGCGGCGATGGCACGCGCTATATCTCGGTCGGTCCTTCGCCCGACATGGGCGGGATTTTCGCCAATGTGAATCGCGGCAAAAGCGGCATGGTTCTCGATCTGACGCAGGACGAAGACCGCGCGGTTTTGCTGGAGATGATCGCGGGGGCCGATGTGTTCATCCATTCGATGCGGGCCAAGGCGATCGCGCGGCTGGGGCTGGATTATGCCTCGCTCGTCAAGGTCAATCCGCGCATCGTCTATACCAATTGCTATGGCTATGGCCGCAAGGGGCGCTATCGCGATCAGGCTGCCTATGACGATACGATACAGGCCGAATGCGGGCTGACCGCGGTGCAGGCCTTGCTGAACGGAGAGCCGGGCTTTGTCGCATCGATCATGGCGGACAAGATTGCGGGTATGACCGCGCTCTATGCCACCGTGATGGCGCTGTATCACCGCGAACGCACGGGCGAGGGGCAGGAAGTCGAGGTCCCCATGTTCGAGACGATGGCCGCCTTCATGCTGGTCGAGCATGCCAATGGCACATTGTTCGATCCGCCGCTGGGCGAAGCGCATTATCCGCGCGCGGTCGGGCGCAATCGCAGGCCCTATCGCACCAGGGACGGCTATGTCGCGGCGCTGATCTATAACGACAAGCACTGGCGGCTGTTCACCGATGCGGTACAGCCCGAATGGGTGACGGACGACATGGCCACGCTGGCGCAAAGGGCAAAGCAGATCGACCGGATCTATGGCCTGCTGGCCGAAACCTTTCTGACCCGCACGACGCAGGAATGGCTGGACCTGCTGGTCGGGCTGGGCATTCCGGCATCGCCATTGCGCACGACCGACGAATTGCTGCACGATCCGCATCTGGAAGAGAGCGGATTTTTCCAGACGGTGCCGTCCCGCTGGGGCGATATTCGCTATCCCGGCATCCCGGTGGATTTCTCGAAGTCGCCGGGCAGGATAACCGGGCCGGCGCCGGCTCTTCAGAGTCAGGCCGAAGAGGAGGGAGCCCAGCCATGAGCATGCCGGAATTCGAAACGATCCTGCTGGAACGGCGCGGGCGCCTGTTGGTGCTGACGCTGAACCGGCCCGATGCGCTGAACGCGGTGAACCTGACCCTGCACGACGAATTGCCCGAGGCGATGGCCTTTGCGTCCGCCGATCCGGGCAGCGACGTGATCATGCTGACCGGCGCGGGGCGCGCCTTTTCGGCGGGCGGCGATATCGACCATATGGAGCATAACGCCAACAACCCGCATCTGTTCGACCACGAGGCGCGGCAGGCCAAACGCATCGTTCAGGCCATGCTCGACATGGAAAAGCCGCTGGTGGTGCGCATGAACGGCCATGCGGTGGGACTGGGCGCAACGGTCGCGTTGATGGGCGATATCATCGTGGCAGCGGACCATGCGAAGATCGGCGATCCGCATGTCGGCATCGGCCTTGTCGCGGGCGATGGCGGCGCGCTGATCTGGGCGGCCCGCATCGGGCTGACGCGGGCCAAGGAATTCCTGCTGACGGCCGAACTGGTCGCAGCGCCCGAAGCGGAGCGTATCGGCCTGATCAACCGCAGCGTACCGGCGGACCGGCTGGACGCGGTGTGCGAGGAATATTGCCAAAAGCTGCTGAACGGCGCGACCAATGCGCTGCGCTGGACCAAGGTGCTGACCAATATGGAACTGCGCCGCGCGGGTGCCGCCCTGCTGGATGCGGGCATCGCGTATGAATCGGTCAGCGTCCGCACTGCCGACCACCGCGAAGGGATTGCCGCGCTGCGCGAAAAGCGCGCACCGCGCTTTACGGGGCGCTAGGCTTCACCCGCTGCATCCTGACGCGATGGCGATAGCGTTCGGAGGGATGCGTATTGATCGCCAGCTGCGCCAGCGTGCCATCCTCCAGCCGATAGGCATGGCGCACTTCCAGCGCGGGTGATCCGGGCTCCACCTCAAGCTTGGCGGCGGTTTCGGGGTCGAGCACGCAGGCGCTGATCGTCTGCTCCACTTCGGTCATGACCACGCCGAACAGATCCTCGATCAGCGGGAAGATCGGCGCCTTGTGGCTTTCCAGCAGGCGGCTGACGCCCGCGAATTTCCGGTTGATCCAATATTCGGCCACGCCAAGGATCGCGCCTGTCTCTTTCTCGCGGCCAAGCGCGGACACGTTCAGCCATTCCTCGCCCTGCGGGATGCCGGTCTGGCGGGCGTGCTGCCGGTCGATCTTGCGCATCGCAATGCTCTCGATCTCTATGTAGGAGCCTTGCGCGAAATGGAGCAGATCCTCGATCGACATGGCGCCGAAATTGCGCAGGCCCATGGGCGGAGGCGGTAATACGGTGGTGCCCGCGCCCCGCCGCGCCGCGACCAGCCCTTCGTCGCGCAACATGCCGATGGCGCCGCGCACCGTATAGCGGCTGACCGAAAACCGGTCGCACAGCTCGTTCTCTGTCGGCATTTGCGAACCGACCGGATAGAGACCGTCCATCATCTCGGCCTTCAATTTGCGTGCGATCTGCACGTAAAGCGGGTCCTCGCCATTCACCTTGGCCGTCATGCATTACCCCGTCATTCGCGCCAAAGGGCCGGACAGATCGGCGCAGTCATGCGGCAATCGGCGGTCCGGACGCGAAAATTTGTCTGGAACTAACCGATTAGCCGCTGTGCGAATAACAGGCAACACAGTCCCGCATGCAACCGTAGCAGCGAAGTCAGGCGAAGATCTCGGCCAGAAAATCCACCGTGCGCGTCCACGACCGCCGGTCGGCGCGGGCGTTATAGGCCGCGAAATCGGGCATGCCGGGGCCGTCGGCGGCGGGATTGGTAAAGCTGTGCAGGGTTCCGCCATAGATATCGATTTCGTAATCCACGCCGCTGCCGTCCGCGGCCTGCTGGAATCCGGTGATCGCATCGCGCGGGATCAGCGGATCGTCGGCACCGACGCACATCAGAATGCGTGCGGCAACAGTGTCCGCAGACCAGGCATCGCCCACCGGTCCCAGCGCGCCATGCAGGCTGACCACCCCCTTCAGCGCCGCGCCGCGCCGCGCGAATTCCAGAACGCTGGCGCCGCCGAAACAATATCCGATGGCCGCGCTGCGCGATGGATCGACCCCCTGTTGCCCGTTCAGCGCGGCGAGCGCGGCATCCAGCCTGCCCATCCATGCGGCGGGATCGGCGACCAGCCCGCCAATGGTCTGCATCACATTTTCCATTTCGGTCAGCTGCGTCCGGTTGCCCCATAAATCGACCGCCAGAGCGGCATAGCCCGCCTCTGCCAGCCGCCGCGCCGAGGCCATCGCACGGTCGCCAAGGCCGAATGCCTCATGCACCACAAGCACGCCGGGGCGGGGGCCAGAACGTGCACTGTCGAACACGAACTCGCCCTTCATCACGGTCTCGCCATGACGATAGGTGAGGGGGTTGCTGGAAATATTCATGGATCGAGGGTCCTTTTTACTATCGCGCTTTGGTATGGGGCCGGTTCGGGGAGCGTCGGTCATTCAACAACCGCGCCAATGCGGTTTGCGATGTTCGATGAAAGCGGCGGGGCCCTCGGCGGCATCCTGCGACTGTTGCGCACGGATCACTTCGGGCAGGGTCCATTGCGCGTCCATCGCGCTGCCCAGCGGCTGGTCGGCAAAGCGTGTGGCCACTGCCTTGGTCGCCTGCACCGCCAGCGGGCTCGCCTCCAGAATGCGTGTCGCCCATTCCAGCGCGCAATCGAGCACGGGGCGCGAGTGGGCGACTTCGGCGACCAGCCCGATCCCCTCGGCCTCCGCCATGTCGATCATGCGGCCCGTCAGCAGCATGGTCATCGCGCGGTGATGGCCTGCCAGCCGGTAAAGCCGCAGGATTCCGCCCGCGAGCGGCATCATCCCGACCCTGACTTCGGGCAGGGCAAAGCGCGCATGCGGCGCGGCGACCACGATATCGCAGGCGAGAACCATTTCGAAACCGCCGCCGACGGCAAATCCGTTAACCGCCGCGATCACCGGCTTGCGCATGGCGAAGCGGGCCGTCAGCCCGCCAAAGCCGCCACGCGGCATGTCGTCGGGGCATTCCGGTGCGGGCGTGGACAGGTCGTGGCCGGCGCAGAATGCCTTGTCCCCCGCGCCGGTGACGATGGCGACCCTCTGATCGTCGTCGGCTTCGAAGGCGTCGAATATCGCGTTCAGCTCGGCCTGTGCCTCGGCGTCCAGCGCATTGCGCCGTTCGGGCCGGTCAATCGTGACGATGGTGATGTGGCCGCGCTTTTCGGTGGTGATCATGCTAGCCCTCAACGGTCCCAATAGGATGCGGGCGCGCAGGCATATTCAAGGAAATGACCCATCGTCTCGCGCGCATCGACATAGATGAAGCTGGCCGCGCCATAGCTGCCTTCCATCACCACCTTGCGGCCCGCCCGTTCATGGGCGGCGCGCATCGCCTCCAGATCGTCGCAGCGCATGCCCAGATGATGCAGGCGCAACATCTGGCCGGGCACGATCATCTCGTCGAAAATGCCGGTTGCGCCCGATACGGGCTGCATCACCTCCAACGTCAGATTGCCCATGATCGCGATCACCACCCGCATGCCGATCGACACTTCGCCGTCGGGCGTGGTGACCGTATTTTCGACCACCGGACCGGCGCTGGACAGCCCCTTGAAACCGGTGACGCCCAGACGCTCCTTCAGCAGGGTGACCGCTTGGTCGAGGTCGGGGGTTACATAGGCGATCTGGTACTGGTTTTCGAGAAACATGGCCTCTTCCCTTGGTTTTATATCTGTGGCGCGACGATCCGGAACCGGTGGCCGTCGGCATCGCGCAGAATGTCGCCATCGACGTCGAAACCCAGTGCGGCGAGGCGCGATCTTGCCAGGGCCGGATCGGGCAAATACAGGTCGATATGGGCAAACCCGTTGCCTTGCGCGAAGGGGCCTTTGTGCGCGCGATAGAAGCTGAGTTCAATCAGGCGGCCTGCATCGCCATGGTCATATCCGACGAACAGGGCAGTCACGCCGCCGCGTGCGTCGATGTCGATCCTCTCGCGCAATGTCATGCCCAGCGCCTCGACATAAAAGCGCAGCGCCGCGTCGATATCGGTAATGCGCAGCATGGTATGCGCGATCCGCCGCGCCCCGTCGCGCGGGCCGAGGATGATGTCACCGGTATCGAACCCCGCCACGCCGCGCGGGCCGGAGGTTTCGACCAGTTCGATGGCATAGCCCGCCGGATCGGTGACAAAGGCGCAGACCGGCCCGCCCTTGGCCAGAACGGTCGGCGCGATTTGTGTCGCCGCGCCCGCTGCGGTCAGCCGGTCGAAAGCGGTGCGGATGTCGGGCAGTGCAAAGGCGACATGGCCATAGGCTTCCCCCGGTTCGGGCGGAGCACCGGCAGGCATGAGGCACAGGCCCGCCCCGCAGTTCCGCCCCGTGAATGACAGCCGGACGGCGCCTGCAGGAAGGCCGGAGATATCAAGTCCCAGCCCGTCGCGATAGAATGCGGCCAGTTCGGCCGTTTTCGATGTGCGCAGCCAGATATCGCCGATCATCGCGCCTGCATCAGCCATGATGCCCTTCTTGCGCAATGCCATAGCTGGCCAGCGTGTCCGCCAGATCGCACGCCGAGTCATGCAGGCGGACCGATACGACGCCCAGTTGCAACAGGATCTTGGCGGCAATGGCGGCGGGGCCAAGGCGCGGCATGGGATATGCTTTTTGCCGCTGATCGACCTCGTCAAAGGGAAACAGTCCCGCATCGTCGCGCACCAGCACGATAATGGCGCGCTCGGCCCCTGCCATCCCGTCCATCATATGGCCCAGCCGGTCCTTGCCGGACCCTTCGCGTTCCAGCACATCGTCGAGCAGCGAGAGCGCATGGACGCGCAGCGGCACCGGATCGTCCGCGCGCAGACCGGCAAGGCGCCCCTTGACCAGAGCAAGCTGAAACGAACCGTCGATCCGGTTGCGAAATCCCCGCAATTCCCACGATCCGCCACGGCGGCTGGTAAAGCCGCGCCGACCGGCGGGTTCCAGCAGGGGTTCTTCATGCAGCCGCGTTTCGACCAGATCGTCGATGGCTCCGATGCGCAGGCCGTGCCGGCGCGCGAAAACGGTCAGCCCCGCCATGTCCGCCAGCGCGCCATCGGCGTCCAGAATGGCGCACAAGACGGCCGCGTTCTGGCACCCTGCGCGCTGCATCAGCTCCAGCGAAGCCTCGGTAAAGCCCGGGCGGGCCAGCACGCCGCCGTTGCGGCCGGTGACGGGAAAGACATGGCCCGGCGTGACGATATCGTCGGGGCCGAAATCGCTGTCGATCGCTACATGGATGGTGCGGGCGCGGTCGGCCGCGGAAATGCCGGTCGAAACCCCCGTCCGTGCCTCTATCGACGTGGTAAAGCCCTGTTGGTAGAGCGCATTATTATGCTCCACCATCGGCGGCAGGCGCAGCGCGGCGACGCGTTCGGGCGTCAGCGCCAGTATCACCAGCCCGCGGCAGTGTTTCGCCATAAAGTTGATCTGGTCCGGTCCGGCCGCCTGCGCCGGGATCACCAGCATGCCCGCACTGGCGTCCGCTGCCCGTTCGACCAGCACAACGGGCCGCAATTCGGCCAGCTGCGCGACGATCGCGTCCACACCGGCCAGCGGGTCGGGCCCGTCGGCCAGCGGTCCGGACGGGCTGCCGGTACGGGCGGGCGGATCGGCGACCATGGTCATTTGGCCGTCCAGCCGCCATCCACCGCATAGGTCTGGCCGGTGATGAACCGTCCGGCATCGGATGTCAGCAACAGCGCCGCGCCCGCGAAATCCTCTGGCGTGGCGAAATAGGGAAGGCATTGGCCGCGTCGCACCCAGTCGGCCATTTTTTCCGACGCATACATGTCGACCGTCATCTCGCTCTGGAAAAAGCCCGCCGCGATCGCGTTGACGCGAATGCCATAGCGGCCCCATTGCGCCGCCAGCTCGCGGGTCACGCCGACAAGGCCCGACTTGCTCATCACATAGGCGGCCTGCGGGATGCGCCCGATGCCGACGACGCCGCTGATTGAGGCGATATTCAGAATGGCACCTTCGCCAGCCTCGCGCATGGCGGGGCCGAATGCCTGACACAGGCGAAACGGGGCGAGCAGGTTGACTTCCAGCGTATTGGCCAGCGCCTCTGCGCTTTCCTGTTCGGCGGGGACCACGGTGGCATTCACGCCCGCCGTGTTGATCAGCACGCTGACCTGTCCGATGTCCTTTGCCTGCGCGACCAGCGCCTGGCGGCTGTCCTCGCTCGACAGGTCGCAACTGACGGGCACGATGCCGTCATGCGCGTCGGCCAGAGCTTCGAGCCGGTCCATCCGGCGCGCCACCGCGATCACTTGCGCGCCCGCCGCGGCCAGCGCCTTGGCCAGTGCCTCGCCCATGCCCGACGAAGCGCCGGTCACCAGCGCGGTCCTGCCGTGCATGGCGAACAGGGCTTCGGGCGAGAGCGCGGGGGCGGTTCGGGTCAAGGTGGTTGCATCGTTCACGGTCGGGTTTCCTCTATGATGGTGGCGCGTCGGGCCAGTTCGGCAGCGGCCAGATGGGCATCGCGGCCCGCTTCGCGCAGCCGCGCTTTCTGTACCTTTTGCGTGGGAGTGCGGGGCAGGTCGTCCATCACGCGGATCAGGCTGGGCACTGCATAGGACGGCAGGCGATCGGCGGCGAAGGCGACGATGGCGGCGAGATCGGCGTCGGGCCGCGACAACATCAGCGCGGCGGCAACAGCCTCGTCTGTCTCGCTGTCGGGCAGCGCATAGACCGCGCATTCGGCGATATCGGGATGGAGTTCGAGCACGCTTTCGACTTCCCATGCCGAGATATTCTCGCCCCGGCGGCGGATCGCGTCCTTGTCGCGTTCCTCGAAATAAAGCTCGCCGCTGGCGGACAGGCGGCCGCGATCGCCCGAGTGGAACCAGAGATTGCGGAACGCGCTGACGGTGGCGGCCTCTTTCTTGCGATAGCCCGACATGATCGCGTCGGGGCAGCGTGGGCGGATGACGATTTCGCCTGTCTCGTCGGGGCCAAGCAGATTGTCGCCTTCGTCCACCACGCCGATTTCGAACAGATCGCTGGCGCGGCCTGCCGACCCCAGCGTGGCGGACCGGCCGCCCTCGCTGGTGTTCACGGTCGCCATGGGCGCTTCGCTAAGCCCGTATGTCTCGACAAGGCGGATGCCCAGCCGGTCCTGCAATTCTCGCCACAGCGCCGGAGGAGCGCCCGCTCCGAATGCCTTGCGCACCGTATGGTCGGCGGCGGTCCAGTCGGGCGGGGTGACATTCAGGATCAGCCGCAGCACCGACCCCAGATAGTTGAACGCGGTAATCCCGTCCTCGCGGCAGGTTTGCCAGAACGTGCTGGTCGACAGCTTGCGTTGCAGCCGGATGCTGGCTCCTGCCCAGATCGCAGGGATCACGCCGGTATAGCGCGCGTTCTGGTGATAGAGCGGGAAAAAATTGAGCAACCGGTCGCCGGGGCCATAGCCCACCATCTCGGCATTATAACGCGCAAGGGTCAGCATCGAACGCTGCGTATGGGTCACCCCTTTCGACGGGCCGGTCGTGCCCGATGTGTAAAGTACGATCTGTTCGGGTGCGTCGTCGGCCAAGGGCGGGGGCTGCAGATCGGCGGGGCCGTGTTCGAACGGGGCGACGATGCCGCCGGTCTTGCCGGTTTCGCCATGCACAAGGATCAGCCGCAATTGCGGCAGGCGGGGTGCAAGCGCGGCGACCTCGCCGGCGAAAGCGGCATCGGCGATCACCACGCTCGCGTCGCTGTCGGACAGCAGATAGAGCAGCAGTTCGCCGCGATATTGCGGATTGACCGGCACTTCGGTGCAGCCGATCACGCTGGACGCCAGCCACGCATCGACGGCGGCAATCGAGTTTTCCATCACCAGGGCGACATTATCCGCCGCCGTCACCCCATGCGCGATCAGCCGCGCCGCCGTTCCCTCCGCACGGGCCAGCAATTGCGCATAGGACACGGTTTCCGCACCAAACAGCAGGGCGGGGCGGGGGCCGTGTTCGGCGGCCCTGTCGGACAGCAGGCGATGGAAGATCGTCATCGCGCGGGCCTCCTCAGCGCGCTTTGAACTGGCGCAGCCGGTCCAGCACTTCGGGCTTCAGCATGGCGAGATAGGCGTCGGTCATTTCCGACAGCGGGCGCACCTCGTTGAAAATGCGCTTCAGGCCCTGAATCGCGTCGAGCGAGCTTTTCTTCAGATCGTTCGCGATTTTGGCGACGGCGGCGTCCAGTTCCTCTGCCGGAACGACTTTGGTGACCAGCCCTTCCTCGCGCGCTTCCTCTGCCGAAAAGATCGCGCCCGTGTACATCCAGTAACGCAGCCGCGCGGGCGGCACCTGTTCACGCAGCAGGCGTGGCATATGGCCGTCGATAATGCCGACCTTGGCCTCGGGAATGGCAAAGCGCGAATTGTCGCTTGCCACCACGATGTCGCACATCATGGCAAGGGTCAGCCCTCCGCCGATGCACAGCCCGTCGATCTTGGCGATGGTCGGCTTGGGCACCACGCGCACGGCATCGAACGGCAGGAATTCCTCGTAATTCAGGATTGCGTGCGGATCGTCGCTTTCCAGCACGTCCAGAATTTCCTTCAGATCGCCGCCGCTGGCGAAAGAGCCGTGCGAACCTTCGATCACGATCACCTGCACGGCGGGATCGGCGCCTGCCTGTGTACATGCCTCGCGGATAGCGCGATACATGGATTTGGTCAGCGCATTGCGCGATTCCGGACGACAGATGGTGATGGTGCACACGCCGTCATCGACATTGCTGGAGACGCGTGTTTCGGTTTCGTAACCCATGGGTCTGGCTGCCTTTTTTCTAGAATTTCACGCCGCCGCCAGCGCCCAGCGGCGCAAGGGCGTGGTTGAAATATGTCGTCTTGATCTCGGTGAAGAATTCGGCCGCCGCATTGCCCTGTTCGCGGATGCCGTAACCCGATCCGCGCCGTCCGCCGAAAGGCGCGTGATAGTCGGAGCCCGAGGTGGAGCCGTTGATCACCACCATGCCCGATGGCACTTCGCGCCGGAATTTCTCCGCAGCCGTCAGGTTACGCGTGCAGATCGCGGCGGACAGGCCATATTCGGTGTCGGCGGCGACCGCGATGGCCTCGTCCAGATCGCCGACCTTGATGATGCCAGCGACGGGTCCGAACACTTCCTCGCGGTTCAGGCGCATCGCATTATCGGTGCCCGCGAAAAGGGCGGGGGCGAAAAAATGGCCCCGCGTGCGCCGTTCCAGCGCATGGCCGCCGCATAATAATTCGGCGCCTTCGCCTTGCGCCTCGCCAACGAAGGCGATGTTCTTGGCCAGTTGCGCCTCGGTCGTGACGGGGCCCATATCGTGCCCGTCTTCCAGTGCATGGCCCACTTTCAGCGCGGCAACGCGCGCGGCCATGCGTTCGGCGAATTCGTCATGGATCGCCGCTTCGACCACGATGCGGCTGGATGCGGTGCAACGCTGCCCGGTCTGGCGGAAAGCGCCGTCGATCGCATTGTCGATGGCAAGGTCCAGATCGGCATCGGCCAGTACCACGATGGGACTTTTCCCGCCCAGTTCCAGCTGCACCTTCTTCATCGCGCGCGCCGCTTCCATCAGCACGATGCGGCCCGTGGGGCCCGATCCGGTAAAGCTGACGGCATCGGCCCCGCGTATCAGCGCCGTGCCGATGTCTGCGCCCAGACCGCCGATCAGGTTGAACACGCCATCGGGCAGGCCCGCTTCTGCCAGTGCGTCCGCCATGATGGCGGCGCTGGCGGGCGTGATTTCGGACGGTTTCAGCACGACCGTATTGCCAAAGGCAAGCGCGCCCGCGGTCTTCCATGCGGGTATGGCGATGGGAAAGTTCCACGGGGTAATGGCGGCGACCACGCCCACCGGTTCGCGTGCGACCGTCACATTGAAACCGTCGCGCACGCTGGGCAGGAACTGGCCCGGCGGGCGCAGGCATTCGCCAGAGAAATAATAGAATATCTGGACCGCGCGCATCACCTCTCCGCGTGCTTCGACCAGCAGTTTGCCTTCCTCACGCGCGAGGATGCGGCCCAGCCGGCCGGCCTCGCGCAGCAGGATGTCGCCAGTGCGGCGCAGAATGTCTGCACGCCATTGCGGATTGCTGCGGCCCCATGTCTTCAGCGCCGTGCGTGCCGCGTGCAGCGCCTCTTCGACGTCGGCGGCATCGCCCAGCGCGAATTCGCCGATCACATCGTCAATGTCGGACGGGCTGCGATTGGCGATACAGCGCGGCGCATCGCGCCATGTGCCGCCGATCAACAGGCCGCCCTTTACCCCTGTGTGATCCATTTCCATGGCTTGCGTGCCCATCATCGTTCCCGATGTTGTCCGGGCTCAGCCTGCCGATGCGGTGCGGGTGTCGCCGTCACCGTCGGGCAGGACCGATGCATGGATCGGCGCATCCATCTTTTGCACGACCGGCAGCACTTCCCTGGCGAACAGCTTCACGCTGTCGGCCGCCTGATCCAGCGACATGGTGCCGATATTGGGCAGAATCGTGATTTCCGAGAACGAGCAGGCCTTTTGCGCTGCCTCGATCCGCTCGATAATCTGGTCGGGCGTGCCGATCAGCAGGTTGGACTTGTCATAGCCGGGGGATTTTTTCGTGTCCTTTTGCGCCGACAGTTTCTGCGCATCGGGCGCGGTGGCATAGCCTTCGCGCTTGGCATAGCTTTCATAGCCCTTGACCCCGGCAAAGCTGTCGGGATTGCCAAAGCCATAGTGCAGCGTGACATCGCGGTTCGCGGCGTTCAGCACTTCCTGCGCCATTTCGCCGCCATCGGGGACCGATGTGCAATACATGAACAGCACGTTCTTGGGCTGGCATGGGGCAAGCCCCTCTTCCTTGCGGAAGGTATTGACCAGCTTCACTTCCTCGCCCGCCTGCTCGATCGGCTTGTTCCCCACGAACAGCGGGGTCAGCCCGCGCCGTGCGTTCGCCTCAAGCGAAGGGCCGGTCGACGATGCGCCGTGAAAGCGGGTGGCCAGATCGTCGCTGACGAATTTGGGTCGCAGCGACATTTCGGGAATCTTGAAGATCTCTCCGTCATAGGCGAAGCGTTCCTGCGTGAAGGCCAGTTCGAGGATGTCGAGCGTCTCGTCCATCCGCTGGCGCGATTCCTCGCGCGGGACGCCGACGGCATCGAATTCCGACTTGGCCACTCCGCGTCCGATGCCGATCGTTTCGAAACGTCCGCCCGACAGAATATCCAGATAGGCGATCTGATGGGCGAGCCGCACCGGATGCCACCACGGAGCGACGATCACCATGGTGCCGAACGTCAGCTCCTCGGTCCGGCCCGCGAAATAGGTCAGCATCTGGATCGGATTGGGGGTCATCCCATAGGGCGTGCCGCAATGTTCGGGCGCCCAGATGCCGTTGAAACCCAGCGGTTCGGCCATGTCGCCGATGCGCATGATGCCCTGCACGATTTCGCTGTCGGGAATGGCGGGCGCCTCGTCCCACGATTTGGCGTGAAACCGTTCCCAGTCCTGCGAATTATGGGCGCCAAGCCCGAGATTGACCTTCATTGGAAACTCCTTCTTTGGGCCTGACGCCGGTAAGAGGGATCACCGGCGACAGGCATTCAATCACGTCCGTCCAATCACATCCGGAAAGTCAGGCGCGCCAGCACGCTGCGACCGCGGTCGACCGCACAGGCCGCTTCGTCGCGTCCCGCCGGCCCGCCGACGTCGCCGCCGCTGATCTGCCCGCCCAGCACGGTGGCGTTCTGCAGATTGGTGTTGAAACAAAGCGATGTGGTGTATTCGTCGGACAGGTTCTTGCCGATCAGCGCGAATTCCCAGCGGTCGTCGGGACCGCGCAGCGCGATATTGGCGTTGAACTTGGCAAAGCCGTCCTGTTCGAAGCCCGGCATATCGACCAGAGTGGTCGAATATTCCGAATTATAGGACATATTGCCGCCCAGCACGAGGGTGAGGGCAGACCCGATCGGCGTTTCGTAATCGGCACCGGCCGACAGGGACCAGTCCGGCGCGCGGACAAGCCGGCGGCCCGACAGGTCCTGCGCCGTATAGCGCCCCGTCGACGGATTCAGCAGCTGGTCGCAGCCCGCATTGGCAGGCTGGCCGTTGCCGCAGGGCGCGTTGGGAAAGTCGGTATAGCGCGCATGGTTGTAATTGACCGCGGCATACAGGTTCAGGCCCGGCATGCCATGCGGACGCAGGCTTGTTTCAAGTTCGATACCCTGCACCTTGGCCCCTGCCGCATTAATGGTGCGCAGCGCATAGGTTGGCGTGCCGCCGGGCAATTGCTGAAGCTCCAGCGCGCCGACCTGCAAATCGTCATAGATATAGCGATAGCCCGCGAGATTGAGCGTCAGCGCGCCGTCCATCAGCTGCGACTTCACACCCAGTTCGGCACCCTGCACCTTTTCGTCGTTGAACGAGGCATTGGTGGTCGAATTGATATAGGTGGCCGAGTTGAACGATCCCGATTTGAAGCCCCATTTATACGATCCGAAAATGGTCAGATCGGATGTCGGGCGATAGGCCAGCGTGAATTCGGGCGAGATATTCGAGGAATCGAGCTTGGGGACCAGCAGCGGCACCTCGAACGGGGCGTCGGGATTGTAATGGTTGAACTCGCGGTGCCTGCGCTCTTCCACCGTCCAGCGCGCACCGGCGGTGAATTCCAGCGTGTCGGTGATGTCCAGCATTCCCTGCCCAAACGCCGAAAAGCTTTCGATATCGACATAATGGCGCGGCGACATCAGCAGCGGGGGCAGGGCGATATAGCCCTGATCGATCAGCTCTGTATTCGCCGGAACGCGCACATGGTTCATCAGCTGCGCATCCTGATAGAATGCGCCGATCATCATGTTGAACGGCGAATTGGTCATGTCGGTCTCGATCCGCAATTCTTGCGTGAACTGCTCGTTCGAGAAGTCGTTGTCCTGCAGGATTACTGCCACCGTGCCGGTCGAACTGGCCAGGTGGATGGTCGAGGAATCGATGTTGTAATAGGTCGTGACCGAGGTCAGGCTGGCATCGTCGCCCAGCGCCAGCGTCTGTTCCAGCGTGCCGAACCATTGTTCGGCAAGGAAAAAGGGCACGGCATTGTTGCGCGCGATGGCAAAGGCGTCGGGATCGGGCGTGGGTACGCGGAACTTTCCGTCGATCTTGCAATTGTCGCCGCCGATAAAGGGCAGGCCCGTGGGCGGCACGCCGCCGGTGCCGTCGGGGCAATAGCCGACGTCGAGCGCGGTGGCCGATCCCTGTTCTTCGTAACGCCCGTAATTGACCTTCAGCCGCGCCGAATAGGACGCCGAAGGTTCGAACATCAGCGTGCCGCGCAGTATGATCGTATCGGCATTGGGAAAACGGTCGGACAGCGGGGGCAGCGTGCCCAGATCGGGCAGCACTTCGGCCACGTTCTTGAAATAGCCGTTCATGCTGGAATAGCGGCCTGCAAGACGAAAGCCGAGGCTGTCGGTGATCGGGCCCGAAACGATCAGCTCGCCGACTTTTTCTTCGCCTTCGAATTCGTATCCGGCGCGTGCGACCAGCTCGAACTCGTCGGTCGGATCGGCGCTGCGCATCGAGATCACACCGCCGGGGCTGTTCTTGCCATAGAACAGCGACTGCGGACCTTTGAGCACTTCCAGCTGGCCCAGATCGAACAGTGCGATCGAATAGGCGAGGCCCTGCGTCAGCGGCAGCCCGTCGATATTGAGCGAGACCGACTGGTCGATCGTGGCATTGAGCGCGGTGGTGCCGACGCCGCGAAGGGAAATCTGCGTGCCGGTCGCGTTGACGCCGGTGCCAGCCTGCAGATCGGGAACGCGCGTGGTCAGCGCGGCAATGGAATCAGTGCCGTATTGCTCAAGCGATTCCTGCTGGAAGGCCTGCGCCACAACGGGGACATTCTGCAAAGTCTCGGCACGCTTGCGGGCGGTGACGATGATTTCGTTGGACGACGCCGCCGCCGGTTCCGGCGCGGCGGTTGCGGGTGTCTGTGCGGCATCGGCGCTGTCCGGCGCGTCCTGCGCCATGGCTGCCTGTGCCTGAACCATCGCGCCCAATGCGATGGCCGATCCCAGAATATATTTTAGCCGCATTTTCCCACTCCCTCAGATCGTTTCGTCTTTTGTTTGGTCGGTCTTGTTGGGGTTCACGGCAAACGACGGGCCTCTCCCGCCTGTCGCATCCATGCCGCGAAGCTGATTTGTCCAGACTAATTGCGATGTCCGGACAAAGTCAATCCATTTGTCCGGATTTTACGAAGTTTGTCGGCCGGCGGTTTCGATCCGGCCGTCCGCGCCCTGTTCCACACCCAATGTTTCGAACAGGCGCACATCCATCGGCCGGTCGAACAAAGCTTTGACCACCGGTCCCTTGGTCAGCGAATGGTCGGCCTGCCGGTGATCTTCCACTGCCTGCTGGTCGCGATAGATGGCAAATTCATACAGCAGGTCGGGGTTGGCAGGATCGCGCAGGGCGATGGCTGCCAGATTGCCGGGCTCGGTCCGGACGTCGGCCAGAATGTCGACCAGTCTGGCCTCCAGCTCGTCGATATGGCCCGCTTTGGGATACATGGTCACTAGTGCTGCAATGGGCATGGCAATGATCCTCTCCAGCGATCGATGCGGGCCGGTTTTCTGTTATGTTCCCGCCCCGAATACCGCCCGAAATCCGGGCCGTGTCACGACGCCCGGGCGATATCGCCACCGGCACCGCGATGCATGATCGACTCGCTTTTTAAATGTCCGGACTAATCTTGTAAAGCGGCCAATGTGATTGACATTCTACGGATCAGGCTATTACCTACTCACGAGTAAACAAACGGGATTGAGGCATGATTCTCAGCGATACGCAAAGCGCCATCTGCGACGCCGTACGCAGCTTCGCGCAAGAGCAGATCCGGCCGCGCAGCTTCGATTTCGAGGCTGCGGGCGGCTATCCGCCCGAATTGTTCGAAGAGCTGGCGGGGCTCGGCCTGATGGGCATGACCGCGCCCGAAAAATTTGGCGGGGCCGAAGCCGATTTCATATCCTATGCCCTGTCGCTGATCGAAATCGCAGCGGCCGACGGTGCGCTGTCGACCATCCTGTCGATCCAGAACAGCCTGATCGTTGCCAGCCTGATCAAGGATGCGACACAGGCGCAGCAGGAACGGTTCCTGCCCGATCTGATCGCGGGCCGCATGATCGGCGCTTTTGCGCTCACCGAAACCGACGCGGGTTCCGACGCCGCCGCAATGCGGACGCGCGCGACCAGGGTGGACGGCGGCTATGTGCTGAACGGCGCGAAACAGTTCATCAGTTCGGGCCGGATCGCGGGACTGGCCATCGTCTATGCGGTGACCGATCCCGACGCGGGCAAGAAGGGCATCACGGGCTTCCTCGTGCCGACAGACAGTGAAGGCTATTCGGTCGACAAGGTCGAGCACAAGCTGGGGCAGGGCGCGTCGGATACATGTGCGATCCGCTTCGACGATCTGTTCGTGCCCGATGAATTGCGGCTGGGCGCGGAAGGGGCGGGCTATGGCCTTGCGCTTTCCAACCTTGAGGTCGGGCGCATCGGCATTGCCGCGCAATGCATCGGCATGGCGCAGGCCGCGCTCGACATCGCGGTCGATTACGCCAAGGAACGCAGCAGCTTTGGCAAACCCATCATCCAGCATCAGGCGGTGGGCTTCCGCCTTGCCGATCTGGCGGCAAGGCTGGAAGCGGCGCGCCATCTGGTGCTGCATGCCGCATCGCTGAAAGATGCAGGCGAACCCTGTTTGAAAGAGGCGTCGATGGCCAAGCTGGTGGCATCTGAAACGGCCGAGGCTGTGGTGTCTGGCGCGATCCAGACATTGGGCGGCTATGGCTATCTGGAAGAATATGGCGTCGCCAAAATCTATCGCGATGTGCGCGTGTGCCAGATTTACGAAGGCACCTCCGACATCCAGCGCATGGTGATCGCGCGCGCGCTTTGACCGGACATCCGAATTTACGAAACGCAGGGGAAGGATCGAGACGATGAAAGTGGAAGGGCTGGCAGCCATCGTAACCGGCGGCGCATCGGGCTTGGGCGGCGCAACGGCAGAGCATCTGGCGAAGCTGGGCGCCAAGGTCACGATTTTCGACCTCAATGCCGAAATGGGCGAGGCGCACGCCGCGAAAATCGGTGGACGCTTTGCCAAGGTTGACGTGACCGACGACACCGGCGTCGCCAATGCGATCGAAGAGGCCGAGGCGGTGAACGGCAAGGCCCGCATCCTCGTCAATTGCGCGGGCATCGGTCCGCCGCAAAAGGTGATCGATCGCGAAGGCAATCCGATCCCGCTGGGCGATTTCGCCAGGATCGTGAACATCAACCTCATCGGCAGTTTCAACGTGCTGTCGAAGTTCGCCGCGCGCATTTACGATGCCGAACCGGTCGGAGAGGAGCGCGGTGTCATCATCAGCACCGCCAGCGTCGCTGCCTATGAAGGCCAGATCGGGCAGGCGGCCTATTCCGCGTCGAAGGGCGGCGTGGTCGGCATGACCATCCCCATCGCCCGCGAACTGGCGCGTTACGGCATTCGCGTCATGACCATTGCGCCCGGCCTGTTCCTGACTCCGTTGATGGAAAGCTTTACCAAGGAAGTGCAGGACGCACTGGGCGCGCAAGTGCCGTTCCCCAGCCGCCTTGGCCACCCCGCCGAATATGCGCAAATGGTGGAATCGATCATCGCCAATCCCATGCTGAATGGCGAGACGATCCGCCTTGACGGCGCGATCCGGATGTCGCCGAAGTGAGCGCGGCCTATATCGTAGAGGCCGTTCGCACTGCGGGCGGCAAGCGCAAGGGCATGCTGGCAGGCACGCATCCCGCCGATATGGGCGCGGCCGTGCTGGACGCGCTGGTCGCGCGTTCGGGCGTCGATCCCGCAGCGATCGAAGACGTGCTGATGGGCTGCGTCACGCAAGGCGGCGAGCAGGCGTTCGCCTTTGGCCGCAACTGCGTTCTGGCATCGGGGCTGCCCGACAGCGTGCCGTCGGTAACGGTCGACAGGCAATGCGGTTCGTCCCAGCAATCGCTGCAATTCGCGGCGCAGGCGGTGATGTCGGGTACGCAGGATCTGGTCATCGCGGCGGGCGCGGAAAGCATGACGCGCGTGCCGATGTTTTCCAATATGTCGGTCTATGAAAAGGCGGGGATCGGCACGGGGCCCTTCGCTCCGTCGATCCAGCAGCGTTACGGCGTGCCTGCGTTCAGCCAGTTCGCCGGTGCGCAGATGATCGCCGACAAATACGGCTTCACGCGTGAGGACATGGACCGGTTCGCGCTGGAAAGCCACCGCAAGGCCGCTGCCGCCATCGAGGCAGGCGCCTTCAGGGACGAGATCGTCGGGATCGACACCGAACATGGCATGTTCGATCAGGACGAAGGTGTCCGCTTCGATGCCTCGCTGGAGAAGATGGGTTCGATGGACCCGCTGGCCGAAGGCGGCACGATCACGGCCGCCAATGCCAGCCAGATGACCGATGGCGCGTCGGGCGTGCTGGTGGCAAGCGAGGCGGCGCTGAAGACCCATGGGCTGACGCCGCTGGCGCGCATCCATCATTTCTCGGTCAGCGCGGGCGATCCGGTGGTGATGCTGGAAGAGCCGATTCCCGGCACGCGCAAGGCGTTGGCCAAAGCGGGCATGTCGCTCGACGATATTGCCCTGTTCGAAGTGAACGAGGCTTTCGCATCGATCCCGATGGCATGGCTGAAGGCGCTGGATGCCGATCCGGCGAAGCTGAACGTGAATGGCGGTGCAATCGCGCTGGGCCATCCGCTGGGCGCCAGCGGGACGAAGCTGATGACGACCCTTGTCCATGCGTTGCGCAAGCGGGGCGGTAAATACGGGTTGCAGACCATGTGCGAAGGCGGCGGCATGGCGAATGTCACCATTGTGGAGGCGCTTTGATGGCACTGAAAACCAGGATCACCGAACTTTTGGGGATCGAACATCCGATCGTTCAGGGCGGGATGATGTGGGTGGGCCGCGCCGAACTGGCCGCTGCCGTATCGAACGCGGGCGGTCTGGGCATTCTGACCGCGCTGACGCAGCCCACGCCCGACGATCTGCGGCGCGAGATCGACCGTTGCCGCAGCATGACCGACAAGCCGTTCGGCGTGAACCTGACGATCCTCCCCTCGGTCAGCCCGCCGCCCTATGCCGAATACCGGCAGGCGATCATCGACAGCGGGGTGAAGATCGTCGAGACGGCAGGCTACAAGCCGCAGGAACATGTCGACCATTTCAAGGAACACGGCATTATCGTGCTGCATAAATGCACGGCGGTGCGCCATGCGCTGTCGGCGGAACGCATGGGCGTGGACGTGATTTCGATCGACGGGTTCGAATGCGCGGGCCATCCGGGCGAGGACGATATTCCCGGCCTGATCCTGATTCCCGCTGCTGCCGACAAGGTGAAAATCCCGATGCTGGCCAGTGGCGGCATCGGCGACGGGCGCGGTCTGGCGGCAGCTCTGGCGCTCGGGGCCGACGGGGTGAACATGGGCACCCGTTTCTGCGCCACGAAAGAGGCGCCGATACACGACAATATCAAGCAGTTCCTAGTCGACAATGACGAGCGCGGCACGAACCTGATCTTCCGCAAGTTCAAGAATACGGGCCGCGTTGCCAGGAACGCGATTTCGGACGAGGTGGTCGAGATTTCCGCCGCGCCAGAGGCCGAGTTCAAGGATATTCAGCCGCTGGTTTCCGGCGCGCGGGGGCGTGTGGCGCTGGAAACGGGCGATGTCGATGCGGGCCTCGTCTGGGCGGGGCAAGTGCAGGGATTGATCCACGATATCCCGAGTTGTCAGGATTTGCTGACCCGCATGGTTGCCGATGCCGAAACCGTCATGCGCGACCGGCTGGGCGCGATGCTGGCCGATCCGGTGGCATGAACGCGACTGCCCCATCCTCTGCTCAGGGCCCGCTGAAGGGGCTGAAAGTCGTCGAATTCGTCGGCATCGGTCCCGGGCCGCATTGCGCGATGATGCTGGCGGATCTGGGTGCCGATGTGCTGCGGATCGACCGCAATGGGGGTAACGGATGGCCCAATCCGGTCAATGATCGCGGGCGCGCGGTGCTTGAACTGGATATCCGCAGCGATGCGGGGCGCGAGGCCTGTCTCGACGCGCTGGCGCATGCCGACGTTCTGATCGAGGGGATGCGTCCCGGCGTCATGGAGCGGCTGGGGCTGGGGCCGGACACGGTTCTGGCGCGCAATCCGCGGCTGATCTACGGACGGATGACCGGCTGGGGTCAGGACGGGCCGATGGCGCGCACGGCGGGGCACGACATCAATTATATCGCGCTGTCGGGCGCGCTTGCGGCAATGGGCAAGCCGGGCGAACCGGCCAGCGTGCCGCTGAATCTGGTCGGCGATTTCGGTGGCGGGTCGATGTTGCTGGCCATGGGCATCATGGCCGCCCTGTTCGAGCGCAGCCGTTCGGGCGAAGGGCAGGTAGTGGATGCGGCGATCATCGACGGCGTTGGCACGCTGATGTCGTTTTTCGACGGTCTGTGCGGTACTGGTCAGCTGTCGTTGGACCGCAGCGACAATCTGTTGGGCGGCTCGGCGCCATGGTATCGCAGCTATCTATGCAGCGACGGGCGCGAAATGAGCGTCGGTCCGCTGGAACCGGCGTTTTTCGCCGAAATGATCCGCTTGCTCGACCTGCCCGAATTTGCCGACGGTCAACGTCCCGACAGGGCGCAGGCGCTGGAGGCGGCGTTGACGGCGCGTTTCGCGGAACAGGATCAGGCGCACTGGATTGCCCTGTTTGACGGTAGTGACGCCTGTGTCGTGCCCGTTCTGACGCTGGACGAAGCCAAAACGCATCCCCAGATGCGCGAACGCGGCGCCTATATCGACGTCGCAGGGCGCATGCAGGCCGCACCCGCACCGCGGTTTTCACGCACGCCGGGTCTGGCCCGCGCCGATGCGGGATGTGATGGAGAAACACTGATCGCGCGCTGGAAGGCCGGCGCATGGTCGCAGCGATTTTTGGGAAGGAGCCAAGCCCATGAAAGCCCTTGTGCCCGTGAAGCGGGTGATTGATTACAATGTGAAGCCGCGTGTGAAGGCGGACGGTTCGGGTGTCGATCTTGCGAATGTGAAGATGAGCATGAACCCGTTCGACGAGATCGCGGTGGAAGAAGCGATCCGTTTGAAGGAAGCGGGCAAGGTCGAAGAGATTATCGCGGTCAGCATCGGCCCTGCCAAGGCGCAGGAAACGCTGCGCACGGCGCTGGCGATGGGCGCGGATAGTGCGGTGCTGGTCGAGACGGATGAGGAGGTCGAGCCGCTGGCGGTGGCCAAGATCCTCAAGGCCGTGGCGGCAGAGGTCGAGCCCGGCCTGATCATCCTGGGCAAGCAGGCGATCGACGACGACAGCAACCAGACCGGCCAGATGCTGGCCGCGCTGATGGAACTGCCGCAGGGCACGTTCGCATCGAAGGTCGAGATGGACGGCGACCACGTGAAGGTAACGCGCGAAGTCGACGGCGGGCTCGAGACGGTGCGGCTGTCCACGCCTGCGATCATCACGACGGATCTGCGTTTGAACGAGCCGCGCTATGCGAGCCTGCCCAACATCATGAAGGCGAAGAAGAAGCCGCTCGAGACCAAGACTCCGGCTGATTACGGCGTCGATATCGCGCCGCGCCTCAAGACGCTGAACGTGTCCGAACCGCCGGTGCGTCAGGCTGGCGTGAAGGTCGCCGATGTCGACGAGCTGGTCGCCAAACTCAAAGCAATGGGCGTCGCCTGAGCGGATGCGAAGGCGAAGCCACAAAGGAATCGTAAGATGAAGACGCTTGTTTATGTCGATCACGACAATAGCCATCTGGGCGATGCGACGCTGGCCACGGTGACCGCGGCCTCGAAGCTGGGCGAAGTGCACCTGCTGGTCGCGGGCGCTGCCTGCGGCGCTGTTGCCGAAGCCGCCGCCAAGATCGCAGGCGTGGGCAAGGTCCATGTCGCTGACGATGCTGCCTATGAACACCAGCTGGCCGAGAATGTCGCGCCGCTGATCCAAGGGCTGATGGAAACCCATGACGCGGTGCTGTTCCCCGCCACCACCACCGGCAAGAACATCGCGCCGCGCGTCGCGGCCCTGCTCGATGTGATGCAGATCAGCGATATCGTGTCGGTCGAGAGCGAGAATAGCTTCACCCGCCCGATCTATGCGGGCAACGCCATTGCCACCGTCGAGAGCACTGACGCAAAGCTGGTCATCACCGTGCGCGGCACCGCCTTCGACAAGGCGGAACCCACCGGCGGCAACGCCGCGATCGAAGCCGTCGCCTCCACCGGCGATGCGGGCAAGTCCAGCTTCGTTTCTGCCGAACTGGCCAAGTCCGAGCGTCCCGAACTGACCAGCGCGAAGATCATCGTATCGGGCGGCCGCGCGCTGAAGGATGCCGAGACGTTCGAGGCCACGATCATGCCGCTTGCCGACAAGCTCGGCGCGGGCGTCGGCGCATCGCGCGCTGCGGTGGACGCGGGCTATGTCCCCAACGATTATCAGGTCGGGCAGACGGGCAAGATCGTCGCCCCCGAAGTCTATATCGCCATCGGCATCAGCGGCGCCATCCAGCACCTTGCCGGCATGAAGGATTCCAAGACCATCATCGCCATCAACAAGGACGAAGACGCACCCATCTTCCAGGTCGCAGACATCGGCCTCGTCGCCGATCTCTACAAGGCCGTGCCCGAGCTTACGAGCAAGTTGTGAGGTGAAAGCCCACGTGCCATCGGGGCCCTTAGGGGCGGGGCAGGAAGCCCGCGGCGAGATTGTCGACCAGTCGGCGCGCGGTTTCCTCTGGCGAATGGCCGTGGCCTTCTTCGTACCAGCGGGCGGGCCAGTTCAGCGCGCCGGCAATGGTAAAGGCGAGCAGGTTGGGATCGTCGCAGGCGATCGAGCCATCGGCGGTCCCTTCCGCGATCAGGCTGCGCATTTCATTGTGGATCTGGCGCTTCAGTCCGCGCAGAACCTCGCGGCTTTCCTCGCTCAACGCCTCGTCCGGCGTGCGGATGACGCAGCGTCCGAAATCGCTCATATTCACTTGCGCATAGACGATCAGAAAACTGCGCAGCCGGTCCGCCGCAATGCCCTTTTCGGCGCGGGCGGCGGTTGCCGCATCCAGCAATTGTTTCAGCCCGAAGCGCAGGCATTCCACCAGCACGCTCTCCTTGTTGCCAAGGTAGTGATAGACGGTCGGCTTCGTCACGCCCAGCGATCCGGCCACATCGTCAAGCGAGGTCGCGTGAAAGCCGCGCGTGTTGAACATGCGCACCGCCGCTTCCATCAGCGCCAGTTTCTTGGCCTGCCGGTCGCGGCTGCGCTGTTCGGCATTCCTGAAAGGCGAGGGGTTCTGGGCCAAGCGTCCTCCTGATAATCGCTTCGTCACAAGACATACCAATACGTAAGTTATATTCTCAAGAGTAATCAAAAGGAAAATGCCATGACCGATCCGATCGTGATTGCATCCTATGCCCGCACGCCGATGGGCGGTTTGCAGGGTGCGTTTGCCGATGTGAAATCCACCGACCTTGGCGCGACGGCCGTCAGGGCCGCGATCGAGCGGGCGGGGATCGAGGGCAGTGTCGTCGATCAGGTGATTATGGGCTGCGTGCTGCCGGCAGGTCTGGGACAGGCGCCTGCGCGTCAGGCGGCGATCCATGCGGGGCTGGGGCAGCATGTGCCCTCTACCACGGTCAACAAGATGTGCGGTTCGGGCATGCAGGCAGCGATGATGGCCTATGACGCGATTGCGGGCGGCAGTGCCGATGTCGTCGTCGCGGGCGGGATGGAGAGCATGACGGGCGCGCCCTATCTGCTGCCAAAACATCGCGGCGGTGCGCGCCTTGGCCATGATGTCGTCAAGGATTCGATGTTCCTCGACGGGCTGGAGGACGCCTATGAGCAAGGCACGCTGATGGGTGTGTTCGCCGATCGCGCGGCGCAGGAATATCAGTTCACGCGCGAGGCGCAGGACGAATATGCGATCCGGTCGCTGACGCTGGCCAAGAAGGCGCAGGAAACCGGCGCTTTCGACCGCGAGATTACCCCGGTCGAGGTGAAGACCCGCAAGGGTGTGGAAACGGTCACGCAGGACGAGCAGCCGGGCAAGGCCAATGTCGAAAAGATCCCGACCCTGCGCCCCGCTTTCGTGCCCGATGGCACGGTCACGGCGGCCAACAGCTCGTCGATTTCGGACGGTGCGGCCGCGCTTGTGATGTGCCGCGCCAGCACGGCGGAAAAGCTGGGCATGAAGCCGGTTGCCAAAGTGGTCGGCCATGCCGCCTTTGCACACGAACCCGGCAAGTTCACCAGCGCCCCTGTTTATGCCACGCGCAATCTGATGGAGCGGATCGGCTGGACCATGGACGATGTCGATCTGTTCGAAGTGAACGAGGCCTTTGCCGTGGTCGCGCTGATCGCGGAAAAGGAACTGGGCATCGACCGCGAAAGGCTGAACGTGAATGGCGGGGCCTGTGCGCTGGGCCATCCGATCGGCGCTTCGGGCGCGCGTATCATGACGACGCTGCTGGGCGCGCTGGAAACGCGCGACCTCAAGCGCGGGATCGCGGCGATTTGCATTGGCGGCGGCGAAGCGACGGCCGTCGCGCTCGAACGGCTCTAGTTAAGGTCGAGCCCCTTTAGCTTGGCGAAGGGGTTCTCCTTTTCGGGTTCGTCCAGCCCGACTTCCCTGCGCACGCGGTCCGCATCGGGGCCGGTGGCAAATGGATCGATGGCGAGGGCGAGGCTTTGGGCCACGGCCTCGCCCAGATCGAAACGGTCGCCTTCATAGGGGATCTCGTCGAGATCGCTTTCGTCCAGCTCGACTTCCTCGTCCGAATTGAAGTCGCCTTTCGCGGGGACGAACAGAAAGACAAGCTTTTCGTCGATTTCGGCAGGCAGATCCTCACCCGAAACGGCGCAGCTTTGCACGATGGCGGCCTTCAATGTGCCCTCGGCGCTTACCTTTTCGCCGTCGCGCGACAGGGTGAGCGTGGCGGCGAGCCGGTCGACCGAGACCAGCGCGAAACGTTCGGCCAACGCGGCGCGTTCGGCATCGCTGGCGATGACTTCGATCGTGCGCCCCTCGCACTGGCGCACCGCGATCCAGCGGGTGAGTTCGGAAGCGGCCCCGCTCATCGTGCGACCCGCCCTTCGATCAGATCGTCCATCGGCGTTGCCCGAAGATCGGCCCACAGCGCGCGCATGCGTTCGGCCACGGGTGCGGGCGAAGCGCCGTCCAGCAGGGTGACATTGCGGTCCACCGCCTGTTGCAGCAGGGCCGGATCGTCGCTGTCCAACCCCTCGCGATAGGCGAAAATGCGGCCGCCAAGCGCCGAGACAAGCTTGCCGATATGCTTGCCGACCATCAGATCGCCCACGCCTTCCTCGCGCAGCTGGCCATCCATATCGGTGATGAACAATTCGGTCAGTTGCACGCCATATTGCGGTTTGCCCGAATCCTGCAGCCGCGCCATCGCCAGCGCGGTCACGGCGCTGACCATGTCGAAACGGCCTTCGATCGTGTCGGCGACACCTGCGTCCCGATACCATTCCGGCTCCCGCGCGATGGCGACGATCTGATGCCACAAGGCGGGGATGCCGCTGGGCTCTGCGGGTTTGAACAGGCGGGAAAGCAGGGATTTCAAAGGACAGGCTCCTGATACGGGCGCGGGGCTGATACCAAATACGCGCGCGCCGTTCATCGGGGATTAAATCGGCAAAAGGCAGGCCCCCAACGGCTTTGCCAGCCCTGTTCGCGCGGCGCTATGCGGTGATAAGCTGTGCGCGAACTTGTGTGGCTGCGGGTCAGGCTCTAAAGGCTTGCCACGCAGCATATAGTAAGAACGCACGGGAAGCGGAAGCCTGCCGTGTAAGACCAAGACAGATAAGGCGGATCATGCAGTCCACGCGCCAGTTCCAGTTTTCCAAAATGGCCGTTCTGGCGGCCGTATCGGCAGCGGCGCTGGCGACCGGCGGATGCACTTCGATCCGCGACCATCGCGGCTATCTGTTCGATCCCGCCCTGACCGGCGCGATCCAGCCCGGCATCGACAACAAACAGTCGGTAGAGGGAACACTGGGCCACCCCAGCTTTGCCAGCCAGTATGGCGATCCGGTCTATTACTATGTGTCCTCCACCACCGAACAGCGCGTTTTCGGCGTTCCGCAGACCGAAGAGCACAAGGTGCTGAAGGTGGCGTTCGATGCCAGCGGTACGGTGACCAGCGTGTCGCAGACCGGCATGGAAGACGTGCGCAAGATCAGCCCCGACGGTGACGAGACCGAGACGATGGGCCGCGACCGCAGCTTCCTGCAGGATCTGTTCGGCAATATCGGTACGGTTGGCGGCGCGGGTGCCAGCGGGCCTTCGGGTCCGGGGCCGAACGGCAGCTGATCGCCCGCCTCTATCGAACCGGCCTCTATTGAACCCGTTTCGCGCGGCCCCATATCGCCCCGCATGGACGGATTTTCACATCATAACAGCGCCCACGGGCTGACCCCGTGGCACGGCACCACCATCATCGGCGTCAAACGCGGCGACCGCACCGTGATTGCGGGCGATGGCCAGGTTTCGATGGGCAATACCGTGATGAAGCCCAATGCGCGCAAGGTCCGGCGTCTGGGCGAGGGCGGGCCCGAAAAGGGCAAGGTCATTGCCGGTTTCGCCGGAGCGACTGCCGATGCCTTTACCCTGTTCGAACGGCTGGAGCGCAAGCTGGAGCAATATCGCGGACAGCTGATGCGCGCCGCGGTCGAACTGGCCAAGGACTGGCGGACCGACAAATATCTGCGCAATCTGGAAGCATTGATGATCGTGGCGGACAAGGATGTGCTGCTGGTCATCACCGGCAATGGCGATGTGCTGGAACCCGAAGGCGGGATCGCGGCCATCGGTTCGGGCGGCAATTATGCCCTTTCCGCCGCGAAGGCGCTGGCCGATTACGAGGATGACGCCGAGAAGATCGCGCGCAAGGCGATGAAGGTCGCCGCCGATATCTGCGTCTTTACCAATGACAATGTGACGGTCGAAACCGTCACCGCCTGATTGACGAGCCCCTTATGAAAAACCTGACCCCCAAGGCCATCGTGGCCGCTCTGGACGAACATATCGTCGGGCAGAAAGACGCCAAGCGCGCGGTGGCCGTGGCGCTTCGCAACCGTTGGCGGCGCCAGCGCCTTGCCCCCGAATTGCGCGACGAGGTGACGCCCAAGAATATCCTGATGATCGGCCCCACGGGCTGCGGCAAGACCGAGATCAGCCGCCGTCTGGCAAAGCTGGCCGATGCGCCCTTCGTCAAGGTGGAGGCGACCAAGTTTACCGAGGTCGGCTATGTCGGACGCGATGTCGAACAGATCGCCCGCGATCTGGCCGAGGAAGCGATCCGCCTTGAAAAGGACCGCCGCCGCGAAGCCGTGCGCGAAGCGGCGAGCGAGGCGGCGATGAAGCGCTTGCTGGACGCTTTGGTCGGCGAAAACGCCAGCGAGGCCACGCGCGAAAGTTTCCGCCTACGCGTCGTCGACGATACGATGAACGACAAGGAAGTCGAGATCGAGGTCGAGGACCAGCCGAACATGAACATGGAACTGCCCGGCATGGGCGGCAATATCGGCATGATCAACCTGTCGGACATGATGGGCAAGGCGCTGGGCCAGAACCGCATGAAGCGCCGCAAGCTGACCGTGGCGCAGGCATGGGACAAGCTGGTCGATGAGGAATCGGAAAAGCGCATGGACCAGGACGATGTCGCCCGCGTCGCGCTGGCCAATGCCGAGGCGAATGGCATCGTGTTTCTGGACGAAATCGACAAGATCGCCGTGTCCGACCAGCGCGGGGGCACCGTCAGCCGCGAGGGTGTTCAGCGCGACCTGCTGCCGCTGATCGAAGGGACGACCGTCGCCACCAAGTACGGGCCGATGAAGACCGACCATATCCTCTTCATCGCGTCGGGCGCGTTCCATGTGTCGAAACCCAGCGACATGCTGCCCGAATTGCAGGGCCGCCTGCCGATCCGCGTCGAATTGCGCGCGCTGACCGAAGAGGATTTCGTCCGCATCCTGTCCGAGACGCGCGCCAATCTGGTCGACCAGTATCGCGCCCTGATCGCGACCGAGGAAGTGACGCTGGACTTCACGCCCGACGCCATCGCGGAAATCGCTTCTACTGCGGCGCAAGTGAACGAGAGTGTCGAGAATATCGGCGCGCGCCGTTTGCAGACCGTGATGGAAAAGCTGCTGGAAGAAGTCAGCTTCGACGCCGAGGAACGCACCGGCACTACCGTCACCGTCGACCGCGCCTATGTAAAGGACCGGCTGGGGGAGCTGGCGGGTGACAGCGATCTTTCGAAATACATCCTGTAAGGACCCGATCCATGGCTGAGACTTCGCCCCCCGATGGCCGACTTCCCTATCGCTGCCTGACCGGCCCCGACGATCATGCGTTTTGCGAGCGCGTGTCCAAGGCCCTGGACGAAGGGTGGAAGCTGCACGGATCGCCAGCGCTGACCTTTAACGGAGAGCAGGTGATCGTCGCGCAGGCAGTGGTCTGGCCGGGCTATTCCGACTGATACGAAAAAAGGCGCCGTTCGGTTCGGAACGGCGCCTTTTTTATGCGGGCTGCAAGATCAGGGGTGGGGGGCAAGGCCGATCTCTACGCCCGTCTTGTCGGTCAGCGCATATTTGTCGACCAGATCGGCGCTGGCCGTATTGAGGCCGATGACCTGCACCGACCGGCCATTGCGGCGCATGCGTTCCACCACCTTGTCCAGCGCGCCCACGGCCGAGATGTCCCAGAAATGGGCCGCCGAAACATCGATCACCACATGGCCCGCCGGATCGGGCTGTTCGCTTTCGGGTCCAAGCGCCGCCTGAAACCGGTCGACGCTGGCAAAAAAGATCTGGCCCGTGACCGTATAGGTCGCCGTATCGGCATCGCGCGTACGGACCACGCCGAACATCCCCATCACCTTTTGCGCGAAGAAGATGCCCGACAGCACCACGCCGACCAGCACGCCCAGTGCCAGATTATGCGTGGCCACGACGACGACGACGGTCGCCAGCATCACGACGCTGGACTGCCACGGATGGCGGCGCAGGTTGGGGATCGAATTCCAGCTGAACGTGCCGATCGACACCATGATCATCACGGCCACCAGCGCGGGCATCGGCACTTGCCCGACCCACGGGCCCAGCACCGCCAGCAGAAGAAGGAGCACCGCGCCCGCGGTAAAGGTCGACAGCCTGCCGCGCCCGCCCGAAGTGACATTGATCACCGACTGCCCGATCATCGCACAGCCGCCCATCCCGCCCAGCAGGGCCGCCACGATATTCGCGCTGCCCTGGCCCGCGCATTCGCGCTGCTTGTTGGAATCGGTGTGGGTCATATCGTCGACGATCTGCGCCGTCAGCATCGATTCCAGCAGGCCGACCGCTGCCATCGTCAGCGCATAGGGCGTGATGATCGTCAGTGTTTCCCATGTCAGCGGCACGTCGGGCAGCATGAAATAGGGCAGGCCTTCGGGCAGTTCGCCCATGTCGGCCACCGTGTTGACCGGCGCGTGCAGCGCGATCGACAGGACGCTCAGCACGATGATCGCCACCAGCGGCGAGGGGACGGCGGTGGTGATTTTGGGGAACAGATAGATAATCGCGAGACCGCCTGCGACCATCGCATAGGTGACCCATGTCACGTTGGTCAGTTCGGGAAGCTGCGCCATGAAGATCAGGATCGCCAGCGCATTGACGAAACCGGTAATGACCGAGCGCGAGACGAACTGCATCAGCAGGTCGAGGCGCAGCAACGCGGCGATCCCCTGAAATATGCCCATCAGGATCGTCGCGGCGAACAGATATTCGACCCCGTGGTCGCGCACCAGAGGCACCACGACCACCGCAACGGCGGCTGTCGCGGCCGAGATCATGCCGGGGCGTCCGCCGGTAAAGGAAATCACGATGGCGATGGCGACCGAGGCATAGAGGCCGACGCGCGGATCGACGCCCGCGATGATCGAAAAACCGATCGCCTCGGGTATCAACGCGAGTGCGACGACGATGCCCGCCAGAATATCGCCGCGCGGGTTGGAGAGCCAGTCGCGCCGCAGCGTGGCTGTATCGATCATGGTCGGATCCTGCCTGACATCTATGCTTGTCGATGGACGGGTTTCGTCCCGCCGGTTCGCGCCGCATGTGCAGGATAGGCGGCGGAATGACAAGGCAAGGCTTGCCGGCACACCGTGTTCGCTATATGTTCCAATGCGGAATTCGGGGAGAATCGACGATGCTGAAAGGTGGCTGTCATTGCGGGGCTGTCCGCTATGAGATTTCGGGAGAGGTCGCGCATCACGCGATCTGCCATTGCAGCGATTGCCGGCGCAGCGCGGGCGTGGCGGGCGTGTCGTGGATATGCTTCCCTGCCGAAGGCTTGCGCTTTGACGGAGAGGTGAGGAGCTATGCCTCGTCCGAAGGGGTGGAAAGGCAGTTTTGCCCCAACTGCGGCACAGGCCTGTACTATTATAACGAGGGTGTGCTGCCCGGTCTGGTCGATATCCAGTCGGCCACGCTGGACGATGCAGGCGATCACCCGCCCTCGGCGCATATACAGATGGCCGAAGCGCTGCCATGGGAAGCGACGGCGCATGAATTGCCGCGCTTCGACCGCTATCCGGGCGGGTGACTAGACGGTTTCGGGCTGATCGCCGGTTTCGCTGGCCTGCCTTTGCCACATTTCGGCATAGAGCCCGCCATGCGCGAGCAATTCGCCATGGCTGCCGCTTTCGACCAGCCTGCCGTGATCGAGCACCAATATGCGATCGGCATCGACCACGGTCGACAGGCGATGCGCAATGGTCAGCGTCGTGCGATCGGCGGCAACGGCGCGGATCGTTTGCATGATGTCCTGCTCGGTCCGCGTGTCGAGCGCGCTGGTCGCTTCGTCGAACAATATGATCGGCGGGTTTTTCAGCAAGGTGCGCGCGATCGCCACGCGCTGCTTCTCTCCGCCCGACAGTTTCAGTCCGCGCTCTCCCACTTCGGTCTCGTAACCGTCGGGTAGGCTTTCGATGAAATCGGCAATGGCGGCCCCGCGCGCGGCGGCCTCGATCTCGCTGCGGGTTGCGCCTTCCTTGCCATAGGCGATGTTGTATCCGATCGTGTCGTTGAACAGCACGCTGTCCTGCGGAACGATACCGATCTGCGCGCGCAGCGAATCCTGTGTCACCGTGGTCAGATCCTTGCCTGAGATCAGCACGCGGCCCCCCGTCGGGTCGTAAAAGCGGAACAGCAATCGCCCGATGGTCGACTTGCCAGCGCCTGACGGGCCGACGATGGCGACCCGCTCGCCGGCTTCGATCCGAAAGGACAGGCTTTTCAGGATCTCCCGGTCGGGATCATAGCCGAAACGGACCTGATCGAACCGCACGGTCGGCTGGCGCATGATCAGGGCAGGGGCGTTCGGAGCATCGGCCACCTCGACCGGCGTATCGACCAGTGCGAACATCTCGGCCATGTCGATCAGGCCCTGACGCACCGTGCGATAGACCATGCCCAGCAAATCGAGCGGCCGGAAAAGTTGGGTCAAATAGGTGTTGACCAGCACCAGATCGCCGGTGGTCAGCTGCCCCTTGCTCCAGCCCCAGACGGTATAGCCCATCGCGCCTGCCATCAGTGCATTGGTGATGAAGCCTTGCACGATATTCAGCAGGCCCAGCGAGTTCTCGCTCTTCACCGCGGCATCCGCATAGGCGCGGGCCGAGCGGCCATAGCGCTCCTCCTCGCGTTGTTCGGCGCCGAAATATTTGACGGTTTCATAATTGAGCAGCGAATCGACAGCGCGGCTGAGCGCCTGCCCGTCGAGGGCGTTCATTTGCATGCGCAGCTTGGTGCGCCATTCGGTGATCCAGCGCGTCGCCAATATATAGGCAATGACGGCAAGGCCCGTGGCGATCACCAGCGTCCAGCCGAAATTCACATAGAATATCACGCCGACCGCGATCAGCTCGATCACCGTAGGGGCAATGTTGAACAGCAGGAAATAGAGCATGGTATCGATGCTCTTGGTTCCGCGTTCGATGGTCTTGGTCACCTCGCCCGTGCGGCGCGACAGGTGAAAGCGCAGCGACAGGCGGTGCAGGCGCGCGAACACGTCCTGCGCCAGCGTTCGGGTTGCGTCCTGACCGACACGTTCGAACGCGATATTGCGGATATTGTTGAAGGCAACCGACGCGAACCGACCCAGCGCATAGGCCAGCACGAAGGCGAGGGCGACCATCGCCGCCTCGTTCGCGGGCGTCGTCATCTGGTCGATGGCGCGCTTATAGGCAAAGGGCAGCAGCAGCGTGGTCGCCTTGGCCGCCAGCACCATGGCCATGGCAGCGACGATCCGCACGCGAAGGGCGCGGTGATGCCTTGGCCAGAGATAGGGCAAAAATCGCTTGAGCGTGCGCCAGTCGGCCTGGCGGGCCAGCTGGTCGGGTCGGGCAGTATCGGGCGGCATCGGTCCCTATCTAGGGAGCGGCGCGCGAATCGCCAGCTAAAGCTCTATTCGGCCAGATCGAACGCCACCTCGCGCCGCGTGAAATCGACCGACATGCGCGCAAAGGCGCGAAGATGGTTCATGCCCAGCAAGACCGCGGGCTTGTCGTCCAGACCCAGCTCGGCAAAAGCAGGCGAATCCTGAATGAGCAGGACCGATTTGGCGAGGCGAAGCGAATCGATCTGCATCATGTCCACCATCACGACATCGCTGTTCGACTGCGTGCCGGTTACGTCCATGATCCCCGCATAGCCAAGTGTCGCGTCTGCCTGCAGGCGGTCGCGCAGCACAGTGTTCCCGATCGAGTAATTGCTGCCGGTGTCGATGATAAGGCTGACCTTCACCCCGTCGATCCGCGCATTCGAAATGACCATGCGGTCCTGCTTGCGCTTGGCCCGCACGATGATTTCATACTCCTTGTCGGCACTGGCGCGTCCCGGCTGGCCGATCGATATGCTGTCGTTCGCAAAATCAAAGATTACGCGGTGGCCGCGCAGCGTATCGATGCCCAATATGCCGGCGGCACCGACATGGTCGGCGTCCAGCAGGACGGCC